>JAWCKF010000005.1:0-102788 GCA_038852315.1 Thermoplasmata archaeon | reverse complement strand
GAACGAGAGGCATCCAGATGCCAAAATCAGTCCGGAGACCGCCTACCGCTATCTCAGGGAGTGCGAGAAGCACAACCTCGTTGCATCATCTCCCAAGGAAGCCTCCCGTGAGCACGAGTATCGGAAGCTCGTCATGGCCGATGGCAGCAGCGAAGTGAAGTACGGACCAGACGGAAGTCTGACGAGTCTGACATTCGGCAGTCTGAGTTTCCGCATTCCGAGTGCCGACGAGCTGGCTCGGCAAATCAAGCGCATTTCTGCCTCAAGTCTGATGAAATTCCGGGGGACAGAGTGCGAGCTAGCCGAGATCCTCCTAGATTGGGAATACACTCCGTACCTCTTTTCCGCGTCAGACTTGGAGCCTTTTTCATCTACTGGCTCTCTCGAAAAAGAGCCGGATGGAAAAGAATCAGACTCGTCAGACTTGAGAAGATTCATGGGGGAGCCAGCATGAGGGAGCGCCTGCGGTGCTTAGTTTGTCAGCGATTCATCAGGGGAGATCCTCAGCATCACGGCCCCTGGAGGCACAGGCAAAGGAGGAGATGGGGAGCATGAAGGTCGCTCTGTACGCCCGTGTCTCGAAGTCCGATGATTCGCAGAACCCCGAGAACCAGCTCATGCGCCTTCGGGCATACGCCAAGGACAGGGGATGGGAGATCTACGGCGAGTACGTCGATATGGCCTCGGGAGCCAACGCCTATCGCCCTCAGCTCAGGCAGATGCTCAGGGACGCGAGTGCCCACAGGTTCTCGCTAGTGCTCACGACTAAGATCGACAGGATAGCGAGGTCCTCGCTCGACCTCAAGCAGATAATCGCCGACCTCGAGGGCAGGGGCATCAAGTTCGAGTGCACGGACCAGGCTTTCTCAACGAATACCCCGACTGGGAAGCTCCTTTTCGGAATCTTGGGAGAGATCGCGGAGTTCGAGAGGGCGCTGATAATAGAGCGCACGAAGGCAGGCCTAGCGAGGGCGAAGGCGCAGGGGAAGGCGCTAGGTCGTCCCAAAGTGCAGCTAGACATCGCCAAAGTGCTTGAGCTTCGCAAACAGGGCCTCGGGTATAGGCGGATAGGGGACGCCCTCGGATGCTCTCACCAGACCGTCGTAAACCGTCTAAAAGAGGAGGGGGTGATTGGCCCGAAGGGGAAGCCCTAGCCCTCCCCTAGCCAAAGAAATGCCCGATATCTTTACGTCCCAGGAAGCCGATTCGGGAGCCGAGGCGAGGATATGTGGCTCTAAGCCGCAACAACTCGCCTCGGGAGCGTGTCGACACGACTCTAGTAAACAAGCTTCCCAAGGTCGCGTTGACAGCTCTGTTGGCAAGAGATGGCCGATACTCATGGGCCGATACCCCTTCATGACCGCAGCAAACAGATTGCTTCGGGATACGGCGGGGTTCTATGCTGCCTCGACTCAGGCCGAGAGAGAGCGCAAGTTCAGAAGGATACAGAAGGCGCTCATGAGCTTGCTCAAGGACAAGAAGATATCAACAATGAACCCGCAGAAAATGACCGAGAAGGATGTATGCGAGTTCATCATCTGGTGCAAGCACCGATTGGACGCATCGACTGCGTCCAAGTATCTCAGGTTCTTGGGCGAGGTGCTGCAGTATGTCGGAAACAATGCCGTCGAGAGAGTGAAGGTAACGAAGCGCGGACTACTCCCAATCGCCACTCCGAAGTCCATTCAGATAGTACCGGGCGAAAACCTGGACCAACTAATGGCCGGATTGTGGGAGCTCGAAGACGAATGGTGGGATGCGGTCGGAAAGGCCGCGCTAACTCTGTATCTTCATACGGGCATGAGGCCGTCGGAGCTGAGGACGGCCAGGTTGAAGGACCTGGACCTGTCGAGACTGGAAATAGTCGTCAGCAATCCGAAGGGCAAGCGTCGATGGGCAAACAGCGAGGAAAAGGCCCCAATAATGGCCTGCGCCGAGGAGTGCATTCGCAAGTACCTCAAGCGCAGGACGGAAGCCCTCGAGAAGACCGGCCTCGACGCCAGAGAGGTCGAACCCCTGTTTCCGTACATCACAAAGAAGGGCCATGTCGGCTACTGGAACGAGAGCGCATGGAGGCGCTTGAAATTCCAAATCGAGCAGGCAAGCGGAATACGCTTCAAATGGAAGGACCTTAGGCCGACATTCGCGCAGAAGGCGAAGGACCTGGGCGCTCCGATTGAGGCCGTCTCTAAGTGCATGAGACACACGAGCACAAGGACCACAGAACTGTACTACGCGAGGATCCGAAGCGACACCGCGTTCTCCCTAGTACGGCAGGCATGGGAAGCGCCTACCGTCAAAATTCTATGAGGGCCTCCATAGAAAATGGCCAGAGAGAGAAAAATGGGCCCAACCGGATTCGAACCGGTGACCTCCCGGTTATCAGCCGGGTGCTCCAACCAAGCTAAGCTATGGGCCCGTGAAGGCTCCTGCGCAATGATGTGGTCGAGATTAAATACTTTCCATCTCAGCCGATGGCACCTCGCGCTAACCGGTCCCGCGCGGAGTAGACTGTTGTCGAGCCGAGAGGCTAGGTCTCCTGGCGCACGCTGCGTCAGGTTCATAACTCAGCTCCTGGATACGGCTCTGGCCGGGGGGAGGTAGTAGGCAGCCGACAGCCTCACAGGCAGTACTGGAGGGAGGAGAAGACGCGCCGGGGTTCGGCATCACGCTTGTACTTCTGGGTGCTGTGCTTCTCTGCCTTCAGAATGGTCTCCTTTTCGGGAGTTTTCTGATGTGGCTTTCGGAGCCGAGTATGGGCGTTCATGTAGGCTCATCGTCACTGCTGATAGACCTCCCTGGCATGTTCCTGATCGGGACGGGAATTCTTGCGACGGGCTGGAGGTCAAGAGAGAATAGTGATGAAAAGTGGTACGTTCACCTCTGTGGCAGTCTCATTCTCGGGTCAGTCCTGGCCTCTGCAACATGGCGATGGGGCATACCCCGCCTGCTGGACATGAGCTATGTCGATGTTCTCAACGGCATCCTCGACTCAGAGGACATCAATAACATGTTCTCTGCGCTCGAATTGCGATGGGTTTCAATCATGCTTGTGACCTGGGCGGCCTCCTCGATCATGCTCATGGCAGGGGTCCTCCTGCTTCGCATTAGAGGCCTGAGATGGGTAACCAGTGCCCTGCTCGAAAGCCGACCTGCCCTGAACTCATGGGAGGGGTTCGTGGTGTTGAACGCCCTCGGGACAATGCTGCTCGTTTCGCAGCTCATGGTGATGGTGAACGGAGGCGATGGCACTGGCATCTTGACTGCAGCCCTGGTGATGAAGACAGTCATAATACCCTTCAACGGCATAGTAGCGTATGCCATGCTCGCCTATCGAGCTAGGAAGCTATCCGCGAGGCCTTCACCGCACCATCACTGACATCCGATGCGGCACCCCTCAGGAGAAGAACGATCAATGGATGAATTCGTTAATCGAATGAACCTCGTTGAAGTCCATTCTGAACGGCCCCACCAAATCTGGTGGGTTATAAACCTCGTACCACACCAGGTATCCCTGTACCGCATACCTGGGCCCGAAACCCAGCACCTTCGTGACCTTCACATTCTCTACCGAGAAGGCCTTGATGCTGTGGGCATCTATTGTTACATCGCCGAATTGGACCACCAGCGAGGTCCTCTCTCTGTGGAAATCAGATATCCTGTAGAACGCATCCGCTACACAGACCCCGAACTCGTGGTTGTTCGTCACGCGGATACTGAGATCAACGACTGCGACCTTGACCGTCTTCGGCACGACTTTCACTATCTTGACCTCGACCTTGTAAACGAGGCTGTGCCCGTCGTACTCTTCGTAGAGCGTGAACCATGTCCCAATCACGCTGGGCTGCACTGCAGAGACCACGGTGAACGCGACTACGAGAACATATGCGATGGCGGCGACAACCGTCAACCTGAGCAACCTATGCCTGCCGAGCTTACTAGCCTTAACTCCCGAAGATGAGCTTGCGACCATCTCCCCCGTCCCCACGGGCATCCCCCCAATGCCAGAGAAGCTTGATTAGCTGGTCAGTACCGGAATCTTTATCGCGGTATTTAACCCTTGACGGCGCGAACTCTTCTCTAGACGATTCGCTCAGGAACCCTTATCGCAGTCGCAACCCGCACACCTAGTCCTCTTGAAGCGACTTGATGCTGTATTCTCCCGAACACGGCGCGCCTTTCGCGATGTGCGCCTCCAAGCGCTTGAGGTCGAACACGACAGAGAATATCGTCTGTGACACATCGGCCATGTGCAGCCCCGGATCCGCGTGACGGCATATCGACCCCGGCCTGTTCACATGGTCCCGCAATATGCTCTTGATGGAATCGATAGTCACCGCTCCCAGTTGGCTCTCCACGAGCTTGAGCGCACGATTGTATCTAACCACGGAGCATGCGATCGAAGAGGGATCAGACTCGAATCTCTCCATCTTCGGGGAGAGGTAGTGGTTTGTGTGGACCAGGTAGCCATCTATGGCGTATATCCACGCACAATCAGTCGCCGATCCCTCGAGCGAGTAGACCTCTCCGTTGCGGTCTGAGCATATGTTATTGTAGCTCGACGCGCGATCGCGAGGCATCGCATACTCGAGGGCCTCACCGATGCGCTTTGCCTCGAGGACCTTCCTCACGGGAAAGATCTTGGGTATGCCGACGCGGACATCGTTGGGACTCAGCGCGTTCCCTGTTATGCTTATGCCAGAACTGTTCATGCCGCACGAGGGGAGCAGGCCGGCGTAGGCGGTCGAGATGAATTCTGGTTTGCCCTTTGGCTTCGCCCTCAGTAGAACGACCGTTTCCGCAGCAACGGGAGACCAGTCCTCGTTGTGTGCGGCCAGTACGCTTCTGTCCTCTGTAACCTCATCTGTGACCACTATGTCCGTGCACCCTCTGTACCCTGAAGAACTCAGCAACTCATGACAGCAGAGAGTGAACACTTCCTCGAAAGGCATCTTTGCCCCTTCGGAGTAGCCTCTCATCTCCTCGATGAAATCCGGGTAGAATTCCTCCGCGTAAGGGAGATACTGCTTCGCCTTCTCGACCGCTTTGTCCCAGCCTACTCCGACGGAGTGCTCGATGGCCTCAGCGATGCTTCTCCTGTAGGCCAACGCACGCCTAGCACACGCCTTTCCCGCCATCCTGCCCATGTCATAGGGCTTTCCTGAGACCTCAACCGTCGGCAGCCGGGAGACTCTTTTCATTGTGATCGGCACGGTGGAAGGCACTTCCCGAACAAAAACATGACGCTGGTTCAGTGGTCACCTCGAGGTGCTGGTGGATTCCTGGAGGGCTTTCAGAGCCGCCTTGGATATCTTCCTGCCCGTGTCCACTTCAATGCCTTTGTCGGTTATCGTCAGCGGCCGGGGCATCGTGTCGTGTGAGGACCCCCTGAACTTCTCCACCGTCACATACCTCTCCAGCTTCGAGCCGACCATCATCTTGTGCAGCCTTATCTCCCCACGGCTGATGAATGTCTCAGGATCCAGTCGACCAGGGTCAGGCTGTTCAGTCACCAAGATGCTTGTTACATCCGATTCCGAGAGGAATCTCAGGAGGGACACTATGCCCAAGCTGAGGTCCTCCTCAGGTCCAGCCAATCGCTTTATCGAGGTGAGCGAATCTATGGCCAGCCTCGAGTACCTCACTTCCCGCAGCTCTTGCTTTAGCATGAGCTGCAGCGAGGGGAGGGACAGGTCCGGTGACACCTTCTTCAACGCCTCAGCCTTCTCCCTCGTGGCGCCGGACGCCTCCATGAGCGCGCTAACGCTCTTCTGCGCTGCCACCTCCACGAGTGACACCTTCTTGCTGTAGGCCTTTGCAGCCGGGTGCACATCAAGTATGCGTATCTTCCCGACATCCCACCCGAGCGCGCGCATGTTCTCCCTGATCTCTATCGGCGGCTCGTCGACCGCCACCAAGAGCGCGCGCTCCCCCACCTTCACCCCCTGTTGCAGAAACTGGATAGCCAGCGTGGTCCTTCCGCTCCCCGACGCGCCCGAGACTATGTAGGGCCTGCCAGGTATGAGCCCTCCGTCCAGCATCCTGTCCAGTCCTGCGATGCCCGTAGATGCCCTCTGCGTGCCCAGCTCAGTCAAGCATCCCCCACCTCCGGGCGGTCGTCGTTCGGTACCACAGGCTTGGCAGGGGATGGGTCAGAGACATCGTGCGGGACAGACGCGGGTTGCTGGTCAGTGGGCAGTTCCTGCCTCGACTCGGATGCTCCGGGCGAGTCCTCCTCGGCCAGTTTCTCGGCTTTGCGTCCGAGCCTTTCCTTCTCTGGCAGAGCTTTCTTGACCGAGATCCCGTCCTTCGCTATCTTTATGGGACGCAGACGCTGGTCGTGGGCAGACCCACGGTACTTCTCGACGGTCAGTCCGCGGACGAGCCCTCTGCCGTCAAACCACTTGTGCAGCCTGATCTCCCCCCTCGCCATGTGCGCCTCCACATCCGACTTCGCAGTCTCAGGCAGATGGACGGTCACCAGGGAGGTGACCCCCAGGTCAGCGAGCACCCTCAGGAAGGACATCAGCGCTGCGTTCTCCTCGCTCGTGCGTATGTAGAAGTACCTCAACGAAGTCAGTGAATCAATCACGACCCTGGTGTACCTCCGTGTCTTCATCTCTAGCTTCAGTATCTCCTCAATCGTGTTGATAGTCATATCCAGAGGGGTCTTGTCCGACGTCTTGCGGATGGTCCTCGGGACCTCCGAGAAGTATTGGACCTTCCGCTCAGTTGAGACATCCCTGACCGGCGTCTTGTCATAGGTCAGCACGTCCGGAGTGGCATCGAACACCAGTATGCGCCCGATGTCCCATCCGAACGGGGCCATGTTGTCCCTGACCTCGTTTGGAGGCTCATCGGTCGCGACATACATCACCCGCTCCCCTGACCTCGCACCCTCGAGCAAGAACTGCATCGCGAGCGTTGTCTTGCCCGTGCCTGAGGCCCCGGAGACAACGTAGACTCGGCCAGGTATGAGGCCGCCATCCAGCATCTCGTCAAGTCCGGGCACGCCGGTCTTGAGCTTCTCTTTGATCATCGCAAGCCCCTATCCAATTCCTCGGAACAGGCTGGCCCTGGTCGGTTGTGATTCAGATTCATCGACCATATACTTTTCTCCCCTGTACTCATCCATGATTACGTCGGCCCCGCGCAACATCTTGCCCACCAAGCTTATTATATCCGTCGGGATTCTCCACGAGACTGCCGGTAGAGTCGATGCCAGTAATCAACTTCAGTTATTCTGACCTCTGCGAGCTCGTTGGCGAGGAGATTCCCAAAGACGTCATTCGCGACCGGCTCCCAATGCTCGGTGCCGACCTGAGATGCATGGACGAGTCTTCCGACGAGATGTCGTTCGAGTTCTTCCCCAGCAGACCAGACCTTTACTCGGTCGAGGGAGTCGCACGCGCTCTGAGGGCCTTCCTCGGGCGCGAGCCGGGACTCAGGTCATATGCCGTGGGGGAACCGGCCGTCGATCTCGTTGTAGACCCGACAGTCAACGAAGTTAGGCCATACATCTGGTCTGCGCTCGTCGAGGGGAACGACATAACAGACCCGCTCATCAGGTCGATGATGGACCTTCAGGAGAAGCTGCATCTCACGCTCGGCAGGAACAGGCGCAAGGTCGCAATAGGTATACACGACTACCGGACCGTCAGACCACCGTTCACTTACAAGGCCGTGCTTCCGGACGAGGTGTCGTTCGTGCCCCTTCAGGGATCGCGGAGGATGACTCCGGCCGAGATACTGAGGGAGCATGAAAAGGGCATCGCATACGCCTTCGTGCTAGAGGGCAAGAGGCGGTACCCCCTCATCGTGGACTCCGCGGGTGAGGTTTTGTCCTTCCCTCCAATCATAAACGGCATCACGACCGCGGTCACGGAGTCCACCAGGGACATCTTCGTCGATTGTACCGGGACCGATCTCAACGCCGTTCAGGCGGCGGTGAACATACTCACGACGGCGCTCGCTGAGCGCGGCGGGAAGATAAGAACTGTGAGGATCTCCAGGGACGGCAAACAGGAGCTCGCTCCGGACCTGTCTCCTAGGAGGATGTCTATAAGCACTGGGGACGTCAACCGTTGGATAGGGACCTCTCTCGGGCCTGAGGGCGTGGCCGACTGTCTCAGGAGGATGGGGCACGGTGCCACAGCAAGGGGAGACTCTGTAGATGTGCTCGTGCCGGCATACAGGGCAGACATACTGCATCCCGTCGACCTAGCGGAGGACGTCGCCATCGGGTTCGGCTTCGAGAGGTTCGGGAATGTTCTGCCGCGTCACGCCACGTTTGCAGAAGAGGTGCCCATCATCGCATACGCCAACGGGGTCCGGAGGGTCATGGTGGGGCTGGGATACTTCGAGGTGGTGACGCTCACTCTATCCAATCCCAGGGAGCAGTACCATGCTATGAACATGGAGGAGGACCCGAACGCGGTCGTGGTCAGGAAGCCGGTCAGCGAGGAGCACGTGCTTGTCCGCACATCTCTGCTGCCCAGCCTCCTGGCGATCCTCAAGAAGAACAAGCACCGCGATCTGCCACAGAGGATCTTCGAGGTGGGGGACGTAGTACGAGGTCTCAGAAACAGGAAGCTCTTCTCAGGTGTCGCGATTCACTCGAAAGCGAGTTTCACAGAGATGAAATCTGTCGTCCAATCAATCTTGGTGGCACTGGGCCATGATCCCGATGTGGAGCCACATGACCATCCGAGCTTCATCCCTGGCAGGTGCGCGTCCGTTTCCGTGGATGGTCACGCAGTCGGCGTGTTCGGCGAGCTGTCTCCAAGCACGATTGAAGCGTTCGAGCTGAAGTACCCAGTGATAGCTTTCGAGCTAGACCTCGTGAACCTTTTCGAACTCCGGGCGCCGAGGGGCGGTCCGACCTCATGAGCGCGCGGCCCGAAACAGTGATATCGACGGATGCACTGCATACTGTCAGGAGCTTGCACGGCCTGTGCTGAGGTAGCCAAGCTCGGTTCACGGCGCCAGCCTTGAGAGTTGGTGGTACCATGTACCTCGGGAGTTCAAATCTCCCCCTCAGCGCTTCCTCGCCCTCGCGGCGGATGCCACGGCCACAGCCAACACCGTGAAGACCACTGGTGCAACGAGGCTCCCGAACTCAGGGATGATCTCGAAGACGAGGACCTCGACGGACGCAATCGAAGATTCTGCATAAGCATCCATGACCTCGACTTTGACGACGTACGCACCGGCACTGGCGAACTGATGTTCGGCGACCTTGTTCTTAGACCACGGCGTGTCCCAGACACCGTCGCTCTCCCAGTCCCACCGCACTACGAGCGCCTCCGGCGAATCCTCGAGGTCACTAGAGGCAGAAGCGTTGAACTCGAACACTATCGACAGGTCTCCGAAGGCAGGCGTGCACGTCACACTGGCTAGAGGCGCCTCATTCACGACTCCAACGATTTGCGTGGCGGTCTAAACTTTGCAACATGTTTTCAACAGTTGCTAAGAGTCGCCAGAATGTCGGTCTTCCGTCGCGACCATGGTGTCCCTACGGCTCCTACCTCCTTCGACTTCGAGTACATATACGCCTAGGAAGGCGATCACTCCCCCTAGAACGACTAGACTCAGATTCTCCGGAAGTATCATCTCCGCTTCTGGGAAGATCAGCGTGATCGTGAATTGAGCTCCCACTGTGAATATGCCGCACAGAGCGAACAGGACCGAGGTCAAAGAGGCTCCTATCTTAGGTAGCCCGGCGTTGTAGGTCCACAACCCTATGCCTGGCGCCACGCCGAGGAGGAGCATCAGGAGCACGCCGCGACCGTCGGGGAGCGAGGTAAGTCCAAGCGCCAGTGAGCCGAAGAGGAGCATGGCGCCCGAAAGAACCAGTTGTACGCTCGACAGGGCCGTCAGATCGTGTGTCCATAGCAGGAAGGTCGTTATCATCACCGACGCGGCGAGCAGGAAAGAACTCAGGATCGCCTCGGCTTCGCCGAGGCCTATGTTCAAGGAGACCGATTCTCTGTTCGATAGGACGACGAAGACTCCGAGGAGCACCAAGATGCTGCCCAGCACCTCCCATCTGTTCAATCGCTCCTTCAGGAATAGTGCGCTCAAGAGCACGATGAACAACACTTCAGACGACCCTCCGCCGAGTATCGCTTCCTTGCTGGCACCTATCCTGTGAACTGCATCGAACCACAGGAACACCCCGATGGCACTTAGGGCGCACATGACTCCCATCGCCCCCCAGCCCCTCCTCCCAAGCTGTCTCGTGAAGTTCTTGAGGGCCCTCGGCGATATCGCCATGAGAATCATCCCTCCTGACATAAGGGGGATCGACGACACAAGGAGAGCGTTTATTCCTTCAATGTTGATCAGAGCCTCGACGGCGATCGACTCGAAGGCAACTATGACGGCGGACAGAAGGACTATGAGTATGTACTTCGTCCGCGTCTCCATCTTTCCCGGCTCTCCATATGAATTGTCCGTCTCGTAAGCCTTTTGCGGAAGGTTCAGATTACTGTGTAATCTCGGGGAGGGGGATGCACTATGGAGAATGAGCAACTCACCGGGCAGTCTAGCCGTCCTCCTTGCGCCTTCTTGGGTCACGCTGTGTGAAGGCCGGGAATCGCGTGCTCGAGATGCCTAACAGAACGAATACAGAGAACTATCAATCGCAATAGATGAAAGTATATGTACACAGAACATGCTTACATCTGCCAGGCACGGGGGAGATGGATTGAGAACAGTGGCAAGGCGAGCGCCTTACATGTGGACATTCGCAGTCTTGTGTGCGGCCGTCGTTGGATTATCTTCTGCTACGACATACGGTGGCCCTGAGACAGACGCCTCGGACATTGAGAATCCGCTTATCGTCATCAAGTCCATTGGGGGTCCGACTCGAAACGTCGTGACAAGGGAGTGGACGTCAGCTCTCACTGGCACATGGCACCAATGGGTTTCGAACTCCGGCCTCAGAGCCCTGAGCATCGAGTTACGCGAGGAGGCCGATGGAACCTCGACTGTGATCTACTCGTGCAAGATCGTCTTCTCAGTTCTCGACGCATATCCATCCGGGATCGTCGAGCTAGGGGATATCAAGCTGACAAAAGAGAGGTCCTACAAGCTCATCCTTGAGCCGCAGGGACGAAGAGGCGCGTTTGCAGAATACTTCCACGCGTTTGAGGGGGTCGCCCCGCCAGTGGCGTCGTTCACGTACGTGGTGAGCGGAATCACGGTTTACGTGGACGCATCGGCTTCCACGAGCGAAACCGGTATCGTGAACTACACATGGGACTTCGACCTCGGTGTCACATCGTACGGGATGACGCATACACACCTACATCAGCCCTGGCGACTATCGCATCACGCTCACAGTTGAAGACGAGATCGGTCAGAAGGACTCTTGCAGCAAGATTGTGAGCATAACCCAATCTGTCCCGCCCGACTCCTATTGGTGCGTGGTATATGGTACGACTTACGCCGCAGACGGAACCACCCCGATTGAAGGGTGTACGATAACGGTGACGAACCTGCGAACAAAGGAATCGATGGTTGACGTGTGCCAGTCATATGCGGGGGGATTGTACATGTGCGACGTCAGCGTTCTGGCTGTGCTCGTTGGCGACGAGCTGCTCGTCCAGGCAGTAGGCCCGTCCGGGGAATCCGGAGCCGCAACAGCTGTGTATACGGGCATGTTCATGGTGCAAGTGAACTTGGTGTTGTCCTAGAGGGCCTGCAGGGCCGAGCCTCCCCAACGCGGCCTTAGCATCCCGGTTCTGCTTTCGTCGAGGACGCAGATCAGGAATTGCGACATTTCACCAAGGTTTATGTGCGCGCACGCGCATGACAACACGCTCGGAAGGGCATGGGATGATGGGATGGGATCGAGGTGCAGATACAGCTATCTCAGCGGAGCTTGTGCCAACAAAGACGTTGACAGTCTGGAGTGCATCGGCAGCGACAAGTGCGAGTTCTCGGGCATGAACATCCTCATGAAGCAGAGGCATAGCAGGGGAGTGCCTGACTGCGGTCTCGAGAAGTGGCTGGGACTGTACTGCGAGAAGTACAGGAGGTTCTTCTGCCCTGGCCGAGAGCACTGTGTGACTCCCGAGTCCTACCAGAAACAGCTTACTATTCACCTCGAGCGGCTCGAACAGCTTAGGACCGCCGAAGAGGGGGAGGAGCCATGAGGTGCAGGTATCTCTCGAGCGGAGGCCTGTGCACGGGCAGGTATCAGGGATATGCCTGCATCAAGAGGCATTGTGTGCACTTCAAACAGGCCCAATCCTGCGAGCATCATGACGAGACCGGCGACTACTGCAGGAAGTACGCCAGGTTCGGATGTGTTGGCAAGGACAGCTGCGGTACGCTGGCTGAGTATCTAGAGGCCGTCGCTGCAGAGGGCTGACTGAACAAAGCTCACTCAGGATACAGCTCTCGCCTTATTCGCGGGATCAGTGCCATAAGCACGGCTATCTCTGTGAGCCTCGTCCTGTCTATCATGCCGTCCGACAGGTATCCAATCGAGCCCTGTTTGTGGCCTATGTCCTCGATGCCTGTGATGTCACTCATCGTATCGCCCACAGTCCTGCCCTTCAGCACAGAATCGATGACAGACGGGGGATACTCGAAACCCGGACCGTGCCCCACGGTCAGTCGTCCAGATGCATCAACCACCGCACAGTACTGGACGTCCAGGTATCGCCCGAGGAACCTGTTGTAGAACAGCCCTGCCTCGACCCCGACGCCGTAGTCCGCGCCAGCGTCCTCCAGTGCGAACCTGGCCCTCCTTATCGCTCCCTCCACGACGCCATCTTCCATAGGTTGCTTGTCGGAGCTGTCGCTGGGCTTCACGCTGACGACCTCAACGAGCCCGAAGGCCTGAGCGAAAACGTTGCGGACGGCATCGACCTTGACCTGGTTCGTCGATCCTACTGCCACCTTCAGGGCGCGCAGCAGCCGTCCGTCCTTGTCTATCTCCCCGCTCAATATCCTAGAAGAGCTTATCGGACGTGAGTCGTCTGCCTTCACCTCTCTGATCGTGTGCACCACCAGAGGCGGAAGACCTTTTTGCCGCCTGATCTCGTTTATCTCTTTCGCTATGGGGCTCGTCTCGGGGGAGACCACCAGCGCGTCAATCTCACCCGAGTGCGCGGCCGTGCCGTACCTGTCGGATATCATCACTACGCTGAACGGTTTGCCGAACCGTTTCAGATATCTTTCCAGATTCGATCTCCTCAAAGGATAAGGCAGCACCTCTACTTTCTTTATGCTCCGAGCGAACTCATCCGAGGTGAGGCCCACCTCCACAAAGTCTCCCAGGGCGAAAGCTGTCTCGAACAACAGCTCGTGGCCTTTGTGGATGGTGTTGAATGTTCCGCCGACGGCGACTCGCATCCTCCCTACCCCATGAATCCCAGTACGATGGTGATGACCATTATGGCTACCAGCAACATGTAGAAGTACATCAGCTGCCTCTTCTTTGTCTGCATCTTGTTCTTCCAAGCAGCCTCGCACTTGTCGTCGCAGAACTCGTCCTTGTAGGGGATGGCCTTGTCGCACTGCCTGCAATGCCTGTGCTGCGCAACCCTCTCGACCAACTCTCACCCCTCCAAACGCACTCCCTCGCACCCGACACGCACACTGATGGGAACTCCACCAGCCGCTGCTATGGCTTCCGCAGCCTTCTTCGCATCGTCCACCAGCGCTATCATGCTGCCTCCGCCACCGGCTCCGGTGAGCTTCGCCCCGTAGGACACCCCACTACACGCATTGACGAGTCTGTCAAGCGCCTCGTGTCCGACACCGAGGCTGTTGAGCAACTGATGGTCCTCCGACATGAGTGTGCCCAGCCTCGCCAGGTCGGCCCTCTTCAGAGCCTCTACGCCCTCCTCCACGAGCTCGCCTATCCTCTTCACGGCCTTCCTGGCATCCTGACTTTCCTCGCAGAGCTTCTTGACCTTGGCGACGAGAGGCCCGGTCGGGGCGTGTATGCCAGTATACCCCACGACAAAGTTGAGCCTAGGTACATCGCAGTGATGGACGTGCCACACCTTCTCTCCCTTCCTGATGGTCCACAACAGACCGTCCCGCCGAACAGGCGAAACGAGCACGCCCTGGCCGTGCGCTGAGGTCGAAGTATCCGTCGGGCTCGCGCGTCCTTGAACGTCACACTCAACCTCGAACGCCAGCCTTGCAATCTTCTCTGCGTCCAGCGCGCCTGACCTCGCTGTGAGGGCGCCTATGCACGCCACGGCCACTGCTGCAGAGGATCCCAGCCCTGACCCTGACGGGATGTCAGAGTGCGTCTCTATGCTAACTGGAGGGCCGCTCCAGGCATGGTCGAGGGCGGCGGAGATGTACGCATGATGCTTCTTTCTCATGGGATGCCCATTCACCAAATACTGGGTTGACGGGCGCGCCGAGGCTGATATCCTCCGGTCTATGGCGACCGCCAGAGCTGGTTCGCCGAAGACGACAGCGTGTTCTCCGAGTAGTATCATCTTGCCTGGCGCGGAGCACTTGACCATCGTATCCTCCATGAATGAATCCGAATAAGGCCTTTTGCACCCACCGCGCGAACGCTTTCCGCCGATGGGGCTCCACAAAAGGATTAAGATTGGCGAACCTTGTTCCGCCCATCAGCCGCTGGTGTGCATATGCCCCGGAGTTCGCGAATCGAAGGCTTCTACAGGCTTCCGATGTCGGAAAGGCTCAGAATAGTGAAGGAGTTCTCCGACCTTACCGACGACGAAGCGTTGGCGCTTGTGGGGGGAGGAAACATTGATCCGAGCCTTTCGGACAAGATGATTGAGAACGCCGTTGGGACCATGAACCTCCCTCTTGGAATAGCTGTCAACTTCCTGATAAACGGGAAGGACTACCTTGTGCCGATGGCGATAGAAGAGCCGTCAGTCGTTGCCGCCGCATCGAACGCCGCGAAGATGGCCAGAGAAAAGGGGGGCTTCTGGACCAGCAGCACACCGCCCCTCATGATAGGACAGGTGCAGCTCACAGGCATCAAGGACCCGAGCAGGGCCAAGCACATGTTGTTGGAGAGAAGGCAAGAGGTGCTGGACCTCGCGAACAGCCAAGATCCTATGCTCACGAAGGTCGGCGGCGGTGCTCGGGACATCGAAGTCAGGATAGTTCACACGGGCAAAGGGCCCAACGTCGTCGTACACTTGCTCGTGGATGTCAGGGATGCAATGGGCGCGAACGCTGTCAACACGATGGCCGAGGCCGTCGCCCCACTGATCGAGAGCATCGCAGGCGGCAAAGTGTACCTGAGGATACTCTCAAACCTCGCTACCCACAGGCTTGCAAGGGCCCGGGCAGTATGGTCCAAGGAGGCGCTTGGCGGTGAGGAGGTCGTGGACGGCGTGATAGAGGCGTACATGTTCGCCGAGGCCGACCCGTTCAGATGCGCGACACACAACAAGGGTATAATGAACGGAATAGACGCGGTAGTGGTCGCCACTGGGAACGACTGGAGGGCGATAGAGGCTGGCGCTCATGCCTATGCTGCGCGGTCAGGTTCATACAAGCCCCTCACGACCTTCGAAAAGACGCCGGATGGCGACCTTGTGGGAACGATCGAACTGCCCATGGCAGTGGGTCTAGTAGGGGGCGCAACCAAGGTTCATCCGACTGCCAGAGCGAGCGTGAAGCTGCTGGGCGTGAAAACCGCCCAGGAGCTGGGGGAGGTGATAGCCGCAGTCGGGCTCGCCCAGAATCTCGCGGCACTGAGAGCTCTCGCAACCGTCGGCATTCAAAAGGGGCATATGTCGCTGCACGCGAAGAACATCGTGAGCAGTGTGGGTTGCCCGCCCGAGCTTTTGGAGGAGGCTGTTAGGATCATAGTCGCCGAGAAGAAGATTCGCATGGACAGGGCGAAGGAGGTCGTAGAGGAGCTGAAGCGGAAGCGTGGCATCACCTGACGACTGCGCCTCGGAAAACTATATGCACAGCCCATTGATAACTCGGAAGATGAGGACATGCTCTCGGAAGGTGACAGCCTGGGCCTGGCAGCGGTCTACAGCTACGTTGCCTGCGTCCTATTGGTCACGCATGCCCTCAAAGGGCGTGTACAGAACCGGCGGAAGATAGTCCACATAATGACTGGTGGGATAGTCTTCTTCTGGTGGTCCTTCGACACGAGAGAGGTCATGGCAGGCCTGGCAGCCTTCCCGTTCGTGATCGTGCTTCTGTTGGCGACGCCACGGTCTCCTTTCGAGTTCCTCAAGAGGAGCGCACTCGGCGAACGGTCCGCCGAGGGGCATCCGTACGGGCTAGTGCTGTATGCGGCCTCGTGGACCATAATCGCATATGCACTGTTCGAAGACCTTTTCGCGGCGTCAGTTGCCATATTGTCGATGGCGTTCGGGGACGGGATGGGAGAGCTCGTGGGCAGGAAGTACGGACGCATCAGGTACGCTCACAACCGGAGCCTGGAGGGAAGCGGGGGCGTTTGGGTCGCGACTGTCGGAAGTGTGTGCGTGTTGAGCTGGTTCTACTTCGACCTGATAGGATATGGGTTGGGTGAGCCGCCTGAGATGCTCATCCTATTCGCTCTCTCAGTGGCCACGTTCGTCACCGTGATCGAGGCGCTGACGCCAGGATCCGTGGACAACCTTGTTCTGCCCCTGCTGGTCGCCGGTCTGCTCCACACTATGGGGGCATGACGATGCGCTTCATTGTCGTGGACGGCCTGGACGGTTGCGGGAAGGACTCTCACGCAATCCGCATCCGTCAGAAGCTCGAGGAACGGGGCGAGAAGGTCGAAGTCATATCGCATCCCTCGGGGAGGCTGTTTGGCAGACTCTCGAAGAGGGCTCTCCAGGGTTCCGGAGCGGCCCACCGATTGGTGGCGACCGTTTTCTTCACGGCCGACGTGCTCTGCTCTGTCCACAGGATGAAGAGAGAGCGGGCGGCGGATACCATGATCTTTGTCAGGTACCTCCTTGGAGCAGCATACCTCCCTGAGAGACTTGCACCGATGGGGTACGCCTTTTTTCGAAAGCTCCTACCTTTCCCCGACCTGGCTCTTTTCATTGACATACATCCAGAGGTCGCATTGAGGAGGATCGCTTCCCGCGGACACCGCACCGAGATGTTTGAAACAAAGGAGAGGTTGGAAAGGGTCAGGCGCGTGGCAAGGGCGCTCGCCTCAGCCGAGTGGGTCACAGTGGACAACAGTGAGGACGGCGACGCTCCGTTTGCCACGACTGAAAGAATCGTCATAGAGAAGTTCGAGGGCGCGGAGCGCTGATAGTCAAGTCTTAGGCTTCTCGCCCCCTTTGAAGATGTTGGAAGGAGGGGTCATGCGGCATCTGTCGCACATCTCGTCACAGGGCTCCACATGGATCACTATGACACAGTTTGGAAGCCGCTTCTTGATCTCGTGCTCGATGTGCTCCGCCAAGTCGTGCCCCTCCTTCACACTCAGATTCCTCGGAATCGTGAGGTGTAGGTCGATCTGTCTCTCTGGACCCACCTTTCGCGCCCTCAGCCTGTGGAAGTCAACGAAGTCCCGTTCATGCTGCTTCATTACCTCTTCAATCACCTTTATCTCGTCCTCGGGAAGCGACCTATCGACCAGACCCTGAGCAGACCGTCTTGTCACATCAAATGCCGCCTTGATGATTAGTGCAGCGACAGCCATCGCGATCACTGGGTCCAGTATCTGGTAGCCTGTGAGAGCTATCAGGATGAGGGCGACGAGAACACCGCCAGATGTCCAGACGTCTGTAGAAAGATGAAGCGCATCCGCTTCCAGAGCAAGCGATTCTGTTTTCTTTGCCACTCGTGCGAGCCTGCGCGATACGACCATGTTCATGAACATTGAGACGGCCATCACGAACATGCCCGCCCCGAGCAGTTCGACCGGACGCTTCGACAATATGCGCATGGAGGCTTCGTAGATAATCCACGCGGCAGCTACGAATATGAGCGCACCCTCAATCAGCCCCGAGAGGTTCTCAAACTTCCCGTGGCCGAACATATGATCATGGTCGGCCGGTTCAGAAGACTTCTTGACCGAGTAGCGAGCTATCATCGCCGCAAGCAGGTCCACGCCCGAGTGGAGCCCTTCAGCTACGACTGCGACCGAGCCCATAAGGAGCCCGACGATGACCTTCAGTGCCACGAGCAAGCTGTTCGAGTACACTGACAGCCTTGCAGCACCGATTTTCTCCTCGAGGAGCCCCATCGAAGGACTCGATGCGACTGGCGGTACTTAGGCTTTCTCGAACGGCGTGCTGAACGTGCCACATGGATAATGCGCCCGAAATCATTATGTTGAGTCACTCGAATTAACCGCCAACAGATTGTTGGTATCGAGATGGCGAGCGATCCGAACCACTTCCTCAACGAACTCCCCCTTTGGAAGCTCAAGGCAGTCGCTGACAGGTACAAAATCGACGTCTCTGGCTGTCGCTACAAGCGCGATTACATACAGAGGATAGCGAGCAAGAACATCACGGAAGAGATGGTGCGACAGGTCTTGTTGCAGCTCGGCAAGGAGCGCGGAGTCGAGCCCGAACGCGTGAGGGAGGACATAGAAAGGATAGCGCAGGCCCCGACCACCGCGCCCGAACTGCCGAAGGAGGAATTGCAGGAAATAGACAAGCGCATCGACGAAGTGCTGGCCGCAAGACCTTCCATGCTCCAGGTTGATTCGGCCGCCGAGGCGGCGCGCAGCCGGATGATAGTGGGAGACCATTACGAAGCCATCAGGCTGAACAGGGATGCGAGGCTGAAGTGCCTCGATGCTTTCAGCAGGTTCCAGGTGTACTCGGCCGCGCTGTCAATAAGGGCAGCCGACGAGCTTCTGGCTAAGATAGCGGCGAGGGACGGAGATATCGACCCCATACTGAAGACCGCTGTTGCTGAGGCCAAGCGCGCGTTCATGGCAGGGAATCCGAAGAGATTGGAGGAGGCATTCGAGCACCTCGAATCGCTGACCGTGAAAGCATTCGATGCCTTTATGGCCAACTCCGAGAAGGAGGAGAACGAGCTACGGAAGCTCTTGATGGAATACGAGTCCTTCGGCACGAGGACCGAAGAATCCAGGAAGTATCTAGACATAGCAGCGGAGGCGAAGCGCTCGTTGAACATCGGGGAGTACAACCAACTCCTGAGAAGCGCCAGAAACGCTGCCGAGAGAGCGAAAGACCTGCGCGCCCGCGAGATATCGGCGACATTCAACATCGTGCGCGCCGGCATAGCTGAGGCCAAGGAATCGGGCCTGGCGGTGAGCGAGGCCGAGCTCAGGTTTCAAGAGGCTGAGAAGGCGTTCGGTGCGGGTTCCTTTAGAGAGGCGGTTGCGCTTCTGTCGGCCATCGAGCGAGAGGTCGACAGTGCCCATCTGGAGAAGATAAGATCGGAGAAGCAAGAGGAGGACCGTAGGCTCGAGCAGATGAAGGCGCAGCTGGACAGGCTGGCGCCGGTGCTCAGGGAGGCGGCCTCCTACGGGTTTATGGTACAAGACGGAGAGATCCTGATGGCGAACGCCCAGGCGGCCCTCTCCGCGAGGGACGTTGTCAACGCAGGCAAGTACACGAGGCTCGTTGGCGAAGTCGTATCCCGCCTTCTGAAAGACGTTATCGTCAAGAGGATCGAGCTGGGAGTCGCCAAGAGAGTTGAGGGGGCGAAGTGCGGGAAGTGCGGGAAAGAGACGCTCTACGCCCATCCCGATGCAGTCCAGAGATGTAGCGAGTGCGGTCACTCGTTCGCGATAGAGGGGGCCACCGCACAACCTCCCGCCGAGGCGGTGCCACCGCAGGCGCATCCAGCAGTCGCGTCTGCTGACGCGCAGGCAGCCGCAAGCCAGACGGTCAGGAAGCGCAGGCTTCTCAAGAAGTGAGCGTGCAGTCACTTCTTCCTGTTCGACTCCTCTCTTGCCAGTCCCCGGATCACGTCGCCCCTCGTGACTATTCCCACCAGGTTGCCCCCTTCGACGACCGGCAGCCTGTTTATTCCCCTTTGGACCATCTTCAGGATAGCCTCGTTCAGGGGAATGTCGGGCGCCACCGTGACGACGTCTCTTGACATGACCTCCCTGACAGGCTTGTTGCCGACTTCCTCATAGGCCTCGAGCAGCTCTCGCTGTGTGACCTCCTCCTGGAAAGCGATTCCCAGCGAAGATATGGACGGATAGATGAGCCTCAGGTCCTTCTTGATGGTCTTTATGTGCCTCAGCACATCCTCCTCGCTGAAGACCCCGACCACCCTCCCCTGCTCGACAACGGGCATGCCTGACACGTTCTTCTCAGCCAATATTGCAGCGGCCTCTTTCACGGGCGTGTCTGGCGAAACGGTGGTGACCTGTCGGGTCATCACCTCGCTCACTTTGATCATTGTATCGTGACAAAATCCGCTGGGGTGGTATATATGTTTGTGCTGCGCAGCACTATCGCGCTGCGGCTCACCATTCTCAACCCCCGTGAGCCGAAACACGGGGCCGACTTGGGACGCTAGCGTGGCATGCATGCGCCCGCGTCGGAAAATCGGCTTCCGCAGAGCTTCACACGGTTATGAGCTCAAATGGTATCTCCTTGCACATAATTCTGGCCGAACTTCTTCTGAACACGAGAGTGTCGACAAGAGCCGCCAGGCCAGCATTCTCTGGAAGGTAGAAGTTGCTCTCGTAGTTCACCACCATTCCGGGCTCGAATCTCGCTCCCGCAGGGTCGATGGTCGGATCATAGACGAACTCGCCCACCCAGTCAGGCGGAAACGCTATTCCCAGCTCGTATCCTCCCCACCACCACTTCCTCTTCTCAATGCCCGCTCTCGAATAGTAGTCCTTCATCGCGCTGAGCAGTCGCTCGACAGGCAGGTTGGGTTCAATGAGCCGCTCCAGGATGTCGAAAGCCTTTCCAGCGAGACGTACGCCCCTTTCGATTGCTGGCCGGGGCTTGCCTACCGAGAAGGTCCTTACACAGTTGACGTGGTACCGATTGTACACGCCACAGACATCAGTCACCACGAGATCGCCCTTTTCGATCTTCCGCCTGGTGGCGAGTGCGTGGATGAGGGGCGCTCTCGGACCCGAGGAAACTGGCATTGTTATCGCTTGGTTCTCCCCTCCCGCATGCGCCATTGCGCGCATCACATTTCCCCAGACTTCCAGTTCCGTAGCTCCGGGACGTATCGATTCCTGGCAGGCCCTCATGCCAATGATTGCTATCTCTGCAGCCCTCTCAACACATCTGAGTTCCAGCGATGACTTGATCCTCCGAAGACCCCTCACAAGGGATGTGCAATCCGCAACCTGGCACCCTTCTCGCTGAAGCTCCTTCTGAAAGAGCTCGCTCACTATCCGGTTAGGGCGGTAGCTGCGCATCTCGAGCCCCACCCTGGCTGGAAGCCAATTCTCACCCTTCAGCTCCTCAACTATCCATCCGGGCATCTCGCCGTCCGGCCGTTCGTCCGCGGGGAAGACCCTTATGTCGTCAGCGACAGAAGTGTGACGGGCGAGGAGGTACTCCTCCTCTGTGTCGAAAAGAATGAAACCGGAGCGGTCTCTGTGAACAGCGATTCCGGATGCGGGCGGCCACTCCGCACAGCTTTGGGCCTGATACCACTCGTTCTTGTACCCACTGAAGTAGTACATGCTCTCGGGAGACGAGAGGAAGACCATATCCAATCCCCAACTGCCCATTGCCGATTTGAGCCTGGCCAGCCTCTCCCTGAACTCCCTCCGCGGAAATGGTATGTCCTTCTCATCCATCCGCCATCTCAAGAGTTCCTTCCTAACACCTGCATGACGGCTGGTTCTAACCTTCACGGTATCGCCTCTTCGCGCGAGACATCGCTGATCAAGGTCAGCAGTACGCGTGCACCCGAAGCCAACATCGGTTGCCGCCCGTCACCTGATACCCCCACGTCCCGTCCCCCGGATTCGGATGTTTTCGGCGCGATATATCGATTTTGATTCCGAAGCCACTGACTGCGGCCAAGATGCTGCAGGCTGTTGCGATTTGCGCTGCCCGTGTCGATAATGTTAAATTCCCATCCTCAGCTCATGTGGGATGCAACCACAGGCGCCAGGAGGGCTGCGATGCAGATGAAGCTGAAGCCTATAGCGGATATAGAGATATCCGATGACATGAAGGTCAAGGATCTCACAGACCAGATGCTCGCCTCTGGCGGCTTCACGGCCAAGAAGCTCGGAGTCGCCTGCGACATCGTGAGGAAGATGTTGAGAGAAAAACAGTGTACTGTGTTCTTCTCGTTTCCCGCCTGCATAGTCTCGACTGGAACGCGGGGCGTCATCAGGAAGCTCGTCGAGGAAAGGCTGGTGGATGTGATAATCACGACCTGCGGGACCCTCGATCACGATCTGGCGCGGGTGTGGAGGAAGTACTACCACGGGGAATTCCTGATGGATGACGTCGACCTTCACAGGCGAGGTATAAACAGGCTCGGGAACATACTGATACCGAACGAGAGCTACGGCATAGTGCTTGAGCAGAAGATGCAGCCGATCCTCTCTGAGATGTACGCTGAGGGAAAAAAGACACTCTCGAGCAGACAGCTCGCCTTCGAGTTCGGCAAGCGACTTAACGACAAGAAGTCAATACTTTACTGGGCTGCAAGGAACAACGTACCCGTGTATGTACCTGGCATCACGGACGGTGCATTCGGGTCCCAGCTCTGGCTCTTCAAGCAGCAGCACCCGGACTTCAACGTCGACGTGATGAGGGACGAGCAGGAGCTGTCGGACATAGTATTCTCTGCGCGCAAAGCTGGCGCCATCATGATAGGAGGAGGCATATCGAAACACCATCTCATCTGGTGGAACCAGTTCAGGGGCGGCCTGGACTACGCGGTCTACCTCACGACCGCGGAGGAGTGGGACGGCTCGCTCTCTGGCGCCAGGATAAGGGAGGCTGTGAGCTGGGGGAAGGTCAAGGAGGATGCGCCTTTCATAACCGTAGAAGGCGATGCAACAATAACGCTCCCCATGATAGCCAGCTCCGTGCTCGGGGAGGGACGGCCGGGAAGGCATTAATACGGCTCAGGGAAATAGGGGCTCCTCGACAGGGAGTTGAGCGAGGACTTGACGCCGAAGGATGTAGGGCCTGAGATACCGTCCCCGCAAGACCTGGCTGCGTTCGCGAGGGAATACTACAAGGCCTACATGGAGGTCATAGAGGAGAAGAAGCCAGAAACCTACCCCAGGTTTGCACAGGAGGCGCCGTACGCGATACAGTGCTACCTCCTGCCCAACGGCTGTATCGCGATGATATTCAACTCTGCGAAGGAGCTGAAGATCGAGTCGGGCACGAAGGACTGGGACGCCGTTCAGGACATCGTCGTAAAGGGCGTGGACCACTTCGCGGGGTTCTTCCCCTTCGAGGGCCGTTCGCTGGGTGACTGGAACAAGAGAGGCAAGCGAGACGCCTTGAGGGACATCCGGCTGCTCGAGAAATCAGCTCTCGCGCGCACGAGCGCGGAACTCGAGTCGCTGATTGAGAACATAACGAAGATGGTGAAGGCGAACCCTTGGCTGAGCAAGTCCGGTGGGGAGATGATAGCGACTTTGCGGAGTATGGAGAGCCGTGTGAGATCCGGATTCCCCACCATAGACGCAATCGCGTCGCTCCAATCTCTCAAGTCGTACAACCCCTCCGCTGAGAGCGTCACAATAGAGTTCCCTGAAAAGGAGCTACTGGAAGAGGTGTCCCAGGGCATCAAGGACCTCGCGGGCCTGGCGAGCAGGTTGGAGTCGATTGAGACGCGCGTTCTGGAGCTGGAGAAGTCGGCCGCCGCGCCGAACATCGAGGACAGCATCGGTGACGTCGCCGGCAGGGTCGACAGGCTCGAGAAGCAGCTCGAGAAGGTGTCTAACATCCTGACCATGCTGAACTCCAAGGTGGAGACTTACTTCTCTAAGAGCGCCGAGAAAGAGCGACAGGCCGACCTGGAGCGGAGGATAGACGAGCACATGCAGAAGTCCGTTATGCACGACGAGAAGATCACTGCGCTTGAGAAAGAGGCCGAGCAGCTCGTCTCGGAGATGCGCAAGATGACTGCTAAGATGGAGAAGGACCTGCAGGAGAGCCGGAAGAGGATTGCCCGCATGGAGAAGCACTTCGTCGACTTCGCAAAAATGGTCCAAGAGTAACGCTGCCATGAAGAAGGTCTGTGTTCTCCCGGGGGACGGCATCGGTCCTGAAGTCATAGGCTGCGCAGAGCGGGTGCTAAGGGAAGTGGCCGGGTCCCTGGAACTGGTGCGAGGCGACATCGGCCTTGAGGCGTTCAAGAGGACAGGCAGCTTCCTCCCGGAGGACACATTGGACTTGATTCGCGAGTGCGACAGCTGCCTGTTCGGGGCTGTGACATCGGTGGATTCTCTCTCCTACGACTCGCCTGTGCTCAGGTTCAGGAAGGAACTGGATTTGTACGCCAACGTGCGGCCAGTCAAGAACCTCGTCACTATCCAGGGAAGAGCGCCTATAGATGTGGTAATAGTGCGCGAGAACTCAGAAGGCATGTACACCCAGGATGAGGTCTTCGATGATGCGGGCGTGATAACGCGCAGACGTGTGTCCCGGCGCGCGTGCGAACGGATAGTGGAGTTTGCGGTCTCCTACGCCCATGCAGCCGGACGGAGGAGAATCACATGTGTGCACAAGGCGAACGTGCTCAAGGCATCGGATGGATTGTTCCTCTCCGTGTTCAGGGAGGTCTTGGCAAACAAAGGGAAGGACATCCAAGCATCCGACCAGCTTGTTGACTCGGCCGCCCTGCGCATCGTGACTGAACCATCGGCCTTCGATGTGATGGTGACACTGAACCTCTACGGAGACATACTCTCAGACGTCGCCGCCGGCGTGGCTGGCGGTCTGGGTTTCGTCCCTTCGGGGAACATCGGTCCGCGGCATTCGGTCTTCGAGCCCGCACATGGATCGGCACCGGACATCGCAGGAAGGGGCATAGCAAACCCTACAGCGGCGATCCTCGCAGCTGCGATGATGCTCAGCCACATCGGCATGCGCGAAGAGGCCGTTGCTGTGAAGCGCGCTGTCGAGGCCTTCTACTCGTCGGGCCACCTGACCGTGGACATCGGTGGCCGGCATGGGTCCAAATCATTCACAGACCACGTCATCAGGAACCTATCGGGTTCTAAACCTTGACGCTCACGCATACCGGGGTCTGGCCATGTACCTGAGGGCGCGCCACTCGGCCTTGAGATAGTCAGTGAAAGTAGAGCCCCAGTGCCTCGTCGAATAGGCCGTGTACCTGACAGCTATGAGCGCCGCGGAGGAAAAGAGAAGGAGCATCTCCTCAGCTGTGGAAAACTGAGCCAGACATGATTCTTGAACCATGTCCATGATCACGTGTACGCCCCAGAAGAGCAGAGGGATCCCGAGCCTCGAGACGGCCGAGAGCGGTCCGACGAGTGCTATGGCGACGGGGTTGTGAAGAATCGATTTCCAGTGTCCCCCCGGGTTGACCAAGGTATCCCAGTCCATGAGCGCCCTCACGCCGTGTGCATCCGCATAATCCTTCAGGCCCATCAGATGGTCGAGGTCTATCAGGACGCCGAAGACGAGGGCGACGAATGCGTCGTTCCTGTCGAGGACGAGAATGTGTATCAGAAGCAGCGTCACGACGAGATGTGTGATTGCGAGCATCGGTCACCGAACTGTTGGGATTGCAATGTTGTGATTCGCGCGCTGGATATATCATGCTTGCGAGACGACCAGCGCGTCGAAAGTCGTCCGGACCTGGAGATGGTGCGGGGGCTGAGATTTGAACTCAGGGACCCCTGCGGGACCAGACCCTCAATCTGGCGCCGTTGACCGGGCTTGGCTACCCCCGCATCATGCTGGCCTGCGGTCGATATCTGTCTCGTGATTAAAGGCTTTCGGGATGATGGTGCGTTCGCCTTCGAAGGTGCGTAGGGACCCTCAGCTTGTACCCTCGCATCTGGTCCGCACTACTCCGACAACGCTGAGTTCACAACCTGATAAATACTCGATTTCGATACCCAGGACAAGTTCAACCGGCGCGGACGGTAGGCTCGTCCGTCCTCTGCCGGACAGGGGTGAGTGAGATGATAGGGTTTCCAAAGGGCAAGATAACCTTCAGAATGTTCGACAAGCGGGACCTCGATTCCCTTCACTGGGGAACTTTGGACGTGCTCGAAAACGCTGGAATAAAGGTATTCAGCAGGGAATGCTTGAAGTTGCTCGAGGACGCCGGCTGCGCAGTCGACCACAAAACATCCTGCGCGAAGATACCGGGCAACCTTGTCGAAGAAGCCATACGCAAGGCGAAGAAGAACATAACACTGTGTGCGAGGAACCCCCGATACGACGTTGTGCTTGACGGGAGGCGTGTGTACTGCACGACCGACGGTAACGGCACCAGCGTGATGGACTTCGAGACAGGGCAGCGGAGGATGTCCACAAGCGCGGACTTGGCCATGGTCGGCAAGGTGGCGAACGCCCTCGACTCCGCCCACATATTCTGGCCCTGCGTGAGCTGCCAGGACGTTCCCGACTACATACGCCACGTGGTGGATCTCAAGGTGGCGTTGTCCAGCATAGAGAAGCACGTGCAGGTCGAGACAACAAGTCATAGACGGGAAGCGAAGTGGCTCATCAAGCTGGGGGCGACACTCGCTGGCGATGAGAAAGCTCTCAGGAGGAGGCCGGTGTTCTCGTCGATGCACTGCCCGTTCTCGCCCCTGCAACTTGACGGTGGATCCACAGAGGGCGCTCTGGAGCTCGCAAGGGCGGGCGTCCCGATATCGTTCTACGGCATGCCTCAGGCAGGCGCGACGGGACCTGTGACTTTGGCCGGGTCGCTGATAGTCAACAACGCTGAGGTGCTAGCTGGGCTCACGATGGCGCAGCTAGCCGCGCCTGGCTCCCCATTCATGTACGGCACTGGCGGCGCAGCTTTCGACATGCGCACCATGACCTGGGCGGGGGGCGGCCCCGAGCGAGCGCTCATATCTGCCGGGGCGGGAGAGTTGGCGCACATGTATGGCTTCCCGATACTCTGCGGAGGGATAGTGACCTCTGCGAAGATGCCCGGCCCTCAGGCCTGTTATGAGAAGATGTCCAGCGGCATGCCTCAGTTCTATGCCGGGTGCGACATGATAGCTGGCCTGGGCCTGCTGGACGACGTGACTATGCTCTCCTACGAGCAGATGGTGATCGACGACGAGATGGCACGGATAATGGCGAGGCTCGCCTACGGTGTGACGGTGGATGATGATCATCTGGCGGTGGACCTCATCAAGAAGGTTGGCCCCGGCGGGAGCTATCTTGCCGAGCGACACACGATGCAGTGGCTGAGTAAGGAGCACTTCATCACTGGCATAACGGACAGGCGGACAGGCGACAAGTGGGAGGCCGACGGAAGAAAGACGGTCGTCGACAGGGCCAGGGAGAAGGTGGCGGCAATCATGAAAGAGCACTTCGTGCAGCCGCTCGAACCTGAAGTCGCTCGCGAGTTCGAAGCGATAGTGAAGCGGGCCGACAAGGACATAAGCGCGCACGGCTTGGACTAGAGGCGGCGGGTGCCTGCTGGGCCGGCCAGAAAGAACTCCGGTCGCCTTCGGAGGAGTGGTGTGGATTGGTTCCCTTGGAGCTCATCAGGGAGTTCGAGATGCAGATGAGGAGCCTGAGAATAGGGAACACCAGCCTCAAGCGCGCTCCCAAGCTCGAGAAGAGGCTGGGCGTGAGGAGGCTGCATCTGAAGCTGGAGGGGGACAACCCATCGGGTACGCACAAGGACAGGGCAGCGCTCATCCATGTGCTTGACGCACGCAAGAAAGGTCACAGAGCGGTCACGGCCGTGAGCTGCGGGAACTACGGGGCCGCCCTCGCATACGTCTCCGCGAAACTGGACCTCGGCTGCTACATCTACATCCCCAGGGACTTCGCCGCGCCAAGGAGAGCGGAGATCGAGGCGATGGGCGCACGCGTCGTCAACGTCGATGGCGATTACGAAATGGCACTGAAAAACTCCGTGGAGGATGCCAAGAGGAATGGCTGGTACAACGCGAACCCTGGCGGAGAGAACAAGGAGCTGGGAATATTCGCCTACACCTACATCGCGAAGGAGATTGCTCAAGGCCTCGGCAGACAGCCCGACTGGGTCTCGGTACCGGTCGGCAACGGCACACTCATTGGAGGGATATGGCAAGGATTCCGAGCGATGAGCATGAAGCCGAGGATGCTCGCGTGCTCGAACAACAATTCTGCCGTCCATGGGCTCGCGATGGGAGCTAAGGAGCCTGTGATGCTGCCAGACCTGAGGATCACAGAGACAAACGAACCGCTGTCAGGCAACTACCTGACCGAGCCTGACGAGATCGTGGCAGCAGTGCTTGACTCCAATGGTTCAGCGAAGGAGATCCCCGATGAAGACCTCGTCAAGACCGCCGAGATGATGCGCTCGGAGGAAGGGCTGGATGTGCTGCCCGCATCCGCCGCGTCGGTCCAGGGGATAGCGTTGCTTGAGAGCAAGAGCCACGTGTTTGTGGCCGTCGTGACGGGAAGAGGCCATCCCAAGGCAGGATCCCTCCCGTAAGCTATGTACAAGAATGCGCAAAGGTCGGTCGCATTCGGAGCACGTACGGGTGAGACGACGTAGCATATTAATACGTGCTCGGGCATTGCGAGCGCCGATGTGCAGGTCACCTGGCCAGGGCCGCTTGGTTCTTGTTCTCGGGACCCTAGAGGTCCTTATCGACCTGCAGATAGGCCCGTAGACGGCACGCAGGATTCTGTGTGCGCGGCGCGGGCCGAAAGACGGAGTGTGTAGGACATGAAGGGAGCGAGGGCTGCCGTGGAGCTGCTCGAACAGCAGGGCGTGCAAGTGATGTTCGGTATACCAGGCGGCGTCCTGCTCCCGTTCTACGACGAGCTCGTGGATTCCGACATCCGGCACATACTCGCGCGACACGAACAGTGCGCTGGACACATGGCTGACGGATACGCTCGTGTGTCGAAGAAGCCTGGCGTGTGCGTCGCCACATCCGGTCCCGGGGCGACAAACCTCGTGACAGGGGTCGCCACTGCCTACATGGACTCATCGCCGATGGTGGCGATCACAGGTCAGGTCGCGACCGGCGTCCTCGGCAACGATGCGTTCCAGGAGGCGGACGCCTTCAGCCTGATGATGCCCGTTTCCAAGCACAACTTCAGGATAACCGACCCAAAGACTCTCCCGGAGATAATCAAGAAGTCCTTTATGATTGCGACCACTGGCAGGTATGGGCCAGTGCACATAGACATACCCAACGATATGTTCACCTCTGAGATTGACGAGGATGCTCTCAAAGTCGAAGTGAAGGTCCCCAAGCCGAAGAAGAACCTCTCGGGCCTGTTGGACGCCGTCAAGCTGCTCGAGAACGCTGAGAGGCCGACCATCATGGTCGGGGGTGGGGTAGCTTGGTCGCGGGCCGGCCCCGAGATCGTCCGGCTGGCGGAGATGCTGATGGCGCCTATTGTGACCACGCTGATGGCCAAGGGCTCGGTGCCCGAGAATCACCCGCTGGTGCTCGGTGTTTGTGGCATGCACGGACGACAGGTCGCCAACTACGCGCTGAACAACTGCGATGTGCTCCTCGCGATAGGAACGAGATTCAGCGACAGGGTGACCGGCAAGCTGAGCGAGTTCGGGGTGAGGACCAAGGTCGTCCACGTGGACATCGATTCGTCGGAGATAGGCAAGAACGTCAAGGGGAGGGTGGGCCTCGTTGGCGATGCGTGGACTGTAGTGAACGCCCTCATTGCAGGCCTTCAGAAGCGTAAGAAGGCGGCCACTTGGAAGGATCGGATACTTCAGCTGAAGAAGGAGTGCGAGTGCGACTATAACATCCGGTCTGACCCCATCAAACCCCAGAAGGTCATCCACGAACTGTCGAACAACCTGCCAGACGACGCCATCGTGACGACAGAGGTTGGCCAGAACCAGATGTGGGCCGCCCACTTCTACAGATGTTATGGAAAGAGGATGTTCATCACGTCGGGAGGCCTGGGGACGATGGGGTTCGGGTTCCCCGCGGCCCTTGGCGCCAAGATCGCCAGGCCCGAGAGTGTGGTCGCCGACATCGCGGGTGACGGGAGCCTGCAGATGGTCTCGCAGGAGTTCGCGACGGCGGTCGAGAACGACATACCCGTGATCGTGTGCCTTCTGAACAACGGCTGGCTCGGAATGGTGAAGCAGTGGCAGAAGCTGTTCTACGGGTCGAGGTACATGGCGACGAAGTTCGCAGGCTCACCCGACTTCGTGAAGCTGGCCGAGGCGTATGGCGCGGAGGCGATCAGGGTCGAGAGGCACTCAGAGTTGGCAGAGGCGATAACGCGCGCTGCAAGGTCCGAGGTTCCGATCCTGCTCGACGTGATGGTCGATCCCGAGGAGGACGTCCTGCCGATGACTCCCCCGGGGAAGACGAGCGCGGACTGTATAAAGGGCAGATGTCCGTGGAAAGGCGGGGTGACTTGAATGGAGGTCATCATGATGCTGGTCCACGACCAGCCAGGCGTGATGCAGAGGGTGATGGGAGAGTTCAACAGAAAGCGGATAAACGTGGAGACCATCGTGGTCGGCAAGTGCGAGATGCCCGACAAGGCGCGCATAGTGTTGTCCGTCAAGGATAAGGAGAAGGCGGAGAGCGTCCTGGAGCACTTGCGCGCCCTTCAGGAGGTCATCGAGGCCAACCTCGTTGATCATTCTAGGCACGAGGCGTACGCGCTGATACAGACCAAGGAGGGGCTCTGCAGGATCACCGGCGGCGTCGATGAGGTAGACACGATAGTCAAGAGGAGCCAGCCGGAGCGGTTCATACAGGCCATGAACGCAATCTGAAAAGAGGGAGTTGATCGCATTGGCGAAGATATACTACGACAGGGACGCCGACCTAAAGGCCCTCAGGGGCAGGAAGGTCGCGGTGATAGGCTACGGGATACAGGGAAGGGCACAGTCTCTCAACCTGAGGGACAGCGGCGTGGATGTGGTCTTGGGGCTTGGCCTGAAGGACGAGACCTGGAAGAGGGCCAAGGCCGACAGGATGAAGATCATGAGCATACCGGATGCGGTCAGATCGGCGGACATTGTCATGATGCTCATACCGGACGAAGTCCAGAAGGCTGTGTACGACAAGGACGTGGCACCCAACCTGAGGCCGGGCATGACGCTGGACTTCGCCCACGGGTTCAACATACACTTCAAGCGGATAGTGCCCCCGAAGGACATCGATGTCATCATGGTGGCCCCCAAGGGTCCCGGTGCGCTCGTTCGAGAGACCTACCTCGCGGGGATAGGCGTGCCGGCGCTCATAGCCGTTCACCAGGACTACTCGGGCAAGGCCAAGAAGACAGCGCTGGCGATCGCGAAAGGTCTGAGGGCGACCAGGAGGGGCGTGATAGAGACGACTTTTGCGGAGGAGACCGAGACGGACCTGTTCGGGGAGCAGGTGGATCTGTGCGGCGGTGCCAGCGCACTCATCAAGACCTCGTTCGACGTGCTCGTGGAGGAGGGATACCAGCCTGAGATAGCCTATTTCGAGGTGCTTCACGAGCTCAAACTCATCATAGACCTCGTCCAGAAGGGCGGCATCGAGGGCATGTGGGAGGGCGTGTCCAACACTGCTGAGTACGGCGGAAGGACCAGGGGCGGGAGGATAATAGACGACCGCACCAAGGAGACGATGAGGGAGATACTGAGGGAGATCAGGTCTGGCGAGTTCGCCAGGGAGTGGGTGAAGGAGTATGAAGCGGGGATGCCCACCCTGAAGAGACTGAGGGAGGAAGGACGGAGGTCGCAGATCGAGGTCGTCGGCCGCAAGATAAGGAAGATGTTCTCTTGAATCGCAGCTCGCCCCCCACCTTGCTCGGCAGGTTCTCCTGCGGCGGACGGGTGTTCGTCGGCGCGGTCCAAAAGGACCGTGTCATCGAGATGGACTCGCCGCACATGGCGGATGCTATAGTGGGCACCATCCGTCCCACTGGCAGGGAGCACCTCCTGGCGGAGCTCAAAGTGCTTCCGCCCGTCGAGCGCCCCAGCAAGATCATCTGTGTGGGACTCAACTACAGGAGCCACATCAGGGAGATGGGCTGGGAGACACCAGAAGTGCCAGTGATATTCAGCAAGCCCCCGTCGGCGATCGTCGGGCCAGGGGAGGACATAGTGATTCCGAGGATTTCGAGCCGTGTGGACTACGAAGGGGAGTGTGCAGTGGTGGTTGGCAAGAGGGCCAGGCACGCAACGGACGGGGCGAAGCACATCTTCGGGTTCACGTGCCTTAATGACGTGACTGCCAGGGACCTCCAAGAGGCGGATGTTGACTGGACCAGGGCTAAGGGGTTCGACACCTTCGCGCCTATGGGCCCGTTCGTGTCTTCGGCCCCGCCCACCCGGGTCGTCACGAGGCTCAACGGGAGGGTGGTCCAGGACAGCCCGCTTTCAGACAGGGTGTTCGACGACTCCGACCTCGTGGAGTACATCTCGGGGATAATGACTCTCGAACCCGGCGACATCATAGCGACGGGCACGCCCTCGGGGATAGGTCCGTTGAGGTGTGGCGACACCGTCGAGGTCGAGCTCGACGGCGTAGGCGTACTCAGAAACCAAGTAGTCAAAGCGCCATGAAGGGCGCGGTCGGAGGTGGGATCGGATGCAGATCCAGCCAACTGAGAAGATATGGAAGAACGGAAAGCTTATCGATTGGAAGGACGCAACAGTCCATGTCCTGACGCATGGCCTGCACTACGGGACCGGCGTCTTCGAGGGGATACGCTGCTACAAGACCGACCGGGGCCCAGCGATCTTCAGGCTGAGAGAGCACATGGAGCGGATGCAGATGTCCGCGCGAGCCATAAACATGAGCCTCCCCTTCAGCGTCGAGGAGCTCTGCATCGCCGCCAAGGAGACCGTCAGGGCGAACAGGCTGCAGGCGTGCTACATCAGGCCGATCGCCTTCTACGGCGTCTCCGGCATAGGTGTCAACCCGATAGGCTACCCCGTTGAGGTGTTCATCGTCACCTTCGAGATGGGCGCCTACCTGGGTGACGAGGGCATGAGGAACGGTATCAGGGTCCACACCTCTTCCTGGCACAGGGTCTCGAGCGGGTCCGTGCCCGCCACCGCAAAGGTTTGCGGCGACTACCTCAACAGCGCCCTGGCCGTCATGGAGGCCAAGCTGAACGGGTTCGACGAGACCATAATGCTCAACGACACGCACATGGTCGCAGAGGGGTCGGGGGAGAACCTGTTCATGGTCAGGGATGGGAGGCTGTTCACGCCGCCTCTCAGCGCAGGTATCCTGCCTGGTATCACGAGAGATTCCGTGATGAAGCTCGCGGCTGAGATGGGCTACGATGTTAGGGAACAGGACATCGCAAGGAGCGAACTGTACATGGCCGACGAACTGTTCTTCACGGGCACAGCGGCGGAAGTAACCCCCATCAGGGAGGTCGACAGGCGGCCCGTCGGCGATGGCCGGCCCGGGCCCGTCACGAAGGCAATCCAAGCCAGATTCCTAGAGGTCGTCAGGGGCAGAGATGAGAGATACAGTTCGTGGCTCGACCCAGTTTCCTGACAGCGTGACCCAACAATTAAATAGTCGCATCCACAATATTGCGTCTGACGATTGTCATACGCAAGGGATGGGGAAAGCGATGGTTCTGGAACGCATGGCAAGGCTGATCAGCCAGGCAGAAAGAGAAGGGGTGACACTCGCCGAAGTCATCGCCCGCGAAATGTCGCCCGAGGAGATGGATCTGGCCCAGGATGCGCTCGCAGCGCAGATCGACGGCAACTATGAGAGCATAAGGGGCTTCATGTCAGGGGTGAGCGTGCCCAGCCTTGATGATGTCATAGCAGGTCTGCATGCCGATGACGAGGATTCATTGGCGTTCGCGGAATGGCTGTCTGACGATGAGGCTCTTGGCGACTAGAAGAAGTCTCATGCCCTCTTCCGGAGTATCCTGTTCTCGTGGTCTACGACATCGTATCTCGACCGCATCTCCCCTATGAGCGCCTCCGTCCTTCCTAGCATCAGGTATCCACCGGCGCGGAGCGCATCATGCAGGTTCCTCAGAACGAGCTCGTGCGAGGGTCTGGAGAAGTATATCAGCACGTTCCTGCAGACGATGGCGTCGAAGAACTTCGAACTCGGAGGATCGAGCAGGTTCTCCGCGTGGAACCGCGTATGCCTCCGCAGTACCTCCGTGACCTCGTACCCCTGGCCCTGGGGCTGAAAATACTCCGCCAGGAGCCTCTTTGGGACACCCTTGACCTCCTCTGCAGAATAGAAGCCTCTCTTCGCCTTGGCCAACGCCGTCTTCGATATGTCGGTGCCCACGACTGACATTATGGGTCTGGGTGCGCTCCCGAAGTCCTTGGCCTCCTCGAGTAGGCACATTGCTAGCGTATATGTCTCCTGGCCCGTGCCGCAGCCCGCGCTCCATATCCTCAGGATGCCGCCTGGCGATCCCACCTTCTGCTGGAGAAGAGGCCTGATGGCCTTCGCCTGAAAGGTCTCGAACGCCCCCTTGTCCCTGAAAAACTCGGTGACGTTGATCGAGAGTGCGTTGAGGAGCTCGTTCGTCTCCTCCTCGCTCTTGAGCAAGAGCTTGACATAGGCAGCATAACTCTCGGAGTCGGACCTCCCAATCCTCTTCCTGATGGCCCTCATCACGAAAGAGGGGGAGTAGCCAGTGAGGTCCATCCCCCTCGACCTGAGAAGGTGCCTCTGAACCTGAGCGAAGTACTGCTCCTCCTCGGATGTCATCGCGCCTCAATCCCCGTCGCGCTAGATATGGCTTTGCCGGAAGCGCCCGAAGGGCGTGGACGACTGATGCCTGGCAGGACCCAGTATCAAAAATGAAATTGATGCCGACATATATTAATAAGCACAGGAGGGATTGTGACCAGCGGCGAGATGAGTCCTGGCCATCTCCCCGGCGCAGGCCTCGCTCGCGCGACGCAGTCTGGTCAGGTGGTACTTTGAGGCTCACTCTGACAGTGAAGCTGGTGGCCATAATCCTTGGGCTGACGCTGATACCGGTAGCCGTAGTCGGTGTCGTGTCCGTCCAGAGTCTGAACGATATCAAGGACAACCAGAGGATCGTCCACGACGAGTCTCTTGTTGTGATCGCGGAGATCTCGAAGGCTCTGAACAACCTCTCTGCGGCCCACGAGTCGTTCATGATATACGTGCTCGAGTACCCGTCCATGGAAGCGAGCATCAACTACAACGAGATGGTCAGTTACCAGCAGGCCTTCGGGCAGTTCCTGAACGACTACGAGAACTACAAGTCATTGGCCAGACAGCCACACATGAGCGATCTCCTGAGGGATGCTGGCAGGACCGACCTGCTTCAGCAGGAGCAGACCCTGTTCACCAGCATAAAAAACCAGTACGATAGCTACGAGGATGACACGAACGCGGCCGCGGCGTTCCTCGTGACAAACAAGGCTTCCTCCGCATACTCGGCCGCTGGTAACGCGTCCGGACACCTGGAGTCAATCAACGTTGCGATGGCCGACCTCATAGGAATCGTCACGGACGCATCAAACATCATGGACGAGTTCGCGAACCAGAAGATAAGGACCGCCACCTTCTACACGATTGTTTCCGCGATGGCGGGCATAGCGGCGATCGCGCTGGCCACCTTCGTCATAACTAGCCGCGAGACCAGGCCGATTGTGGCGGTGTCCAAGGCTGCTAAGACTATCGCTGCCGGGAACTTCCGGACTAGGCTCGAGATCAAGGCTGGCAACGACGAGGTCGGGGACCTGATCAAGTCGATGAATGCGCTCATAGAGAATACATCAGGACCGCTTGCAAAACTGACGGAATCCGCTGAGGCGATAGCCGCAGGCGACTTCAGCAAGGACATCGACGTCGAGGCCAAGGGCGACATGGCGAAGCTCGTCGCGGCGTTCAAGCTCATGAAGGCTAACATGGAGCGCATGACCAGGGAACTGAGGGACGCATCAGGTTCTCTCAGGGAATCCTCGATGCTCCTCGCCGAGACCATCAATCAGATGACTCAGAGCACACAGCATGTTTCCACCTCCGTCATGCAGGCGGCGAAGAGTGCTCAGGCCGAATCCAGCAAGATCGACGAGATGGTCAAGATGCTCGCTGAGCAGACCAAAGCGATCTACGACGTCGTCCAGAGCGCTCAGAACGCAGCCAGTGCGTCATCGAACGCGAGCGAGGTGGCACAGACGGGCAGCAGGTCTGCGCAGCACTCGTTGGAGAGGATGAGCTCTCTGGTGAAGAACGTCGAAGAGACAGGCGAATCGATGAAGCGCCTCTCAAAGAAGTCGAAGGAGATAGCCCAGATAGTCTCCATAATCACCAACATCGCTCATCAGACTAACCTCCTCTCGCTGAACGCCGCAATAGAGGCCGCGAGGGCGGGCGAACAAGGGCGAGGATTCGCCGTCGTGGCTGACGAGGTCAGAAAGCTAGCGGAGGGCTCGCGCAAGGCCGCGAGCCAGATACAGGAGCTCATCGAGCTCGTCGAGACGGACATCCAGGAGACCACCCAGAAGATGGAGCACACCATCGCGGACGCGACCGAGAGCGCGAGGACGATATCCGATTCGCTCAAGTCGCTCGAGGACATCGCGGCGACCATTCAGGAGACCGCGGCCATGGTCGAGGAGATCAGCGCTTCCACTGAAGAGCAGAAAGCGTTGACGGAGAACCTAGCAAAGGCGCTCGACGAGGTCGCCACGATAGCCCGCGAGACGTCCTCATCCTCCGAGAGCGTCTCCGTGTCAACTGAGGAACTCGCGGCGGGCATGGAGGAGATGGCCGCATCGGCGCAGGAGCTGGCGAATCTGGCTTCGAAACTGAACGATTTGGCGAAGCAGATGTCATCTTCATCGGCTGCGGCACGAGGGCAGGACAATGTGCCGAATGGCGGGAAACCGAAGGAGCAGGGGTTGTGATGGCAAGTTCCGTCATCGACCAGTATGTCGTGTTCCGGCTCGGGAAGGAGGAGTACGGCTTCGACGTGACCAATGTCAGGGAAATCCAGACGATGGATCGCATCACGACGGTCCACGGTAGCGCGCAATACATCGAAGGGATCATGAACCTGCGGGGAAAGCTCGTCACGGTGATCAATCTGCGGAAGAGGTTTGGCATGGAGCCGATGGCAGAGCAGTCGCAGTCCAAGATAGTCGTAGTCGAAGCCTCGGATGCTCCCGTTGGGTTCATCGTCGACGAAGTGGTTGAGGTGGCCAACATACCCAAGGCCACTGTCGAGAAGGTCCCGTTGCCGATAGCGAGCAAGATAGAGTCGGAGTATGTGGTCGGCATAGCGAAGCACTCGGACCGGCTGATCACAATAATCGATCCCATAAAGGTGTTGGACATGTCCGTCGAACCGGAGACGAAGGGGGCCTGAGATGTCGAAGATACTGGTCGTGGACGACTCTGAGTTCATGCGCAAGGTGCTGAGGAACATATTGGAGGCGGGCGGGCACAAGGTCATCGAAGCCAAGAGCGCAGACGAGGCGCTTGAGAAGTTCCTGAAGGAGGGAGCGGACGTCATCACAATGGACATAGTCATGCCCGACAAGGACGGCATCGAGGCTGTCAGGAGGCTGAAGGAGGCCAACAAGAAAGCCAAGATCATTATGATATCGGCCCTGGGGCACCAGAAGACCGTGATGCGCTCACTCGAGGCGGGCGCGGTTGATTTCATCATCAAACCGTTCACCGCCGACGATGTCCTGGAATCAGTGAACGCGGTTCTTCAGATGGAAATCTGAGGGAGGCAGATGCCCGGGCAGGTTCGAGCGGTCATAGTCGACGACAGTGCCTACATGCGTGTCGTCCTCAAGGACATGCTCGAGACCGACCCGGAGATAAGTGTCGTAGGCGTCGCCAAGGACGGTTTGGAGGCGGTCGACACCGTCAAACGACTCACCCCCGACGTGGTCCTGCTCGATATCCAGATGCCGAGGATGGACGGGCTCGCCACCCTCCAGCGCATAATGAAGGAAAACCCAACGAGGGTGGTTATGCTCTCAGCAATGGACAAGAAAGATGACCAGTTGCCCCTGAGGGCCTTGGGGCTGGGCGCGGTCGACTTCATCTCGAAGCCCAGCGGGCCTGTATCTATCGACATAGTGAACTTCAGCGAGAGGATAATCGAGATCGTCAAGGGCGCCGCTGGCGCCAAATTGGATGCACTCCAGGCGGTCCGCGCAAGCGCTCCCCGCAGGATTAGCTACATCAGGAGGCGGGCAGCCCGGTCCAACAAGTCGGTGTTCATCGCCGCATCCACAGGTGGTCCCCGGGCGCTCGAAGCCATATTCTCCGCCCTTCCGAAAGATCTGCCGGCATCGATCTTCATAGTTCAGCACATCCCAGAAAACTTCTCCGAGTCCTTCGCGAAGCGCCTGGCATCAGTGAACGGGCCCAGAGTGACGCTCGCGCACGACAGTCTGCCAGTCGACCAGGGCACGGCATACCTTGCTCCTGGTGGGAGGCACATGAAGGTCGGGTGGATGAATGAGTCCAAGTTGCAAATCGTGCTCGATGACTCAGAGCCAGTGAACTTCGTGAAGCCGTCTGCGGATGTGTTGTTTGCGAGCGCGGCCGAAACCCTGGGAGAACATGCTCTGGGTGTTGTCCTGACCGGTATGGGAATGGACGGCTCAAGAGGAGCTGCTGTCCTGCACATGGCTGGCGGGAGGGTCATTGCGCAGGATGAGAAGACTTCGATCGTGTTCGGCATGCCCAGGGCAGTCATAGATGCTGGCATAGCGGACGAGGTCCTGCCCCTGACTGATATCCCGGAAGCCATCGTCCGGTTCCTGGAGGACTGAGCAAGATGGCGAAGGAACTGGACATGGCCAAGTACACAAGGATGTTCATTTCGGAGGCGAGAGAGGCGCTCCGGATTTCGAATGAAGCACTGCTGAAGCTCGAATCGAACCCGGGAGACAAGGAGCAGGTTGACCTGGTCTTCAGGAACTGCCATACGATAAAAGGAATGGCTAGCATGATGAACATGAAGGCCACGGCTGACACCGCCCATGCCATCGAGGACGTCCTCGCGGCAGTCAGGGACGGAAAGCTCGAGCCCACTGAGCATGTGCTTGAGTTGCTCTTCAAAGGCCTCGATGCACTTGAGGCTATGGTGTCGGCGGTGGAGAGCGGTCGCGAACCGGTATGGGACCAGACTCTCGCAGACTCGCTTGCCGCCGTGCTGAAGGAGTCACCGCCTGCGCCGAAGACTCCTGTTCCCGCCCCGAGGAGGAAGCGGGAGAAGGCCGAGGACAAGGTCCTCGCCATCAAACTCGCCAAGAAGTGCGCACTGCCAGCCGCACGCGCGCTCGTCATAATGAAGGAGCTGGAGAAGACTTCGAAGATAACGAACACAAGACCCTCGGAGGACGAGATAGAGCGCGAGCACATGTTCGAGGAGCTGGTGATCCGGTTCGAACCCGGGGAGAGATACAGGGAGTCGCTGAAGAGAATAGCCTCCATGACGGACGTCGAGCAGATGGCTCTTGGGGACGACAATACCCCAAGAGAATCCTGGGAGCAGTTCGCCTCGCACGAGCAGCCGCATGCCAGCGCGGTTCCAGAAGCCCCCTTGGCCCAGACTGTTCGGGTGGGTATGGACAAGCTGGACGAACTGCTGGACGACGTGGGCGAGCTCGTCATCGGCAGGAGCAGGCTCATGGAGAAGATGCATTCGCAGGAGGACTACGACCTCCAGGAGATATCCTCGCTCATCGACAAGCTCACATCAAGCATCCAGGAGAAGGTGCTTGGCATAAGGATGATCCCCCTGGACACCGTGATGAGCCGCTATCCGAGGATGGTCAGGGACATAGCGAAGGCGGAGGGCAAAGATGTCGAGCTCATAGTCGAAGGAGGCGACATCGAGCTCGATAGGACGGTGGTGGACAAGATCACTGAGCCCATGATGCACCTCCTGAGGAACTGCGTCGATCACGGGATTGAGACCCCGGAGGAGAGAGAGAGGGCCGGTAAGCGGCCCAAAGGGATGATAAGGGTCGTGGCCTCCAAGCAGCAGGATCATGTCCTGATAGAGGTTCAGGATGACGGGAGAGGCATTGATGTCGACTCTGTCAGAGAGGCCGCCGTGTCCAAGGGCATCATGACAGAGGAGCAGGCCGCGAGCGCCTCGGCCCGGGAGCTTTTCGACCTCCTGTTCAAACCAGGCTTCTCGACAGCGAAGAAGGTCACAGAGGTTTCTGGCAGAGGGGTTGGCCTGGACGTCGTCAAGAGCAACGTCGAGGCTCTCGGAGGATCGATAATGGTGAACACAAGCCTCGGCCATGGGACAACCTTCTCCCTTTGGCTGCCCTTCACCCTCGCCATAATCGAGGCCATGTTGGTGCGCATTGGCGAACAGCCGTATGCGGTACCTATGGGGACTGTGGTGGAGTCGCACAGGTACTCCCCGTCCGATGTGAAGATGATACGCAATAGGGAGGTCGTCCAGCTCAGGGGCGAGGTGCTGCCTCTCATCAGGATGCGGGACTTCTTCAAGCTTGGTCCCAGCCCCGAGGGCACGGAGGGAATCTACGCGCTGATTGTACAAAGCAGGGACAAGCGGGCCGCCTTGGAGGTCGACGCACTGCTGGGCCATCAGCAGATAGTCGTCAAGTCGCTGGACAAGCGGCTCAAGGGCGTGAAAGGGATATCGGGCGGAACCATACTCGGCAGCGGCGATATAGCGCTCATACTCGACGTTGAATCGATACTTGGAGGCTAGGTCAATGATACCGGGAGCCAACAGCAGGGTGATCGACATAATCACGGAGTTCGCGAACATAGGTGCTGGCAGCGCGGCGACGGCTTTGTCCTCGTTGTTGAACGTCGAACTCATGAACGACGCGACCACATGTAGGATACTGCCTCTCGCAGAGGTTCCCGAATACCTCGGGGGAGCGAACCAGGTGGTCGCGGGCACCTACACCTACCTATGCGGCGATCTGAAAAGCGGCGTCCTCGTCGTGCTGCCAGGCGATTCGGCCAGGGCACTGCTCGAACACCTAACAAAAGAGAAGGTGGAGCTCTCGGCCCTCAACGCGATACAGCACTCAGCCCTTAGGGAGGTGGGCAACATCTGCCTCTGCTGGTACCTCATCGCCGTCTCCAAGATGATCGCCGTCGACATGATTCCTGCGCCGCCGGATGCGACCGTCGACATGCTGGGCGCAGTCCTTGACATGCCTTTGGCCAGCCTCGGCTCGAAGGTCGACACGGTGATAGCCGTGCACACATCCTTCAAGGCGCTTGACAGGCAGTTCGAAGGGTACTTCCTGATGCTGCCCGAAGAGTCGACTCTGAAGCTCATACTCGACAGGATGGGAGAAGCAGCGAGATGAAGGACTGCAAGGTTGTCGGCATCGCTCAGATGGCAATCTGCCACAATCCCGAGCAAATAGCATGCATAGGACTGGGTTCATGCGTGGCGGTCATACTTTACGACCCTCTCCTGAGGATGGGCGGAATAGTCCATGTTCTGCTCCCGAAGGCTCCGAAGGACTGCGAGTGCGAGGAGAAGTACGCTGACACGGGCACGAGAAAGCTGATCCGCGAGATGATAGCAAAGGGGGCGTCGAAGGACAGGCTTGTGGCGAAGCTCGTGGGGGGAGCCCAGATGTTCGCGAACCTCAACCTCTCAATCTCTGACATAGGAAGCCACAACTGCGCAGAGGCCCGTAAGGCGCTCCGAGAGAACGCCATCCGCATAGTGGCCGAAGATACTGCCGGAAAGCGTGGACGCTCGGCTTATCTTGATACCAGAAGCGGCAAGGTCACGGTGGAAACGGCTTTCTCCCCTACCAAGGTGATCTGAACCAGGCTGACCTCGAGGCAGTGAGAAATCCTTTTGTACAACATGTTCTCTCACATAATCCGCCAGGAGAAGGCGGATGGCTGACGGTAGGCGCGTGCTCGGCACACGCCAGCTGAGGAAAGTCCCCTCTCCGTGAGAAAGTGGGCTGCCAGAGCAGCAGGGCGAGAGTCCTGGCAAGGGCGCAGAAACGACACAGCCCCGGGATAAAGCGATGATCCCTCTGTGGGTGAGGTCTCCCGGGGATCTGATGAAACGGCGACTCCCCACTGGAGCAAGCTCAAACGGCCGGATCGATCTCTCATCGTCGGCGGGTAGAGTGCAATAGTCGAATGCCATCAACCCCGAAAGGGGCCAACAGAAAGGGGCTTATGTCCTTCACCTGGCAATATGACCCATAACGTAAAACGAGGAATTCACGTACATCGCCTGTTGATGTTCGTCACACACTTCTGGGACAATTCGGGGTCGGCGACGCACTTTGCCAGGGAAGGAAAGGGGTCCTCAGGAGGGTGGAACTCAAGCGATCCATTCACCGGTTGGTACGCTTAACAAATCAACTGGACACCCGAAATCCTAGAGGCAAGATGTCATCATCTGCCTTGCCATTAGTGGCCAAATGTCTTTCTGCTGGTGGGGTTCAACTACCTCTCTACCGCCTTTGTGCCGTTTGCGGCTTCACCCTGCTCGAGCCCGTTGCAGACCTCGTTGACTATGTCTTCCAGCGCCATGAGGGTCCATTCGTCTATGAAAGTAAGCCTTCCCCTATCGGATTCGTCGCTCTCGGCGTACTCCTCCTTGGTCCTGCACTTGTCGCCGTTGATGATGAGTATCAGCCCGTCATAACCGAGCTGGCCGTGTATCACCTCGAGTGCGTAGCAGACTGCGAACTCGCACGCTGCACCGATGGCCTGAGTATACCCCTCCGCGCGCTTCTTCGCTAGCCACTTGATAAGCTCGGAATCAGTATCTATCACGAAGAACTCCTTGATTCCGAGCCTCTTCACTATCTTGATGAACCTCGATATGCTGCATGTCGGATGCTCGCACTTGTCGGTTATTGCCTGGCACGTGTTGCTCTTCCTACCACGGTCTTCGTTCGACGGGCAGTCGAATGGCTTGCAGCAGTAGGGCACGAAGGCAACGGTCTTCTCTGTCAGCAACAGCCTGTGATCGAAATCGGCCGGCGCGTGTATCACGCCCACAGAGTCCAGAGGCCTGTCGCCCTTGCCGACATCGAGCCGCTCGGATAGGCTCTCAATGATGAAGGCGTAAGGGCGGTCAGAGAGCGTCCTCTTCAGGTAGTCCGACACCATCGCGAGCTTGTCGGGGTCCACCGCGCAAGGCTTGGGCTCACCCTTGCTGCTACTGCGCTTGCGGGATTCGGATGACGAACCCATCACCTCTTCCGTTCTCGTTCAACCTTATCTCTATCGTGCCGTCCAGCGTCTCGACTATCGCCCTGGCAACAAGAAGCTGTAGGTCTGGACGCTCGATCGCCTGACAACCTGTGTAGTCTTGGGAGATCATGCACTTGACGACAGGAGCGGTGAGGCGGAGGTTGTTTCCGGACATCACAACGCACCAGAACTTCCTGCCATTCCTCTGCTCTGCCGAAACGGACACCCTTATGTGGAGCAGGTCTGAGAGGGAGTAGCGCATGGCAACTGACACTAGGAGGTCCATGAGCTCGTTGATGTCGTCGCCTGCAAGTATAGGACACGCGGTGTCAGGGCAGTCTAGGGTGATTGCGACGAGCTTCTTATCGAGGCGACTCTGGAGGTTGGTAGTGCTCTTCTCGAGGATCTCCTTCAGGTCCCTCCTTTCAAGACTCTCCCTCCCGTGGGACCTCACGTCGGCAATCTTTTTCAGATGCGCTATGAGCTGGGCCGTCTGCATGACTTGGCGGAACGCGCCCTGTGCATATCTCTCAAGCCTCGGATCCAACGAACTCGTACCCAGTATCATCTCGAGATAGCCTATGATCGCCTGGTTGAAGTTCTGGATGTCGTGAGCCATGAGGTCCAGATAGAAGTCCTTCTCGTTCAGCGCGCGCCTGAGACTCTCCTCCAGCCTCTTGCGTTCCTCGACGTTTCTCCCTATGCCCAAGATGCCGACGACCTGGTTCTTGTGCTTGATCGGGCGGACCACCATCTCTGCCGGAATGACCTTGCCAGACTTCGTCTGCACGCCGACCTCCACCGCGGGCGGCTCGACCTTTCCAGAGAGCAACATCGATATGTGCTCTGCGACAACCTCTATCGAATCTGGCGAGGTGACATCGAGAGCACTCATTCCCAAAAGCTCCTCCCGCGTGTAGCCCGTGAGCGTCTCGATGACTTTGCTGATCAGTATGATGCGGCCGTATGGATCAAGCTCGTAGATGACGTCGCTCGAGTTCTCAAGTATCTCCTCCAATTTCCTCGCCTTGGAGGCCAGATCACGTAGAACGTGATCGGACATCGTCTTCGATATGGCGGCGGCGCGCGCCAGGTCGAGCTGGGCTCCAAGCAATGAGGGCGCCTGAGGGTCTGGTGAACGAAGCACTGACAGCATGTTTCTTAGATCGTCCTCCTTGGTCGACCTCAGTATGTGATCCACGCCTCCTTCGCGCAGGAACTTCTCGTCCTCCGGAGATAGGGGCGAAGGCGCGTACAGTATTGAACGGAGCTTGTCTCGGTGCAGCACTTTGCATTTAATGGCGAACGCTACGGGATCGCCAGCAACGGCGAGCCCGCTGGTTATCACGGAGTCGAAGTGATCAGAACTGATGCGCTTCTCAGCCTCCACGAGGTCCCACGCTATCTCAACCTGACAATCAAGTCTAGCGAGATGCTCTTCGAGAGCGGACAGACTTGTCATGGGGTCATCGACGATCAACGTCTTCAGCGGACCACCCATTCGTGCGTCTTGGTCTACGCCTCCTTCTAGCCTCAGGATGGCCTATTAAAGTATGGCCCATGTTATCAGATGCGATAATGTCCGATAACCGACAAGGTAAAATAGTACCCATCATGCCTAGGACATCGCCAGTGGAACGGACGAATCGAGCGAATCAGCCGGAGTTCATCCGACCAGGGCCGACACGCACTCTTCGAACACCTTCGTGTGATAGTCGACGTCCTTCTTCGTCGTGTAAGGCGATATGAGTGCCATGTTGTGGAACGGCGTAAGCAGTATCCCCCTGTTCAGGGCCATGAGGTGCATCAGCTTCTCGAGTTCGGAATCCTTGGCGGCATCCGCCTCAGCCCCGTTCCTGGGTGGCCTCGGCATGAAGTGATACTCGATCCTCACGCCCAGGCGGGTGACGTTCCACGGGAGTGCGTGATCCCTTATGGCGTCTGCGATGCCCTTCTCGAACCGTATAGCTAGCGGCATCATCCTTTCGAAGGCCTCCTGCGTGATGACCTTCTCCAGAGTCGCGCGCATGGCCGCGACGCTGAGGGCGTTTCCAGTCAGTGTGCCGCCCAACCCGCTCTCATCGGTGCCTTCGTCAAGTATGCGTTTCATCACCTTGTCTGACACATATTGGCTGCAGCCGTAGGCCGCCACAGGCACGCCGCTAGCTAGGGGCTTGCCCATCGTCAGCATGTCCGGCTTGAGGCCGTATTCTCTCGTGTATCCGCCGATGCCGCAGCAGAGCGTGTGTGTCTCATCGATGATGAGGAGCGTGTCGTACTTCCTTGTGAGTTCTCTCAGGGCGTCGTGATAACCGGGGTCGGGCAGGATTATGCCCCGGTTGGTCATCGCAGGCTCAGCCAGAACACAGGCCACGTCCTTGTGCTTCAGGGCCCTTTCGAGGGCTGGAATGTCGTTGAACTCGACGGCTCTGGTCGTGACCTCGGGCGGTACAGGCGGTCCGATGTTGCCGCTTCTGGGCACTACCTTGCCGTTCTTGAGGGCGATGAGTGTCTCGTCCACAGTGCCGTGATAGCATCCTGCAACGACGAGTATCTTGGACCTGCGGGTGACCTCGCGTGCCAGCCTGATCGAGAACCTGTTCGCGTCAGTTGCAGTCATGGCTATCTGCCAATACGGCAGGCCGAATCTCCTGGCCAGCTCCTCGCCCACCCACACTGCGTCCTCGGTCGGCAGCATCATGGTTATGCCTCTGGCGACCTGTCTCCTGACTGCATCTACCACGGCCTTCGGCGAGTGTCCGAACATCGAGCCCGTATCTCCGAGGCAGAGATCGAGATATCTGTTGCCATCGACATCAGTTATGTAGGCGCCCCTGCCCTCCTTCGAGAAGATCGGGTAAGGACCTGCCCATCGAACCATCCAGTTCATTGGGACTCCCGCGAGCAGCGACTTCTTTGCCCGCTCGAACAGCTTTCTTGACTTGGGATGTCTTCGTACAAACTCCCTTGTTTCAGATTTCATCAGTTGCCTGATCCTCCTTCTGTCGACGGTTCTCATGACTCCTCACGCACCTGACTGCTACGGGCTTATCGGTGGCCTCGTACAAAAACACGTAGGTGTTGGCCTTTCCCGAAGAAGCCCGGACCACATCTACGAGATAGCATGAGAGCGTCTACATTCGCTCGCACCAATCTCAGGACTTGGCCGCTCGACAGCCGAGGACAGTCACATGGAAAGTCGATATCAAGTACGGAGCAGACCGGGATTCCATGATCACCTGGGTTTGCCTGCGATTACGCATATGACATCCTGTCTCGTGATTATGCCGACCACCGTTCCACCCTTAACTACGGGCAGTCGGTTCACGCTGTGCTCCGCCATGAGCTTGATCGCACGCTCGAGCGAATCCTCGGGGGAGAGCGTGAGCAGCTTCTGGTCCTTAGGTATGATAGACATCAGCGGGCTTTCCGCAACTGCTCTGATAGCCAATGAGAGCTCGCGCATCTCCTCCTTCTCAGCAGATTGGGGATCAGTTATGCCGGCGGTGAGCTCCCGCAGCGATCTGGCCTTCTGATAACGCTCCAGTATCGCCCTGTAGATGTCGGTCACGCTGACGACGGCTACGAGAAGCCCTTTGTCGTCGACGACGGGCGCGCCCGATATGTCGGCCTCCATGAGGACGAGCCAGGCATCCTTGACCTTGCTTGACATCCTAACGCAGATGGCGTCCTTTGTCATCGCATTCTTGACGCTCATCCACCTGAGACGGTCGCTGCTGGCCTCCACCGACACCAACTCATCCAGTGTATTGGCCTCGCGGGTAGATTATTCTTTGCGCCTTGTCTCATAGTCCGATGCGAGGATATCTGGCTGTACTAGGCTCGTCCCCGCCGAGGTCTAGGAACTTCCTCACGGCCTGCGCGAAATGGCAGTCCCTGAGCTCCTTTGCTGCAGCAGTGGAAACGAGGGATATGTGAGGCTCGAACCTCAGAACGTCACTCTCCATCAGCGGCTTCATCATCCGCTCCATCTCGCTCACGTAGTCCTTGTAGTCCTTGAACATGTAGCAAACATAGGCCTCTGTATCGCGCTCCATCGTGTACCAGGAAAGACCTATCCAGTCTTCTCTGGACAGAGCGGTTCTGACATCCCGATCCAGGTCAGGCCTGAACGACAGGTGGACGAATGCCATTAGATCGATGTTCCACGTGAACAGCAAGGGGATGCAAGCACGCGTGAACATCTCCTTGCGCTGCAGGCGCTTTCTGACGTTGGTCACAGTCTGGCGGGACCTTCCAAGCAGCTGGGCGATCTGAGCGTCGGTCGCGTGTGGGTACTCGGAGAGGTACACGAGGCAGCGTTTCTCCATTGGAGTCAGGCCTATCCATTCGACCTCATGCCTCTCGGGCAACGCAGGCTGTGGTCTAGGCACATCAAGGTTGAATATCCTGTGCAATCCGGGCGCGAAGTTGTAGGTATACCTCACCCGCGATATCTTCATCGGGAAGAAGACTGACCTCAGTTCTGCCTTCTCTGCAGCATGAACGCCTAGGAAATGCCTCTCGTACCTGTCGATGGCCAGAAGATAGTCTGAGAAGTCTCTGAAGACCGCGCTCATCATTATGAACCCCTCGCCCGAAACGCTGTCAAACACCTCTGGCGTGTGGTCCAGGAACGCGAGATGTGATGAGTCCTTTATGTCCTTCGGGACGGCCGGGTTCGTGCGCCCGTAGAGCTGCACGAACAGATCGCAACCCATCTTGTGGAACGAAGGAACGTTGGCGAAGTAGATGTTCCTGGAGTCCATCAACCGTCTTCTGATGGATGAAACCGTGCTCTCTTTCATGCCGTACTTTCTGGCCAAGGCCGCATCAGTCAGATGGGCGTCTTGGGTTAGCCCGAATATGACGAGCTTTTCAGACTCTCTGAAGGGTCTTTCCATACGTTTGGTGGAAACGTGCCTCGCATAGATAAGGGTGAACTCGTTGCGGCCAGTGCAAATCACAGTATGGAGGCACTTCTAGATATGGCATAAACACGTATGACAACCACAGTCTTGTAGAAGCGCCACGAATTTGAGACGGTATCTTAGCTGATTTACAGAAAGACCGTTTTCGCTTTCGATGCATTGTCCGTGCACTACCCACATTTCCACTGGAAACTCGAGGGACGGACGCATCGGACGGATTGAAATATCCACAAATCAATACGCGGAAGGTATTCGAGGGCAGAACCTCTCGAATGGGTTAGGGGGTGTAGTTGAGTGGGCGAAGTGTTTGCGAGAAAAGCAAGTGGTCTAGTACGTGAAGCTTCGTTGCTGGACACCTTCGGCATTGGCTTTATGAACAACGGTGTCGGAGTAGGCGTCTGGACGATGGCGAGTTGGGGACTCTTCTGTGCACCTACGGGTAACATGCTTTGGGCCGTGATTCTGGCGACTGTAATGTGCGTTCTAGGCATAGCATTGGTATGGGGATTCCTTGGGGGGTCGATGCCGAGGAGCGGTGGCGACTACATAGCTAACTCGAGGATTCTGCACCCTGCTGTCGGAATCGCGATGTCGATGACCAATGCCGGGTTTGTCATGACGATGTGGATAGCCACTTTGGCGCCCTGGATGGCTGATCCAGGCTTGACAACACTGTTGGCCTCACTTGGGGCGGACCAAAGCACAATCGACTGGTGCGCGTCGACCACTGGTATATTCACGATAGCGACGATATCAAACATCTGGGGGTTTTGGATCGTCGTTCTAGGCCTTCGGATGTACAACATAAACCAACGAATCATAATGTTCGCAGGGTTCTTTTGCCTCATAGTTGCCGGGTTAGTATTGATAGCCGCTACCAGGAACGACTTTATCGCGGCATACAACGAAGCTGCAGATGCGGCTGGTTCCATCGATTACGCCACGACCATCGACATGGTGGCGAACCAGTCAGCATATAACGATCCGTACTGGGAGGCGTATATGGGGGCCCCGCTCGAGGACGTTACCTTGGCTCCCGAACCCGGAAAGATAGACTGGTACGCTACTTTCGGCTTGTTCCCAGGGGTCGCATGGGCTACAGCCTATGGCTATCAGATTACTTTCATCTGTGGAGAAGTCAAGAGGCCCCAGAGGAATGTTGTCCTCGGTCAGGTGCTCGCTGCATTCATACCCATGATATTCCTTAGCTGGTTTGCAATTGGCCTTGATAACACTATGGGACACGAATTCGTCGGTGCGATAGCGTACATCGAGAACTATGGAGATGGCCCCGCATATGCGAACTACACGCTGCCGAGCGTCAACACGTTCTATCTGGTCTCATTGCTCTCAAACAACGCTGCCATAGATTTCTTCATAGGTCTGGTGTTCATCCTGTTTGATGTACTATGGATGCCTATATCCTACATTGCATTCAGCAGGGCTGCGTTTGCATGGGGTATGGACCGATTAGGACCCATGTGGTTCACTGACGTGCATCCCAGATGGCACTCTCCGGTAAAGAACAACATACTCATGCTGATAATGAGCGAAATCGGAATAGGGCTCTATGCGCTGTCTCCTGACACGCTGCTCGGCGTCGTGATTGTTGGTCTGGAGGCGCTCTCTGCATGGGGCGTCATGGCTGTCTCGGGCTTAGTGTTTCCGTATGTCCGGCGCGCGAGGACGATATGGGATGCCTCGCCGTACAAGTTCAGGATCGGTCCTTTGTATGTGCTCACCATCGCGTCGATAATCAATCTCGCGTTCGTGGGCATCCTGATATACTACTTCTTCGCGCTGCCCAACCTAGACTTCTACTCGAACTCGGGGCTGATGGTCTACATAGCCATATGGACATTCAGCATCCTATGGTACGTCTATTGGGTGCAGCACTGGAAGAGGCGCGGGATTGATCTTTCCCTTGCGTGGAAGGAGCTCCCTCCGGCGTGAAGAACCGAACACTGCCAGAGACTCGCCAGAAACCCCTTTCCTATTCCTTTCCTTCTTTAGAATAGCTCTGTTCAAGCAACAGCAGGTTCAGGTACGTCTGCCACGCGCAACGAAACATGCTGTTAGGGCTTTGGGAGGACCTCAAAGTGGTGGTATGGCTTCTTCCATATGCCGACAGCTTTCGGCCTCCACTTCCTTATCACCTTCGCGTGTTCATAATCATCAAAGTACAGCACTAGGGCTATTACGTCCTGCCGCGCACCCTGCTTCTCCCACTCCCTTCCAAGCGTCCTCAGCATTCTGTCGATGACTTCCTTGATCTTCTCCCGGGCAGGTGCGTACTCGTCCATCGTGGAGGCTTCATATTCGATAATCCTTTTCCGTATCCTGTAATCCAGCACCGTCGCAAGGTTCAGCGAAGTCATCACAAGGGCCACGGCAACGCCCAGGACGAGCATGCTGTGGCCCCCGAAAGGATTCTCACCAAGCGCCCTACGCCATGCAGGCACGATCATCGTGGACGCTAGCACTACGAGAACAATCAGTAGGAGTCTGTTTACCACTTTGAGCCAGCCCAGATTGGTGATCATCTTCTTCACGCCCGGCACCTTCGTAGGCATATCCACGATCTTCTCTACGTACGGTCTGACCTTCACCCATTGGTCGTAATGTTCCCTGAACCTCGTCTTCTTGAGCGAAGAGAAGACTGCTTCGATTTGCTCGACGTCTTTCCTCCGATAGGCCCTGATATCATCCAGAAGGCCTATGCACCTGGCGAGCGTAGTAAGGGGATCTGCATCTGCGGTCCCCCTTCTCCTGAACATGTTCCTCCACGTCCTGAGCAGACAACAGCATCGTAAACTTGCCTTATGTTGTTTTGCCGATCTTTCGGACAATTGTAGACCAGAGGTGCGTTACCGCACTTCAGAACGCACTTCAACCAAGGCTCTGCTGGGTCTCTTTGATTGCTTGTTCGAAGATGTCGATCCCCTTGTCCAGCTGGTCGATGGAGATAACCAGAGGTGGGGCGATCCTGAACACGTTCCCGAACATGCCTGCCGTTATCATCATGAGCCCCTTTCGCCAGGCTAGGCCCTGAATCTGGGGGACGTAGAGGGGCTCTTTGGTCTTCTTGCTCTTCACGATCTCGACTCCGATCATGAGACCCTTGCCCCTGACATCCCCTATTATCTCGTATTTGTCCTTGAGCTCGTTCAGACGCTTCATCGCGTGCTCGCCCAGCACTCTGGACCTCTTCGCCAAATCGTGTTCTAGAATGTACTTCACTTGTGCCAGTCCGGCCGCAACGCTCATCCCGTTGCCTCCGAACGTCGACGAATGCGACCCCGGCCTCCATACATCCATGATGCTCCTCTTGGCCACGCACATGCCGATTGGTATGCCGCCTCCAGCCGCCTTGCCAGTCAGGAGTATGTCCGGCACGACGCCGGCCGAGTTGCACTCCCACACCTCGCCTGTCCTTCCCAACCCCGATTGTATCTCATCCATCACAAGGAGGCACTTTTTCTCGTCGCACAGCTTCCGCATTCTCGGAAGGAACTCCTTGGGAGGTACGATGTATCCACCCTCACCCTGTACGGGCTCGACGAATATCGAGGCGAGGTCGTTGCTCGGCCCCCCGAATTCCAGCACACCTTTCTCGAGGAAATCCAAACAGAGCATGTTGCAATCTGGGTACTCCTGTTTGAACCAGCATCGGTAGCAGTACGGATACGGGGCGAAATAAATGCCAGGAGCGAAGGGGCCGTGCCCGTACTTGTACTTGATTCTGCTGGCCATCGCGAGGGCGTTACCAATCCTCCCGTGATACGCGCCCATGAAGGCGATGTGCTCGGAACCTTTGGTGTAGTACCGCGACAGTTTTACCGCGGCCTCAACCGCCTCCGCTCCGCTGTTCCCGAAGAAAGTCGATTCAAGAGCACCGCCAGGGGATATCTTCGCCAAGAGCTCGGCGTACTCCGCCTCGAGGTCGTAGTACGCATCGTTGGCGAGGGAGTGGACCAACCTGTCGGCCTGATCTTTTATGGCCTGGACGACCTGGGGGTTACCCCAGCCGGCATTCATTACGGAGATGCCCGCGGAGAAGTCTAGGAACACGTTCCCGTCCGCATCCATTATCGCCGCGCCGGAGCCGCGGGTCATCGTGAACTGGAACAGCCTGTCGTACGCATGTGACACATACCTTCTGTCCTTCTCGATTATCTCCTTGCTCTTCGGCCCCGGAGGTGTGACCTTCAACTTCGGAACATCCCTCGCCCAGTCGGCTACCCAATCCGGCAACCCCAAATCCATTTTAACCCTCCGAACAGCGAGACTGTCGCATCATGACAGACTTCTGTGTCACCTTACGGCCCTCGACCGATATGAACATTGCGAGAGGACATGACTTCTGGCTTCGACTTTTCACTCCGAACACTTCTGCGCGGAATCGATTCGCAATATGCTCTCGCGCCCTTGCTCGGATTCGGCTCCGTTGCCGATTCCTTCGCGGATGACCAGATGCGTGCGATTATGCCCGTCGCGCTCGTCTGGGAATACGGTTAAATAGACTCCGCCCGTTAGGAGACCGGCTAAAGAAATTGTGTCAAGAAGGTGACAGTGATTGCGTCCGATCAGACTGTTCTTCGTGACTGACCTCCATGGCTCAGAGCTCTGCTTCAGGAAGTTTATCAGCGCGGTCAGGATATACAATGCCGACGTGGCTATCGTCCTCGGCGACCTTGCTGGCAAGATGGTTGTGCCCATCTTTGACAACGGGAACGGGACCTATGACTGCAACTTCCTCGCCCAGGACATCCACATGAACAACAAATCCGAGCTTGAGGCCCAGATAAACAAGATCAACGCGATAGGGTTCTATCCTTACGTGACCGACAAGAAGGAGGCAGAGCACCTGCGCGAGCACCAGGACGAGGTGATGAAGATATTCCACCGGCTCATCAATGAGAGGATACAGCACTGGATCGAGCTCGCCGATGAGAAGTTGAAGGATTGTACTGCCCCGATCTACATCGCGCCTGGCAACGACGACCCGCTGGACATGGACGAAATACTTGAGAGGAGCAAAGTCATGAAGCCGTGTGCGATGCGAAACGTCGATGTTCTGGGCCATGAGATGATCACCATAGCGCACACCTCTCCGACGCCCTGGGACACGCCCCGGGAGTGGAGCGAGGAAGAGATGAGGCAGAACATAGACAAGCTCGCAGCCACGATAAAGAACATGGAGTCGGCGATATTCAACTTCCACGACCCGCCGTACGGGACTCCGCTGGACTACGCCCCCAAGCTGAGGGATATGAGGCAATCCGCTGGCGAAGTTGAGCATGTCGGCAGCAGGGCGGTCTACGAGAGCATAGTCAAGTACCAGCCATTCCTTGGATTGCACGGCCACATACACGAATCGCGCGCGGTGCACAAGATCGGGCGAACTGTCGTCGTGAACCCAGGAAGCGAGTACGGAGAGGGCATACTCAAGGGCGTGCTGCTCACCTTGACAGACAACAAGGTAAAAAGTCACGTATTCACGTCAGGTTAATCTCCCTGCTCGATGATTACACCCGAAATCTAGAGGGCACGCTATGACTGTCAGACTTCCAGCCGATATCCCTGTCGAGGAGTATCCCAAGCCTGAAGTGTTCATTGACGAAGCCGTGACGCTCGTCAACGAGGCAGCCAAGAGGGGGCTGATCCTGCGCGTGATGGGCGGCATGGCCATCTACATGCACAGCAGAGAATACGAGACTCTCTGGCGAGACCTTGCCAGGCTGGGAACAAAGGTTTTCACTGATATCGACTTCGTCGCGTACGGAAAACAGAGGAACCAGCTTTACGAGTTCGTCCAAAGCCGTGGATACAGGACCGATCCCAGGTTCCTTTACCAGTTCGGGAAGACCAGGCACATATTCTTCGGTGGCAGGGTCCCGATGGTGGAGATTTTCTACGACCAGCTGGAGATGAACCACACTGTGCCCTATGCTGGACGGCTCGAGAAAGATTCGCCGACAGTGCCTCTGGGCGAGCTCATGATGCAGAAGCTGCAGGTTGTGAAGATAAACGAGAAGGACATAAAGGACCTCATAGTGCTCATCAGGGCGCACGAGATCGGAGAAGACGACAACGACAGGATAAACATCAACGTGTTCGACTATGTCGACATGTTCAACGACTGGGGCTGGTACTACACCGCCACAATGAACCTGAACAAGGTCAAGAAGTTCGCGAATGAATACCCGCAGCTCACCGACCAGGATAAGGCCGACATAAACCAGAAGGTAGACCGGATGCTGGTCCATATAGAGGCGAAGCCGAAGTCGTTCAAGTGGAAGATGAGGGCCAAGGTCGGCACAAAGACGATGTGGTACAACCCAGTGGAGGACTGGTGAGCGAGGTCACCTGTTGGTACGCCTCTTCTTCCAGCCTTTCTTCTCTAGCCGCTCCATGACTGCCTTGACCACAAGCGGCCAGGCGATGGTGGCATCGGCGTAGACCTCGGCATACATGCCTCCCTCCGACCGAGGCACTATCTTACCCCAGGATACGCCCTCCGAGTAGGTGCAACCCGACAGGCCGCCCCAGTGGACGGGCTCGGGGCAGATGCGCACGGCGTATTGGAACCTCTTGAATCCTCCGCCATGGCCTACGCGCTTGTCGATGATGTCGAGATAGGGACCGACCTGCTGTGCCCAGTTCCTCGGCACGCCACCCCCAACGGTGAACAGGCCCAGCTTCTCAGACTTGAGCACGCGCTCGGTGTAGTCCTCCAGGTCGGCGAAGGCATCATACATCACGGGTTGCCTACCGAGGCCCTTCATCCGCCTGAGGTAGACTCCGAAGTCGAGTCCAAGCTCGGAATCGGTGAAGGCCGGCACGTAGACCGGTACTTTCCTCAGGTACGCCGATTTGAGTATACCTCTGTGTGTCCTCGCAGTCGTCTTGGCCAGGTATTCCCCTATCAGCCAGTTCAGCTCATAGCTACTTATCGTGCTCCTTTCGGACACGGCCTCCATGACCTTCCTGAAGATTACCTCCATGTCGTCCAGATTCGCCTCGAGCTCGATGGTATCGTATATCCTGTTGTAGCCCTTGCGGTAGAGCGTGACATCGTTCATCTGCTCGTCGTGCTTGAAATGGGCGCGCCCAGTGGTCTCCACCATGCCATGGGCCATGATCGCCCCCGTGCTGATCACTGCATCGACCATACCCCAGTCGATCATGTCGCAAACCACCAACCCCATCTTCGCAGGAGTCATCGCCCCTGACAAGGTCAGTACCTTGAAGCAGCCGCGATCCTCGACCATCGCCTGAAGCACTTTGGCCGCTTCGCCGACGCTGCGCGCACCGAAGCTACATTTGGACATCCCTTCGACGAGGTCCGAGACCGTCTTGCATCTGCTGAGGTCGAGAGGCGCCAGCGGGACCAACCCGTCGCTGAGGCCGTCGCTGTACTCCTTCATGTTTCTCTTCACGCCCGATCTGCTCCCGCGTGACATCTGATTCACTCCCTTCTGAGCTCGTCCCGCCCCGTCCTGTTAGGACTGTCATTCCGAGCATCGTTAGTGGTAACGAAAACCGCCGCTGCTATCACGGTGACCCACATGCCGCTCTTGTCGCCCTCGGCCGATTTGGTGACATTCAGCGACTTCACGATGCCGCCACTGGTCTTGTATTGCTTCTCCCTCTCGTCCCAATCCCTCTCAGCATCGAATGTGATGCCCAGCTTCGTTGCGAGCATAGTTACAGCCAGGTCCTCCGCGTAGTGGCCAGCGATCTCTGCGTTCTGACCGTAAGTGTGGTGCTCGGAAAGGTACCCGTACTGTGCACCATCCGCGGGTATCGCGCAGCCGATAGAAGCAGCGACCATCCTGTTGGGTTCGTTCGTGGCAGCTCTTGCCATGACCACGAAGAGAATCTGCCCTGGCGAAAGTTCCCGCAGACCCTCCTCCCTCGAGACGATCTGACATCCTGGCGGCAGTATGCTCGATACTGAGACGATGTTGTACTTCTCGATGCCTGCGTCGCGGAGCGCAAGCTCGAACGATTGCAGCTGCTCTTTGTGTCTGCCCACACCCTTGGTGAAGAAGAGCTTCTTCGGAACTATCTGCATGAATGCATTGTTAGGTGAGATGACTTCTTAAACCTATGTCGCGCAGCTCGAGGAGCGTGTGCTCACCATCGCTCACGATGCATGCGAGCGAGGCAGCACCCGAAATGCGAGGACTCTCGGATAGGCGCAATCGAGACGCACTAGACATCCGATCGGGAATCAGCCGTAGACTGAGAACAGAATGCTGAGAACAGAATGATATCATAAAAAAGGGGGGAGGGGGGAAGATTGTATGTGATTTCGCAAGGATGCCATATATAACCGTTGCTTGGGAGGAGGTTTGAGAGTTCGCGAAAGGACAAAAACCTAATATACCACCCTTGAGACGCCGAGCTCACCGCTCGATGTTACAGCACTGGCCAATGAGTCATACCCTTGACGCGCAAGTCACGAGACTCATTTGGACTGGCTCGGAAAACCCTGCGAGACCATCCGCAATACTCTGTAGAGCACCCTCGGGATCTCGTCGAAACTGCCGACGGAGAACATCCTGCCCCCACCTCGCCTAGCCATGCTCTCACAGAGAGCGGGCTGGCAGTCGTGGCTCTCAGTCATGATAACGAAGAGTCGTCTGTACTTCGATGCCGCCTCAGCGGGATCGTCGCCAACAGTGAAATTGCCGTCGGTCACGATTATTCCGACCCTGTTCCGTGTATCGGCAAACGACAATTCCTCGCGTCCCTTCGACAGGGCCCACTCGATGTTGGTGTAGCCACTGGCCCTGGCATCTAAGAGCTCAGATATGAGGTCGTCCAAGCTCTTGGGCTCCTTGAGCTTCTTCATTACTGTGGGGCGGTCGTTGAAGGTTATGAGCAGATAATCCACCGTCTTCAGTCTGAAAGCGAGCACCGCGATTGCTGCGGTAGCCATCGCGAGCTTGTCGCCACTCATGGAGAGACTGGCGTCCAGCATAAGGGCGACTGCGAGCTTCCTTGGCTCCCTTCTCTCCACGACGATCTCGGACGGGTCGATGCGCCCCCTATCTACCATCGCATCAAGCGTGGATTCGACGTCTATCTCTGCGTCCTCCCCTACTCTGTACTCAGCACGTGTGAGCCAGCTGGGCATAGAGACAGGGCCGAGCAGCTGCAGCACGCGCCTTATGGTGGCCTGGATGGCGATCCTCTTCGCGATGTCCAGGAGCAGAGGGTCTCTTATGACCGCCCTGAGCTGGGTGTAGTTCTGTGCTATGACCCAGCCGAGGTCTTCGTCAGCCGCGATGCCGCCTGCATCGCTCTGCTCCAGCACATGCATGAGGTCTGTGACATCCATGCGCCTCACGCTGCCCTCATCGGCCTCCCTGCGCTTCTTCTCCTCATCCTTCTTGTCACCGCTCAGCGGCCTCCCCGACTCCGGACGCGGCAGCGAGAAGCACTCGTTCACTATCTCATCGATGACCTCATCTGCGCTCTTCTTCGACTCCTCGCGCAACTCAATCCTTGTGGGGAGAGCCATATGCGCTGCCTTTCTGAGGCCATCGAGCAAGTCATCCGAGAACGTTGGGGCTAGGCGCACCATGCTCATAGCTGCCCTGATGCTGGCCCCTCTCCTGATGTTTGGGTGGGTCCTGGTCCGCCTTGTGATCCAGACGGCCCTCGCGATGAGATCATACGATGCTGATGGGAAGTTCCTCGAGAGTATCTCGAGCTCCTCCTCCTCAGACTGGTAGTCCAGCAGCAAGAGCTCGAACCTGTCAGAAAGGGCTTCCGAGAGAGCAGTCGTCGCGACGAACTCGCGCGGGTTCTGTGTGCCGATGACGACAAAACCGGGCTTAGCCCGCACCGTGCCGATCTTGGGTATCTCGATGATGCCTTCGTCCATGGCGGGCAGCAGGATGTTCTGCACTCCCTCAGGCATCCGGTTCATCTCGTTCATGAACAGCACGCCGCCCTCCCTCATGGCGCTCGTGAGCGGTCCTGGGATAAACGCCTCAGGCACGTAACCGCGCTCGAGCACTATCGGGGGGTCGAACCAGCCAGAAAGCTTCTGCTCCGTGTATCTTTCGTCCCCATCAACACGGAACACCGGCCTTCCAAGATGCCTGGCCACGCCAACGGCCAATATGGTCTTGCCGACGCCCACTGGTCCCTCGATCATGAGATGTCTGCCTGATTTGATCGCCGCGAGAGCGCGTTCCAGCTCCTTATCTCGGCCGACTATTCCGGTCGCCTTCTTTATCTCCGCAACCTCTTGAGATACCGGCATTCTCTGCCCGCGCCTCGCATGAAACGGCCAGATATAAATCGTTTCCCTGGGACATGCGGCGGATTATGGCATAGGCACCATGAAAGCGAACACGCTGCCTCGGGTGTAGTCGTCGTACACCCTGTTCTCGACCCATATCTTCCCGCCGTAGCGCTCGATGAGGGCTTTGACCAAAGACAGCCCCATACCCGCGCCCCTGGCTTTCTGGAGTATGGGTCTGTCCGGCTTCAAGAGCTTCTTGAACTCTCGGCTGAAGACCTTGTCCTTGAGTTCGTCAGGTATCCCTATGCCGCGGTCGATGACTCGCACCTTAGCATACCTCCTTCCTTCGTGTTCGACCACGGTGAGCTCGACGTCGACCACGGCCTGCTCGTGCTCATCGTACTTGATCGCGTTAGTCAGAAGGTTGTAGACGACCTCGCCCAGGAGGTTGTCAGCCATTACATAGACGTCGTGGTCGGGAAGGCTCAGCCTAAGGTCAATCTCTCTAGAAAGAAAGATGTTCCTCGCTTCGTACGCCGCGTCCCTGATCGCCTTCGTCATGTTCATCGGCACTAGCTGTGTCCCAGCGGTCTCAAGTATCTGGGCAGACCTCCTGACGTTCCTGACGAGGTGGGCGATGCTCCTGGCCGCCTCCTGCGCAGATGTGAGGTACTTGTGTTGTATCGGGCTGACGTCGGTCGCGCTGATGACCATCTCGAGGTAGGCGTTGACAGGGTTGATCAGGCTGGCGACATCGTGTGTAAGCAGGTCCAGATACATCCCGACCTGATTCCTGGCCTCCTCCATCTCTGTGTATATCTTGGAGTTCTCGACCGCGATTGTGGCGATGCTCGCGAACGCCTCCATCGCCTCCATTGTCTCCTTGGTAGGTATCTTGCCGTTCTTCGGATAATCGAGCTGTATGTATCCCAGCATCTCGCCGTTCCTGTCATACATGGCGAAGTAGAGCAGATCCAGCTCATGCCAACTGTCCGGACTCTTCCTTGGCTGAAGAGCCCTGTTAGGATTCTCGATGAACACGAACGAGGACCCGTTCCCCTGATGCTCCCCGGGAATGAAGTAGCCGGTCTTGGTGACCCTGAACTCCTCTCTGAAATCCTCGAGTACCTTATCCTTCAGGATCACGCTAGACCGGACTGCGCGCTCCTCTTCGGGCGTGTATCCTGTCAGGGAGTGCACCGTGACTCTGTTGGAGTTCTTCGAGAACAGCGAAACCCCGGTCTTCCTGAACTCGAAGGTCGCGGCCATTGCATCGGAAACCTTCTGGAGTACCACCTCGATGTCGTCCACTCTGACGACGCTCCTCAGGAGGTCGAGTATCTTGAAAATCCGCTGGGCCTTCTCCTCGTTCTCCTGCAGAAGGTCTAGGGTGCGCCGATACATGTTCGAGTTCTCGATGGCGACAGCCGCCAGGTTGGCGAAGAGTTCTATCAGGCCAATAGTCTCGACCGATGGTATGAGGCCGTCCTTCGGATAATCCACCTGAAGGTAGCCTATCACCTCTCCTCTCCGGCTCAAGAGAGCGAAATACAGCAGGTCGAGCTCGTGCCATGCATCCATCGACCTCCGGGGCTGCTCGGCCGCCTTGCGGTCTCTCACAACGACAAACTCAGACGAAGGCGCTCCATGCTTCTCAGCGGGGACATAATACGCGATGTTGGATACCTTGCAGTCTGGCCTGAAGTCGCGCAGTATGGACTCCCTCGCGAAGAGTCGAGGCGCCATGACCAGCTCCTTCTCTTCCTCAGGCGAGTATCCTGCGAGCGCGTGCGGGACGAAATACTCGCCCTTGTCGTCCAGGATGGATATGCCTACAAGGTCGAACCCGAAGATCTCCCTGACCGATTCAGCGATTCTCTTCAGGAGCTTGTCGACGTCCTCGACGACCATTAGCTTCGATGTGAGCTCGTAGATCCTGGAAAGGCACTGAAGCCGCCTCTCAGGATGTTCCTCCGGCCGAGAGGGCGGGAAAGGACAGTCCTTCATCTCCAGCGCATAATCCGCGGGAGACTCTTAAAGGCTTCTCACCAGGATATCATTGCTGAGCATATGTGGGCTAAGCTTAAAGCGCCAGACTGAGATGCCGCGCCGATATCATGAAGGTCCACATCACCGCCGACATGGAGGGTATCGCGGTACTCTCACACGACGAACAGACGGACCTCAAGGGGTTCGACTATGGTCGCATGAGAGAGCTGATGACGGCTGAGGTGCAGGCAGCAGTAGAGGGGGCGAAAGCGGCTGGCGCTGACGAGATACTCGTGTGCGACGCGCATGATACGGGCAGAAACATACTGACCGAGAAGCTGGATGATGATGTGGAGGTCATCCACGGCAACCCTTACGACTTGGGTATGATGAGTGGTATCGACTCAAGCTTCGAGGCATCGATACAGATAGGCTATCATTCGATGAGGCACACACATGCCGGCACGCTGGGACACACTTTCACGTACAGCATCGCAGGTCTGTGGCTGAACGGAGTCAAGGTTGGAGAATCTGGCCTCAGCGCAGCGCTGGCAGGACACTTCGGTGTGCCCTTGGTGTTCGTTTCCGGAGACGCACACGCGGTGAGGCAGGCGAAGGAGCTTGTAAGAGGCGTCGTGGGAGTCGCAACGAAGACCGGCATAGGGCTGTACGCTGTCAGGACGCTGACTCCGCGAAGGGCCTGCGACCTGATAAGGAAAGGCGTGAAGGTCGCCATCGAACGACGGGACAGTATCAGACCTTTCGTTGTGAAGAGACCCGTCAGGATGGATGTGGAGTTCGAGCGTCCTCTGATGGCCCAGTACGCTTCCAAGATCCCGATGACGAAGCGTGTCGACATCAAGACTGTATCGTTCAGGGCGAAGGACGTGCTGCAGGCCTTCGAGGTGTTCGAGGTCATGAACCAGGTCGCATCTTACGCGAAGAACGAAGGACCTCTGTGACGGGGTGTTTCGTTGTCGGTTTCGAGTTCGCGCTGCAAGGAGATCGCGAAGGCTGTGGATACTGGGATTGGACCAAGGCGCAGCAAGGGGCCCACTAAACAGCTGGTGAACAGGAATTTCACCATCCGCCAACTGACCGAATCCGAACTGCGCGACATGGTCGAGCTTTGGAAGCGCGCACGGCTCTCGTTCCGGCCCAAGGGACGCGATCGGATATCCTCGCTGAGACTCCAGCTGTCGCGGGACCCCGAAATGTTCGTGGGCGCATTCGCCGATGGCAAGATGATCGCCGCAGCGATTGGGAGCGATGATGGTCGAAGAGCATGGATCAACCGGCTAGCTGTGGACCCCTCGCACAGGAGGAAAGGGGTGGCGCTCGCGATGATTGAACACTTTGAGAGGGTCTTTAGGAGAAGGGGGCGCCGGCTCTTCTGCGCACACATAGAGGCCGACAACCGGCCGTCGATGCGCCTGTTCGAGAAGGCAGGATATAGAAGGCAAACGCACATAATCTACTATGCAAAACGTGAGAGGCCTGACTACTGAGGAGGCCTGACTACTTAGGGGTCAGCCGAGCTCGAACCCAACAACCCCGTAGGTCTCGCGGATGCTACCTGGGTACCTTTCCGCCCCTCTGACCATGAGCTTGATGGGCCAGCTTCTGAACGGCTCTAGACGCCCAACGATGTCCATCGCGTGAAGGTTCTCTGTGAATGCACCCAGAAAGAGGAGGCCGCGCTCGAGACCCGAGACAGCTTTGGTGAACAGCGCGGCGGCATCTTTGGAATCTCCCGTCAGGCAGACCCATGGCCCGAGATCGTAGCCCAGGGGACCGCCACGGGCCATGACATAGCCAGAGATTGTTCCGCCTGCCTCGATGACATATGTCTGATCAGGGTTCTCGGAGAGCAGGAGGTTCATGAGCTTCGTCCTATCGTCCCCGAACAGTCTGGCGTCAATCGTCAACACCTGCTCGTGGTCGCGGTCTTCGTACCTGCGCACATGGCTCGTGCTCACGCTAGGCACCTGCGCGGGCAGGTGCGCGTTGAGACAGAAGACGTCTCTTGTCGCTCGAAAACCGAGCTTCCTGTAAAGGGGAACGCCCTCCTCGGTGGCGAACACCAAGGTAGATTCGACACCCATGCTGTCCAGGTACTCGAGCACGCGTTCCATCAGCGCCCGGCCTATCCTCCTTCCCCTGACATGCCTTGAAACCACGAGATGGCCTATCACGCCCGTACGACTGTACGAGACGCTGGTCACGACCCCAACCGGGCCGTCCATCTCTGCCAAGAAGCTTCCACCGGGATCGAGCCTAAGCATCCGCTCCAGTTCGACAATCGTATAGTTCCATCCCTCCGCGTTTATGATTTCCAGGACCTTAGGCAGGTCCTCGCGCGAGATGGCCCTCAAAGCGAGTTCTTTCATGTGCTCCAGCCCGCGAAACACCCACCGCCTATTTCAGCATGCCTCGGAGATTTGTCAGAAGAGGTGCACGGTCACCTCCTCACCTTTCTCTATGAGGTCGACATCCGAAGGAATCATGACATAGCCGTCAGCGAATGCCATGCTGGTGATCGCACCCGACTCCTTGAACACGGGCTGCGCAGACCCGCCCTCCAACTTCACCGGGAGGAACTGCGCACGCCCCGTGGTCGAGACAACCCTTTTCGACATCTTGGCCTTGACTGTGCGGTCTCTAGCCTCTGGCAGGTGGGCCATCCGTCTTATGACAGGCGCTAGGAACAGGTATGCATTCGAGAGGCACGACGTCGGGTAGCCCGGCATGCCGAACACGAGCGTGTCCTCCACCGTTCCGAAGATTGTGGGCTTGCCCGGTTTCACGGCCACACCGTGAAACAGCACCTCGCCTCTCTTCTCCAGAACATCCAGCATGACGTCCCTCTCACCCACGGAACTCCCTCCTGAGAACACAACGATGTCACAGTCAAGGTTTTCTTCGAGGGCGCGCCCCAGGCTTCTGACGGTGTCGCTCGCGATGGAACAGCGACGGGCCGTGCCCCCGTTGCTAACTATTATCGAGGAGAGCGTGTATGAGTTTATGTCGTAGATCTGGCCTGGTCTGAGCCGTCTACCAGGCTCTGCTATCTCGTTACCCGTGGGCACGACAGCTACGAGCGGCTTCGCGTACACAGTGGCCTTCCGCACACCAGTAGCCGCGATGGCGCCCACTTTGCTTGGATTGATGACCTCTCCCTCAGCTATCAGCCTCGTGCCCCGAGAGATGTCCTCGCCCTCGGGCGAGACGTTCTCTCCCGGATGCACAGCCTGATAGACCAAGACATGGGCGCCTTCCCTCTCCGTGTCCTCGACCATCACTACCGCATCCGCGCCGCACGGGAGTGGCGCACCCGTTGCTATCTCGGCGCACACGCCCTTCCTCACGCGAGTCTTCGGAAGGACGCCGGCGTACACGACCTCGCTGACCCTCAAACTCACTGGGTTGAGCCTACCAGCACCATATGTGTCCTCCGCACGGACGGCATAGCCATCCATGGCGGCCCTTGAGAATGGGGGTACGCTGACACTGGACACGACGTCCTGCGCACACACTCTCCCTGCGGCCTCCTCGATAGGGACGCCCTCTGTCCTGCTGATTGGTCTGACACGCGAGAGGCACAGGGCGAGGGCCTCGTCGAGCTGGATGAGTTTTCTCAGGGGCCTCATCTGTTGGCCTCCCACACGATATGCCCCGCCTCTGGCGCGATCAGCTCCTCGACGGCGAGCCTGACAGCCCTCTCAGAGCCCGGAAGGCAGAACACCGCCTTGCCCTCCGTGACGAAGGCCGTCGCCCGCGACATGATTGCGGCTGCGCCTATCTCCTTGAAGCTCAGCGCACGGAACAGCTCACCGAAACCCGGCAGGGACTTCTCTTGGAAGTGTGAGACTGCCTCGAGCGTCAGGTCACGCCTTGACACCCCCGTCCCGCCTGTCAGGATGACGACCTGCGTGTTTCCGTCTTCGAGCGACTCGCGCAAGGCCCTCTGGATATCGGATACATCGTCCCTGACGATCGCCCTCGTCGTAAGCACGTGTCCCGCCTTCGTCATTAGGTCCGTGATGATTTTTCCGGATATGTCGTCAACCTCGGTCCTGGTATCGCTGACGGTTATCACTGAGAAGTGGACGCTCTTAGGCGCCTTATCCCTGTGGTCCTCGACACCCATTCATCTCGCCCTCTTGGATTTCCTGACCACCCGCACGCCCTCGATAGCCGTCTGGGGGTACTGACCCTTCGCGTCCTTTTCCAGGTACTTCACCATGTCCCACGCGTTCAGGAGAGCAGCGGTGACGCCGACGAGCGCCTCCATCTCAACACCCGTCTTGTAGTTGGCGGTGACCGAGCAGACGGCCCTGAGTCCGTCAGCACGGACTTCGATGTCTACATCGATTGATGTGAGCGGCACCTGGTGACACAGAGGTAGCAGATCGGCTGTCGATTTGGCTGCATGGATGCCAGCCAGCTTTGAGGCGGCCACCACATCTCCCTTCTTCGTGCTGCCCGAGGCGACGGCTTGAGCTGTCGCGGGCCTCAGACGAAGAAACCCCTCCGCGACTGCTTCTCGCCTTGTGACGGCCTTGTCACCAACATCCACCATCCTCACCATTTCTCGGATCACTGCTCCCCTTTGACCCAGCGCTCCCAACCAGGCCCCAGCTCTTTCTTCCAGATAGGCGTGGACTTCTTCAGCTCGTCGATGACGAATCTGCAGGCCGCAAAGGCGTCCTTTCGGTGCGGAGCGCCCACCGCAATGATGACGATTGCGTCACCGATGCCCAAGCTCCCCACTCTGTGCGAGACCGCCACGTGCGCTACATTGAATCTTCTCTTTGCGGCTTTAGCGATCCTTTCGATATCTGACCTGGCGAGGTCCTCGGCGGCCTCGAGCAAGAGCGCAGTGATCCTACGCGACCCGGACCTGCTGCGAACGGTGCCGACGAAGACGGCAATCCCTCCGACATCAGGTGACCTTACAGCCCTGATGACGCGGTCTAAAGACAGTCTTCTTCTCGTGATGTTGACGGTGATGCTCATCTTGTCAGCCCCAGTACGGCCGGCGATTTGACACGGCTTTGCGGAACAAGGCCTTCAGGTCTTCGTCAGATGCCCCCATCCGTAGGGGGGTGAGGAGGTCGACATCGCCAGCGCTCTCCATCAGACATGGCTTGAGCAGCCCATCGCTCGAGAGCCTCAGCCTGGTGCAGTTCGCACAGAACTCGGAGTTGTGCATGGGCCTCACGACCTCTACCTCGGCAGTCGTTCCGTTGTCTTGGATGCGGTACCTTCTCCGCCTGTGAAGCTCGTTGACCTCAACGCTGGCAGCCATACTCCTCAGACGGTCTTCGATGGCAGAAAGTGGAAAGAACCGCTTTGCAAACGACGGACACCTCGCTCCCTCCCTGTCCGTCTCATACTCGATGAGCTGAAGTATCGCGCCCGAGCGGGCGCAGAAGTCTATCATGGCGTCCACCTCCCCCTCATTGATGGATCTCATGACGACCATGTTGACTTTGACCGGCTCCAGGCCAGCCTCCCGCGCGGCGTGTATCCCTGCGAGGACGCGCTGAAGCGAGTCGCGTCCGCAAATCGAAGCGTATCGCGTAGGGCTGAGCGTGTGAAGGCTGACATTGACTCTCTTGAGACCCGCCACTTTGAGAGGGCGCGCGAGTTCCGGAAGACGCGTCCCGTTAGTGGTCATGGAGACTTCTCTCAGGAATGGGGATATCAGGCGCACCACCTCGTTGATGTCCTCCCTGATCAAAGGCTCTCCCCCAGTCAGCTTGACTTTGCGAATGCCCAAGGATGCACCTACGCGCACGATACGCGCGATCTCCTCTGGTGACATCTCCTCTCGCGAAGGCGTCTGACCCTCCTTGTGACAATGACCACAGGATAGGTCGCACCTCTGTGTGACCGAGACCCTCAGGCTGCCTACGTGCCTTCCGTAGGGGTCGATGAGGGGGGCGTTGTCGGCCGACATGCTCGAAGATGCATATCGCCTCCCCATTTATAAGCTCTGTTCCTCCGCCTACCGTGGTCGCCAGAAAGAGATAAGGCCGTATGGCATCATTCTTTCTCACGTCAGCTGTCATGACAGAACTGGAGCTCCGACCCACATCCGATTACCAGTCGATGCGTTCGTTAGCGCTGGCATCGGGCCTCGAAGATGGCGAGTACTCTGGCTTCATTTCCGCATATGGCATATATGATGGCCCCAGGCTCGTGGGTTGCGTGGGACTCAAAGACAGCGGGGGCGTGCTCACGGTGGAGTGTCTTGCTATCTCCGAGGAGTTGCGTGGCAAGGGGCTCGGCAGACGCCTCCTAGAGGCTATAGAGGAAGACGTCAGGAGGAGAGGGGCGTCAGAGCTTTGGGCGCTTGCCAGAGCACCTGGATTCTTCGAGAAGCTGGGATTCGTCAGGACCGACCCACCTGAATCCGGCAGGCCCAACCTGAAGGGGTGCCTCGCATGCCCCCAGTACATGCGCACCTGTAGGCCCGCCATCGTCGTCAAGCGGCTCTGATGATGGCACATCCTTCCCGAGCAGGTCCGGCATGTATTAGTAGCGAGACAATCTGCGCCCGCCACAGCGGTTGGTCACAATGGTCTCTGTGGGCGAGAAGACGATGGATGCGTGTGCGAGGAACGTTGTCAATTCACTGAACGTTTCGAGGGGCGAAGCAGTCATCGTTAAGGGTGGCGCGCACTCGATGAGGATGCTGGAGAAGATCGCGGTAGAGTGCTACAGGCAGGGGGCTGTTCCCCTCATCACAGTCTCTTCAGACAGGTACATGAAGGAGGTCTTTCGCACAGCTTCGCCATCAGTGCTTTCGATAACGCCGAGACATCTTGAGGGGGCAGTGAGGTCTGCTGACGCCATCATCGTCCTCGAAGAGTTCGACAATCCGGGGCTCATGGCCTCGCTTCCCCGGAACAAGATACACGCCAGACAGAAATCAGTGATGCCGATCGTCGACATCATACACAAGCCTACCGAGGGGAAGAAATGGGCGTATGTTGGCTGGCCGACGGAGGCGGCCGCGAAGGCATATGGCGTGTCGTTCTCTGATCTTCGGCGACTAGTCCTAGGTGGCATCTCCGTGCCTCCTGCGCAGCTCATGCGGACCGGCAGGAGGCTTCAGGGAAAGTTCGCCGATGCTTCCTGGGTGCACATTTGGGACGACAAAGGCACTGACTTCCGCGTTAGAATAGATGGACGCAGAGCGAACATCGATGACGGGTTCATCAGCGACGATGACATCGAGGCGAACGACAGAGGGGCGAACCTTCCCGCCGGAGAGCTTTTCTATGCGACGCACGAGACTGTGGGTGAAGGCACCTTCTACTGCCCTGTCACGAGAGACCAGACGACCGAGAAGCTGGTGAGGGACGTAAGGTTCACATTCAGGGACGGGAAGCTCGACCTCCAAAGCATATCCGCTCGGATAAACGCGGACTTGATTGTGAAGTCGTTCAAGGCTGCCCAGAGGATCGACTCCAGGAGGTACAAGCCAGTGAGGACCACCAACATAGCGGAGCTTGGGATAGGGTTCAACCCAAGAATCGACAGGGCGATAGGATACATACTGACCGACGAGAAGATCTGCGGGACAGCCCACATCGCCTTCGGGATGAACAAGTCATACGGAGGTACCTCCGCGTCAGCGATTCACTGGGACTTCGTGACCGCTCCTGGTGTCAACATCGACGCGGAGCGACGAGACGGAAGCGTCGCAAAGGTAATGCGAAAGGGAGAGATGCTCTGAGCCGCTCACTGACATACCCTCGAGCCGGCCGCCCGCGCAGCTTCGATTGCTGCTGAGCGACGCAAACCTATGTCAGGGGCGTCGGTGCCGGGCAGCAGAATCTCGCCAGCGTATTCAAAATCGAGCGCAGAGAAGAATGCCCTGACGACGTGGATGGCGGGGTCGAACATGCTCATCTTCGAGCCCCCGGCGCACGAGACGAACAGACCCTTTGGCCTCCTCCTGCCTTCGTAGTGGCGTCTCTTCAGAACGAACCTCTCGACCCAGAAGCACTGACACCTATCGATCATAGCCTTGGTCTGGGCTGTCACGCCCATGAAGAAGATGGGCGATGCGAGCACTATGGCATCCACCAACCGCACCCTCGAGTATATCACGGGCATGTCGTCCGTCGCCCTGACGCATGCACCCTCTGAGTCGCAGCCCCTGCACTCGTAGCAAGGGTGGATGTTGAGCCTGGCCAAGTCTATCCTCTCAGTCTCTGCCCCTGCCGCCCTGGCTCCTTCGAGCACGGCATCGAGGAGCGCGGCCGTGTTGCCGTCCGTGCAAGGGCTGCCCAACAGACCTAGGACTCTCAGGGCCAATTGATTCAGCCTCGCTACGCCGAACTCATCGCACTTATTTCTACTTGCTGGATGAGCCCCCGGTGAGCCGACGCAAGGTTATATCGTATCTCATCGATACGGCGTTCTTGTGGTACGCTTGCCTATGAGAAGATTCGAGGGAAAGAGAGTAGTCGTCACAGGAGGGGCATCAGGGATAGGAAAGGCCACGGTAGAGGCGTTCTTGGAGGAAGGGGCTCGCGTGGCTCTGTTTGACATCTCGCGGAGGAACGGCGAGGCTGCCGTTGCCGAAATGCGCGGCAGAGGGTTCGACCCGCTGCTTCTGATCGGTGATGTGTCCAAGGGTACCGATGTCAGGAGGATGGTGAGGACGACAGTGTCACGCATGGGAGGCATCGATGTCCTGTTCAACAACGCGGGCATCCTCGTGGAGGGCACAGTCGAGGACGTGTCCGAGAAGGAATGGGACAGGATAATGGCGGTCAATGTGAAGAGTGTCTTCCTGATGTGCAAGCATGTCATCCCCATAATGCTCAGGCAAAAAGGTGGCGTCATAGTCAACAACGCATCCTGCAGCGGCCTCGTGGGAGACAGGAACGCCGTGGCGTACAACGCCTCAAAAGGCGCCGTCGTTCTCATGACGAAGTGCATGGCGCTTGACTATGCCACGAAGAACATCAGGGTCAACTGCGTTTGCCCGGGGGAGATCGAAACCCCCATGTTCTATCAAGAGGCCAGATCCAGGAGGAAACCCATCGACGAATACCGCAGGGAACTCTGCGCGTGCCATCCGATAGGCAGGCTCGGGAGACCGCGCGAAGTCGCCAGCGCCGTGCTGTTCCTCGCGTCGGACGATGCGAGCTTCATCACGGGCACGGCGTTCTCTGTAGACGGCGGATACACATGCCAGTAGGAGTGCAAGATTCAGGCACGGGCCGCCCTCACTGGCGAGCCCTCTCTGACTGACGAGAGAGTGCTCAAGTCACCCACTACCCGGCCTACGGGGTTGCACGGGCTGTACGCTCGTGGTCTGTCGTCAGTGCTGGCAGGCGTCCTACCGAAGAAGATGGCTATGGCGTCCCCATCTGGCCAGAAGCCAACCTCTCCGACGTCGAAATCCTGACGGGCGTCGGACTCGAGGTCCACATGGAACGGCACCTCGAAGTACACCTCCTCCCCCCACCTGTGAGCTCGCGTGGAGAATGGCAGGGCGCTGAGCAGCGCCTTCACTGAAGGTGACGCGGGCGTCCTTAGCTCGACATCGAAGTGACCTGTGTTGTCTACGGTAAACCTGACCCTGACCATACAACCCTACCCAGAATAGCGATTCTACATGATGACGGTTACGTCAAAGGAACGCAAGCCCGAACTCTGCTCTCTGACGGGTTCGCGAAAAGGTTTAAACGATTGAGATGGCCTGTACGGGGCGCCGACATAGGACCGCGCAGCTGTCAGCCGAGCAATCTGCGCGGCCACAGAACATGGAGGAGAGAGAATGGCGTCTGAGAAACTGAAGAACATGCTGAATGAGGCGATAGCTAGGGAGATTCAGGTATCGGTCCAGTACATGTGGCAACATGTGCAGTGGGCCGGACCAGAGCACTTCGCGGTTAGCGAGAAGCTGAAGGAGATAGCGGTCCAGGAGATGAAGCACGCGGAGAAGATAGCTGAGAGGCTCTGGTACCTGGGCGGCGTGCCCACGACGAAGCCCGCGCCGATAAACGTCGGCGGGTCTCTTTGGGAGATGATTGACAACGACATCAAAGCCGAGGTCGAGGCTATGGAGATGTACAAGAAGATAGAGGATCTCGCGGATGCCGAGAAGGACCCGACGACGAGGTTCATCTTCGAATCAATACTCGAGGACGAAGAAGACCACCACGACTTCTTCACGTCACTCAAGGAAGGCAAGAAGTAACACCGAAGTCCGCCCATCCAAATCGACGTAGGCTCGGTCGCTTACCTTGAAGGAACGGCCTCCTGAGGGCGCTAGGCCAGATCACACAGAACGCTAACGACGCAGCCTGTGATAGACCCCCCTCAGCCCTTCCTTCGTCTTCCGAAGAGCCTCCTCTTGATGAGCTTGATCTTCTGTCTCTGTATCGCCTCGGTCGGGTTGAGCTTCTTCGGGCAGGCCTCGACACAGTTGAACTGAGTGTGGCACCTGAAGACACCGTTCTCGCTCTCGATTATGTCCAGACGCTCGTCGGGTATCGTATCGCGCGTGTCAACGAGGAACCTGTAGGACTTGAGCAAAGCTGCTGGTCCGAGGTATTCCTTGTTCAGCCAGGCCATCGTGCATACGCTGGTGCACGAGCCGCAGAGTATGCAGTCTATCGGCTCGTTGATCGGCACGCGCTCTTTGGGCATCTGGATGTACTCCTTCTCGGGATATGGCTCCTTGCCAACCAGGTACGGCTTCACCGCCTTGATCCTGCTGAAGAACAGGTCGTAGTCAACCGCCAGGTCCTTGATCACCTTCTGGTGTGGCAGAGGGCTGATCATGATCTCACCCTTGTCCAGCAGAGTACTGATCTGGGTCTCGCACGCCAGCCTGACCTTGCCTGCAATCATCATGGCGCACGAACCGCAGACGCCAGCCCTGCAGCAGAACCTGAAGGCCAGAGTCCCGTCGTGGTGGTTGAGCACCTCGAACAGCGCGTCGAGCACGGTCATTGCCGGTCTGAGCGGTATCCTGAAGGTCTGCCAGTACGGCTCCGTGTCCGCGGAAGGGTCGAACCTCTGTATCTTCAGCGTCACCTCTCCATCGGCCATATCAGTACCTCCTCGCCTCAGGTTTGTACTTGGTTATCTTGACCGGCGAATAGGTTATGATCGGGCCGGACGGCGAGTAGGTCGCAATCGTGTGCTTGAGGAACCTCTCGTCGTCCCTCTCTTTGAAGTCGAGCCTGGAATGCGCTCCTCTGCTCTCCTCCCTCTTGAGGGCCCCGACGATTATCGCCTCAGCCACGTCGAGCATGCCCTCCAGCTCGAGCGCGCGTATGAGGTCGAGGTTGTAGATCTTTCCCTTGTTCTGGACCGTTATGCGCTTGTACCTCTCCTTGAGCTCCCTTATCTTGGCGAGGGCCTCCTCCATCGGCTTCTTGTCTCTGAATATCCCCACCTTTGTGATCATGGTTTCACGCATCTCGGCCCTGATGTCAGCATGGTTCTCCGGGCCGTTCCTGGAGAGGAGGTCGTCTATCCTGGCGCGCGTCTCCCTCATACACTTCATGATCGCGGCCTCGCCCTGCTTCTGGTCCTTCTTGGCGAGGACGTAGTCCGCCGCCACCCTCCCAGCTATCTTGCCGAAGACGACGGTGTCGAGAAGGGAGTTTCCCCCGAGCCTGTTGGCCCCATGAACGCTCACGCAAGCGCATTCGCCCGCGGCATACAGACCCTTGAACTTCGTGGCTCCGTTTATGTCCGTGTCTATGCCGCCCATCGTGTAGTGCTGGCCCGGCTGTATGGGCACTGGCTTCTCGATCGGATCCACGCCGACGAAGTTTATCGCAAGTTCACGGATACCAGGGAGGCGCTCCAGAATCTTCTCCCTGCCCAGGTGACGCAGGTCGAGATAGACGTAGTCCTTGCCGTCTATGCCCCTGCCCTCGTTGATCTCAGTCTGAATCGCCCTGGACACGATGTCCCGCGGACCGAGCTCCATAGCCTTGGGGGCGTATCTCGCCATGAACCTCTCGCCGAGCGCGTTTATCAGATAACCGCCCTCACCCCGGGCGCCCTCGGTCATAAGTATGTTCGTGCCATAGAGCGAAGTCGGATGGAACTGTATGAACTCCATGTCCTTCAGCGGAACACCGCGCCTGTACGCTGCCGCGAGTGCGGAGCCGGAACTGATCAGTGCGTTCGTCGACCTCCCGTATATCTGGCCGCTCCCACCGGTGGCGAATATGACCGCCTCGGCCATGAAGGGTTCGAGCTCTCCCGTCCTCAGATTCCAGCATATCACACCCCTGCACGTGTCGCCCTCAAGGACGACATCCACGAGGACCCTGTCCTCGTATATCGGTATGTTCAGCTTGACGGATCGCTCCCACAGCGTGTGGAGCATGTACTGCCCTGTCTTGTCGGCAGCGAAGCAAGTTCTGGGAAATCCAGCACCGCCGAAAGGCCTCTGGGCAATCTTGCCCTCATCGGTCCTTGAAAATGGACACCCCCAGTGCTCGATCTCGTAAATGCAGCCGGGTGCCTCCCTAGTCATTAGCTCCGCGGCATCCTGATCGGCCAGATAGTCGCTGCCCTTAATCGTGTCAAACGCGTGCTTCTCCGGTGTGTCGTCAGCCCCCTGTGGGTTGTTGGCCAGCGCCGCGTTTACCCCGCCCTGCGCGGCACCAGAGTGCGACCTCACAGGGTGCACCTGAGTTACAATGGCAGTATCGACCCTGGGCGCTGCCTCTATCGCGGCCCTCAGCCCAGCAAGTCCGCCCCCTATGACCAGAACCTTGTGGTATATCATGCCTCATTCACCCCCTCAGCCCGTGATGAAGGGCCAAAGGATGACTATGCCCCAGATCATCATCGCTATCCCGAGGACAGTCAGGCCAACGTCCACACCCTTCCGCCTCTTCGCGAACCTGTCGAAGTCGAGCAACACCGTCCTCGTTCCGTTCAGCCCGTGGTAGAGCACCAAGGCAAGCATAGAATAGTCCACGACGATGTAGGTGAGCTCCCTAAGGCGTTCGTTCACACTGTCCACGGTGATGTCCTCGCCGACGTGCCAGAAGTGGCTGACGAATATGTGGATGCCGAGGAGCACGATCAGGAGCACGCCGGAGAGCCTCTGGAGGAACCAAGGCCATGTGCCCGCGACCTTGCTGGTGGCAACTCTCTGCTCCCCCATCAGAACCACTCTCCCTGGAACAGTCCTGCGTCGAACAGCACCCAGAAGCCCGCCACGATCATGGCCGCAGCAATCGCCATCATGACCCAGAACACCAGCTTCTGGCGCCTGATGCCTATCCCCATGTCGAAGAGCACCACCCGCAGCCCGTTCATCGCGTGATAGATCACAGCGCACACCAGCACGAAGTCCAGGAACACGAACATGGGCTGAGCAACAACCTCCATCAGGCTGTCAAACTTCTCGTGGCTCAGCGACGCCTGCGTTATGAACGACAGGTGCATGAAGACATAGACGACCAGGACAATGCCAGTGAGCCTGTGGCCCACCCACGCCCACATGCCCGTCTTCATGTTCGTTGGCCAGAACTCGCTGTTCCTCCCGAACAGCCATCTGAAACTGCTTATCTTCATCCGAACACCTGACCCGACACTATCTCAGGCACATCCCGCGGGAATGCTTGCTGGGATTCCCGAGTTCCCCGCGCCCTGGACAATCGAGAATGTACTTAAGCATTCCTCTACGAACAAAAAACAGGCGATTTTCCACCTCATTGGTTCAATACTCGAAGGACAATCGTGAGCCGAATTTCGAAACTCGTCGTGCCGGCCTGAAGGATTTTGAAGCCTCTTCTCTTCGGAAGAGACCCTCGGAGTCAGCCAGTTTGGAGGAGAAAGGACAGATTCTTGCGCGTCCTGAGCGTCCGAAGGAAAAGAGAGTGAGGCCCGACATGGTAATGTACCCACAACTGGATACCGCTGGAGAGAGTGTAACGCATGGACAAGTACCAATGCAATGTGTGCGGATATGTGTATGACCCGGCCGTAGGAGACCCGACCCAGAACATCCCCCCAGGCACCTCTTTCGAGGACCTCCCTGATGATTGGACCTGCCCCGAATGCGGAGCGGGCAAGGAAGAGTTCACAAAGCTCTGAGTGAAATGCATTCCGCTCCACAGGGCTGAATCCCGCATTGTACATCTTCTTGCGGGTCGATGCTCTGCAAGAGATGGCCGAAATGATCCTCAGGGTTGCGCTCGTTGGGTTTGGAAACGTCGGTCAGGCATTCGCTAGACTGCTCCTATCGAAAAGGAACTGGCTGCTCAAGAACCGCGGGCTTGATGCAGAGATTCTTGCGATATCCACACGACACAGAGGGTCGCTTGTCTCCAAGACTCCGCTCGATCTTCAGAGATGTTTAGAGTTGATGAGCCGACACGGGGGACTTGCGGGGTACGGTCCTGAGGCCACGGACAAGTCAGCTGAGGAAATCATCTCTGATTGCGATGCGGACCTGATGATAGAGCTGTCGACGCTGAACATAGAGTCCGGTCAGCCGGCAATCAACCACATCAGGACCGCCATGGAGCATGGCATGGACGTTGTCACGGCCAACAAGGGGCCAATAGCCTTCTCGTACCGCTCCCTGAGGAACCTCGCGCGCTCGAAGGGCGTACACTTCAGGTTTGAGGGCACGGTCATGGACGGCGCACCTGTGTTCAGCCTGGTGGAGAAGACCCTCCCCGGCTGCGAGATACTCGGCCTTGCTGGCATACTCAACAGCACATCGAACTTCGTCCTCACGGAGATGTCAAGGGGAAGGGGCATGGACGAAGCCATCAAAACCGCTCAGCAGCGCGGTTTTGCGGAGGCTGACCCATCGCTCGACATCGATGGCTGGGACGCGGCCGCGAAGATCACCGCGCTCGCGAACGTGCTCATGGATGCCGACATGACGCCGAGGCAGGTGGACAGGCGCGGCATCCGAGACCTGACCGCTGACGACCTAGTCAGAGCGTCGAGAAGTGGGAGGAAGATCAAGCTCGTCGCGACGGCGCGACGGCTCGATACCGGCATCGCGCTCAGGGTCGCGCCAGAGGAGGTCGGACCGGGGAGCCAGTTCTGGAGCATCGATGGCACATCGAGCGCGCTGACGATTCGTACTGACCTCATGGGAGAGCTGACCATCGTCGAGTCCGAACCCACTGTCGACCAGACCGCCTATGCGGTCTTCTCTGACATGCTCCTCATTGTCGAATCAATCAGGTCGGGCTCGCTCTGAGGTGCATCACATCACCTCGAGACTGAATTCCATGTTGTCGTAGTAATACCCTGGGTTCGACCGATACTCGTACTCGGCCTCCAGAATGATCAAATGGCCGGCTTCCTGACCGACCAGCCAGTTGAACACCTCCCTCGCCTTGGGCTCTAGAGACCGCGCACCCGCATTCCTGTAGTAGTCGATCGATTTTTTCTCGACCTCTATTCCAAGCTTAAGAGCTTCGATCTCGCCCGCGGCTGGGTCGAACTCGAGCCTCCTGAAGCGCGGCTCCTCGAACACGGAGAGCCTGGGATGCCCGCCCAAGGAAGAGCGCAGTTCGTCCAACGACTTCCATTCCTTCCCCTCCTTGATTCTCGCAAGCTCCTCGGCTATCACCTCAGCATGCCTCCGCTCATGGTTCGCGAGGCTGGAGAACACGGCCCGGGTGCGGGGATGCTTTGCTCTGGTTGCGACGTCCTCGTAGAACTGCCTGCCCTGGAACTCCATCTCCACTGCATCCGTCAGTATGCTGACGGCATCTTCTTTGCTCATTTTGGTCGCTCCTCCGTTGATGAATGATTGAACGGATATAGGTATGTCGGCGAACTTTGAATCATCGATGCCCGGCGAGAAGATTGACCAACGTCCGCATAACGAAGTCCCCGGAGCAGAGATTCACTATGGCCGAGGACTCACTGCGCCGTCGTGCCGCCGTCAACCGAGAGTGCGGCGCCTGTGACGAAAGATGCTTCTTCTGATGCCAGGAAAAGCACGGCCTTGGCGACTTCCTCCGGCCTTCCTATCCTGCCCATCGGCTGAGTTTCGCGGCTCTCACGCATGTATGCCCGTGGGTCCTTGGCCCGCCTCACCTCTCTCATCAGCATGGGCGTCTCGATTATTGCAGGGTTCACACAGTTCACGCGTATGTTGTCCTTGGCGTAGTCGAGCGCCATCGCTTTCGTCATTATGGTGATACCGCCCTTAGACGCGCAGTAGGCAGGACACGACTTGTTCCCTATCAGGCCTGCGTCGGAGGAGTTGTTGATGATCACGCCGCCACCCTGCCTTTTCATATGGGGGACTGCGTACTTCGACACCAGGAAGGTGCCCTTCAGGTTGATGTCGATGACCCTGTCCCATTCCTCCTCAGTCGTGTCCTCCGCCCTCTTCTCGAGATAGACTCCTGCGTTGTTGAAAAGAACATCGAGCCTCCCGAAACGCTTCACCGTGGCCTCCACCATGCGCCTCGCATCCCGTGCCCTAGATACGTCCCCCCTCACGAAGGCTACCTCGCCGTAGCGCCTCAGCATTCTCAACGCTCTAGCACCTTTTTCGGCCGACCGCCCAGTTATGACGACCTTCGCGCCCTCTCTCAGGAACAGTTCTGCGGTAGCGAATCCCATCCCTTCGGTGCCACCGGTTATGAGGACTACCTTGCCGCTGAACCTCATGTCGACCCACATCACTTGCCTGATGTCATGGGTAGTGCCACACGAAACACGCTGCCCTTCGAAGGGTCGCCGGGCACACGGTCCTCAACCCACACCATGCCGTGATAGGCCTCAACCACGGCACGAACTATCGACAGGCCCAAGCCGCTTCCTGGTCCCGTGTCCTCGCCCCCCGAGAAGCGGCCGAAAACCACGTTCTTCTTTGAATCCGGTATGCCGATGCCGTTGTCGGCCACAGACACGCACCAATACTTCCTGGGCTCAACAGTGAACTCGCCTATGCTGATCTCGACTTTGGCCTTCTCGTGTGGGTCGTAGTCGATGGCGTTGCTTATGATGTTCACAAAAATCTCGTTAGCCAGCTCGTTTCCCATTATGAAGTATCTGTGGTTGCCTAGCTTGAGGTCTATCTCGAAGTCCCTGTCCTCATGTGTCCTCCTGACCTCCTCGACGCTCTCCTTGAGAACCTGGCCCAGCTCGACCGGCCCCAGGTTCTTAGCACCCTCCTGCTCGATTGTGACAAGTTTGTTGGCCCGCTGTATCGTCTCGCTGATACTCCACGCGGCGGCCGACGCCCTCTCCAGGTAGTTGGCCACCTTTGCCGGAACGCCTTTGCTTGCTGTGGCCAGCTGCAGGTAGCTCGTTACGGCCTGGTTGTAGTTGTTTATGTCGTGCGCGATTATGTCGCTCAGGAACATAGATCGTTTTGCTGCTTCGACCTGCTGCTGGAACAGCCTGGCGTTCTCTATCGCCACGCCCGCCAGCTTCGAGAATATCTGCATAGCCTCAATCGTAGCCATGTCAGGTATTCTATCGTTCATCGAATCGTTGAGCTCCAGAAAACCAATCGGCCTGCCCGTGCGATCACGGAAGATGAACCTGAAGTAGTCCAGCTCATGCCACACGGAGGGGTCTGTCCTGGGCTTGGTTATGTTGGCCAGGTTCTGATAGAACGGTTCTTCTCCTTTGATGAACTCTGCAGGTGACGGCCGTATGAAGTACACGTCCTCGGCGACCTTGTACTTCTCGTCCATGTCCTTCTGCAATCGCTCGTAGGTGTAAGTGAACTTCTTGATCTTCCTCTCCCTCTCTGGGTCGTACCCATAAGCGGCCCTAACGCGGAACACACGCTCGTGTTCCTCCAGCACGCCTATCACGAGCGTACGCATCGAGAACAGCTCGGCAATCGTCTCAGCTATCTTCTGCAGAACGGTATCGAGGCTCTCCACGGACATGACGTCAGTGAGGACGCTGAGCATCTCCCCCGCGAACCTGGGCGGCGTGGCGTACCTCTTGACCACGGGCTTCCTCCTAGTCCTTGATGATGCTTCTAGCATCTCACAGTCACCGAATCTGGCCCATAGGGGCAAGATGAGTGAAACGCTCCCTCCTAATATAAGTTGTCGTGCAATCTGCTCGTCGTGGCAGGAGCAATCCCGCCAAGGCTCCAGCTCTCATCGAAGATGCACCGACAGCCCATAAATAGCGGAAAGGCGATTCGATTGGCGGGGAATCAATATGGCGGAAGAGGTGCAGGTTGGGACGGTGACGATATTCTTCGCGAAGCCCAGCGTCATAGCGGTCGACATCACCTCCGGCTCGCTGTCCATCGGGGACACGATAAGGGTAAGGGGCGCGACTACGAACTTCGAGCAGAAGATAGAATCGATGGAGATAGACCGGAAGCCTATCCAGACAGCCACGGTCGGTCAGTCCGTCGGCATAAAGGTGAAAGAAAGAGCAAGACCGCACGACAAGGTATTCAAGTTGGTGGAGTGAGCTGAAGAACCGGCAGCACATCTCCCTCGGCACGAAGCCTTCGGTAATAGTCCACGGCGGTGCGTGGGACATACCCGATGACCAGGTTCAGGATCACATCGACGGTTGTAGAAGAGCTGCTGAACTCGGATACGAAGTTCTGATGGCCGGTGGCACCGCCCTGGATGCGGTTGAGCAAGCTGTTTCTCTGCTTGAGGATGAGCCCGTCTTCGATGCTGGACGCGGCTCCGTTCTGAACCAGCGCGGCAAGGTAGAGATGGACGCGATGATCATGGACGGTTCGACGCTCAAGTCAGGCGCGGTCGCAGCCATACAGCATGTCCTTCACCCCGTTCAAGTCGCCAGGAAGATCATGGAGAGGACATCCTTCGCAATGCTGGTCGGCGAAGGTGCCACTGACTTTGCCCTGGAGCAGGGGTTCAGAAGATGCAGCGAGGAAGAGCTTCTGGTCGGGAGGGAGCTCGAGGACTATCGTGAGTTCCTCCGGACAGGTGTACTGAGGACGAGAGAGCACTTCGCAGGCCAAGGCGCCGACACGGTCGGCGCATGCGCATTGGACCGAGACGGACACGTTGCGGCTGCCACTTCCACCGGCGGCATTCCTAGGAAGCTTCCCGGGAGAGTGGGCGACTCCCCGCTGATAGGATCCGGAGCATATGCGGACGACGAAGTCGGTGCGGTGTCAGCCACTGGATGGGGGGAGAAGATAATGTCAGTCCTCCTCTCCAAGACAGCATTGGACCTGCTGGAAGAATCCCACGACCCGAGCAGTGCCTGCGCCTCGGCCATCGGTGTGCTGCATAGGAGGGTCTCTGGGTACGGTGGTATCATCATGGTGACGAACGACGGACAAGTGGGCTACCACCACAACACGCCAAGGATGGCTGTTGCGTTCGTAGAGGGATGCTCGGGGAGGAAGAACGCAGCGATCAGAGCGTGAAAAACCATATCTCATCCAGCGTGCCCGCGAGCGAACGACGAGGGGTCGGCATGTGATTCCTTATCGCAGCCCGGTGGACCACACACCTGCTCCTCGACCTCCTTGAACAGCTCCGCATGCTCCCGGCGTGATATCCTCATCATCTTCCGCAGGGTCTCGAGGATCGCCTCCTCAGGGCCCTCAATCACCCTGTCCGCAAGTGCTATCTCGAGCACCGCCCGGTATATTCGCCTGAACTCCATGTGATCCTGCGCAAGCTTCCTGACAATCTCTTCCTCGAGAATCCTGTGCTGCTCCTCGCTTATCTTGAGGTGCTTCCTGAGCTCCTCAACGAGGAATCGCTCCGTAGCGGTCACTCTGCCGTCGCGCCAGGCCGTTTGGAGAGCGCGCTTGTAGACCTCGGATGCCTCCTCCTCGGCCTCAACCGCCTCCCGCTTCTTCTTCTCGAGGCTTTCAAGGCTGGCCATATCTAGTGAACCCGCCCGAATCGCCTCCCTGACTATGTCGCACAGAGAGATGTGGGCGGATGTAGAGTCGTCTATCTCTGCGACCTTCATCTCCCTAACTTGGCCATCGATCTTGATCGGCACTATGGACTGCTCAACCCTCTCTCGCAGCTCCCTCGCCTTCGCGTACCCAGCGGGCGTCAGATAGTATCCGTTCATCCGCTGCCTCATCCCGTGGATGTGCGCCTTGCGCTCCACCACGAGGTTGGCCGAGAGTAGGTCGTCGAGATACTGCGACAGGTGCTTGCGCTGAACGCCTGTTGCATAAGATATGACTTCTTGTGTGAGTTCCTGAGGCAGCTCATACCTGTCCTCCATGTTGAGGAAATCTGACAGATAGAGCAGTATACGCTCCTTGCTAGTGAGAGATGTGATATCGGAAAGCGCCATACTAGATGCAAAACCCACTATCAACTATATGCACGTTTTCCAGAGAAGTCTTAATCTGCCGCAGCTGCGATTACGCCGCCCGAGCACATGATAGACAAACGAGCGCTCATCTTCCTGTTCGTCGTCCTTGTCGGCATACTGGTTCTGATCGCCGTCATGCTAGCATATTTGGGATAGAGGAGGCGCTCTCGGGACCCGAGTATGTATAAGGGCATTAATATTATACGATTTGAATACTACCATTTGCCGGAAGCGACCCGAGTTCTACGAATTCCGACATGTGGATGTCGTTTTCCTCAAAATAGATGTTTTTTATATAAAATTCATAATTCATTCAGAGCGTATCGGGAAAACGGTCTTATAACACATCAGTGTAAGACTATGGCGATGAGTATGCTCGCGCAAATCCGCAGATGGATGAGTTCTTCGTTCCACGATAGCGGAAGCGCAAGAGCGTCCTCAATGTGAGAGTTCGGCTTGTTCCTCGGAGGCCCGAAACAGGCCGAGATTTCACTTTTCAGGAGGTGTGGAAGATGCGACCAAGCAGACTCTGGAAGACCTTCAGGGCATTGCGCCTGGAGAAGACCCTCATGACTGTCCCGAGGGAGGACAGGAGGCTACTGAGGACCTATGTCGCCGGCAAGAGAGTCGAATGACCCAGGCATCCAAACCTATTCTACGCCAATACTGTTTTTGTCGTTTTTCTGATACTTTTCTGATACCCGAACACGAGACCTCATTTGGCTGACATCGTGGCCCGCCATTCCGAGAGCTTCTTCTTGATGACGCCTGTGAGCGTCTCAGGATATCTCACTGGGTCCTTCAACTTGAAGAACCAAAGAGCACACGCGATGCGGCCCACAGCCGATATGGCGTATACGGTTCCGAGGCCCAGGACGAAGTCGCCTGCGTATCTGTCGAGGAAGTAGTTGGTCAGATAACCGCCCAGTATGGATCCGAAGAAAGTCGCTATCCCGATCATCGTGTTGTACACGGCGAAGTACTCGGCCTTCTTCTCGTCCGGAGCGACGTCCAGGATGTAAGCGAAGAACGCTACATTAGACATCGCGTTCGCAAGGCCGAGGGCTGCATTCAGCACGTATATGTGCCATGCCTGCGTGGCGAGGGCATACACCACTGGCACGGAAACATATGCGAACCTCGATATCAGTATGAGCGGCATGGGGCCGGTCAAGTCCATAAGCCTACCAACGCGGGTCTGGAAGAACACGGTCGCACCGCCGGAGATGACTGTCATGACTGCGATCTCCAGCAAAGATGCGCCTATCACCTTGACATATGTCAGGTAGAGTATGGGCCAGATGAGCGACATTATGAAGTTGAAGGTGGTGTTGAGGATGACGAGGTTCCTGAAGTAGACGTTCGATGTCAGATCCGATGTGAAGAGAAACGACTTGAGCCCGAAGGCGAATATGCGCCTGGGCGATGCGTGCAGTTGCCTCTTGCGTTCCTTGATGCGCGTGAGTGCGAGCGAACCGATGATCCCGCTAAGGCCTGCCATGAAGAACGGCAGCGCGAAGACTGCGAGCACACTCCCGTCCTTCTCCTCCGGCATTATTGCCCCAGCAATCATAGTCCCCACCAGGCTCGCGACTGTCGAGACGGCGAAGAACTTCGCCATCACGGAGCCTCGGTTTCTGGGTGTTGTGTTGTCCCCGACCAGTGCAGACCAGGTGGGTATCATCATCGAGCCCACTGCCATCTGGACGGAAACCAGGAAGATCAGCTGCCACGCGTTCACGGAGCCGACCATCAGGAAATACAGCCCGAACGAAAGGACTCCCCCGACCACGAGGAAAGGTACGCGCCTTCCGAAGAAATCGCTCAGCTTGCCCCAGGGGACCTGCATGACCGCTGGGAACAGGTTGATGAACGCCTGGAGCCAACCCAACTGGCCGGCCGTGGCACCGAGGCGTATGGCGAGGATCGGGACGAACGGATCTGCCAGGCCCTTTCCGAAGTTAACACCGACCTGGTTCTCGTACATGGCCGGGAGCGGATCTTCCGACTCGCCTCCGCGACCTCTGTCAGAATCTTTCGAATGTGGAGGCATCCGGTCCCATCCCTCTGGGACCAGAATCTCCGCATGCAGAGTATATCTCGGTTTCGGAGGATCATTGCCCCTTAGCCTCTGCAGACAGCAGCCGAGAACGATGCATGGCCATAATTCCGCAGCAGGTGCCAGGTCTACTGGAAATCATCCAAAAGGTTATATATTAACACTAGCCGATACAGGGACGGTGGGAATCTGACGAAGGCCTATTGTGTGAAGTGCAAGAAGTCTGTCGAGATGAAGGACCCGAAGAAGGTCAAGCTGAAGAATGGAAAGCCCGCGACGAAGGGCTCATGCCCGAAGTGCGGCACGAAGGTCTTCAGGATTGGCGGCTAAGGGGAGAAACGCTTTACTGCAAAACCCCAACCCAGAAGACCTGTCACGGCCCGCCTGAAAGACTGCCTGAATCGGGTCTTCTGAAGGCGCTTTATTTGTGGCGCTCCAGGAATCGACCCCTTGTTGCGAGAACTCCGAGCGCACGCACCGCTCTCCAGATGGTCGGGTACGCGACGACCCCGCGCTTGCCGAGATGCCTCACGAGCGCATCGGTCCTTTGACCTGCGAAGAGACTGACGACCACCGGTGCACCCTGCGACCGGGAACGCCTCACGGTAACTTCGACCAGCTCCCTCGTAACGTTCGGAGGCTGAAGCTCGAGCGACATCATGATGCCGTCGACGCCTGGGTCGTTCTGAAGCGAGACCAGGACTGACTCGTACATCTGATCCGTGACGGAGGCAGTCAGGTCGACGGGGTTGGCGATCGATCCGAATTCTGGCACAACTCTTCGAAGCTCCTCCTTCGTCGAATCGGAAAGCTTTGCCATACAAAGACCCGCCCCCCGATCCGCCGACTCCACATAGTCTGAAGCGATGACGCCATATCCACCAGCGCTCGCGACAACGCATATGCGGTCGCCTTTGATGCTCCCGACGTGTGCCAAAGCCTTCGCGAAGTCGACGAGTTCCTCCTCGTCGTACGCCCTCACCACGCCTGCCTGAGTAAGCGCACAGTCGACGACCCTGTCGGAGGACGCTGCCATCGCGCCCGTGTGCGACCTAGCGGCCCTGGTCCCAGCGGGGGTACGCCCTGCCTTGAGGAGTACTATCGGCTTGGTGGGCGCAATCCGTGAGGCCTGCTCGAAGAACCTTCGCCCGTCCGAGAAAGATTCGAGGTACATCGCGATGCACTTTGTCCTTGGGTCGGTCGCCAAGAGTTCCAGAATATCAAGCTCGGTCAAGTCCGCCTTGTTCCCCAGGCCGATGGCTGCGGAGATCCCCAGACCCGCGGCGCGAAGCTTCTCCATGGAAGAGACTAGCACTGCCCCGCTCTGCGAAACGAGCGCGACTGGGCCACTCGGAGGCCGTCTGCTCCGATCGACCGGTATGAAGAACGTATCCAGGCGAGAGCGCTTCGAGAGGACTCCCATAGTGTTCGGCCCGAGCATCCGAGTGCGGGAGCCTCTCAGGGCGTCGACCAGCTGCGATTCCAGCACGGCCCCTGCCTCGCCCGATTCCCTGAAACCCGATGCAGTTACGATGATGTGTTTCACCCCCTTGGCTACGCATTCCAGGAAAGGTTGTATCGTCGCCTCTGCTGGCAATGCGATGACGGCCAAATCGATCTCATCCGGCACCTCGCCCACGGAACGGTAGCACTTCAGACCCTCTATCGACTCCTCCTTGGGATTGACCGGATAGAGCCTGAACCTGCCCGTCTTCAGGTTCTTCAGGATCACGTTCCCGAGCTTGGAGGGGTTCGCCGACGCACCCACCACTGCCACTGACCTTGGATTCAGGAGCGTAGACAGTCCATCTGACATCCGCGGGGCTATGGAGGTAGCATCTATTTCCAATTCACGCAAGAGGCCAAGAGAAGTAGAAAGGCGTTTTTCGGGAGGGGGTCTCGGACCCCTCCGTCACAGCGCTCCCGACCCTGATTCAGTAGTACTTGTTGGTCGTGGTGATGTGCTCATCTACCATTATCTTCCGCCTGCCGAGCTCCCTGAAGAACTCGAAGGGCTCCACTGTCGCCTCCGCAGGGAAGACCCCCGGCTCCTTGATCTTCCCCGTCTTCTGCCAGTGCGCCACTATAGCGGGTGGCACAGCTGTGTCGCGGGCCGACGAGACGCCTCTCTCGGGGTCGTTCCAAGTCACGATGAAGTAAGTGACCGTCATGGGCATCCCGTCCTTCTTTCCAGCACAGTCTATCCTGAACATGTCGTACTCGTACTTCTCCTTCGGCGGAGCCGCCCTTGCGGCCTCCACACCCTTCTGGTACATCCTCGTGATGAAGTCGAGAGGAGAAACGTTGTACGGATCAAGCGGCTTCGTGTCCGCGAACCCGAGCGCCTTCAGCGTCAGGAACGTGTTCATGTCGTGCTCAGGGAAGCCTATCCTGAACGTCACCCGCCTCGCCTTGAGGTACTTGCCCATGGTTGCGGGCTCCGAGTGCTTGATGTAGTACGCCTTCACCTTCCCTATCGGGTCGGGCATCAGAACCTCCGTCTCGCCCCCGAGGATCTTCTGCTTCTGGTACTTCCCGTCGATCCACTGGGTCGACTCCTGCGTGAACTCGTCCAGGACCGTCCTTATCGAATATCCCGGCCAGCCGGCCTCCTTGACAGGGAGCGTGTTACCCCAGGCGCAGACTATGTCTATGCTGTCCACCGAGTCAAGCCTCTTCGCCCCCGCAGCGCCTGCGACGTTCGTCATGCCAGGAGTGCTTCCAAGACCTATGGTCGCGTTGATGCCTGCGTCCTTCCACTTCTTGTGCAACTCCAGTTGCTTGAGGCACGTGTCGAAGAAGCCGCCAAGGTCCGTGTAGGTCGCGCCTCCTTTCAGGCACGCATCCATCACCGCCAGGTTCGTCTGATACCACGCGCAGTTGATGACCGACTTGACCTTCTCCTTCCTTATCACCTCGAGGACCTTGGCCGAGTCGTTGGCGTCTAGCTCCATCAGCTTGACCTTCTTGGCAATCCCGACGTCTTCCATCGCCTTCTTGACGTTCGCCAACCTCCTGCTAGAGGCTATGATGTCCTTCTCGCCACAGAACTCGATCAAATCCTGTGCGGTGTACGCACCTATCTGTCCAGACGCTCCTAGAACCAATATGGTCATTGTCTGCACACCTCCTTGTTTAGAAACTTCGCACTGCACTTCCGAAAACCGGTCGTCGCAACCGACGGTAACCGTACAACCAAGCCGTACTTAAACCTTCTCGGACGAGGATGGCTGACGCCGCCAGCGGGGGGCGCAATGTGTGCATCCACCGGCCACACGAACTACACCCCCACATCCCCGAGGTGCGACGTCCGCCTACTTTATGTCCACCTTCCTCTTCCTGACTTTTGAAACCCTCAGCTCGAAGAGCTCTCCGGCCACTTTAGCCTCCGCAGTCTCCGGCTTGAGCGAGCCGTGAACGTCGAGGCTGAGGTAGTAAGGTCGGCACGCAGGGTCCCTCGAGCATGCAAAGAGCTCGAGGCTCCGCTCGTCCACGCCCACTCTAACGCTGTCCCGGTCGACGTTCGGCAGCTGAACCCTGAGCACGACCTCGCTATCTGATTCATCGATCTGGAACCTGGGCGTCACGGGAAGAGGTCTCAGCCACGTGGTGACCCGGTGCTCGTGCGCATCCCAGACCATGTGTCCCAGGCCGCGTTCGAGCCTCTCCATCTCCTGCTCGAAGTTGCGAATCAGATCCTCCGCGTCCCAGAAACGGGACATCTCTCTGATGTCCCTCAGCCTTCTCCCCTTGACGTCCGTGCTAGCCATACATGTACGACCTTCCCAGGCGCTCCGCCTGACTCTGTCTCGCCGCAAGGAGTTCCTTTGTCTTCTCGACCGTCGCCTTCACGTTCTCCTCTATCCGCGCAGCCTCTTCGTAGAGTTCTTTCAGGTCCAGTTCGAGCTTCGGCAGCAACTTGGTGACCCCCTCGACAAGCCTCGCGGCACCCCTTGCATCTGGATACAGCGGGTTCGCGCTCACGAGGAGGACTATGACGTCTCGCCCGAGCAGTTCGCCCTCGGCCAACATCGCCCCGGACACGCCTGTTATCATGCCGGCCTTGAACTGCTCAATGCCGGCGTTCACGACCATCTTCCTCGCGGAGTCGGTCGAGCCAACGCCGTAGAGCTTCGACTCCGTATCCGCACCAGGTGGCTGGTCGGTCATGAGCCCTTCCAGCCCGATCACCATGTCGAAGCCGTTGGCGACGGACCACTCCATCGCGGCCCTCGCCATCTGTCCGGCGAGTGCCAGCGGTAGCTGGAACTCCGAGCTCAGCACAGCGAGGTTCTTCTGCCCCACGATTCTGAGAGGATAGGTCGGAACACCGTCCTGGACCAGCGCAGCAGGCGGAACCTCGTCGGATATCACATATGCCAGTCGCTTCATGTCCAGAGCCTCCGCGATGTAGCTTCCAGCAATGGTGCTGACCATCCCTACGCTGGGGAAGGCGGAAAGCAGGGTCCCGCCTCCAGGCTTCGCACCTTTGGCGAGCTTTATCTCGAACATTGTCACAACAACCCCATGACGGAGAGCGAGCCCATCCCTCTAGAACCTTTTGACGAGGACGGACCTTAGACACAGGCATTAGGCGTACGCGAACATACCTCAGGGGCGCGCAGCGAACACGGTCTCGCCACCCAAGACTGTCTTCAGGACCTCGATTCCCCGAATGTTTCGGGTGTCCTCGAACGGGTCTCTCGAGAGGACGACGAAGTCGGCCATCATACCGCCCGTGAGTCTGCCCTTATCATGCTCCTCAAAGGACGCGAACGCGCCCGCGCTCGTGTATGCAGTCAACGCCTCCAGAGCACCTATCCTCTGGGCGGGGAACGGCGCGTTCACAGCCGAGTGTATCCCGTAGAGGGGGGAGAATGGCATGCAATCCGAACCGAACACCAGCTCCACGCCGGCCCTCAGGACATCCCTGAACGGGTTGTTGGCAGCGACCCTGACAGGGCCGAGCCTTGACAGGTACATACCCTCCGAGCCGCCCCATTCGCCGACGAAGTTGGGCTGCATCGATGCTAGCATGCCCAGCCGCCTCATCCGACGAAGGTGGCCCTTGACCGGAAGCTCGAGATGCTCTATCCTGTGCCTGAGGTCCTTTCGGGACGAACTCCCCACCGCTCTCTCCACAGCGGATATCGCCCTCTCAATCCCGCGGTCCCCGATGGCATGGATCGCGAGCTGGATTCCCGCTTCATTCACAGCATCGACCAGATCGTCGAACTCCCCCTCATCGTGGACGAATATGCCTGTGTTTGCAGGATCGTCTGCATAAGGTTCCGAAAGAGCAGCCGTGCGTGCACCCAAAGCCCCGTCACAGAATATCTTGACACCGCCCACCTTGAGCCATTCCGAACCGATACCGTGCACGAGCGCTAGGTTCCTCCTCGAGGCCACCTCTGCCGAGGGTGTGTTAAACCAGACACGTACCTTCAGCTTGCGGGTGCGTTCGAACTCGGCATAGAGCCCGAGGTCGCAGGCCTCGCCGTTATCGTGTATCGAAGTTACACCGAGCGAATGAGCCTTCTTGATCGCGAGGCCCAACCCCTTCAACCTCGTCGCACGGTCGGGCTGTGTTGCCCTCCTCACAAGCGCGACAGCACTCTCTCTGAGCACTCCCGTGAGCTTCCCTCGGACCACATCCACATCTGGGGTGCTGACATCTATCCCTAGCTCGTCGATTGCTCTGGAGTTGACAGTTGATAAGTGGCCGCAGACCCTGTGCGCCACCGCAGGGTGATCCGGACAGCACGAATCAAGATCCTTACGATCTATGAACCTTCCGTCCGGCCAGGCGCTCTCCTTCCAATTCACACCGATGACCCACTCACCCTCGGGCGTCTCCGCAGCACGCTTCCCCATCAGCTGGAGAGCCTCTTTCAGGCTCTTCGTCTGAGAGAGGTCGACGTTCAGTGCGTCCACACCCATCTGAACGAAGTGTGTGTGACAGTCTATGAACCCTGGCACGACTGGCCTACCTCTGAGATCAACCCTCTCAGCCCCCCTGGGGAGACACCGCCTGACCTCATCGTCGTTCCCGACGGCGATGATTCGTCCATTGCCCACGGCCATCGCGCGGGCCAAAGCGGGCCTCGAGCTCAGCGTGTATATCCTTCCGTTGAAGAAGAGGGTGTTTGAACAAGCGGTCTTCACTGGCGTCACCTGCGGGGTCGAGCGCGACCCGAACGACCATCGTTGTCGCGGACTACCTTCCACCACCTTCCCGCAACATCATGTCCACGAGCTTGGTGAACGCGGCCTCCACGTTGTAACCTGTCTTCGCGGATGTCAGTAGTGCGGGCGAATCGTGCTTCTTGGCAAAAAGCTCTATCTCGTCCTGCTGGATTCGCGTTTCCTCGCGCAGGTCGCACTTGTTGCCTAGGAACACTATTGGCACGTTGCCCGTGGTAGATGTCATCGCCTTGATCCAGTACCTCAGTTCGCCGAGGCTCTCCTTGCTGGTCACATCGCAGACCGCTAAGGACCCCTGAACTCCATAGAAGTATGCTTCGCGCAGGACCTCACGGAAGCTCGGCTGCCCCATGATATCCCATATCAGGAGCATCACTCTCTCCTGCTGGCCCGTGACCGGATTCCTGACACTTACCTCCTTCTTGGTAACCTTCGTGCCTATCGTAGCTATGTATCTGTCATCGAACACGTCGAGGACATAGCGTCTAATCAGACTGGTCTTCCCGACCCCAACATCGCCGATGAGACATATCTTGAGCTTGCGCAACTCGCCCGCAGGCGGAACTGTGCTTGTCATCTTACAATCACGACATATCCGTTGATGTGTAAAAATAGATTTCCACAAGCGAGTTCGGTCGCGTCAAAATCAGGCCGTTGTGTATGCATAGAAGCGAATCCGATGCGAAGTCGACGAACCATAGAAAAAGAATCATATGCCACAAGAGCATTAAGGTACAAGGGACGCATCTAGTGGGTCGCTAGAAGTTGACAACGTGGCCCTTGGATGGGCGAGATGCTCCTGCAGCCTGATCGCAACAAAAACCGATAGGAGGAAGGTAAGATGTCTTGCGGGAAGTGCGGAAAGAAGGCGAAGAAGAAGGCAAAGGCCAAGAAGAAGAAGTAACTCTGCCGAGCTTGGCTTTCCTAAGTTCGGAGTGGTTTAATGGCTAGCAAGAAGAAATCGAAGAAGGCGGGAAAGGCAGCCAAGAAGAAGAGTTACTACAGGGGCAAGGAGATCCGGGCAAACCGATCACGCTGACCCCATGAATGCAGGTATCACCTCTCTAGATGTCCTTGGATCAAACCCCAATAAATCTCTTAAGTCACCTTTCATCACGACGCATTTTCTCGAAACCAGGCCGTTGAGCGACCCCGGCAATCTCATCAGCCTCGATTCGCCCGAAGTTACCCATTCGTCGATGGCAAATCGTCTCGCCGTCATCTCAGCCAGGCGTTCCCTCTGTCGGCGCGACAGCTGATAGGCCTCCTCGTCGTCGACCACAACATGGAAGCCCCTGCCCGAGTAAACGACGGAGATCTCGCTGTAGTCTTCTGACAGCTGGCGGACGAGCTCCACAGTCTGGATCCTAAGTCTCTTGAACTCATACATGCACAGCGACAAGCCCCTCCCCTCGGACATCTTGTCGCCTATGTGGCCGTGGTAAGGACAGTCCACGTTCTCCGGGTCTAGGTCGAAAGCCAACTGCTGGCCCGAGAAGTTGTAGCATCTCATGCATGCGGTTCTGCCTTTGTCGCAGCCAGCGCATGCCGACACGTCTTCGTACCTGTTCCTGTCGTAGTACATGGATTCGGGGAGATAGCTGAGCGCATACTGTCTAAGGTCGCGGACTGAGCGCCAGGTGTCTATCACTACGACATCGTCCTTGTTGGCAGCCCTGCTTTCGAGCACGATGCCGGTGTGTCTGCCCATCACCATCGCGAACTTGAGATGACGGCTTCTGTCCCCTATCCACCTGCGCAACGCGTACGTGTCGAACTCATGTGAGTAGAAGTCGCGACGCTCCTGCAATGTCGACGGACGCATCTCTATGAATGCGTGTGCCACGCAACCGGACAGAGCATGACACGGAAAAAGCTTTGCGAACTCGAAGACCACGAATTGACCATCGCAAACTGACAAGGATGCCCGATGCCACGCGGTGAGTTCGGAATCAGAGCCTGCCCTTTCGCCCCGGCTTCAGCGTCGGCTCTGGTGCGTGTTCCCGAGCAACAGGCAGATCCTCGGGGCCGCGCTGGAACTCGATTATCGACGGCCACATGCCGCGCTTTAGCTGCTGTCGCTTGATCCAGAAGACGAAGATATCGACGCCTACTGCGACAATGCCGGTGAGATAGACCATATCGAGGATGTTTGCGCCGCCGATGCTCAGCACCGTCAAGCCGTCCTCTGGAGGAGTGAAGGCGAGCACCTCGGACAGGTGCATGAGGTCGGCCCCTACGATGGTCCCGATTATACCCGATGCATAGGCGAGCGGAGCGGCTCTGTCAATGCTGGTCCAGAAGGTGGATATGGAATACAGACCAGCGGCCAGGGCAGGAGCGAAGGCAAGGGGAAGGTCAGCCACAATGCCAACGCCTTCCTCAGGCCTGGTGACGAAGTAGGATATGTACGTGACTATGACCACGCCTATCAGCATCTCTGGCAGCTTCACGCGTCCCGACTTCACCATGAGGAAGCACAGGATCAGGGGCACTAAAGCCCCACCAAGGCTGATACCGACCCACCAGCCGCCCACGGGCACGAGGGGGATCGTAATCCACCCGAGGAGAAAGGTCACGAGCAGAATCACGCTTATCTCTTGTCTCGTGAACCCTATCTGCCCCAGGACCTTGCCTATCGAGGCGATATAGAGGTAGAAGATGAGCAGAACCAACCCGACCACGATGAGTCCTATGAGTACGGATTCGTCGGCCATATAGAGCACGTAACCGGCTAGCTGGTTAAAATCATGTTGCCTCTGCGCGGCAAGCTACCGGCTAGGTTTCACTCGTGGATATGCAGAATCTAGCATCGCGAGCTTCATTGAGATGGTTTCCATGACATGCTCGAGCTCCGTCTGTCCGAAGTGAATCAGGTGCGAAACGCAGCGGCAGTCGGAGGAACCGAAGCGAGGGTACACGGCGGCACCATCGACCGTCGCGAGAGCGGTGGCCAGCGCGCACTCAGTCGATTTTCTATCGCTCGGCACCGAGAATACTGAGATCACTCTGCCTTTCCTCAGGAGATAGTCTATGTGCCAGCGCATCCTCTTTGACGGCCTCATGTGGCGGGCGACCCGCTGCTCGATGCCGCCGAGGGCCGACCCCACATAGACATATGCCCCCGGGCGGAAATCGACTATCCCGAGCGAGCCGACTCTCAACCGCGAGGGACGCGGCAGGAAGATGACCAGACAGTAAGCTCCGCGCACGCCAACGTGTTATGGCTTTCGAGGATTCAATCCTTGCTCTTCGCGCCCAGCATGCACTGGGTCCTACAAAACCATATATCGCTGTAACTCATCACCACCGACAGCAGATGCGGGATGGGGCATGATTGAGGCAGATTCGCTGCTTTTTGTTCCACTGATAGCGATGGGCTTCATCGTCCTGAACCAGGGTGCGAAGTTCATCACTGACAATGCGGTCGTCGTTTCCCGCAGCTTCGGAGTCAGCAGGTTCGTGATCGGCATGCTGGTAGTCTCAACGCTGGCTGCGATGCCCGAGGTGCTGGTGTCGCTCTTCGCCCTCCGAGAGGGCGCGGACGCGATTGCCCTTGGGAACTGCCTAGCTTCGAATGTCGTGACGATCGCGTTCGTCGTTGGGCTGACCGCCATAATCGTCCCGCTGAAGGTGACGAGAGAGATGATAATGCGCGATGCCGTCTTCTTGATGACGGTCACCATCGTGGCATCTGTGCTCCTGCTCGATGGTGCCCTATCTTTCTTCGAGGGAATCGCTCTCATGATATTGTTCGTCCCGTACACGATGAACCTTCTCCTGATTGAGCGGGCTATTGACCCCCAGGAGCTGAAGGAGAGCATGGAGGAGGCGACGATACAGCTCGAGCTGATGGGACATCTGTTCGGGAGGAGGATAGAGGTACGCGCAGGCCCACAGTGGCTGGTTTTCGGCATACTGTGGACGGTCATGGGTGCCGAACTCGTTGTGAGGAGCATAATGAAAGTCACGGATGATTTCGGCCTACAGCCCTGGCTGATGGGCATAACCGTGGTCGCGCTGGGAACGACTCTCCCGGACATCGCTGCGTCCTACCACGCGGCCAGGAGAGGTTTCGGGGATCTGGCGCTGGGAGAGGGCATAGGCGCCAACATAGTCACTGTGCTGCTGACGCTCGGACTGATGGGGCTGATAAGGCCCTTCTCGTTCGAACTCTCATTCGTGCTACCCTTGCTCGCGATAATGAATCTGAGCACGTTCCTCGTCCTCTTCTTCATGGTAAGGAAGATGCGCATAGGCCAGCTGGGAGGCATCACCCTCGTGAGCACCTACTTCGCCATGGTCCTCTCAATCGTCCTGCTCCTAATCGATTGACCTGGCCAACGGAGCAGTACGGCCCTGCCAACGAGCTTATCTAGGAGTTATCCGCATTCACATCAATGAGGTCGTCGGAGGCGGTCTCGTGACGCGACAGCTTATCACAGGACTCGAATCCGGAGATGTTGGTGACTACGTCTTTCTTTGCGGTGAGCCTGAACGCGTCCCCAGGATAGCAGAGAGACTGTCCAAAGCCAGCAAGAGAGTTCAGACCAGGGAATTCTGGGTCTGGACCGGCGAACTCGACGGGGTCAAGGTTTCCGCCGCCTCGACCGGCATCGGGGGACCGTCAACAGCCATCCTGCTGGAGGAGCTGGCGAACATCGGCGCTCGGACCTTCATCAGGATAGGCACGAGCGGGGGCATAGCCGAGGGGCTCGAGAAGGGCGACTTCGTCATATCGACGGGGGCCATTCGCGCCGACGGCACCAGCAGGAGTTACGCCTGGCCGGAGTACCCCGCTGTCGCCAGCCACGAGGTGGTCCTGGCACTGATAGACAGCGCTCACAGGGCCAAGGTCAGATTCGACGTGGGGGTGACGTTCTCTGTCGACGGCTTCTACAGCGAGAACAAGGTGCTGAAGGATGGCAAGATAGCGCCCATGTCGCAGTCCGGCTACATGCCCTCGTTCATGGTCAATAGGCTCGCTGATGTCAAGCAGATGGGTGCGAAGAACATCGAGATGGAGAATGCGACCATATTCACGTTGGCTTCTCTCCTAGGGTTGCGCGCGGGAGCGATCTGTACGGTCTCCGACGTCGTGCCGTGGCATCCGACTGAGAAGATCATAGACTTCGAGCAGAACATGTCTGACTGCATAAAGGTCGGTGTCGAGGCCATGAGGACACTGATCAGGTGGGACAGCGAGAAGAAAGGGTCGAGGTTCTGGTGCCCCTCGCTAGAATGAAGCGCGGCAGGAGACCTACTTCGTCCCGGTCCGCTTTCCCTTCGACTGCTTCTGGGCAGGCACGTGCTCCACTGGCTTGTGGATCTTCCCGAGTTCCGCGAACGGCTCCGGCCATTTGACCGTGTGTATGCTCGGCGACCCCTCACGGTCCCTGAAGTACTGCTGGTAGAATTCCTCTGACAGGTTGGGGGTGATTGGCGAAAGCAGCTTGAGGACGCCTAGGCCGATGGACCACATCACGTGCCATGAAGCCTCGTCCTTCTCGTCGAGCCGCTTTCCCTCCCTGGCGAGGTACTTGGCCGACACTTCATCGCTTATGAACCTCTCTATCTTCTTCAGCGCCTCGATAGGCTTGTTGTCCTGGACGAGGTCGTGCACCTCCCTGCCGAGACTGTTGAACGCGTCCAAGATTGCCTTGTCGACATCTTTCAGGACCATGAGTTCGGTGAGGGGCTTTACCTTGATCCGCTTGCTGATGTACTCTTCCAAGCTCCAGAGCTGCTTCCACAGACGAGTCTCCTGCCGCCTCAAGTCTAGCAGCGCCCTCGCCTCAGTATACTCCCGCGTCTGCATGGCCGTCGCGACATTCCGTATGGAGTCTTGTATGGCATCGATCTGTACACCGCTCCTCCCAAGCATGGGAGTGAGTTTCAGAACATCCCTTATGTAGCCCCTGAGGTGGTCGTGCCACTCGAGCCTATCTTCCAGGAGGTCCTTCGCCATCCTCATGTTGGTCATCGCCTGGTCGAACCTGCCCTCCTTATAGGTGTGGATCGCATCGTTCACCAGCTCCTCGACGTCCTGGCAGAACACTTCGGCCTTCCTTGCCTGGGCAACCAATGTCTCGACCTGACGATAGTAGGACAAGAAGTTCACGCTGTTGTGTCCGCTGGCCTGTAGCACCTCGGCTGCTTTGTCGGCTATGGCAGGATGCCTGCTGAACATGCATTCAATGAGCGCGAGCTCACCGACCTCGGATTGGATCAACCTTGCCAGGCTTGCGCGCACCTGCTTCCTGACCTTGGGGTTCTCCTCGTCGTAGTGCTTGAGGAGGACGGGGACGATCGCAAGGGGGTTCTTGGCACCGTACTCCTCGATACGGTCCACCATCTTCCGTCGCTTTCCCGGGAGTAACGAGGCGAGGTCCGACACGAGGTGCCTATCTATGCGGAGGCTCTCCACATCCTTAGACATCTCGACGTCCGCATCGCTGACATAGATACCCCTGGCCACCGGACGCACCTGCCAGATTGCTCATGATTTTGCGTGTACATAAGCCTTTTCGGATGGGGGTTGCCCACTGCCACGACACCGGGATGCACGATGCATGTACGAGTCGCCCATGGATAGCTCTGGTGAGCGAGAAAGCATGAAAGGGTTTGAGCATGCAGACGCTGGTGATCGTGAGCGGCTTCTACTTGCTGCCCCAGCGGCCGATGACGATAATCAGCACGATCATCACGACCGTTATAACAACAGCTGTCACCACAAAACCGAGCCAGTGAATCGGGTCATCTGGCGCCTGGGTGTTCACACCTGCCACGGCCAACCCACCCTGCACGACCTGGTTCCACATCAGAGCTATCACGAACCCAAAGGCCGCAGCCAGGGATGTCGCAATCGTCTTCTTCACTTCGCTCACCGACAGTTTCTTCTCGTCCGCCACTGTGTTTCCCCCAATCTCTGAACAGATTATTCGCTCTTAACCGTTTCGAAACCGCAATCTTGCGACGGAAGAACCACTGATACAGTTCAGTCCATCATTCTCAATCGCCCGATCTTTGGGAAGATCAGCGGCTTGTCACCCGAAAACACGATTGGGAGGAAGTTGGACAAGCCATCCTTCGGGAGAAGAGGTGACAGCAAGTCTGAAGAGGGCTGACCGACGACATCAACGCCGTAAGCAACGACACTCAGCGCCGGCAATACGAGAATCCGCTCCTCGGAATTGTACAGGAAGCACGGGTTCTTGACGGATGCACCAGCACCGTCCCTCAGCCGCAGGGATGGATGGATGTGGCCCATGATCACAGGCTTGCCACCTGGCCGGCCCGCATGACCGTGCAGGATCCGAACGCCCGATACGGTGACCTCTTTCTTCAGCGGTACGCCGTACTCGCGCAGTATGACGCCGAGATAGTTGTCGTGGTTCCCTCTGACGACTTCGAGAGAGGCCTTCCCGCTCAGGCTCTTCACAAAGCGCCCCACCCCGTGCCACTCCTGAGTGAGGTTCCTCGAGAAATTGTGCTTCAGGTCTCCCGCCACCACCACCTTGGATGGCGAAACCAAATCCATCAGACCGGCCATGTATTCTGAGATCTTGGCCGTCTGGACTCGCGGGAGGCTGACGCCTTCATACTCGAGCGCTGCCTCCACTCCGAGATGCATGTCTGCCACGACGAGCACGTTCTCACGGACGAGATGCGCGGCCCCACCCGGAAGCAGTTCTATCCCTGGCGCCACCTCGTAGCCTCTCAGCTCCACACATCTGGAGAGCGTCGGTCCCGCTTAACATACTTTTCACTACTTTCCCCCGTCTCGGGTATCCCCTTAAGTACGGGTCTGACTAAGATTAGGAGGGCTGGGTTTCCATGCTTGAGAACTCCTTCGTCTTCGTGAACGGCATTGGTCGTCGCAGGGAGGCGTCGCTATGGGAAAGGGGAATCAGGTCGTGGGATGATTTCCTGGCCGAAACACATGTGCGTGGCATCCCCGACGACGTGAAATCAAGGATGGATGAGGAACTCGTTGTTGCCTTGCAGAGATTCCTGCAGGGAGACTCACGCTATTTCGCTCCGCGCTTGCCAACCGGGGAACAGTGGCGGTGCATAGCGGACTTCAAGGATTCCGCATTGTTCCTCGACATCGAGACCACAGGTATCTCGATCAGGTCTCCGATCACGGTCGTTGGCGTGTTCGATGGGAGCAGTCAACATGCTCTCGTGAGAGGCCAGAACCTCACGAGAGAGGCTCTCGAGGGGCTGTTGTCTTCGGCGTCGATGCTCGTGACATACAACGGTTCTGTGTTCGATCTTCCGGCCCTCCAGACTCAGTTCCCCGGGGTGGTGCCTGCAGTGCCGCACGTAGACCTCAGACACCCGCTTAGGAAGCTCGGGCTCGTGGGAGGGCTGAAGAGCATCGAAAGAGAGCTGGGAATCGAGCGGTCCGAAAGGGTCGAGTACATGACGGGGCAAGACGCGGCTCATCTCTGGAGGCTGTGGGAAAGGCGCGGCAACAGGAACGCCCTTTCGCTCCTGCTCGAATACAACGAGGCAGACTGCAGAGGCCTAAAGCCTCTCATGCTCTATGCATACGTCAGACTCAAACGCCGGATTTTCGATGCTGTCATCGGGCCTGGAAAGATTGATTATGCTCCCCTATGATGGAGGTGCGGGATGGACGCTCTTCTCTCGCTCATAATAGCTATGCTGGCTTTTGCTCTCCTGATTCTTCTCGCACAGAGATCCTTCAAATTCGTCATCCTGCTGGGGTGTGCGCTCATCGCGCTGACGGTGCTCACGACGTTGGGTGTGATAGGCTGACGGAAGGACCGGAAACGAACATCATCTCAAAGATCCCGAAGGGGCTCTGGACCGATGCGCTCCAGGCTTCTGCGGCACTGCGGAGCGCCAAATCGGTCCACGTAGCGACTCACATCGACGCAGACGGTATTTCGGCGGCTGCGATAGCCAAGATTGCCCTCGAGAGGATAGGCGTCAAAGTCGCGGTTAGCTTCCACAAGAAGCTGGACCAGGATTTGATCGCCGATCTGAAGAGCAAGACGAGCGATATTGTATGGCTGACCGACCTAGGTAGCGGCTCTTTGAGCAAGCTCGACGGACTTGAGGCCATCGTATCCGACCACCATGTGCCGGACCCGAACTGGAGGGGACGCCAGGAGCGCGGCCAGATGGCGCTCTCCGACTTCGCAAGCGTTAGACATGTGAACCCCCAGACACACGGCCTTTCCGGCGCTAACGAACTCAGCGGAGCGGGCGCCACGTACCTGGTGGCACATGCCCTCGATGGAGGTAACCGCGACCTGCTTCCTCTCGCGATACTCGGCGCAGTAGGGGATCTGCAGGACCAGACGACGAGGCGGCTCGAGGGGCTGAACAGGGTCCTGCTGGACGCCGCGACCGCCCTTGGCTTGGTCGACGTTGTTCAGGACATCAGGTATTTCGGACGCGAGACGAGACCGGTCCACAAGATGCTGGAGTTCTCGGGCGACCCGTACATACCCAGGATAACGGGGAGCGAGGAGGGCGCGATCGCGTTCCTCCTGGAACTCGGGATCGAGCTCAAGGAGGGGGACGAGTGGAGAGCTTGGACAGACCTTTCAAGGACCGAGAAGGAGCGCATCATCTCGGAGCTCAAGGAGCTACTGCTGGCATCGAAGAGAAGACAGGAGACTGTAGACCGCTTAGTGGGCGAGGTGTACATCTTCACGAGGGAAGCCAGGAGGACGCCGCTCAGGGATGCGAAGGAATACGCCACACTCCTGAACGCGTGCGGCCGGCACGGGAAGGGGGATGTCGCCCTCAGGATATGCACTGGCGATAGAGGCGATGCGCTGTCCGAGGGCATGACGCTCCTGAGGGATCATCGGTCTGCGATAAGCAAGGCCCTGCAGTGGGCGAGAGGCAGCGGGATTGTGCGGATGAGGAACATCCAGTTCTTCGATGCAGGCGATGAGATCGAGGACACGATAGTGGGGACGGTTGCGGGCATGCTCTTGAACGGCGAGGGGGCGGACAGGAGCGTGCCGATGGTCGCGTTCGCGGAGTCGACCGAATACAGCGATGAGCCGAAACTCAAGGCGTCTGCTAGGGGAACACGCGAGATGGTCTCAAACGGACTCGACCTGGCAGTCGCAATGAGGTCGGCTGCTGAAAAGGTGGGCGGCGTCGGAGGCGGACACAACATCGCGGCAGGAGCCACCATCCCAGCGGCCAGGAGGGACGAGTTCCTGCAGCTGCTGGACGGCATCGTGGGGGCGCAGGTCGTCAGGCGAGCACGGCAGCGAGGATAGCCTTCTGGGCGTGCAGCCTGTTCTCAGCTTGGTCGAACACCACGCTGTGAGGCCCGTCGATGACTTCGGCCGACACCTCGAGGCCTCGATGCGCGGGCAGACAGTGCATGAAGATGAAGTCCTTGCTGGCCTTCTCCACCAGCTTCTGGTTCACCTGATACGGTATGAAGAGCTTCTCCCTCGCCTCCTTCTCCGATTCCTGGCCCATCGACACCCAGGTGTCGGTGTATACGACATCCGCGCCCTCCACAGCCTGGAAGGGATTGGACATGACCTCTATCTTGCAACCCTTCTGGTTCGCGATCTCCTGAGCCTTGCTCATGATCTCGGCATTCGGCCTGTGGTCCTTTGGCGTGGCGGCACGCATGTTCATCCCTACGAGCGCGCACCCTAGCATGAGAGAGTTGCAGACGTTGTTCCCGTCGCCCACATAGACGAGCGTGAGGCCAGCTAGCTTCTGCTTCTTCTCCATGACCGTGAGCAGGTCGGCGGCGCACTGGCACGGATGCTCCAGGTCGTCGAGGCCGTTGATGACCGGGACGGATGCGTGCTTAGCCAGTTCACGCATGGTCTGGTTGCTGAAAGCGCGGTACATGATAGCGTCAACGTACCTGCTGAGGACGTTGGCGACGTCCGATACGCTCTCGCGCTTGCCTATCTGCACCTCATCGGGGCCTATGTAGAGAGCGCTGCCGCCCAGCTGCCTCATGCCTACCTCGAAGGACACCCTCGTGCGCAAGCTCGGCTTCTCGAACACCATGCCAAGCACCTTCCCCCTGAGGGGCTCGGCCCTCTGCCCCTTCTTTGGCTCCTTCAGAGACTTCTTCATCTTGGCCGCATTCTGGAGTATCGTCTCGAAGTCGTCCTTCATATCTAGGACCGATATGATGTCGCGCTTCAACCCGGTCACCTGCCGGCGAGAAGCGCCTAAGCGCTCTTAATCCTTTTCCAGACTGTTGCCTAGCCTCCGCACCTGGAGTATCCGCACACGGCGCACAGCTCGCACCCCGAGAGATGTACGATGGGGCCTCCGCACTCGGGACAGTGGCCCTCACCCCCAAGATCGGCTGCTACAGCCTCTGATCCTGACAAGGCCTTCACGTGCACGTACATGCAGCCCACCTGCTATCAGATTCACATCGAGGGTAGCGCGAAAGTGGTCGCCCAGACTGCGTGCGCGCAAGCTCCGTCACGGGTCTGGACAGCCAGGAATATTTATCTACCGAAAGCACATGATGGACGGCCCATGGCCGGGGTGGGGTAGTGGTATCCTTGGGGACTGTGGATCCCTTGACCCGGGTTCGATTCCCGGTCCCGGCCCCATGCCGTCTTGTGCGCTTCTCGGCTCACCCGAACTGAGCCCCACAGTGCGGGCACTTCATGTCGTTCTCGCCTACGGGCTTGCCACACACCGGACACTCGTATTCCACTGTCTCCGAGCTCTGAGGGATTTCTCTGGCCTGAGAGGACCGAGATGCGGATTCGGGCGGCTCGACAGGCCCGTCGAGATCGACGGAGGAGGCTTCGGACACCTCCTCCGCGAAGGATTCGAACTCCGTCCCGCACGATTCGCAGGCGCGGTCAGTGGGCGATACGAGCTCGCCACAGAACGGACACTCGAACATGACCCCTTCGAACGAGGCGCCGCAGCGCGGACACGCCGCCTCCCTGCCGCTGACGGTCTTCCCGCACGAGGTGCATCCGAAAACGAAAACTGGCAGCGAATGTTCCGCCATCAGCGCAAAGATGCCCCTACGATTATTTAAACAATGTTTCCGACGAAGGCAATGCCCGATGACCTCCCGCGCGAGGTTATTAGTATCTTACCGCTTCCGACTCTTGCGGGGCTTCGCCTTGCCTTTCTTCGCAGCAGAAGGGCTCTTCGCATGCGCGCTCTTCTTCCTGGCCGCCCCCTTCTTCGAGGCGGACGTACCAACAGGTGCCTTGCGAACTTCTGGCTGCTCCTCAGGCATGACCTTGACAGCGGGCGTGGCGGGGATCTGCGTTGCAGGGCGCTCCTCACGGGGCGGCTCGAACACTGCAGCACAGTTTGGGCACGAGGTCGATGATATGGGCATCTTCTCGCCACATACGGGACAGTCCACCTCAGCCTCCTCCAGGGGCAGGTCGCACCGGGGACACTTTGTCTCGTCGCCCCGTATCATGAGGCCGCAACCGGGGCAGGACACCCTGCGGACAGTTGACTTGATCTCCTCCAGCTCAGTGTTTATGATGCTGTCGACGAAGGCATCCATGTTGAAACCCGAACTAACCTTCTCGACGCTCTCTGAGAACTTCGCGAGGTCGATTCCACATGTGGAGCATACCTTCGCGTCCCTCCAGACGAGGCCGCAGCAGAACGGACATTCGAAGAGCGTCCCGGGGCCGAACTTGAGCCCGCATCTAGGACACTCGGGATCCGTGGACCTGACGATGCGGCCGCACTTGAAACAACTCAAGAAGGTCTCCTTTGGCCCCTCAGCGGACATCGATACAGGAGAAGTATCTTGGTTGTATAAATAACCGAACGCGTCCCGGGAATCGTTGCGTCGACCAGGCATCGGAGCTGTTCATCCTCCGTGCCTTCCCCTCTTCCCCTTGATGCGCACTGCGAGGAATATCGTTACCAGCGAGAGCACGGGCATGGCGATGTCGCCGAACTCCGGTATCTTGTCGAACATCACGTGTATCGGCGCTGTGGTGTTCTGCGTCCACTGGAAGGCGATGAACTGCTCGTTCGGGGCGGAGAACACCGACGTCAGGTACTGCTTGACGTAGGTGGTATCGCCGCTGATGGCGAAGAAACTCCATGTGCCCGACACGTTCTTCTTGGCGCGGAGGGTATGTGCGACGCCGTTCGTGTCGGTCTCGAGCCAGAAGGCCCACACATTGCCCGTTGACATGTCGACCGAAACCGTCGGATACACATTCCCAAGGGTGTTCGAAACCGTATCCAACCTAAGAGGCACAGACCATCCATTGGCGTTGTAGTACACGTAATAGATGTAAGGCTTTGAGATTGCTGGCTGCTGATGTCCGTTGCCGTAGACAACGTGTGCCGTGCCACGCGCATCGACAGCAACGCTGGGAGGTGCGTTGTCTGTGTTCCCTGGGTCGTCTTTGTTGTTGTATATGGTGTACTCAGCGGACCAGGTGCCCGTGTACAACCTGCTGTAGACGCTGCCTGCGTAGATGTACACTGCCAGCATGTTGTTCCCTGTCCCCACGTTCACTATGGAACCCTTGAGGTTGCTGTCGGGCTGGTCGGACACGAGGGTGCCCATGAACAGCCACGAGTTTATCATATCCGTGCCCTGGCTCCGGAAGACCGAGAGCGCGTACCTCGCGGGCGGGCTTGAGGTAAGGTTGCTCGAGACAACCCAAATGTAGCCTGAATTGTCTCGAGTGATGTAGGCGTTCTTGCCACCGAGGTTGAGCGTGGAGGTCCTGAGATTCCTGTCGTTGGCGTCCCACGTAATCGTGTGCGCGACAGGATCGACAATGCCCCTCCTGACCGTGACGTTCGCGGAAGCCGCATCAG
>JAWCKF010000004.1:0-108808 GCA_038852315.1 Thermoplasmata archaeon | reverse complement strand
ATTCTTATTATTCTAGTATCGATATCACATATAATAGTAGCGCGTAAGCAGATAATACCGTCCGACACCGGCAGACACCATGTAAGATTTTGACACGGATGCCCCTTGATGTGACTTGGCATCGGCGGAGTCGCACATCTAGCTAAGCAGGATTGACTTCTGTATGATCCACAGAATGCATGACAGACCTGCTCGCTAACGAACTGTCGCTCTCACAAACCAGGCCAGATCATCTTGTAATGGACAACTGGCTAGCGTCTTTCTCAGATAGTCGCGATAGTCATGGACGACACCACATCGGGCGGTTGCACGCCACCATCGACTCATAATCCGGACCACAGTCCAGTATATCTCGGCACTATATTTGTAAATTCAGTATGTATTCGTCATATACTCATATAGCTGGAAAAAATAATCAGCCCGGAATCTGCAAGAGAAAGTACAATTCTTGATTCCACTTCAATCGCATCACTGATGACCTCAACCTACGACCGCCAGAGAGAAAAGCCAACTGACGAGGCAAACCGTGAGGTGCCAAACCGAGAATGATGTGCGCAAATCCCCAGAAGTAATACAACATACGATGAATCAGAACAAAGAGCCAGAAGGCGAGAAATTCTCAAGAAAAAGTCCTGAAAATCAGGACGATAGACAGGGTGCGAACAACCTTTCATAGCAAAAGCGCCTTCTGCTGCCGCATGTCACGACAGGTTCGGGCGTCGCACATTCTGGTGAGCACGGAGGAAGAAGCGAAGGAGTTGATGGCAAAGCTGAGAGCTGGAGCAGACTTCGCGGAGCTAGCACGAAAGCACTCAGAGTGTCCATCGGGTAGGCGTGGCGGTGACCTCGGCTGGTTCGGGAAGGGGCAGATGGTCAAGGAGTTCGAGAAGGCGGCCTTTGACGGCGCCAAAGGGAGCGTCGTCGGCCCTGTGAAGACTGAGTTTGGCTGGCACCTCATAAAGGTCACCGATCAGAGATGAAGAGGCAATCAGCTGAGACATGACGATTGAAAAAAGTACATTCCGGACCGGGTATTCAGAACGAAGAGCTGCATAGGCAGATCTGCGAGGAAGGACGAAAAGAGGGAGGCCGCGCGGGCCTCCAATGCAACCGTTCTCCCTCTCACATCATGCCAGGCATTCCGCCCATTCCGCCGGGGCCTCCGGGGCCGCCCGACGGCGGCTTCATCTCCGAAGGGGACATCTTCTTCGCGGCGATCACGTCGTCGATCCTCAGTATCATAGACGCGACCTCCGTGGCGGACTCTATCGCCTGCGTCTTCACGCGCAGCGGTTCCAGGACCTTTGCCTGGAGCATGTCCGAGACCTTGTTCTCCAGGACGTTGACGCCGAAATTCTTGCCGGTCTTCTTGGTGTGAGCGTTCTTCAGCTCGATCAGCACATCAATCGAGTCCATGCCGGCGTTCTCCGCGAGAGTCCACGGGATGACCTCCAGCGCCTCAGCGAACGCCTCTATCGCCAGCTGTTCCCTGCCGCCAACGCTCTGACCGAAGTCTTTGAGCCTCAGCGACAGTTCGACTTCGGGCGCGCCTCCGCCAGGCACAGCAATCCCGTCCTCAACCGCGACCGCTACGACCTTCAACGCGTCATGCAGCGACCGTTCGACCTCATCGACGACGTGCTCCGTGCCACCCCTCACCAGTATTGATACGGCCTTCGGGTTCTTGCAGCCTGTGACGAAGGTCATGTCGGAATCCGATATCTTGACCTCCTCGACCTGCTCAGCGGTCCCGAGCTCGGACGGCCCCAGATCGTCGAGGTTGGTCACTATCTTGCCTCCAGTAGCCTTGGCGAGCTTCTCCATGTCCGAGCGCTTGACGCGCCTCACCGCATAGATGCCCTCTTTGGCCATGAAGTGCTGGGCGAGGTCGTCGATGCCCTTCTCGCATATGACCACGTTGGCACCAGACTTCTTTATCTTCTCGACCATGCTCCTGAGGGTCTTCTCCTCCTCGTCCAGGAACTTCTGCATCTGTGTGGGGTCCTTTATCTGGATCTTCGCCTCGACCTCGGTTTTCTTGATCTCCAGTGCGCGGTCGATGAGAGCTATCTTGGCGTTCTTTACAGCTCTCGGCATCCTTGGATGCACGCGTTCCTTGTCGAGGACAATGCCCTTGATCAGCTTGGTATCGGAGATGGCGCCGCCGTGTTTCTTCTCGACCTGGATGTTGTCGATGTCCGCCTTGTACTTCCCGTCGACCTTCTCCGCGATCGAAGTCACAGCCTCGACGGCGATGTCCGCGAGCATATCCAGCTCCGTGCCCACGCCCTTGCCTGTCATCGCTGTCTTCGCAATCAGCTTGAGGGACTTCTTGTCCGTCGGCGATATCTCCACGCCGAAGCTCTTGAGTATCTTCACCGATTCGTTCGCCGCCTGCTTGAACCCGTTGGCGATCACGGTCGGATGCACGTTCTGCTCTATGAGCGCCTCCGATTTCTTGAGGAGTTCGCCCGCGAGGACGACCGCGCTCGTGGTACCGTCGCCGCACTCGTTGTCCTGAGTCTTGGCGACCTCGACGACCATCTTGGCAGCCGGGTGCTCTATGTCAAGCTCCTTGAGTATCGTCGCGCCGTCGTTCGTGATGACGATGTCGCCCATGCTGTCGACGAGCATCTTGTCCATGCCCTTCGGACCGAGCGTGCTCCTCACGGCGTCGGCGACCGCCTTGGCGGCCGCGATGTTGTTGCTGTGCGCCGTCTTTCCTCTGGTTGATTCGGTGCCCTCTTTGAGCACAATGACCGGTTGGCCTCCCAACATAGTGAAACGCCTCTTCCGCGCCCGAGTATGATAGGGCTTCTATATAATCATTGCGCAGAGGACAGGGGGGCCGTGCCTACCGGGAAACCAAGGGTTGCTGGCCTGGGACCGACTCCCCATAGACACTCGGGCTGCGGAACTAGAACGCGGTCATGAGGCGGATTCCGTGCGCAGAGCACTCGTCGCTCACGATGTTGTGGATACGTGACCTTCGGTGTCCATCCAGAGCCCATGTGGTTTCTCTGCCCGCCGCTGCCAGCGCACGCCTGAGCCTTGCATCTGCGAGCGGTTTCGGGTTGTACGCGTCCCAGATGATGTAGCCCGCGCCCGCCTCGGCCGCTGCACGGACGACCTCCCTCAGGCTCTCCTCCTTGTCCGAGAGGCCCACGATGACCGGAGCCAGCATGAGATACGTGCGAACGCCATTCTGGGACACCGAGCGGAGAGCGGCGATCCGCCTCCGAGGGCCAGGCGCACCAGGCTCCACCAGGCGAGCGTCGGACTCGTCCAGGGTCGCGATGCTGAAGCCGACCTCGACTTTGGGCCATCCGCGCATGATGTCGACATCCCTCAGGACGAGGTCCGATTTCGTCAGGATGCTCACCTCAGCGTCAGCCCTTCTCAGAACTGAAAGGCACGCCCTCGTGAGTCCATGCTCATTCTCTATCGGCTGGTATGGATCGGTCACCGTACCTACGCCATAGACCCCTCTCGCACCGTGCCTCAGCTCCGCCCTGAGCCTATCAGCGATGTTCGCCTTCACCTCCACGACCTCGCCCCAACGCCGATGCGGTTCGAAGCGAGTGACGTCCTGAGCGTAACAGTATGCACATCCGTGCCCGCATCCTCTGTACGGGTTGATGGCCCAGTCCAGACCTGGGAGCTTAGAGGGCGACGCAGCTGTCCTGCACGCGACCAGCCTGATGTCCAAGAGCTCAACTCCAGTCCTCGTCTAGCCGCCTCTGATAGAGTGCGTCCTTGAGGAGCGAGCTGTTCCTTATCCATCTCGAGACGGGTATGTCCATGATGCTGGATATGTGTGCGAGAGCCTCCTTCAGGGTGCCGAACTTGTGAGGCTGGGTCCTGAGAGCCGCCCGCACGTTCTCCCTCACGTTCCACACGCCGACGGGAAGTATGTACCCCGGGTGGGCCTCCCTGAGGATAGTCACTCCCGCCTGTCGGCGCTCTCTCTGAAGCAGCTCGTTCACCGCCATGCGAGCGGCGTAGTAGCAACCTCCGATGCTCGCATAGGTCGTCCTGCCTTCGTAGTACTCGTGGTCGCCCATGATGGCTATCCTGTTGCTGAAGGGGTTCCAGGCGGTCTTAGGATACCAGGCCTCGATCAGCTCGTACCGCCAGGTAGTCGGCATCATGAGTATCGCCCACCTGTTGTCCAGCGACACCGTTTCGTACACCCTGTATTCGTCTATCGTGGGGAACGTCTTGGTGGTCTCCAGCATGTGTAGCCCGATGTTCGAGTCCACAGCTGTTATGCTCCACCTTGTAGGGACGAACCTCCTCCGCTTCCCCACGCCGAAGGCACCTACGCTGAAAGCCCTCTGTATCTGGGATATGAGCGCACCGCTTCTGTACAGTTCGACCACTGCGTCCCTCGCCCTCAGGTCTGTGTCGTAGAAGGCCTTCTCCAGCCTATGGTCGAACTTGAAGTTGGAGACGTCGAACCTGCGCAGCGGCGCCGAGGGGCCGAACGGCTGGACGTCGTCGTCCACCGCCAATCTCCCGACCGGCTTCCTCTCGAACTCCGCGACCGCCTCCGATGGATCCCGCGCTAGGGCTATCTCCCTCGTGCGCGCGACGATCCTGTCACTGCTATCCACATCGTGCACTCCCACGGGGCGCATGCCTCTCACGAGGTTGGACCTGAAGTCTATTATGTCCTCGATCCCCAGCCCGAGCCAGCGTTCAGGGGTGTCCATAAGAGAGGTGTTGCCGTGGAAAGGCGGTATCATCGGCCCGACGGCCACTTTCGGGTATCCGAACCTCCCCACGAAGACGCTCGGGGGTGTCGAGCCGTCCAAGTCCAGCCGGTCTATGCGCTCCCTTGCTCTCGACGCGGAGTAGAAGCGAGATATCACAGGACACCTGTCCTTGCCGCATAGCATCTTTGAGCCCTTGCAGTAGACGCAGCGGGAGGACTTCGACGATAGATTCTCAAGAGATAGTATCTCGTCGAACAGCTGCGCACTGTCCACCATCGTCTGGGACCTGGAATAGGCGGAGAGATCCATCCTTGCCTCAGTTAACAACCAGAGGGTAGATAAGGGGATTCGTTGCCGGCCCGAAAGTGCGACTTGCGCGGATGCGGCGGCCAATCCGCCCCGTCACCCTACAGGTTGATATATCCTCTAACCATTCACAGAGCACGGTCTGTTCGTTCGGGGGGCTTCGCAGAGGATGATGGAGGCTGTCATCTCGCTCAAGATACCCAAGAACTGGATGAGCGAGATACCTGAGAAGTATCCAGTGACAATCAAGGTCATTGAGCGTGTCCCCTACTCTGAGAAGGGCGTGAAGGACCTTGTCGAGATAGCTGGCCCCCAGGAGGTCATGGACGAGGTGTTGGCGGACATAAAGAAGAATCCGCTCGTGGCGAAGATGGAGACCACGGTGACGGACAGGGGGAAGGTCCTCGGAGCGATAACGACCTCGCGGTGTGAGATCTGCAGGATACTCACGGACTCGGACGTCTTCCTGATTTCTGCGGAGTCGAAGGGAAACGGAAAGGTCGAATGGACGGTAGTCTTCACCGACAAGAATGTTTTGAAGGGCATATTCGACCACCTCAAATCGAAGAGCGTGGATGCCGAGCTCGTGAAGCTCACGAAGATCGACGACAAGGAGACTCTGACCGACAGGCAGGACAAGATAACCAGGGTGGCCTTCGAGCGAGGCTATTTCGACTACCCGAAGAGGATAAGCCTACGCGAGCTGGCCAGGATGTTCGATGTGTCGCCCTCTACTCTCTCGGAGATACTCAGGAAGGGCCAGCGGAAGATAGTGCTCGATTACTTCCGAAAGCAGAAGCAGTCAGTCTGAACTCATGCGCGGGTTGGGTTGCAAGTGACAGCGGTAACACACCTTCGGTTCCCATGGAAAACCTCACAGCTCCACCGATAGATTCATGCGATGGATTGATTTACGATTGGGCAGGCCAGCAGCACACACAGCAGGTGAGACACGGGATGACGACAGAACTCGAAGTCATAGGCGCGCTGAGGGAGGTAGTAGACCCTCACAGCAACATCAACGTCTACGACATGGGACTCATATCCGATCTGAGCATTGAAAGGGACACCGTGAGCCTGACTTTCAGGCCAACCTCGCCGTTCTGTCCCATGGGCATGCACCTTGCCATGAGCATCAGGCATCGGCTGCTGGCGCTGAAGGGCGTCAAGAGGGCCCATGTGAAGGTCGTGGGACACGTCTACGAGAGCGCCATAAACAAGGTCGTGGCGAAGGGTTAGTCACGCACCGAACTTCCTGGCCCTGTCAGCCATCCCAAGCAAGATCGGCATGAGGTCGACGCCCCGTATCCTCCCGAGCGCGCCCGAGGCGGCGGACACCTCGTCGAAGTCCTTGACCCCATCGAACCTAGTTCCTCCGCCCGAGATCGTCACCGGGACGGGGTCTGCAGTGTGCTCCTTCACGGACACGGGCGTGGTGTGGTCGCATGTGAGCGCAACCACCACGTCATCCCCGATCTCCTTCAGAAGCAGCCCGAGCATCATGTCTATGTTCTCGACGACTGATACCTTGAGCCGGAAGTCGCCGTCGTGGCTCGCGACGTCCCCCGCCTTGATGTTGACGAAAACGAAGTCGTGGTTCCTCAGGAGCTTTAGAGCGGCCTCGCCCTTGGCCCTGTAGTCCGTGTCGAGGCCTCCTGTCGCACCTGCTATCTCGGGGACATCCATGCCCACGAGCCTGCAGATGCCCTTGACGAGCGTGACGCCGGCCACCGCTGCGCATTTGATGCCATACCTCCGCCCGAGAGGCTCCAGATCCCCGATGCTACCTGCGCCGCGTGGGAGCACTATGTTCGCCGGAGGCAGGCCTGTTCTCCTGCGATCTTCGTTCAGCGGGTGTTTGGAGAGGATTTCATGCGCCCTGATCACGTATTCGTTCACTACCCTGGCAGTCTTCGCCGCCTCGGGGACTATCGCCCTGCACTCGAGTATCCTGCCGTCCTGGTGCGGGTCGACGTCGGTCACCCTGTGGTCCAGGCCAGGCCCCCGGAGTACGAGGACGCCCCTGTGCTCTGAGCCGGCCCTGAACATGGCCGTAACATCCCCCAGCTCGATGCCTGAGATCGCTTCAGCCAGTCGTTCGGTCCCGGACTTTATCCTTCCAGCGCGTCTGTCAGTGACGACAAGGGCGTCCGTCACGGTGGCGAAGTTGCACCTGAAAGCCACATCCCCGGGTTCGAGCGCCATCCCCACGCCCGCCGCTTCTATCGGTCCCCTGCCCGTGTAGACCTTGTAAGGGTCGTACCCGAACAGGGCCAGGTGGGCAGTGTCGCTCCCAGGGACGACCCCTGGACCTATGACGTCCATTGTACCGTTGATGCCGTGCCTGGCGAGCGCATCCATCGCCGGTTTCCGGGCCACCTGGAGGGGAGTCTTCATGTCGAACTGCTTTGCGGGCCGATCGGAGAGTCCGTCGCAGACGACCATGAGTATCTTCTTCTGCTGGACCATGTGACCGCGGATGAATGCTCCCGGGCGTAATTAATCCCTGCCCCAACCGCTGAGCGATTCGGACGCTGGAGCGCCGAGGGGGAGATTTGAACTCCCGTGGTGACGAGCACCAGTAGCTCTCGAGGCTACCGCCTTAAACCGGGCTTAGCTACCTCGGCACCAGCCAAGGGGACGCCCTACCCATCTCCGGAGTGGTATATCTGCCTTTCAACCTGGCGGATTGGGCAAAAAGCGTTTAGTACCACCGACCCTCTCTTGCTCCGGGACTGATGAAGGTCACGGTCAGGCTGCTTCCGACGCTGAAGGAGACGCGCATGCTGGAACTTCCAGCGCAATCGACCGTCCAGGACATGATTCAGGCCCTGGGCCTGTACCCCGACGCGTGGATAGCCCTCAGGAACGACAGGCCTGTCCCTCTCGATGACGAACTCGCGGACGGAGATGAGATCAAGCTGATAGCCGTAGTCTCGGGCGGCTGACGCGGCCAGACGGACGCTTCGCTCAACCCTCTGCCACCTGGCCGGCGCGGGGGCCATTTTTATACGGCAGATGGAAAAGTATTTATTGGACGGCGCGATAGTAGCACCGAAGAACAGCGCATCATATCATGACTGACATTTCCGCTCACAGGTCAGAAGTGAATGTCACAAAGGCCGCGGCCGCGCGCGCAGGCGCATGGACGGCGGCCTTCGAAGGATATGTGTCAAACGCCTTGGTGCTGGACTGGACCAGTCCACAGATGGACGAGCAGTAGCGGCACGAGAGGGCGTGCGACCGTGCTGTTTTTCGGGCGAAGAGGCGAGAAACATGGAGATAGATCCCAGTACAACGAAATACCTGATACAGGCAAAGCTCTCGACGGACGGGATCGTCGAGAAGCCAGACATCGTGGGCGCGATATTCGGGCAGACCGAGGGCCTCCTCGGTGACGAGCTGGACCTCAGAGACCTGCAGAAGAGCGGGCGCATAGGGAGGATCGAGGTCGAGGTGAGTGCGAGCAGGGGCAAATCGGAGGGTACCGTGTACGTCCCTTCGAGCCTCGACCAGGTCGAGACCGCGATACTCGCGTCCGCGCTCGAGACGATAGACAGGGTAGGCCCGTGCAAGGCGAGGATCAACGTCGAGAAAATCGAGGACGTGAGGATCTCCAAGAGGAACAAGATCATCGAGCGCGCGAAGCAGCTGCTCAACGAGATGATGAAGGCCTCGAAGACGGGAGGCCTGGACCTGACGGAATCGGTCAGGCAGTCCGTGCAGATCGAGGAGGTCGTGCACTACGGGCGAGAGCGTTTGCCCGCGGGGCCCAACATAGACGACTCCGACGCGATAATCGTCGTTGAGGGCAGGTCCGACGTGCTCAACCTGCTCAAGTACGGCATAAAGAACGTCATAGCCGTCGAGGGGACCAACATACCCCAGACGATAATCGACCTCGCTCGCGAGAAGGTCGTGACGGCCTTCGTGGACGGTGACAGGGGCGGGGAGCTCATACTCCGAGAGCTGCTCCAGGTGGCCGAGGTGGACTTCGTTGCGAGGGCGCCCTCGGGACAGGAGGTCGAGGAGCTCACGCAGAAGCAGATCGTGAAGTGCCTGAGGAACAAGGTCCCGGCGGACCAGTTCGCAGAAATGCTTAACATAACGCCGAGCCAGACGAAGAATGGCGAAAAAACGGGCAGACGCGAGGAGGAGAGAGGCGAGCGCCGGCGGCACGAGGAAGACCGGGGCAGGCACAGGGAGCAGCCCCGGGCGAAGCCCGTCGAGGAGAAGCCGCCGAAGGGCCTGAGCCCCGAGCAGGCGAGGTTCAAGGCCGTGCTCGATGAGCTCTCGAACACATCGAAGGCGAGGCTTCTCGATGCCGGCGGCGCAGTGATGAAGGAGGTCCACGTGAGCATGCTCGCCGACACCCTCAAGGAGACACAGGAGCCGGTCGCATCCGTGGTCCTTGATGGGATCATAACCCAGAGGATACTCGACCTCGCTGTGGAAAAGAATATCAGCGCGGTCATCGGTGTTAAGATGGGGAACGTGGCCAAGGTGCCCACGAGCGTGGACATCCTGACCAAGGAAGACCTCAGCTGAGCATCGAGGGACACATGACACCCGAGAGGCCGCCGAAACTGTTGGACGAGATCGAGACATCGGCAGACATCAAGGTCCCGTCGGACCCCCTCAGCAGGGTGATAGGGCAGGACGAGGCCGTCAGGTTGGCGAGGATAGCCGCCAGCCAAAGGAGGCACTTCCTGCTCGTCGGCCCGCCAGGTACGGGGAAGTCGATGATAGCGCAGGCTATGGCTCTGCACCTCGCCCGGCCGACAGAGGAGATCAGGGTCGTGCACAACCCCGAGAGCCCCGAGAGGCCCATGGTCGAGGTGAAGACCCTTGAGGAGGTCGAGAAGGAGCTCGAGTCGAGGGGGTTCGCCGAGGGTGAGTTCATAGACCCAAAGGAGGCGCCAGTGAACGTCGCCGAGAGGCTGGGGTACAGGTGCGCCAACTGCGGGACGTACTCGTCGCCGCGGGAGGGCTTCTGCCCGAAGTGCTCGAGGGCGAAGGTGGCGCAGGTGAGGACCACGACGAACAACCCCTTCAGCGACCTGCTCGGAGGTCTCGTCGAGGTGACAATGGGCACCATGGTCGGGCGGGAGCGCGTCACGACGACCAGGAAGAGGTTCGGCAAGGAGGAGGTCGTTGTCTTCGAGCGCGCGGGCGAGATGATCAAGGTGCTCGACCAGCAGGCGCTAGAGAAGAGGCGCGAGCTGGAGAAGGAGAGCCCCAGGAAGGTGATAGTGCCGATCCAGCGCAACCCCTTCGTGCTGGCGACCGGCGCGAGCGAGGTCGAGCTGCTGGGGGACGTGAGGCACGACCCCTACGGTGGCCATCCGCAGCTCGGGACGCCTCCGTATGAGAGGGTCGTCGCGGGGGCCGTGCACAGCGCCCACCAGGGCGTGCTGTTCATAGACGAGCTTCCTCATCTGGGACATCTGCAGAGGTTCATCCTGACGGCCATGCAGGAGAAGCGCTTTCCCATAACAGGCAGGAACCCCCAGAGCGCTGGGGCGAGCGTCCGGGTCGACAACGTCCCGTGCGACTTCATATTCGTCGGCGCGTGCAACATACAGGACCTGCCTCACATACTTTCGCCGCTCAGGTCTAGGATAAACGGGGGCGGGTACGAGGTGCTCGTCGAGACCGTCATGCCCGACACCGAGGCAAACCGGGCCAAGCTCGCGCAGTTCGTCGCGCAGGAGATCCAGATGGACGCGAAGATACCGCACGCGACGAAGGAGGCCATACTGCTCGTGATCGAGGAGGCGAGGAAGCGGGCGAAGGCAATAGACAACAGGGACAAGTCGCTCACACTGAGGCTCCGCGAGCTGGGCGGGCTCATCCGTGCGGCGGGCGACATCGCCGTCACCGAGGAGGCGGAGCACATCGAGGGGAGGCATATAAGGGAGGCGCTCAGGAGGGCCCGGCCTGTCGAGGAGCAGATCAAGGAGCGCTACGGGAGCTACATGGGCGCCATCTCATCAGACATGACAGCCTCTGAGAAGGAGTCCTCTCCGTACCACTACTGGAACTACCACGTGCACGACGACAAGAGAGGGTACCAGTAGCCGCTCAGCTCCTGAGGACCTTCATCATCTTGTAGGCGTCCTCTCCGTTGCTGTAGAATCTGCTTATCTCCCCGTATATCGCGAAACCCTGGCGCGTGTAGAACGATATGGCGGCCTCGTTGCTCTTCCTGACCTCCAGGACGACCGTGTCGAGGCCCTTCGCGAGGCAGTTCGAGTACAGCTCCTGCATGAGCGTCCGACCGTACGACTTGCGCCTGCTGGCCGGGTCGACCGCCAGCATCAGCACGCGTGCGACCCTGTCCCCGGACGGCACCGCCGCCACAAAGCCCACCATCCTGCCGTCCTCCTGCAAGACGATGAAGCCCTCGCGCCAGATGTTGTGAACGGTCAGATAGAGTGAAGGAGGGTAGTCCTCGCCGAGGGAGCTCTTGACTATCCTGGTGACCTCGGGGATGTCTGTGGGGACGAACAGCCTCATGGTCAGCATTTCTGCCCCATCAGCAACCACGGCCGTGATTAAGCTTGCGCAGCCGCCTGCGCCTCCTCAGCGCGACGCCCAGGCCGAGCAACGCGACAGCGCCCACCGCGGATACACACCAGAGCGCCGGAGGTGTCCACTGCCGTGAGAGGGATGCATACCCGGACGCGTTGGGCGAGAATGTGACCAGCACGCTGTCCGTCGCAGTGTTCCCCCACGCATCCGTGACCTCAAGACGCACTTCGATTGTGCGGGGCCATTCGGATGAGAGCGTCACAGTCGCGTTCTCCGAATCCCGCGTGCCGTCACAGCCCACATCCCAGAAGACAGATACCACACACCTGTCGTCCGTGCACCGCGCGCTCGTAAGTGTCACCTCTTCCCCGACAACGGCCAGAACGTCTGGACCGGCATCGGCGACCGGCGGCGTTACGTCCGGGGTCCAGTCGAGCTCGAACGCCTGCTCGAAGTATCCGGCGACCTCCTGCGATGACACTACCAGCGCGAGCTCCCTGTTCCTGGCGAAGGAAGCGCGGACCCAGTTGTTGCTCGAGACCACAGTGAACCTCGAGTCGATCACGAGGCCTTTGTTGTGCAGCAGCCCAATGGGGTTTCTCGGGTCCATGAGCTTGTACTCCGAGCTATCGGGGACGGCGCTCGTGTTCTCGATGACGGAGGCAATGACCTCGGAGTTGCGCGCCCTGTTGTACCAGGCGGAGTCCAGCAGTACGCGGACACGGGCGCCCCTCTGCTCAGCATCGATGAGGGCAGCGATGATCGGGCTGAGCGACTTTCCTCCAGCCCACCTGTCCTCCCACATGAGGTCTACCTGGAACTGCTCGGCTGTGACATCCGAGGCGGCGGCGATCCAAGGAAGAAGATAGGGCTCGGATGCCGATGAGTCTGGGGACGGGTATACCATGAGCTCGGCGGGGAACACGGTCGTGAGCGGCCTCAGGGCACCTTGAAGATGGTCTGTCGTCAGCTCCTCAGTTGGCACGGCCGGAGGGGCGTACCTGGGATCCTGCGCCCACGGCACCACGTCCTTCCGAGAGAGGCGTGTGTCCGCCTCGAAGATCGATTCGAGGTAGACCGAGACCTGCGAGCTCTGCACCATGACGCCCCAGCCTCTGTTGCCGTGCACCTCGTCCGTGGGGACTCCCTGCTCGACCAGGTTCTCGGACATCACAATGCTGATCCGCGAATCGACCACCACGTACTTGGCGTGCATGGCCATAACATGGCCAGGGACGCCCGCACTGAGGTTGTGCATACTCACATAGACCCTCGCTCCCATCTGCGTGAGATACGAGAGACAGGCCACGCCCTCCGCGTCGATGCCGCCCGCTGGTAGGCCGTCTGCCAACACCCGGACTTCCGCGCCCCTCGTGATGGCGCGACTCAGGGCGAGTGTGACGGGCCAAGAGGACAGCTCGTACACGCACACAGTAACCCTCACGCCGGCCGAGTCGAGCGCCGCCAGGACGATTTCGAGGGAGCAATCAGGACTCGTGAAGGCGGTTACCGAGCCCGGCCCTAGATGGCATTCGAGCGGGCTGAGCTGAGTGTAGCCGTACCTGAACTCCCTGAAATGAGCCCAGTCCCGGGCTCCGTCAGTGTCCCTGAGCGCGGCACCCTCGCTGATCCTTCGGAACACTTCCCCTTTGCCCGGGGCCGGCAGAGGCTCGCCGCTCCAGCCTGCAGGCGGAGCCGACGTGTAGCCGTAGCAGACGGCATCCACTATCGCCCCCTGGGGGGACACGAGCCAGATTGCGTCGCCCGCGTCGGCGAGAGCAAACCTGCCGGTGATCTTTGCTGGGCTGAGAGGCGATGGCATGTCGAGGGAGACTTCCGGGAACCTCCCGTAGGCCGAGACGAACGAAGTTGTGTTGAACGCGATTGTTATGTCGGACCCGGGGCGGCAGAGCGTCCCCGAATCGAAGCTGATAGTCCCCTCGCCGTCAGATATGTTCCAGCCCCTGAGATCCACCGGACACGGGCCTTGATTAGATATCACTAGATACTCATCCGAGCAGACCGCTGCTGCGTAGAACTCCGAGAGGAGCAAATGGCCACAGTTCTCGATGTTCAGGCAGCAGCTCGAGGAAGGAGAAGCGGGGATGTGATGCGACACAGAAACCACCAAAAGCAGAAGCAAGGCCGATGACATCGCCCGGTAGCGTCTGCGCCGCATCAATCCACGATACGGTGCTGCGGTCAAGACCGGCTCGCATACAGGTAGTCTTCGGCCGTCATCTGAGGCCTGACACGAGGTCCATCAGCACCGCACGCCTGTCCTTGGCCTTGACGATGCCGCTCGCGAGCAGGACGCCGTCGGTGCCGAGCTCGATGGCCTTCGCGACGTCCTTCCCGTTCTTGACGCCTGCGCCGCAAAGCACCCCGACGCGCCTGTCGATCGCCCTGATCGCCTCGACCGTATCCAAGACTACTCCCGGCCTCGCAGTCGTGACGGATATCTCTCCCCCTATGAGCTCGGGCGGCTCGACCGCGACGAAGTCCGGCGACATGGCTGCGCAGGCCTTGCTTACAGCGGTGTTGTTGGTGCAGACTATCGTCGCCAGGTCAGCAGCCCTGCAGCGGTCTATGACCTCGTGTACCTCGGCTATCCGGACACGCCTCTCGGAATGGTTCAAAAGCGTCCCTGCCGCGCCCGACGCCTTCGCATTCTCCACGGTGAGATGCCCGGTGGTGCTGCCCGAGGGGGCGCTATCCAGATGTTGGGCCAGCACGGGGATCTTGACGCTTCCAGCTACCAGTGCGAGGTCGAACGAAGGCGGCGCGACGACTATTGAAGCACCCGTCTCGGACGAGACCGCCTCGCACAGCCGCGCGAGCTCCAGCGCAGCCTTTCCGCTCGCCTCCTGATATGTCTTGAAGTTGACTGCTATCACCGGCTTCCGGATCGGCACGGGAACGACCTCACTCGAGCGGCTTCATCCTGGGCTCGAGCTTCTTCAGTATCTCGGGCCTCGTGGTGTACTCAAGGTCCTCGGGAGACACTATCCCTGGCATGAACGGGCCGTGCCCGCGCATGTAGATGGATATCTCCATGGCCTTGTTCCGGACAGGATCCCACTCCTTGCCCGCGAAGTAGTCGATAGGTTTGTGGTCGCCGGGCCTGCTCCCTGGGGGCTCTGCACCCTGGATCTTGCCGTTGGTTATCTGTATCCCAAGGGCGCACACCCTGGGCGGACCGTCGTGATACGACGGGTCAGACTGCTCCACGCCGCACGGGAACCAGGCACCATAATGCGAGCCCCTCATCCATCCGGCCACGAGCTGGGGGAACGCAAAGGGCTGGAGCACTTCACCGACGGCAGGCAGGCCGGACTGGCATCTGACGAGCATCACTGGGTCGTCCTTGCCGACGTACTTGCCCGCGAGTATGTTGAGCTTCTCGGTCGACACGACCGCCGTTATCCCAAGGGTCCTGTGTATCACCCGCTTCACGGCGTACCTCGTGGTATCGCCGAGAAGTGCTAGGATGTCGTACAGCTCCGCCGGAGAGCTCATCAGCACCTTCTTGTGCTCGACGACGTCGACGATCTCGATGTCGTAGCCGAGATGGGCCCTCGGGTCGATCACCAGCCCGGTCGTGGTGAACGGATCCATGAATATCCGAGCGATGGGGAGCGAATACGCGGCAGGGCCGCACTTGTCCGCCATGAGCACCAGCATCGGTTCTGTCGGGCGCTCCTCGAACTCCATCTCGGCGGCGCCCGGCCCCTGGCCCCTTATGTTGCCTGAGAACGCATCAGACAGCAGGTCTTGGCCGGCGGCGTACAGGTGCATCTTCTTCGCCTCGTTAGCTGCGGCCATGAACGCGTTCCACGCGAGCTCGTGTATCTCGCGGCTGTTCTCGCCCTTCTTGTGCGTCATCAGGAGCTGCATGTCGTCCCCGCACCTGGTGACGTAATAGTCGTTCAGCAGGCCGTCCCTCACGGCCTTTCCGAGCATCTCAGAAGCGACCTCCATCATCCTCGGGTGTGGCCTGGAGTGTCCCGCGATGGAGCCGACGTCCGCCTTGATGAGCGATACCGTGACCTTCTCTGGCATCTCAAGCCCTCCACGCGTGCAAGACCTGCGTGGTCTGGTCTTTCGGTGGATAAGATGATAGAGATATATTAACCGTTCCTGGAGGGCGCGTGATGTCAACAATCATGGTGCTGGGCAAAGGCTTATCCGAGCCGAGCGCTCTTTGGCGGGTGCGAGTGAGCCGGCGATGGGTTCTGTCGATGAGCTCAAGCCCATATTCTCCCCGAAGACGATAGCCATAATCGGAGCATCGAGGAACCCGAACAAGGTCGGGTACGAGATACTTCAGAACATCCTCGTTCACGGCTATCCGGGGAAGGTCATACCGATAAACCCAGAGACGCCGCAGATCATAGGCCTGAAGACGCAGCCCAGCGTACTAGCGGTCAAAGAAGACATCGACCTTGCCATAATCGCCGTGCCGGCAGAGTTCGTGCCGAAGGTCATGAGCGAGTGCGCCAAGAAGAAGGTCAAGGGCGCCATAGTCATCTCGTCCGGTTTTGCGGAAATCGGCGGCAGGGGCAAGGAGCTGGAAGAGGAGGTCCTGGCGATAGCCAAAAAGGGCGGCATAAGGCTGATCGGGCCCAACACTCTCGGCTACAAGGACCCCATCGACAACCTCGACGCGGCGTTCGTGTTCGGCATGCCCAGGCCGGGCGAGATAGCGCTGATAAGTCAAAGTGGGGCGCTCTGCATAGGCATGATATACTACGCCAACGGCGAGCACATAGGGCTGTCCAGGGTAATCAGCGTCGGCAACAAGGCGGATGTCGACGATGCAGACTTGATCGAGTACCTGAACGAGGACCCGGCAACCAAGGTCATAGCGATGTACATCGAGGGCATCAAGGACGGCAAGAAGTTCCTGGAGGCCGCCAGGAAGTGCAAGAAGCCGATCGTCGCGATAAAGGCCGGGAGGACGCCCGCGGGCTCCGCGGCCGCCTCCACACACACAGGCTCGCTCAGCGGCTCTGACGCCGTCTACGACTCTGCCTTCAGACAGGTCCACATCCAGCGGGCATATGACGTGATTGAGCTGTTCGACTTCGCGAGAGCGCTCGCATATCAGCCGCCGGCACCCGGAAACCGTGTAGGGATAATCTCGAACGGTGGCGGCGCTGGGATAATGATAGCGGACTGGTGTGAGTCTATCGGGCTCAAGGTGCCTAACCTGACTAAGAAGACGATAGAGGCGCTGAGGCCGCAGCTTCCGCCGATCACGACTCCGAGGAACCCCTTGGATGTGACGGGTGATGCGAGGTTCCACAGGTACTATGCCACGGGCAGCATCATGCTGTCGGACCCGAACGTCGACGCCCTCATCATGACATGCGTCCATGCTGGCATAGCGAGGCCCAGGGAGTACGTGGGCGCCGTGATCAAGCTCGTCGAGGAGAAGCGCAACCTGAAGAAGCCGATAGTCGCGTGCTGGGTCGGTGGCCCCGAGATCGACGAGGTCGTACAGGAGCTCAGGGTGAAGAACATCCCCGTGTACTCGTCGGCTATGCGCGCCGCGAAGGCGGTCCGGTGTCTCTACGACGAGCACAGGCGGCTGGAGGCGCTCAGCAAGGGGCGGCACAGCGCAGGCGATAAATCCTAGGTCGCCTTCGCGTACCCCATGGCCGTGTCAAGACAGTCATGGCTTGACACAGCATCAGCCCTGACGGCGGTGATGCTGTGGGGTTTGGCGTTCCCGCTCATAAGAATCGGGCTCGAGGACTTTTCACCAGTGATGCTTGCATTCCTGAGGTTCGCGGTAGCGAGCGCGTTCTTGGTCGGTGTCATTTTGCTCAGGTTCACCCAGCGCGAAATCCTCACTGTTCTGCTCCGGGAATGGAAGCCGCTCATCGCTCTCGGCGTCCTGTATGTCACGGTCCCGAATGTAGCACAGAACATCGGTCTGGAGACAGGCACCTCTTCGATAGCTTCCGTCATACAGTCTTCTGGACCAGTGATGACGCTCCTTTTTGCAGTCATCCTGCTCAAGGAGAGCATGACTATCATGAAGGCCGTCGGGACATTAGTCGCCGTTACAGGGACCGTGATGCTGGTCGCTAGACACGGAATCTCGCTCGGTGACGAGGGGTTCACCGGGAACCTCCTTTTGCTCCTCTCCGCAACAGCCTATGGCCTCTCCTGGGTGTCCGCGAAGAGGATGCTTCAGAGGAACCCGCCGATTCTTGTCATAACGCTGTCGATCATCCTTGGGACCGTGCTCCTCGGCTTGGTTGCGCCGTTCGAGCCTGATGCCTCGGCACGTTTCGACGAACGTTCTGCTGCAAACCTCGCGGTGCTCGGAGTCTTCTGCGCAGGCTTCTCATCGATCCTATACCTGAGATCCCTAGAGAAGCAGGAGGTATCGAGGATGGCGTTTCTGATCTACCTGATGCCCGTGTTCGCGTCGCTCTTCGCGTGGGTGCTCATGTCGGAGAAGGTGGAACCATGGACCGCATTGTGCGGATTCGTGATAGTAGCTGGAATCGCCATAGCCAACAGGCGCACCACCGCGACAGCAGTGCCTCGGTAATGAGTCGGAGTAAACGATTCGCCCGGCTCATTCGACGTCCCCGACATCGACCGGCCCCCTCGGTATCTCTCCCCTCGAGGCCGCCCTGTTGAAGAACGTCTTGAACATGGCGGGAGCTAGAGCCGTGGATAGGAACGCCATGAGGACCAGCACGGAGAAGATCTCCTCACCGATTATGCGCTCTTCGAGTGCAATCCTTGCGAACACCAGCTCCATCGCCCCCTTCCCCATCATCATCGAGCCTATCGCCATCGATTCGTTGTGGCTCATGCCCCACGCGCGCGCGGGTATGTACGACCCTGCGATCTTCCCCACGACCGCTACGGCAATCACGGCCGACAGGAGTCCCAGGCTCGACGCCACGACCTCGAAGTCGACCGAGAAGCCGATGAGAACGAAGAAGATGGGGGCGAGGAAGCCGAGCGTAACACCAGAAAGCACGTCCTTCACGTGCGTCCAGACTTTCAACCCAGCGCCTGTTTGCCTCAGCAGCACGCCCGCGATGAACGCGCCGATGACGCCGGGAAGACCGAGCCGCTCGGCGAGGACGGCGAAGGAGATGGCGAACGCAATCGCGACGGCGAAGGCCGCCTCACCAGTCCGCATGCGCTTCAGGCCCGCGTAGATGTGCGGGACGACATAGCGGCCGATGAGAACGGCCACCACGAAGAAGAGCACGAATCCTACAGCCAGGACCAGTACCTCCAATGAGTCCAGCCGACCTTCCGCGGAGCTCAGCAGGAGGCCCAGCGTGAGTATCAGCGAGACATCTGTCACGATCGCCGCGCTGACGATCGTGCTACCTGTCCTGGTCCTCAGGACCTCAAGGTCGACCAGGACCCTAACAGTCACGGGCAGTGCCGTGACGGCGCACGCAAGCGCGAGGAATAGAAGTGTCGTCCCGGAATAACCTAAGGAGGTGCCGGCGACGTAGCCAAGAACAAAAGGGAGGACGATGCCCAGCACGGAGATGCCGACGCCCTTCCAAGATGAGGTCATGAGCGTCTTCGTTGAGAACTGCATTCCCGCGTAGAGCATCAGGAAGAGCATGCCGAAGTCCGCCAGGTCGGATATGAACTTGCCAGGCTCGGACTCGACCGAATACATCTCTTTGAGACCCGTGAAGGCGGCCCCGAGCACGAAAGGACCCAGCACGATGCCGGCCAATAGCTCACCGACTATCGTCGGCTGGTCGAACCGTGTGACGACCTCTCCCATGGCCTTCGCCAACGCGACTATGAGCAGGACATACACGAGAGTGATGAGCTCCATGTGGACGGACCTTTTCGGCCGGGCTACACTGCTCTCCCTGAGATTAAGGTTACTTTCTCGTCGCGGATGTATGTCGGTTGGGAAAACCGTTAATAACCGACACTAGGTTACGCGAGCACGGTGGTCGCAGCTTGTACACGAGCCAGCACATCACTTATTCGAGGGAGATAGGCCCACCCCTGTTCGACAAGCGCGTGACGGTTGGCGGATGGGTTCAGGACCTCAGGAACCTTGGAGGAATATCATTCCTCCAGCTGAGAGACAGGTACGGGGTCATACAGGTCACCACGCTCAAGAAGAGATCGAAGGAGTTGTTCGAGCTGGTTGCGTCGATCCCGAGGGAATCCGTCGTACTCGTCACGGGCACTGTGAAGGAGAGCCGCGAGGCGAGGGCTGGCTTCGAGATACTTCCTGAGAGCATCGAAGTGCTCAACAGGGCCGACGCGCCTCTGCCGCTCGGCGTCATCGACAAGGTCGGCGCGGACCTAGACACCAGGCTGAACAACAGGTTCATGGACCTGCGCAAGGAGGAAGTCAGAGCGATCTTCTCGATAAGGGCGAAGACGCTCGAGGGCATCCGCAGATACCTCCTCTCTGAGGGGTTTGTGGAGGTCAGCACGCCCAAGATAGTCGCCGCTGGAGCCGAGGGCGGCGCGACTCTCTTCCCCATCAAGTACTTCGACAAGCAGGCGTACCTGGCGCAGAGCCCACAACTGTACAAGCAAAACCTTATGGCCACGGGCCTTGACAGGGTGTTCGAGATCGCGCCGGCTTTCAGGGCAGAAGCCTCGGACACCGTCAGGCACATCGCCGAGTTCACATCCCTCGACGTCGAGCTCGCCTGGATCAACTCATCCGAGGACGTGATGGCTATCGCTGAAGGCATAGTCGTCTCCAGCCTCGCGCACGTGAGAGAGAGCGCGCGCGAGGAGCTGAAGACTCTCGGCATCAGCATCGAGTCGCCGAAGACCCCCTTCCCCAGGGTCAGATACAGCGAGGCCGTGGATATGGTGCGGGCTGAGGGTGTGAGGATAGAGCACGGGGAGGACCTGGGGACCGAAGGCGAGAAGGCCCTCGGCGAGGTCATGGCGCGGGAGAAAGGATGTGAGCTTTATTTCATCACCGAGTTCCCAACATCGCTGAAGAGAGGCACTTTCTACGCCAAGAGATACGACGACGACCCCGAGACCACAGGATACTTCGACCTCGACTACCGGGGGCAGGAGATCGTCTCGGGGGGACAGAGGGAGCACAGGTACGAGGTGCTCGTGGAGCAGATGAGAGAGAACGGCCTCAACCTCGAGTCCTTCGAGTTCTACCTCAAGGCGTTCAGGTTCGGCATGCCGCCCCACGGAGGCTTCGGGTTCGGCATCGAGAGGTACATCCAGAAGATGCTGAACCTGCCGAACATAAGGGAGGCGGTCCTATACCCGAGGGACAGGGTTCGCCTGGTGCCGTGAGGATCCCTCCCAAGAGGATGCTGCTGGAGCTCCCCACGGCGGACGAGATCGACGACCTGGCGGTCAGCTCACCCTCGTTCGAGGTCCGGAAGTTCGACATCGACCTCAGGCGACGCAAGGCCGACCTGGGATACGCGCCATGCAAGGGATACGTGGTAGTCGTTGCGAGGTCGGAGGCCGGCATAGCGTTCGTGAGGCGGAGGAGGGAGAGGGCCTGGTCGCTGCCATCGGACAGGATAGGGGCGAACGAGGCGATAGCGAAGTCGCCGAGGCGCGTCGCTAGAGAGCAGTGCGGGATCGGGCTCAGGATAGTGGAGCTCGCCGGTATCTACGACGTCGTGATGCACTTCTTGGACGTGTCCATCAAGAGGCTCCATGTCGTATACGCGTGCATCGCAGAAGAGGCCGAATGCACAGTCAGCGCGCAGAGCGACATATCAGAGGCGCGGTTCTTTGATGAGACACCTTCTCCCCTTCACGACCGCCAGATAGTCCTGAGCGCCATCGCCGACGCAGGTCAAAAGTGATTTATCGTGATTCCGCGATACAGGCGATGAAGGCGATGGGACGCATCTTTGAGCGCGAGCTCAAGGGCATTCTCACAGGCGACGATGAGATGCTCGCACGTGTGACCAAGACCTGCGATGAGAGCGAACGCAGAGCATACTACAGGATACAGGAGCGGCCGTTCATGGTCATCAGGGGTGCGGGCTCCCTCGGGATAGACCTGGTCGCCATCAGATCGGACCTCTCGCTGCCCATAGAGGTCAAGAGTTCGGTGAACGACGTCCTGAGGTTCAGCAGGAGCGAGAAGCTGGCGATGCAGGCCCGCGAGATGGCCGACGACTGCAGGCGGGTCGGTCTGATGCCTGTGTACGCCTACAGGTTCAAGCGTCACAGAGGAGACGCCTGGAGGGTTTTCACGTTGGACGTGGGTCCCATCAACGGCAGGCTCAGGCTCGTCTACCAGAGACTGCCGAAGATCACGCCCTCCAAGGAGGGTAACCTGATCATGCGCTGGAACGACGGCATGCCTCTGTGCAAGTTCATAGACTACCTCGTTACGCTGTCTGGCTAGTTGCATGCAACCGAGCCTGGGCCACAAAAGAAAAAAGAAGTGAGGAGGAAACTTCCTGTCGAGACTGCCTTCCCGGATTCTTATAGCCGTAGGAGCCGGTTATCAGCCGGCGAAAGCCAGTCCCTGACCCTCCGAGACGATGCAGTCGAGTCTTCAGGCCTATCCTCGGAAGTACGACCTCGCGTTCGAGCTGCCCAGATAGAAGAAGACCGTGAGGTTGAAGACGATAGACCATGCGGGGTGCTCCGGGCCGACTTCGCTGGACGGAACGGCGATTGCGAGCAGGGCGAGGCCTGTCCCTATGAGGGCAACAGTCCTGCCCCTCCGCCTGGCCTTGGGACGACCCTTCGCATATCCGCGTGCGAGGAGCATCGCGGAGACGGAGAGTGCGAGATACGCCACGCCCAGTATGAATGTGACCCCGGCGACGGTTTCCGGCGAGAGAGACTCGAACTCCCCAATCAGCTCCTGCCGCCCCTCCTCCGTCCTGGCCCACGACGAGATGGAGAGCGCCCAGATGGCAGCGACGAGCATAGAGAGCCCGACCAGGAGCTGTATCACGATGAGGAGGCTAATGCCCAGAGGTCGCCTCTCACCAGATCCTCTGCACGCCCTCCGAATGTGTCTTCCCTCCGCCGCGGGTGCAGGGTCCGAGATCGAGTGCGTTTTCAGCACTCATAGGGCTCATCACCGGTCCCGGAGGACCTCAGCTGACCCTCTTCTCATCACCTGCCACGTGCATCATCAATCGCTTATTTTAGGGGAACTGCGCCAATCCCGACTGCTGAGGCAATCCGTTTTTATACCGTCGTGCGCTCTTACAACCGCCTTGCAGGACCTCGTGGACAACATCTGGGTGTTCTTCGGCCTGACGGTGGTCATATCTCTCTCAGGAGTAATGACGCCAGGACCTGTCTTCGCTGCCACGATAGCAAAGGGGTTCGGGGACAAGACCGCCGGCGTGAAGATCGCCCTGGGCCACGGCCTCGTCGAGTTCCCGCTGATGGCCCTCATAGTCCTGAGCCTGGGGTACTTCTTCCAGGACCCCGTTGTGAGGATGGGCATCGGACTCGTCGGCGGCGCCCTGCTGATATTCTTGGGGGCGTCGATGATCCTTTCGACCAGGACGGCGGCCGCGGAGGGCCAGGAGATGCTCCCGTACGGCTCCGTGGTGACGGGAGCAATCACGACCTCCGCGAACCCGTACTTCTTCTTCTGGTGGGCGACAGTGGGCCTTTTCCTGATCATGAACGCCCAGCAGTTCGGTGCGCTCGTCGTGGTTGTCTTCGCCGTGGTCCACTGGAGCTGCGACCTGGCGTGGTACTCGTTGACGGCCTTCACGGTCTTCAGGACGCGGCATCTCTGGACCCCGCTCGTGCAGAAGGTGGTCTTCGTCGCCTGCGGCCTCGTGATGGTGGTCTTCGGGGCGTACTTCATCTACGGGCCTGCCACGGAGCTCGCGAGGTAGCGGCTGCGTCAACACCATCTGCTATCTTCCAACGGATATCATGCGCTCGAGCGGCAGCCTCGCGCGCCTGATGATGTCCTCTGGCAGGTCGACCCTGTACCTCATCTTGACGAGCGAGTCCCTGACATCCTCCAGCGTGATCTCCCTCATGTTCGGGCATGTGGCGTTGGGCACCTCGTAGAAGATCTTCCCAGGAGCCTCCTTGCGGAGCCTGTGGAGCATGTTCGACTCTGTGCCGATGATGAACTCCTTCTTCTTCGATCTCACGACATGGTTGATGATGCCTTCGGTGGAGTAGGCGAAATCGGCGAAGTCGATGACGTCGGGCGTGCACTCAGGGTGGACCAGCACCTCGGCAGCCGGGTGCTCCTCCTTGAGCCTCCTGAGGTCCTCGAGCTTGATGTTGACGTGCGTGGGGCAGTAGCCTGGCCACAGTATCAGCTCCTTGTCCTTCACGAACCTCTGCACATAGAGGCCAAGGTTGGTGTCAGGGACGAATATCACCTTCTTGTCCGGAAGGGATTGGACGATCTTGACTGCGTTGGCGGACGTGCAGCATATGTCGCTCTCGGCCTTCACATCCGCGGTTGTGTTGACGTACGATACAACGGGGGCCCCTGGATGCTCGGCTTTCAGGTCCCTCAACGACTTGGCATCCACCATCGCGGCCATCGGGCACTTCGCGCTGGGGTTCGGGTGCAGGACGGTCTTGTCAGGATTGAGTATCTTCGCGGACTCGGCCATGAAGTCGACGCCGCAGAACACGATCACCTTCGCGTCGGTCTTCGACGCTTGCACGGACAGCCCGTAGGAATCGCCCAGGAAGTCAGAGACCTCCTGGACCTCCTTGCGCTGGTAGTTGTGGCCCAGGATGATGGCCTTTCTCTCCGCCTTCAGCCGCCTTATCTCCTTCCCAAGCTCTTCCAAGCTCTCGTGCCGCGTTATCAATGGGACCGTATTAATCCTTTGTCACAAACGCCTGCTGGATCCCGCAGGGCCCACGATGGTCGAATGACCTGACTTCATGACGATTCTCAGCTGAATGACCAACATCGGGTGTCACACCGCCAGGCGCAATCAAACGGTTTTCATTAGCTCAAATAGATTCAAATATCGTCCAAAGGATGGCATCCGAGAAACCAGATGAAGCCAGTCATCGACCCGAGGCTGTGCAAGGGTTGCAACATCTGCGTGTACATCTGTCCTAAGAAGTGCTACACCAAGGGCACGGAGATTCTGGAAGCGGGCTACTTCACGGCCGTCGTGAGTTCGCCCGAGAAATGCTACAACCACAACAGGGTCGGTAGGCTCGTGTGCGAGCTGTGCGTACTAAGCTGCCCGGACCAGGCGATATCATGGCGCGAGGAGACGGAGGAGGAGAAGAAGCGATGAGGGTGCCTCCAGGGGAGTACTTCGTCCAGGGTAACGAGGCATGCGTGAAGGGCGCCCTAGTAGCCGGCGTCCGTTTCTTCGCTGGATATCCGATAACGCCCTCCACGGAGGTCGCGGAGGGGCTGGCGCAGGTGCTAACAGGTCAGGACGGGGTCTTCCTGCAGATGGAGGACGAGATCGCTTGCATATCAGCCGTCATAGGGGCGTCCTGGGCTGGGGTCAAGTCGATGACGGCGACGTCGGGACCGGGCTTCTCGCTCATGCAGGAATCCATCGGCTACGCCGTGATGTCGGAAACACCCATCGTGGTCGTCAACGTCATGAGGGGCGGGCCTTCCACCGGGCAGCCGACCAGGGCGTCCCAGGGTGACGTGATGCAAACCAAGTATGGTGCTCACGGAGACTATCAGGTGATCGCCTTCGCTCCCGCGTCCGTGCAGGAGATGTTCGATCTGACGGTCGAGTGTTTCAACTACGCGGAGAAGTACAGAGTGCCTGCGTTCCTGCTTTCGGATGCCGAGATCGGCCACATGAGGGGACTGTTGCGTGTCCCCGAGAAGGTGAAGGTCATAGAGAGGAAGGAGAAGGGCATAAAGAGGACGGATGAGGCATACGACGTTCCTGACGAGCTAGTGCGGCCGTTCCCCGTGTTCGGACGGGGTCACAAGGCGATGGTCACGGGCATGACGCATACTGACGCGGCCACCATAGAGCCCGAGGACCCGAAGGTACACCAGGAGCTGGTGAAGAGACTGTCGGAGAAGATAGTCAGGAACCGCAAGGACATCAACAAGTGGGATGTAGTTTCGCCCGGATCCAAGACGATGATTGTCTCCTACGGGTCCGCTGCGCTGGGAGCTATGGAGGTGGCCAGCAAGGATGCGAGGGTCGGCCTCCTCAGGCTCAAGAGCCTCTGGCCCTTCCCCGAGGAACCCGTGGCGGAGGTCGCGAGGGAGTCTCAGCGCATACTGGTTAGCGAGATGAATCTGGGCATGATGTACAACGAGATCAAGAGGGTCGCACTGGAGAACGGCTGCAGGCGCGTGGAGCTGCTCTCGAAGATCGGCGGCGACCCGCCCACGCCAAGCGAGTTCAGGCACAAGCTCAGGGAGATGGGGGCCATCTGATGGAGCTGTTCGAGTTCTACAGGAAGGATCGGTGGCCGCACGTCTTCTGCCCTGGCTGTGGCAACGGTACGGTCATGAACTGCTTCTACAGGGCCTTCAACGAGCTGGGGCTGCAGCTCGAGCGCACGGCCTTCGTTGGGGGGATCGGATGCTCCTCCAGGATACCGCTCTACATCAATTCTGACGCTCTCCACACCACTCACGGGAGGGCGATCGCCTTCGCAACGGGGCTGAAGCTGGCCAACCCAGACCTTATGGTTGTGGTGTTCACGGGCGACGGCGACCTGGGTGCCATCGGCGGCAACCACTTCATAAACGGCTGCAGGAGGAACGTCGATCTCACGGTCATCTGCATCAACAACAACATCTACGGGATGACGGGCGGCCAAGCATCCATAACGACGCCGCACGGGCTCCTTTCGACCACGACGCCTCACGGGAACAAGGAATACCCGTTCGACCTCGCGGAGATAGCCGTCGCGGCGGGCGCCAACTATGTCGCCCGATGGACCACGAGACACGTTCACGAGCTGACAAGGTCGATCAAGGCCGCACTTGAGAAGAAGGGTTTCAGCTTCGTGGAGGTCGTCTCACAGTGCCCGACCAATTTCGGAAGGAGGAACAGGATGGCGGACCCCTCGCAGATGCTCGAGTGGTTCAGGCAGAGCTCGGTGAGAAGGGACAAGGCGAGAGCAGAGGCCGTGGACCACGTCGACCTGAACATCGAGAACAAGATCACCGTTGGCGAGTTCGTCAGCCGCGACCGCGAGTGCTTCGAGGAGCTGATGGGGGTGAGGAAGCACGGATAGCCAGGTGAGGTTCTGCGGGTTCGGTGGCCAGGGCATCATACTCATGGGGATAGTCCTGGCGCGTGCGGCCGCGCTGTACGACACGTGGATAGGGGAGGACGGCAAGGTCCGGAGGAAGAGCGCGATACAGACACAGTCCTACGGGCCGTCTGCCAGGGGCGGGCACTCCAAGTGCGACGTGAAGATATCCGATGGCGAGATGCTCTATCCCTTCATCGAGGTTCCAGACTACCTCGTGGTCATGTCCAACCAGGCGTACGCGAAGTACATCCACGAGCGAAAGCCAGAGACCAAGATACTGATCGACCCTGACCTCGTGCTCGAAAGGCCGAAAGGCGACGTTTACCCCATCCCCGCCACGAAGGCTGCCGAGACCAACATAGGCACCAGGATCGTCGCGAACGTCGTCATGCTCGGGGCGTTCAGGGAGATCTCCAGACTCGTTTCGGCGGAGGCACTCGAGAAAGCGCTCCTTGAATCCGTGCCTCCCGCCACACACGACCTCAACAGGTCGGCGCTCAAACTCGGGGTTCAGCTGGCGCACGAGGTCTCCGAGAAGAGGAGCAAGGGTTAAGCATGGCGACATCATTCGGCGGCATGGAGCTGACCCGATGATCCTCGAATCCGTCCTCAAGGAGGGACGAAAGGCGCTCGCGGAGAACGAAGTGAAGGAGTTCTTGAGGGAGGCGGGGATACCCACCACTGATTTCCAGGTCGTTAGCGAGTTTTCTCAGATAGACCAGAAGAAGCTCAAGTTCCCCGTCGTGCTGAAGGTCTGTTCCCCGGACATACTCCACAAGACCGATGTCGGAGGCGTCATGCTCGACGTCGGCAGGGATGAGCTGGAGGCGGAGTTCCAGAAGATGAAGTCCAGGTTCCCGCAGAACCTGATACTCGTGGAGTCGATGCAGGACAGGCGTGTGGAGGTCATAGTCGGACTGATAAACGATGCGACTTTCGGCCTGACGATCATGTTCGGCCTCGGGGGCATCTACACGGAGGTCTACAAGGACGTCACCTTCAGGATAGTCCCCATTAAGAGAGAGGACGCCGAGGAGATGCTGAGGGAGATCAAGGCTGCCCCGATACTCGAGGGGTTCAGGAAGATCAAGGTGGACCGGGAGGCCATAGTGAACCTGCTGATGAAGGTCTCCGCGCTCGGGGAGAGATACATGGACAAGATAGCCGAGATGGACCTGAACCCGGTTTTCGTGAAGGAGAAGGGGCTGGTCGTAGTCGACGCGAAGCTGTTGCTCAGGTAGGTTCTTGCAGCCGCGATGAGCGGCGTCTGAGGGTGTGATGCATGATAGCCAAGGGCGGTAGGGTTTTCTTCGCGCTGAGCGCGGTTGGCGCTCTCGCAGCGCTGCCGTTCGTGCCTCTCGTGTCTGCTGCTCTCGGCGCCTTGGCAGTCCTCTTCCTGCTGGTTTTCAGGGACCCTCGAAGGCAGATAGGGCCCCACATAGTCGCGCCTGCTGACGGGGTCGTCCGAGATGTGGACCAGGGAGGCGGACTGATATCCACATACCTCTCCCTGAGGAACGTCCATGTGACACGCGCTCCGATTGAGGGTCTCATAGAGAAGCGGGAGCTGCGCCGCGGAGGGCACGCGCCCGCGTTCTCCCCCAGGACCCCGGCCAACGAGAGGCTGGAAATCGTGCTGAGGACACCGATCGGCCGCGTATCGATCGTCCAGATGACGGGAGCGATAGCCAGGAGGATAGTCCCTTACGTCCGCGAGGGCCAGCGCGTGCTCAAGGGGGAGAAGCTCGGCCTGATACGCTTCGGCTCAAGGGTCGACCTCCACCTACCGCCCGACCGGGTTGTGATACTGGTTTCGAAGGGAGATCGGCTCAGGGCGGGCTCGACGAGTATCGCGGAGGTTCGCGATGGCCGCCTGGAGTAGAATCTCGGTTGGAGACCTCTTCACGCTGGCGAACGGCGTCATTGGCTTCGTGGCGATAACCTACATCTTGGACGAGAAGTACCTCAGCGCCACGGGGCTGCTGATGCTCTCCCTGGTGATGGACGGCCTGGACGGACTGCTCGCAAGAAGGTACGGGAGCAGACACTCGATGGGGCAGGTGCTGGACTCCATATCGGATTCGATATCGTTCGCCTTCGCACCAGCGCTCCTGGTGTACGCCGAGTTCCGTGGCCCCTCCGACGGAACGCTCGAGTACTGGCTCGTGCTCGCGTGCTCGGTGGCCATCATCGCGACCGGCCTTTTCAGGCTAGCCAGGTTCAGCGCTGGTGGTTATCAGTTGACCTACTTCGTCGGCATGCCCGCGCCCGCCGCCGCCCTGCTGATACTGCTGACCTGCCTGCTGTTCGGCGCCGACAACGGAGCCGAAGGCGGGGTGTACTACTTCCCACTGCAGAGCTCGCTCCCCGCAGTCATGGGCATCGGCTTCCTGTCGAGCTATCTCATGGCCTCGGAGATACCTTACCCGAAACCAAAGGGATGGATGGCTACGGCGAGCGCTATGGCCGTCCTGGCCGCCCTTATCCCATACATGGCTGGCCTGGCCATTGTGGGCGACCAAGACTTATATAGAGCATCCTCACGTACCGCCACAGCCGTCGCGCTGGCAATGACAGCGGTGTACGTTTTCGGGGGTCCGCTCTACGAGAAGGTCAAGGGAAGCCACGGCTGACAGCTACTTCGCATGCTCGGACAGCGAGCGCGCCGCGTTCGAGGCCGGGATAAAGATGGGCACCATATATCATCAGTTCGTCGGCGTGCCTCTCAGCCCGGACAACGTCGGGACCCTCGAGAGGGCCATAGAGGCCGGATGCGGCGTCCAGCCGTTCGTGGAATCCGTCAAAGTCCGCATAGACAGGTCGAAGCTTCGCCCGAAGCGGGGAAGGTACGACTACGTATCGCTCACCGGCGACATGCTCGATGTCGACATGGTGGTGAGATACAGGTCGGCCCGCGTGAAGGCCTCCATGAGGTACATCAAGGAGATGCGGTATCCCCTGATGTACATAGAGGAGATTACGGTGGAGCGATGAAGCGTCGGTGGGGGATCGCCCGGGAGATAAGATTTATGATATGCATTATATATTTGGAAAGCCATACAGGTATCGTTTGTCTGGCTGCCCGGTGAGACGATGACGAGGGGGATCAAGGTAGGTATCACAGGTCTGCCGGGCGCAGGAAAGACCCAGGCACTCGTCAAGGTCATCGAGATGCTCGAGGAGGAGAACCTCGTCGTCGGGGGCATGGTGACCGAGCCCATCATGGAGGACGGCAAGAGGGTCGGCTTCTACGTGATGGATTGGCGCACGAAGCGCAAGGCAGTGTTCGCGCACGTCGACACGGAATCCAAGTTCTATGTCGGCAAGTACGGCGTCAACCTCGAGAGCCTCGACACCGTCGGGGTCGAGGCCCTGATCGATGCGAGCAAGAATGCTGATGTCATCGTGATAGACGAGGTCGGCAAGATGGAGGTCGAGTCCGAGAAGTTCGTCAAGGCCGTCGAGGAGGCGATGGAGGTCGACAAGCCCATCATACTCACGCTGCACAAGAAGAGCAGGAACCCCCTCCTCCAGGACATCAGGCGCAGGGACGACGTCCGCATCCTCGAGGTCACGCCGATAAACAGGAACCTCTTGCCCTACAAGATAATCAAGCTGATGAAGGGAGAGTACGTTTGAGCTCGGCCGGTCTCGTGACGGTCAGGGAAGGCACCACGGAGCTCATGGTGCCCTCAGACTTCAACCTCAGAGGGCCCGGCAGCCGGACCGGAGGCGTGTTCTACAACAGGCAGATGGAGTTCGGCAGGGACGTCTCAGTCATGTTCGGGAGGGCTGCGTTCGCAGAGGGGTCGAAGATACTCGACGGCCTCGCGGCCACAGGCGCAAGGGGACTCCGGCTCGCGAACGAGTGCGGTATCAGGGCTGAGTTCGTGCTGAACGACAAGAACCTGGGCGCGGCGGTCATCATGAAACAGAACGCCGAGCTCAACAGCCTTGAACACGTCAGGATCGAGTGCAGGGACCTGAGGGCCCTCCTCGCAGAGGAGCAGTTCGACTACATAGACATCGACCCGTTCGGGACACCCGTTCCGTTCATCGATTCCGCAATACAGAGCTGCAGGAACGGCGGCATCCTTGCAATGACAGCGACTGATACGGCACCCCTGTATGGGACGTATCCGAGGACTTCCCTGAGACGATACGGAGCGCTGTCGCAGAGGTCGCCGTTTGCGCACGAGACCGGCCTCAGGATACTGATCGGGTCGGTCGTGAGGCGGGCTGCGGCGCACGACAGGGCCGTCCAGCCGCTCCTGTGTTACCACGCAGACCACTACTTCCGGTGCTACCTCGGCCTGAGAGACGGCGCTTCGAGAGCAGACCGCGCACTAGACCAGCTCGGCTATGCCCACTACGACGCTAAGACGCTCGCCCGAGGTCTGGTCAAGGAGGGACCGGGCCTGACGATGGCAGGTCCCCTCTGGTCCGGAGCGTTGTTCTCGCGCGACATCCTATCAGAGATGCGAGCGACCGGTGACCTCGGGACCGCCCAGCGCTGCTCGCGCATGCTCGAGCTGTGGCGTGAGGAGGAGAGATCGCCGCCGCTCTATTTCACCGAGGACGAGCTCTCTAGGCGCACCAAGGCCTCCCCGCCGAGGCTGACGGAGTTCGTGCAGTTTCTCGTTGAGCGCGGGGCTCAGGCCTCGCGCACGCACTTCGACCCAAAGGGGCTGAAGACCGATTTGCAGGCCCGCGAGCTGATCGCCGAATACAGGGCGTTCGCCAAGCGAGTGAAGAGTTCCTCTCAAAAGGCTTAATAGCGGCTGCAGGCATCAGCTCCCGGGAAAGATGCCAGCACTCGCGGTGATAGGCTCTCAATGGGGGGACGAGGGAAAGGGCAAGATCGTCGATTTCTTGGCCGAAGAGGCACACATGGTCGTCCGGTTCCAGGGCGGCAACAACGCGGGCCACACCGTAAAGGTCGGTGATGAGCTTTTCGCGCTTCACCATCTTCCGTCTGGGATACTGCGGCCCAGAAAGATGGCCGTGATAGGCAACGGCGTCGTTATCGACCCCGGCGTTCTCATCAAGGAGATCGATGATCTGGAATCCCGCGGCGTCAGCGTTAAGAACCTCCGGATAAGCGACAGGGCCAACGTGATACTGCCCTACCACAGAATCCTGGACGGCGCTGAGGAGAGGCTCAAGAAGGGCGCGCGTGTCGGCACCACGGGCAGGGGCATCGGGCCGTCGTACTCAGACAAGGTGGCCAGGCTCGGGGTCAGGATGTGCGACCTGATCGACGAGCGACTGCTTGGCGAGAAGCTCGACTTCCTTGTGCCTTTGAAGCAGCGGATACTCGACGCATACGAGGATCCTACGAGGCTTGACCTCGAGGCCATCAAGAAGGAGTACGCAGGATACGGAAGAAGACTGAGGCCGTACGTGACCGACACTGCCCTGCTCGTGAACAACGCTCTGAGGGCCGGGAAGCGCGTGCTGATGGAGGGTGCCCAGGGCTCGATGCTGGACATAGACCACGGGACCTACCCCTTTGTGACTTCCTCGCAGACGGTCGCCGGGAACGCAGCATCTGGATCGGGCGTCTCGCCTGCGTGGATCAGGGAGGTGTACGGGGTGGTGAAGGCCTACACGACGAGGGTCGGCGCCGGGCCGTTCCCCACCGAGCTCACGGACGAAACGGGGAAGCTAATCGCAGAGAAAGGAGGGGAGTTCGGCACCACGACCGGACGACCTCGTAGGTGCGGATGGCTGGACCTCGTTGTGACGAACTACGCGAGCAGGCTGAACGGCTTCACCGGTTTGGCGCTCACGAAGATCGACGTGCTCGGAGGCTTCGATAGGGTCCGCGTGTGCACCCACTACTCGCTCGAAGGCAGAAAGGTCACGACGATTCCAGCGGACACTTCGCTGCTCGAGAGATGCGAGCCCAGATACACCGAGCTCAGCGGCTGGGACGAGATATCGCCGGAGAGGATGGAACGCATACTCAGGAGAGGTTTCTCAGCGCTGCCCGATGGCATGAGGGCATACATCAGGTTCATCGAGAAGAAGATGGGGGTGCCCGTCGTCCTGCTCGGCCTCGGAAGGCGCAGAGACGAGCTGCTCGACCTCCGCCGGAGGAGATGGTGAGAGAGGGCGTCCTTGGGCGCGCTGGACGCGCCGCCAGCGACATACTGAGGACTCCCCATCATCATTAAATAAGCCCCCAATCATCCAAGCGAGGATGCGTCGGCTGATCATATCGGAGAAGAACCTCGCCGCGCGCAGGATCGCACTCATCCTGTCGAACAACACGCACAAGAGCAAGTCCGTCGAGGGTGTGCAGACATTCACTTTCACGAGGGACGGAGACGAGTACGCCGTACTCGGACTTCGCGGCCACATCATCGAACTGGACTATCCTGAGGAGTATCAGAAGAACTGGGACTCGATACCGCCCAAGGACCTTATCTACGTCAAGCCCGAGAAGAAGGTCGAGCCGAGCGCGCGCAAGATAATGAACGCCCTGAAGAAGTTGGCGGAGTGGGCGGACGAGGTGATTGTCGCCACGGACTTCGACAGGGAGGGGGAGCTGATAGGCGCAGAGGCAGTGTCCGAGGCGAAGGTCGCGAAGAACGTCCGGAGGGCAAGGTTCAGCGCGCTGACGAAGGCCGAGATAGAGAAGGCCTTTGCAGAGCTCACCGAGCTCGACCACAGGCTCGCAGCATCTGCAGAGACGAGGCAGCTGATAGACCTCGCATGGGGTGCGGCACTCACGAGGTTCATATCGCTCGCGTCAGGCCAGCTGGGCAAGGACTTCCTGTCGGTCGGAAGGGTCCAGAGTCCCACTCTCGCCCTCATTGTGGACAGGGAGCGGGAGATAAGGCAGTTCGTGCCCACGCCCTACTGGGAGGTCAGGGCAGACCTCAGGAAGGGCGAAGCCTTCCACGCGGCGCACGCGCACGGCAGATTCAACGACAAGGCCGAGGCGCACGCAGCCGTCTCGAGAGCGAGGAGGGCCGAATGCGCCACAGTACAGTCTGTGACAGAGACGGAGAACACGGAGTACCCGCCGATACCGTTCAACACCACCACCTTTCTGATGGAATCCAACAAGCTGGGCCTCTCGGCCTCGCAGGCGATGAAGATCGCGGAGGACCTGTACACAGCGGGGTACATCTCGTATCCCAGGACGGACAACACAGTCTACCCGCAATCGCTCGGCCTGAGGCACATCCTTGAGAAGCTGCGGGAATCACAGTTCGGGAAGGAGGCGGAGGAGCTGCTGGCTCAGGAGGTCCTGAGGCCGTCGCACGGGAAGAAGAGCACGACGGACCATCCACCGATACACCCTGTGGAGGCCGCCACGAAGGCCGACCTCAAGGGCAGCAGCTGGGCCGTCTACGAGCTGGTCACCAGGAGGTTTTTGGCCACGCTCGCGCCGCCCTGCATTTCCAGGACGACGAAGGTCGAGCTGGACATCGGAGGCGAGCCCTTCAGGAGCGAAGGGTACCTGATAGTCTCCCCAGGATGGAGGAAGTACTATCCGTACTACAGGGCGAAGGAGGTCGCGCTTCCTGCGCTCGTCCAAGGTGACAAGGTCGAGGTGCTCAGGATCCATTCCACGGAGAAGAAGACCTCGCCTCCTGAGAGATACACGCAGGGCTCGCTCGTGAAGAAGATGGAGGAGCTGGGCCTGGGCACGAAGAGCACAAGGCACGAGGCGATACAGAAGCTGTATGACCGAAGGTTCGTGAGGGGCACGAGGACGATAGAGCCAACTGAGAGCGGCATAGCGGTCATAGAGGCTCTCGAGCAGCATGCGACGGACATCACGAACTCGAAGATGACGTCGCACCTCGAGAGCGACATGGACATGATAGCCAACGGGGAGCTGGAGCAGGCCGATGTCGTCGAGGAGAGCCAGGCGATGTTGGACGACATAATGGAGGTGCTGGAGAGGCACAGAAAGGAGATCGGGGACGCAATAAGGAGGGCTCTGAGGGAGCAGCATGCGCTGGGCGCATGCCCCAAGTGCAGGACGGGGCATCTGCTGCAGGTCAGGTCCAAGAACGGCCCCTTCGCGGGATGCTCCAACTTCCCGGAGTGCAAGAACACCTATCCGCTTCCCCACGGCATGCTCGTCCTGCCTACGGGCGAGATTTGCGAGAAATGCGGCGCACCCAAGATCAAGACCGTATCCAAGGGCCAGGCGCCTGTAGTGGTCTGCATCGACCCGAGTTGCGAGGCGGCCCTGAAAGAAAGGTTCCTGGGCAGGTGTCCCTCGTGTGGCAAGGACATCAGGACGATTCAGTCAAAGAGGGGCAAGCGGTTCGCAGGATGCTCGGGCTACCCCGAATGCAAGGTCATGTACCCGCTCCCCCAGCAGGGAAGGATAGTGCCAACCGGAAAAGCGTGCGAAGTCTGCGGCGCCCCCACCGTCACCGTCGTCAGGCAGAACAGGGGACAATGGGTGCTGTGCCTCAACATGGCGTGCCCTGGGAAGACGAAGAAGAAGGCGAGCGGCGACGGCGTTGAAACCTCCTCATCTGACGCCGGGGCATGACGCCGGATGAATCAGCTCCCGGGCGGGGGAGGGACTTCCTCCTCCACGGGTTCGGCCGTCACAGGCTCGGCCTCCTCGGGGGCGGATGGGGTAAGGGCCTGCCGACCCGGCGCCATACTCATCTCCAGTCTGTCGAGCCGCTTGATCACATCCGACAGGGAATACCTGTGCTCTGAGAAGCTGAGGGCGATCACGAGCGCTGCATCGACGAAGAGCCACGCCACAAGCACCCACAGGAGTATCCGCAGCAGGTCCCAGACCCACTCGAAAGCTATCTCGAACCTGTCCTCGAGAGTCGTCCTGAGCTCCTCAACGAGCTTGTCGGCATAGTAGAACACGATGATGCCGAGGATGACCAGGAACGCGGCCTTCACCCACTTGCCCACCATCGGCGTCGTGACCTTTATGGTATCACCTGGGGACTATTATAAATCTGATTGTATTTATAAATTCGCCGAGGTTTGGCTGCCGTCCGCGGGTCTGTCGGCCAGCAGTAGATTCCTCACGGCCGGTAAATACTCGAACGTCCGCAGCTCGGTGGACCTCTCGAGCGAGAAGAGGAGCAGCTCCGGCCGCTCCTCGAAGATCTTCATCTGGTGGTACCATGCGAGGTAGCTCTCCAGCTGCTCTGAATACTCGGCAAACCTCGGCGTGGTGTAGTTAGCCACCGACTCATCCGATTTCGATAGCGTGTAGAACGAGCGTTCCAGTACCTCTCTCGGTTCTGTCTTGAGCCGCTTCTCCCAGGAAACCTCCGTTCTGAACCTTGAGAGAGCTGCAACGTAGATCTCGAAACCCCACCTGTAGAGCCTCGGTATGCATACCTTGGTCAGCACCCCCTCGTCTCTCAGTTTCGCCCTGATCCGCGTAATCGCCTGCCGAGAGAGGCGCAGCCTAGATGCGATCTCCTTGTCCGAGGCCTCCGGGTCCTTCACCATCGCGACAAGGGCCCTCTTCTCGGATTCGTTCAGCTCCACGGCGTCCACGCTCACTGAACTGAGTGGAACAGGTTTAGGCTTCGGGACGTCGAGCTCGAAGTAACTGTGCACAAGTGGGGCGAACTGTGGGACTTGCGTGATTCGGGAGAGGGAGTACGGGAATACTATGCTGGTGAGCTTTGCCTTAAACGGCCGTCTCGCCCCCGTAAAGAAGGCGTTGTGACGCTGCGTGAACATCTCCAGCTCCGTCGCGTTCCTAAAAACTGAGTACAGGACAATGTTGTTTCCACCGATGATGGCGAAAAACACCTGCGGCGTCCTCCCACAGAACTCCATGTAGTGATTCGCCTTCTCCTCCGAGCGCACCGCTGGGTCCGTGGCACCCATGTGGCACGCGACGAGCTCGCAGCCGAGCCTGTTGAACGCAGGGACGTATACGAAGAACATTGCCCCGGCGTCGAGCAGGCGCCTTCTCGCGGACGAGACCGTTCCCTTCTTCATGTCGTATATGTCAGCTATCTCCGCATCCGTGCGCTCGGCGTCCTCTGTCAACCCGAGTATGACTGACATCTCGCTGCGAAGGAACTTCCACATAGCCTACCGTGATTGGCAAAATAGCAATAAAGACATTCTTATCGGGAAAAGGCAAATAACATCAAGCTTGGGTTGGCAAGATTCCGAAGAAGCGACTAATGTGTGCAACAAGGGTTAAAGAGGGAGACGCAGATTCCCGCTTGCCGATTTGGCAACACGCTCTTTTGAAGGAAGAGGAGAGGTGTTAACCAAAGGGTGATGCCCAACTGCGGTGGAGTCCCCTCCACCCTTTTTTCTTTGGGTCGTGGATGGACCTTTTTCCCCTGAACGAGCAGTTGCACAACTGACTACCATGATCAGGTCTTCTTCGTCTCCCTCGTCTTCACCCTGAGCCCCTTGTATCCGCACTTCCTGCACCGCGTTGCCCTTATGGCATTCCTCGCGTTGCAGTTCATGCAGATCTTCTTCACCAGATTCCTTGCCTCTGCCTCGGGGAACCGCGCCATGCCGAGAACCTCTCGCGCCTCAAACAAAGACTCCGTATTTAACTGTTGTGAACTCTTCCCAAACCTGGCCAGCAACTCACAGGCGACCCATCACTTGAGCCTCTTCCCCTCGTGGGCGAAGTGCGCCAGCAGGGCCTCGAGCTGGATCCTGTCATTCGACCCGGAGACCAGCCTGAATTCGGCCTCGCCAACGCGGTCGATGAGCCTGATCTTCGCCTCCTCGCTCACTGGGAGGTCGAAGACCGCACGGTGTATCCCTTGGATTATGTCCTCGCCCGAGAGGCCGTGCCTGACTATGATGTCGTCCAATCGGGACCTGGCGGCGGTGAAGTTGCCGCTGAGCGCCGTCCGCAGCAGCTCCTGGATCTCGGACGGCCTGATGTTCTCCGTAGATTCGAACACCGCGTCTTGGTCGACCTTCTTCCCGAGCGACGCCGCCGCCTGCAGTATGTTCGTGGCCTTCCTCATATCTCCTGCCGCGAGCTCGCATATGGCCTCGAAGGCGTCGTCTGAGACCTCAAGTCCTTCGGCATCCGCTATCCTCTGGAGGTAAGCCTTGACGTCAGAGAGGCCCAGCGGCCTGAATCGGAACACCGCGCAGCGCGACTGTATCGGCTCGATTATCTTTGACGAGTAGTTGCACGAGAGGATGAATCTGCAGGTCTGCGTGTACCTCTCCATCGTTCGCCTCAGGGCGGCCTGCGCGTCGCTTGTCAGAGAGTCCGCCTCATCCAGGAAGATGATCTTGAAGTCGGCACCGCCAATCGACGCGGCCCTTGCGAAGTCCTTGATCTTCCCGCGGACGATGTCTATACCTCGCTCGTCCGATGCGTTGAGCTCGATCAGGCTCTCACGCCAGCCATCTCCGTACAGCTCGCGCGCAAGGGCTATGGCGCAGGTCGTTTTGCCGGAGCCCGCAGGGCCGGCGAACAGCATGTGCGGCATGCTCCTGGTCTTGACGTATGCTGACAGGCGCTCCACTATGCTCTTCTGACCGATGACCTCGGAGAGCTTCCTGGGCCTGTACTTCTCCACCCAGACGTCGTCCATGGGCACCGAGCTGCTCGAATGACCTGTGCTTACAAATAGTTACCCATGGCCTGGAACATACCCTTCACCGGGGCAACCTACTTATCCGAAGAGGCCGAATCGGAAGTCGTGTCTGTCTGCGACAAGTGCACGGGCCGGGCCGTAACCCTGATAAGGTACAGTGGGGCACGCTTGTGTGGGAGGCATTTCAGCGAGTTCGTCGAGAGGCGAGTGAAGCACGAGCTCAGGAGACAGACGGATCTGTCGAAGGGCGGACGCATCGCTGTCGCAGTATCCGGGGGTAAGGACAGCTCGGTGGCCTTGTCGGTCACGCACAAGATCCTCGCGAGAAGAAGGGATGTCGAGTTCTGCGCCATCACCGTAGACGAGGGTATCGCTGGGTACAGGGAGTCTAGCATCCCCATCGTCGCCGCACAGTGCAAGTCCCTCGGCGTGGAGCATCATGTCGTCTCGCTGAAGGACTTCTTCGGCATTACCATGGACGAGGTCGCTTCCGCGAGGCGGGAGGTCTCGGCCTGTACATACTGCGGCGTCATGAGGCGGGCGGCGATGAACATGGCAGCGAGGGAATGGGGTGCCTCTCATCTGGCAACAGGGCTCAATCTCGACGACACGGCCCAATCGATCCTGATGAACTTCACGAGGGGCGATGTCGAACGACTGGCCCGTCTGGGACCTCACAAACGGGTGCAGCCGGGCCTGATCCCACGGATACAGCCCCTCCGCACCATCCCTGAATCTGAGACGACGCTATACGCCATCATCAACGGCATAAGGTACCACGACCTCGAGTGTCCCTATGCCCCCGAGGCGCTCAGGAACGACTACAGAAAGGTGGTTTTCGAGCTCGAGGCGAAGTACCCTGGCACGAGGCACTCCATACTCAAGAGCTACGAAGAGATGTTGCCAGCGCTCGAGCGGCTCTACCCGCCCGCGAAGCTAGGTGTGTGCTCGTGCGGGGAGCCAACCATATCAGGCAGATGCAAGGCGTGCGAACTCATAGGGTCCCTCAGGGCCGCTTCGAAAACCTGAAGGAATCTCTGGTGAGCCACGCCCCGCAGTTCGGACAGACAGATTCCGTCGACCTGACCCTCTCGCCGCATATGGGGCATGTCCTGTGCCGGACTGCTGTCTGGGACGGAGGGGGCGTTGGCGAGGAGACCTTCTCTGGGGCCGGAGGCGGTGAATATCCGACCGATGTGTCCGGTGTCACCTCGTACGCGACCTTGGTCATGTGTTCCAGCGGAATGGTGTGCTTCACCTGATGCGCGGCCTTCCTGGTCCTCGCAGCAACCCTTCTCGCCTCCGCCTCCTCCATTCTTTTCTTAGCGGCCTCCTCAGCGAGCTGAGGCTGGTGAACCAGATATGTGTCGACCACGAGCAGGGCCTTCAGGGAGATGCCCACCAGCATTATGTACACCAACTTGGTGAGATCCAGCCTGAAGTGGTAAGGGCCGTAGGTGAACTCCGCGATCCCGCCACCGAACAGGACTGCGAGCCACAGTCCCACGAACGCGAGAGCGCTCAGCCCGAACAGCAGGCGCTTGAAGGTCCCGGGCCTGTTCATGGCCTCGAGGGTGCTGGCCGCAACGACCATCGCTCCGAAGAAGAGTATGTACTCCCTGATGTAAGGCATGAACGGTGTCGTCAAAAGTGGGTAGTTCGACGTGACGAGCTCGATGAGGGCCAGGGGTACAACCACGAACCTGATGGCCTCTGTGAAAGCCGTCCATACGGAATCGGAGAGCCCGCTCTTGTGCGTCACGGGCTCACCCCTGGGAGGACGTAGCTCTCCTCTGGAATCCCGAAACCTGCCACGTCGAATGAGTAGACGATCCTGTAGCTCGCATACGGCGCCGTCGGGATGGTGAGGCTGACGGTGCCCTCCTCGTGCCCTCCAAGCCGGATGGTTTCCTGCACTGAGGAGAGCAGTGTGGGGTTGCCCGTTCCGTCCGGGCCATCGTAACCGATGATCGCCACCCTCATCGTGGCGGGAGGGACGAGACGGAGCATCTTCGAAGTGTTTAGCCACCAGTTGACTGCCACCTCTGAACCGGTCGGCGGCCACACGGGGTTGACGTCGTAGCTCTCTATGAGCGGATGCCATTCCACGCCGACCCTGTAGTCAGCATAGAACCTCACGAGTTCCATGGTGTACCTGCAGGCGACGTCAATGCGGAAGAACAGCATGTCGTCGTTGAAGACCATCCAGAGTGCGCCCTGCTCGTAGAGGCCGATGATGTCGAAATCGAACTCGAGTTGCGAGGAAGTCCTCTGACCCGCTGGTATGTCGCCCACGTCGAGCGCTCCGGATGCGAGGACGGTTCTCGAGTAGTTCGTGACCTCATAGGTTATGGAGAGACCTCTGACGTCGTAGAAGCCGCCGTTGTCTATGGAGAACGGGGCCACGACGCTCACGATGCCGTCAGAGTAGCTCCATGTGACCTCGCTGGCTGAGGGAAGGTCTATCTTGAAGTTGCCGCTCGGGAACGGCCATATGCTCGTGAACACCAAACCGACTATGACCAGGTTCACGACGGTGATCGCGACCTGTAGCATCCTAGTTCGTGCAGCCATCCGCAAATCGCACAGATGGAATCAGGCTGGACGGTAATAAACCTAGAGTGCCTGCTATCACACGAGGTCGCCATCGTAGGCTGGGTAGTCGTATGCCTCCTCGTTCTCGAAGAAGCAGTAGTGGACCTTCGTGAACTGGCGCTTGAGCGCCACTGCGTCTGGCCTCACGCTCGCTGGCTCTTCGCCTTTCACGACCACCCTTGCGATGAGCTCCGCGATCGCCTCCATCTCGTGCTCCCTCATGCCTATCCTCGTGACCTCCTGGGAGCCTATCCTTATGCCACACGGTTTGACGGGATTGGAATCCCAGGGCAGCAGATTCTTGTTGACGATGATGTTGGCGGACTCGAGTGCCTTGGCTATCTTCGCCCCGCCGTGAAACTCCTCGACATCCACCACTATCGTGTGAGATTCGGTGAACCCCAGATGCTCGCAGAGCACGTCCAGGCCGCGCTCGTGGAGGGCCTGCCCCAGAGCCTTGGCGTTCCGGATCGTCTGATCGGCGTAGGCCTCGCCGAACTGCTTCGTCTCGGCCAGCGTCACAGCCAGGGCAGCGACTGAGTGCAGGTGATGGTTGCTCGTGACTCCCGGGAACACGCCGCGCCTGAGAGCTGTCTCGAGGTCGTCCCTCCTGAGGTCTGAGAGAATGATCCCGTGCTGCGGACCCGGCAGCGTCTTGTGCGTGCTGCCTGAGACGACGTCCACGCCCTCCTTCAGCGGGTCCTGGAACCGCTTGCCAGCAATAAGGCCGAGCACGTGGGCGCCATCATACCAGGTCGTGCAGCCGACCTCCTCGAAGACGCCGTTCAGCTCATCGAGAGGCGTGGGGAAGAGGAACACAGACTGTCCGAATAGGGCCACCTTCGGCTTGACCTCTCTGATCAGCCTCTTCGTCCCCTCCACGTCGATGTTCATATCCTTCTCGTCGAAAGGATAGTGGTACGTGCGCACTCCGCGAAGACCTGTCGCCCCGATCTTCGCGTGCGAGATGTGGCCACCATCTGACAGGGCAACAGTCGTCATCTTGTCCCTGGGCTTCATGAGTGCCATGAGCACGGCGAGGTTCGAGACCGTCCCCGAAGTCGACCTGACGTCCGCGAACCTGCAGGAGAACACATCCCTTGCCAGCTCCTCGCATATGGTCTCGATCTGGTCCACGAATATGTTGCCCTGGTAGTACCTCTTGCCAGGAAGCCCCTCCGCGTACCTGTTGTGGAGATCGGAGTTGAGTACTTCGCGCGCGAGCGGGCTCATCACGTTCTCCGAGGCTATGAGAGGGATGGAATCCTTGAACCAAGCATTGTGCTGTCTCGTCAGAGACCTGACGGACTGCGCTAGCTCCTTTGCAGAAGGCACGAGGTTGGGCAAACCATCGGAGGCTAAAAAACTATTCCAAAGTCAGCGACACGAAGGTTTATCCTGGGTCCAAGGCACGACACCTACATCACGGTTCGATAGCGCAGCGTTTGATAACGTTGCACAGGCTGCAGTGGAAGCGGAGGTCGACGTTCTGTGAGATAACCTTTTATAGATTGTATGACAATTCGTCATACAAGGCACCGCGATTTCGATGACACGCACCGCACGCCTCAACATACGGTTGCCCGAAGAAGACCTCCGGGAGCTCGAGGCAATCCGCGAACGCACCGGCCATCGCACCCTCTCCGACGTGATAAGGGAGGCTCTATACAGTTACCTGCACGACGAAGCGGCCACCTGGAACGGGGAGAAGATCAGCGCGGTCATCCCGGCCGCCCTGGCCGAAGACCTCGAGATGTTCATAGCCAGCGGGGACGCCACGGACGTCTCGCAGGCCGTGACCCTCGCACTGACGGCCTGGGTAGAGGAGAAGAAACGCTACTACCTCGAAGGCAGGGACCTGCTCCGCCAGAAGGTCAGCGAGGCGATCGACGAGCGCGGGACGAGGAAGGGGATGGCTCGGACCGCGGCTCGCATGAGAGTTCAGTGAGCAAGGACATGGACGGCTGCCTTACAGGAAGGCGGACGCGCTCGCGCCCGCACTCTGACGAACAAAGGGAAGGAAGGGCCGGCTAACAGCGGCTCCAGGGATGGGAAAACATGGGGAGGGCGCTCCGCCCTCTCGAGCTCTTTTTTCATCAAACGCAGCGGAAATCAGAAACGGTCACGCGCGCGCGACCCACTACTTCTTGGACAAGACGGACTTCAGCTCGTCGATGGGTTCGCTCGATGAAGGGTCGAAACCCCGCAGTATGCCGAGGTAGGCGCTTACATAGTCGCCGAACAGCACGAGGGACATTATCTGAGCGAGTGGGCTCTGCCCGAGCGCCTCGACGGTGATGACCTGAGCCCTCTTTGATATCATATCCTTAGTGGCCGCCAACCTCCTCTCCATCGCGCGGTCCCGCCTTCTGTGATCCAGGAACAGAGCCACGAACCCCCTGCTGCGCGGGTCGAGGGCCCACCCGACGATCTCGTTGTGGTCGAGTTCTGGCAACTCCGAGCTGAACGCCAGGCACTTCGAGTTCTCATTGAACTGGTTCGCCCACCTCCTGGCGACGGGAACTGAGAGGCCGTAGCCCACGACGACGGGCACCTTGTCGATGATCCCGTGAGCCATCTTCTTCGCCGGGTTGTCCGCGGTCCTGACAGAGACGGCGTTCTCTCTGGCGATCCTTGACAGCACGACCATCGTCTCTTCTATCTCCCTCTCGGATGCCATTATGCCCGCCCGCTCAACTATGCCCACCATGGCGCCGAGCATGAAACCGAGCGAGGCTCGTGGTACCAGCCCAGATGGGAGCTTGACATAGGGAAGCCCTTCGGCGTCAGCAGTGCGAGCGAGGGTTCCTCCAGATGTGGCGATAACGATCTTCGCTCTCCGCTTCCTCGCGGACTCGAACATCGATATGGTCTCCTCGGTCTCGCCTGAGTAGCTCGCGACTATGACGAGCGAGTCCTTGGTTACCGAAGCTGGGACTGAGTAGGACCTAACCACGGTGCATGGGAAGTCGCTGGTGATGCTGAGCCATTCTCGAAGCAGGTCGCCGCCGATGGCCGAGCCGCCCATGCCGCACACGAAAAGGTTTCTCGGCACGAACTTGGGCAGCTTAGACAGCCTGCCCTCTCTCAGGCCGTCAGAGAAGTGTTTGGGCATCTCGCTCAGCCTGTTCAGCATCTGACGCCTGTCCAGCGCCTCGACCCTCTCCATCGAATCCAACATCGCCGCCCAAGAACGGCATCGGAGTATAAAGTGGTGTTTGGATTCCACTGAGGTGTTTCAGACCATCGGAAGGGATCCGAGGTTCGAGACAGGCCAATCATGAGTGGAACTCTGCCGACTCAATAGGCTCCAGTGCCTGGTCGGTTACATGACTGCTTAAGAAATGTGGACAAGATACTTCTCGGATAGTAAGTTCGCCACGAATATTATCCATGTCGAGCCATGGACGCGCAGATGGTGTCAGCCTCCGTGCTAAAAGCCCTCCAGGACCTCAGGGAGGGGAAGTTCGTCCTGGTCTACGACGCAGATGGCAGAGAGGAGGAGACCGACATGGTCATCGCCTCAGAACACGTCACTCCTGCCGCCATACGCACCCTGCGCAAGGACGCAGGCGGGCTGATCTGCACAACGGCGGACACCAGGATACAGAAAGCCCTCGGGCTGCCATTCATGACCGAGCTCTATCTGGGCATGGCAGACCAATACCCGATAATGCGTGGGCTCATGCCGAACGACATTCCCTACGACGTGAAATCGGCGTTCGGCATCACGATCAACCACAGGAAAACCTTCACAGGCATCACGGACGATGACAGGGCTCTAACGATAAAGGAGTTCGCTGAGCTGGCAAGGAGGGCCCTGACCTCCGAGGACGGATGGGCGAAGCAGGAGTTCGGGAGGAACTTCCGTGCCCCTGGGCACGTGCACCTGCTTAACACCTCGGAGAGGATACTCGAGACCAGGTTCGGCCACACCGAGCTCTCGACCGCCCTGGTCATCATGGCGGGCCTCGTGCCGTCCGCGACAGTTTGCGAGATGATGGGCGACGACGGCAAGGCGCTCTCGAAGGAGAAGGCCATAGCGTATGCAAGGGCTCACGGCCTTGTGTTCCTGGAGGGTGCCGATATCGTCAGCGCGTGGAAGGAGTTCATCCGCAGGTGAGGGCCCATGGTGCGCGTTATGGCCACAGGAGTTTTCGATCTGCTTCATCCAGGTCACCTCCACTACCTGACGGAGTCGAAGAAGCTGGGGGATGAGCTCGTCGTCGTGGTGGCGACGGACAACACAGTTAGGAAGAGGAAGCACGAACCCATCACGCCCGAGAGGATGAGGCTGGAGATGGTGGCCTCGTTGAAACCTGTCGACCGGGCGGTGCTCGGCAAGGATGGGGCGGACATGTACAGCATAGTCCAGGAGATCAAGCCGGACATAATCACAATCGGTTACGACCAGCCGTTCGACGAGAAGGCCCTAGAGGAGGAGCTGCTCAGGAGGGGGCTCAGGGTGAAGGTCGTCAGGATGCCCCACCTGGACCACGACCTGGACGGCACCAGGAAGATCATCAAGAAGGTCATCGAGTTCCACGACCTGGACAAGAAGCTCCAGGAGGTCGAGAGAAGGTGAGGAAGATAGGCGTGGCGGACACGACATTCGCACGGGTGGACATGGGGGCCCACGCCATCGACGAGCTGAAGAGGACGGGCACGGGCTTCAAGGTCGAGAGGCGCACGGTGCCCGGCATCAAGGACCTTCCCGTGGCGGCGAAGAGGCTGATCGAGGAGGACGGGTGCGACATCGTGATCGCACTCGGGATGCCGGGGAAGGCGGAGATCGACAAGATGTGCGCCCACGAGGCCTCGACGGGCCTCATCCTGGTCCAGCTGATGACGAACAGGCACATCATCGAGGTGTTCGTGCACGAGGACGAGGCAAAGGACGACAAGCAGCTCGCGTGGCTGGCCGAGAGGAGGGCGAGGGAGCACGCTGTCAACGCATACGACCTTCTGTTCAGGCCCGGGAGGCTGGTGAAGAACGCGGGCAAGGGGCTCAGACAGGGGTTCGAGGACGTGGGACCCATAGTGTGAGGACTTATCGGAGACGAGGTGAAGTGACATGGCAGGGAGAATGAGGATAGGCATCGTCTGCAGCGAGTTCAACTTCGACGTCACGCAGATGATGCTGGAGAGAGCGAAAGAGCACGCGAAGTTCCTGGATGTGGACGTGGCGAGGGTCGTGATGGTTCCGGGCGTTTACGACATGCCCCTTGCCATCAAGGCGCTTCTGAAGGACAAGGGGATAGACGGCGTGGTCACGCTCGGCGCCGTGATAGAGGGCGAAACGGAGCACGACCAGGTCGTCATCGGCCAGGCCGCGAGGAAGATCATGGACCTCGCTGTTGAGTTCGAGAAGCCCGTTGGCCTGGGCATAACCGGGCCCGGGATGAGCAGGCTCCAGGCTCAGGACAGGGTCGACCGCGCGAAGGACGCGGTAGAGTCCGTCGTCAAGCAGTGGAAGGCGCTCCAGAAGTAGCATCCCGTGGCGAAAGCCTATTAGACGTCTGCAGTTACGAGGGTAGCGTGAGCGAAGTCCGACTCGGCAAGATGCACCTGCGCTGGTGTGCTGACTGCAACGTCCCGGTGCTGGAGCAGAAGGCCTGCGGCCGCTGCGGACGCCAGACTTGCAGCGTCGCCGTCACGCCCCCGGGCGATGTCCGGCCTGCGTTCGACGCCGACATCGCAAGGATAAGATCGGCGATCGACTCACAGTTTGGCCCTGGTACCGGTCTCTCCGCCATCCCCGAGGGCAGGGTGGTCCTGCTCAACAAGGCTCCTGACATCGACAGGATGGACGAAGTCATTCTCGACGGGGAAGTCGTCGGGGCGCTGAGGTTCACACTCTCAGGAGGCGAGAGGTTCCTCCTCCGACCGCGCGCTGCCCAGAGGATAGCCCGGAGTGCGAAAAGGGGATGGGTCAGGGTGGATGCGGGCGCTTCGAAGGCCATCAGAGAGAAGTCCGCGAGCACGCTCGCAGTGGGCGTCATCGACTGCGACCCGCAGATAGCGCCAGGAGCGGAAGTGCTCGTCCTCGACGAGACTGGAACCGCGGTGTCCGTGGGCACTGCGAAGATGACCGGGCCGCAGATGATGGAGCGTCCGCGCGGAACCGCCGTCAAGACCAGGTGGGTGGTCGACACATCCGAGGAGATCTCGAGCGGGCGCAGCGCGACATGGAACGAGGTGCTGGAGGCCAACCGTACAGTGCTCGACAAAAGGGTCCGCGAAGCGCACGAATTCATCAAGAAAGTGGTCAAGGACAACCCTATGCCCGTCGCCGTGTCCTACAGCGGAGGCAAGGACAGCCTAGCCACGTTGCTATTGGTCCTGGATGCCGGTGTGACTCCGAAGCTGTTGTTTGTGGACACAGGCCTGGAGTTCAGGGAGACGGTGGAGAACGTCATCACGACCGCGAGGGAGCGCGGTCTTGAGCTCATCATGGAGAGTGCGGGGGACGCGTTCTGGAGGAACCTCGATTACTTCGGCCCGCCCGCGAAGGATTTCAGGTGGTGCTGCAAGACCTGCAAGCTCGGGCCCGCGACGAGGTTGATCAAGGAGCACTTCCCAGAGGGCGTCCTCTCGTTCATAGGCCAGAGGGCGTACGAATCAGAGCAGAGGGCGAAGAAGGGGAGCGTTTGGCGCAACCCCTGGACGCCCAACCAGCTCGGTGCCTCGCCCATCCAGAAGTGGACCGCGCTCCACGTCTGGCTCTATCTGCTCTCGAAGAACGCCCGCCCGAACCCTCTCTACGAGGCCGGCCTCGAGAGGATAGGCTGCTTCATGTGCCCTGCGACGGACCTCGGTGAGCTCAGGAAGGTGAAGGAGGTATCTCGCGAGTACGGGCGATGGCAGAAGTACCTCGAGGTGTTCGCGGCTTCCAAAGGGCTCCCGGCGGAATGGCTCGAGTACGACCTCTGGAGGTGGCGCAGAATTCCCAAGGCAGTGCTGGACGAGCTCGGCATCCAACCGGAATCGCTCAGGGCTGCGGAACAGGAAATCGAGCGGAGGCCCCTCGTACTGAGGACGACCAGCGGTTACAGCCCCTGCGTCGAAGGGCTCAGCATGGAGGGCGCCTTCAGCAGGCCTCTCGACATGGCGAGGGTGGCGAACATCCTGAACATGATCGGGCCCGTGACGACCTCTCCTGACGGCAATATTGCAGAGGTAAACCGGATCACCGTCTTCGGCGAAGGCGCTGTGATGGTGAGGGCGAAGGACGAGGCGGAGCTCGAGAGGAAGTCGAAGCAGGTGCGAGAGGCGGTGACGCGAGCCATGGAATGCGCGGGATGCGGGATATGTGTAGCGAGGTGCGAGAGGGGCGCCCTGACCCTCGATGGGAGGATAGTGATAGATGCGGACCGCTGCCACCACTGTGGCTCTTGCTTCGGCCCTTGTCCCGTAGTCTCCTTCCGCGAGGAACAGCTGGACATCTAGCGGAGGATCGCCCTCAGAGCGTCCACGACTTCGGGCGTCCTCGCGCCCCACGGGACTATCCCGAGATCGCCTTCGACCTCGTAGCCCTCCTTCAGCTGACAGCACTTGATCAACTTGGGCCCTTGGATCCCCGTCTTCCTCAAGAGGTCCTTCGGACATATGTTGATGAGCTTGGGTTCCACACCATATACCGCTTTGAAGATCCGCGCGGAGAGGCTGCACCCGACGAGAGTCACGCCGGCGAGCTCCTCCGGGCCCAGCTCCGGCGTCTCATCCAAGAACAGCGTCTTCCCTTTGGACACGAGCCCGGATGCCCGACAAGGGAACATGATCGTGTCAGTGTCCGCCGATGCAGCGAGCTCATTGAGGTCCGCGCTCACAAAATCGACCTTCACGTACATGTTCTGCAAGTAGGTATCGAGTGCGTTCTGGACCAGGCCCACTAGCTTCGAGGGCGCAGGCGGGACCACATCGAACACAGTTAGGCGGTACGGAGGCTCATCGATGAAGAACGAGACGTGCTCCGCCTTGCCCTTGACCACGACACACTTCGAGCCCACCTTCTCCCTCAGCGCTCCCATCGCTGAGGCGGACATTATCTCAAGACCTGGTTCCTCGATGTAGGTCGTCTCGTGGGGGAGGGAGAGGACATGAACCGAAGCGACCTCCTGGAGGACCTCGTTTGTGAGCTTCTTGACCACCAGCGCGACGGCCCAATCATCACCCGAGTTCAGGACGAAGTACCTGCTTCGGATGTACACCTTCCTCTTGCGCAGATAGCTCTTTATGCTCTCAGGGGTCAGCTCGAAGTCGACCTTCTTCACGCTGACCTCCTTGCAATGTTCTGGAAACATCCCTCGAAGCCCATGGGTTGAGGGCTTTGGTGGTTCTAAAAGGCATTGGCGGGCGGAATCGGTGTGAAGAGATGCAGCCAAGTATAGGGAACCGCCTTACACTCTTTAAGGAGCTATGAAATACGACGAGAACGGCAGGCTCGTGGAATTTGGCGAGTTCCCCACGCTCGAAACACCCAGATTAGTGCTGAGGGAGATGACTCTTGACGACGCAGAGTTCTACCTAGCTAACTTCTCCGACCCCGTGGTAGTCGAGATGGAGGCATTTGACCCGCCCACTACAATCGAGGATGCAAGAAAAGAGCTGATGATGTACTGCATCAATCCGTTCAGGGAGAACAGAGGCATCAGGTGGGGGATGGAGCTGAAGGCTGAGAGGAAGCTGGTCGGGACCCTCGGCTTTCACAACTGGGTGAAGGGCGACGGTTTTGGCTACAGGGCGGAGATGGGATACGACCTGGTGAGCGAGTACAGAAGACAGGGGTACATGACTGAGGCGATGACTGCCGCAATCGATTTCGGATTCTCCGTTATGAGACTCAACAGGATAGTCATATACATCGACCCGATGAACCAGCCATCCCAGGCACTGGCTAGGAAGCTCGGTTTCAAGTACGAGGGCACCCTGAGGCAGAACACCTTCCACCGCGGACGCTTCCTCGACGACATGGTGTTCGCGCTGCTCGCTGAGGAATGGCGCCGGAGATAGCGTCCCACTCGTTTTGTCGGATATGCGATATACGCAGCCGAGTTAGTCGAGAAAGACACAGCAAGCTTCTTTAACCCATCTCGGAATACACGAAAGGTCTTGTGAATGAGGGGCTTCCTGGTCCTCGAAGATGGATCGGTCTTCGAGGGGGAGGCTTTCGGCGCGGTCCGAGAAGTCTTCGGTGAGGTGGTCTTTGCCACAGGGATGACGGGCTACCAGGAATCCCTGACAGATCCTTCGTATTGTGGGCAGATACTCGTCGCCTCGTATCCCCTCATAGGGAACTACGGCGTGAACTCGCGCGACATGGAATCCGACAGGGTTCAGGTGTGGGGATACGCCGTCAGGGAGGCCTGCGACACACCGAGCCACAGAAGCTGCACCATGACTATTGCTGAGTTCCTGCGCCGCGCATCCGTCCCCGGGATATCAGGCATAGACACGAGGTCGCTGATCCGCAAGCTCCGCATGTTCGGGACAATGAAGGGAGGGATCGGCACTTCCGATCCCGACGCGTTGCTGGACAGGGTGAGGACGATGACTCACCCCGAGGAGACCAACCTCGTCAAACAGGTGAGCACGAATGCTATCATCCGCCACGACGAGGGTTGTGAGAAGACTGTCGCCATCTACGACTGCGGCGTGAAGGCGAGCATACTCCGCGAGCTGAGAAGAAGGTTCAATGTGATCAGGCTGCCGTTCGATACGCCAGCGGATGTCGTCCTTGACCTCAGGCCCGATGGTCTATTCATCTCGAACGGACCTGGCAATCCCGCGCACCCCGATGTCGTGAAAACCACTGTGTCGGCTCTGAGGAAGCTGAAGGACGAGCTGCCCATCATGGGCATCTGCCTTGGCCATCAGATCCTCTCGCTTGCCTTTGGCGCCAAGACCTACAAGCTGAAGTTCGGACACAGGGGCATCAACCAGCCCGTAGGGATGGATGGCAGGGTGTACATAACATCGCAGAACCACGGGTTCGCGGTCGACCGAGCATCTGCGGAGAAAGCCGGGTTCGAGGTGAATGTGACCAACCTAAACGACGGCACCGTGGAGGGGCTGATGCACTCGGAGCTTCCGATATTCTCGGTCCAGTTCCACCCGGAAGCTCATCCTGGACCCCACGACACGAGCTTCCTCTTCGACAGGTTCCTTCGCATGATGGGGGTGGCATGATCCCGAAGCGCGAGGACCTGAAGAAGCTGATGGTGATAGGTTCGGGCCCCATAATCATCGGCCAAGCAGCGGAGTTCGACTTTTCAGGCTCCCAAGCGTGCAGGGCTCTGAGGGAGGAGGGGTACACGACCGTCCTTGTCAACTCCAACCCCGCGACGATCCAGACTGATGAGGAGACGGCTGACATCGTATACATCGAGCCACTGACTCCGGAGACCGTGGCTAAGATCGTCGAGAAGGAGCGTGTGGACGGCATATTGTCAGGAATGGGAGGGCAGACCGCGCTCAACATCTGCTCGGAACTGGCAGAGAATGGGACTCTCGAGAGGCTGGGCGTGGAGCTGCTAGGCAGTCAGCCTCGTGCGATAGCCCTCTCCGAGGACCGCGAGCTGTTCAGGCGCACGATGATAGGACTCGGCGAGCCGATACCCAAGAGCAGGACTGTTGTCTCCGTGGAGGAGGCGAAGGCCGCCGCCAAGGAGATTGGCGGATACCCTGTGCTGGTGAGGCCGGCCTTCACGCTCGGGGGCACGGGCGGCGGGATAGCGCGCAACGAGGAGGACCTGGTGGACATCGTCGGGAGGGGGCTGATCTACTCGCGCATACACCAGGTCCTCATTGAGGAGAGCGTCATAGGGTGGAAGGAGTTCGAGTATGAGGTGATGAGGGATTCGAAGGACAACTGCATAATCGTGTGCAACATGGAGAACCTTGACGCGATGGGGATACACACTGGTGAGAGCATAGTCGTCGCGCCGGCCCAGACGCTCAGCGATGAGGACCACCAGCAGCTGAGGAACGCCTCGATCAAGATCATCCGCGCGCTGGGCATTGAAGGCGGCGCCAACATACAGTTCGCCGTGCACCCGCAGACGGGAGAATACCGGGTGATAGAGGTCAATCCCCGCGTGTCCCGGAGCTCGGCGCTCGCGTCAAAGGCCACGGGCTATCCGATCGCGAGGGTGGCGGCGAAAATCGCCATCGGGAAGACGCTGGACGAGATACCAAACGCGATCACGGGCAAGACATGCGCGGCGTTTGAGCCGACGATAGACTACGTGGTGATGAAGATACCTCGGTGGCCTTTCGACAAGTTCAGGACCGTCGACAGGCGCCTCGGGACGCAGATGAAGAGCACGGGCGAGGTGATGGCAATAGGGAGGAACGTCCAGGAGGCGCTCCTGAAGGCCGTCAGGTCGCTCGAGATAGACAGGGCAGGACTCGAGGCAACAGAGAAGCTCACCGACGAGGAGATCGTGCAGGAACTCTCGGTCCCGACAGACAGGAGGCTCTTCGTCATAGCCGAGGCGATCAGACGCGGCATCAGCCTCGAGCGCGTAGCCGAGCTGACAGCGTGGGACATGTTCTTCCTCAAGAAGATCAAGGAGATAGTGGATCTTGAAACCGCTCTGGCAGAGCATCTGACACCACAGCTGCTGGCAAAGGCGAAATCCCTCGGGTTCGGGGACGAGTACATCTCGGCTGTCACGGGCGAAGATGAGAGGACGATAAGGTCGATGAGGAAATCCTCAGGAATCTTGCCTGTGTTCAAGATGGTGGACACTTGTGCTGCCGAGTTCGAGGCGCAGACGCCCTACTTCTACAGCACGTACGAGAGGGAGTGCGAGGCGCGCAACTCAGACCGGATGAAAGTCGTTGTCGTCGGTGCCGGTCCGATCAGAATAGGGCAGGGGATCGAGTTCGACTATTGCTGTGTCCACGGCGCGCTGGCCCTGAGGGAGATGGGGATAGATGCCGTGATGGTGAACAACAACCCCGAGACTGTCTCGACCGATTTCGATGTGTCCACGCGGCTGTACTTCGAGCCTATAACTGTAGAGGACGTGCTGAACGTCATCGAGAAGGAGCAGGCTGACGGTGTGATATTGCAGTTCGGCGGGCAGACGGCCATCAACCTCGCGTTGCCGCTCCAAAGAGAGCTGAAGGGGTCGAAGACGAGGATACTTGGCACCTCTCCTGACTCGATAGACCTCGCGGAAGACAGGAAGCGGTTCTCGAAGCTCATGGAGGAGCTCGGAATCCTTCAGCCCAGGTCAGGGACCGGCACCTCGTTCGACGAGGTCAAGGGACTCGCCGAGGAGATAGGTTATCCAGTGCTCATAAGGCCCAGCTATGTGCTCGGTGGCAGGGCCATGGAGATAGTCTACAATGAATCCGAGCTCGAGACTTACATGAAGAGCGCCGTTCGCGTCTCGAAGAGACGGCCCATACTGGTGGACAAGTACCTCACACACGCGGTCGAGATAGATGTGGATGCTGTGTGCGACGGGCGCGACGTGTACATCGGTGGCATCCTCGAACACATCGAGGAGGCCGGGGTGCACTCGGGGGACGCCACCATGGTGCTTCCTCCGCAGACGCTCAACGAGAGGACGGTCAACGAGGTGATCGATATCACGCGTAAGGTCGCGCTCGCGTTGAAGACCGTTGGCCTGATCAACCTTCAGCTGGCCTACAAGGACGGGCGGATCTACATGCTGGAGGCGAATCCGCGCGCGAGTCGGACTGTGCCTGTGGTGTCTAAGGCAACGGGCGTACCCCTAGCCAAGGTGGCAACCCAGGTCATGCTCGGGAAGCCATTGAAGGAGCTCGGGCTTACGGGCATGGCGAAGTGCGACCACGTTGCCGTCAAAGCATCCGTCTTCCCGTTCCTCAAGCTGCCCGGCGTGGACAGCATACTCGGACCCGAGATGAAGTCTACAGGTGAGGTGATGGGCATAGACAAGAGCTATCCTGCAGCAGTCTGGAAGGCGCTTGTCGCATCTGGCCAGAGACTCCCCAGATCAGGCAGAGTGTTCATCAGTGTCGCGGACACCGACAAGCAGGCCGCCGTCGACATCGCGAAGCGCCTCGAATCGCTAGGGTTCGGCCTATACGCCACAAAGGGCACCGCTGACTTTCTCAGAAGACACGGACTCGAGCCCATCTCTGTGTTCAGGATTTCGGAGCATGGCTCCCCGGACGCCCTGTCCCTGATGCGGGCAGGGGAGGTGAGCATGGTCATAAACACACCGACCGAGGCGTCGGGAGCACGCAGGGACGGATACATGATGCGGAGACTGGCCGTGGAACTTCAGATTCCCATGTTCACCACGATACAGGGGGCGCGAGCGGCCGTTCTCGCGATGGAGCACGAGAAGAAGCGGAGTCTCCAGGTGAACCACCTCGGACAGTTCCACCGAAGAACAGCGGAGCTCAGTACCTCCCCGCTCTGATCACGACAGCCAGTTCATGGTGGGCCGGCGACGCAGTCTTGCGACGAGGGCGGCATGGCGGGGGCAGAACCTGTCCCCGCGGAGCTGTGATTGGACGAGCTCCTCCTGCCAGTGAGCGTTGAACAGCCTGCAGTACCGAGAATCACAGAACGGTTCGAGAGTCATGTGGAACATGACCGCCTGCAGTGCCAGTCCCTTCAAGACCTCTATGACGGCTTCGTCGCCATAGCCGATGAACCTGCCTTTGAACTCGTCCTTCAGTCGTTCGAGCTGGAAGGGCGCCGCTCCCATGACCTCCAACTCTCGTCGCAGGACGTAGTACTCCCTCGGCCTCGCGGGCGCCTCGACAACTCCCGGAACAGATATGATGCTCGGGAACCCGCAGACAAGCATGCGCAGATGATGCCGCAGATCATCCCTCGAGAAGGTCGTGATGAGCCGGTTGGTGAAAACAATGGATGCCGCCGTGGGATCCAGCTCCCGAGACATGATGTCCGAATAGAGGTCGAGGAGGCTCCTTCCGTCGTAGGGGATGCCGCCCAGCCTTGCGGTTCCTCTAATCGCACGTCTTTCGTAGTCCACCTCAGCCTCCGTCGGGATGTGAGTCTGACGCGCCTGCGTGGGATCCTTTGTTCTAGCCTGCGCAATCTGCCTCGCCACCCGGTCCAGTGTTGGGCCCGAGAGCCTGGCAAAGGGCGACCTAATCAGACGAACCTGCACGTCGTCGAACATGGAGTCGAGGTACTCCCTAACAGGAAGCAAGTCCGGCGGTTCCTTGCCTTCCGGGGTGTGCAGACGTATCCGACGCAGCCGGCGCTCAGCGCCTTCCCTTCTTGAGGTGCTCATAGGCGACCTCTGCCCCACGTCTGCCCGAGAGCAGCATCGACCCGAATGTCGGGCCCATTCGGGGCAGGCCGAAGGTGGTTGATACCGCCATGCCTATCACGATGAGACCTGGATGAGCGAATCCGCTGTGCTCCACCACGGCGTCCTCGCTCTGTTCGATCCACATGGCGCCGAACCCAGGTGTCTTTATCAGGCCGCGCTCCTCCAGCTTCCTCACGACGGAGGCGTCATGGCCCGTGGCGTCTATCACGAGCTTCGACTCGAGCGCCACGGGGTCCACGCAGCTGATCTGCCGGGGGAGCGTCGCGACGGGCGACCAGTTGATGACCACGCCCGCCACCCTGTTCTTCTCACGCAGCACGAGATCATCGAACGATGTCATGTTGAGTATGTTGACCCCCGCCTCGCACGCCGCAGCTATCAGCTTCGAGCATGCAAGAGGCCCGGAGGTCACATACAGGCCCTTCTCGTACTGCTTGTAGGCTATGCCGAGCTCATCCAGCACTTTCTGCGCAGGGGCTCTTATCGTGAGCGTGTTCATCAGGAACCCGCCTATCCAGAACCCCCCTCCGAGGTAGTTGTTCCTCTCTATCACAAGCACCTTGACCTTCTTCTTCGCCAGATCGTGGGCGGCCATCAGGCCGCTCGGCCCGCCCCCCACGACGATGACATCAGTGTCGGCGAACTGGTTCATGTCCTTCGCGAACTGCGACACAATCGCTCTCGTCACGGAACTCTCTGATGATTTCTCGAATATCGGCATCCACATTCCTCTGGTGTTCCGCTCTCGCATTCCAGGTACCCGCATATAAGGGTTGTCATACGACTGGGTGTGACCGCATGGAGTGGAGTGTGCGGGACAAGGAATATCCCCTTCGCCTTCCTACAACGGTCTGAGGAGCGGAGCTAGCCTCTTTTTCAGCGCCCCGCGAATGAGGAAGACCCCTGGCTCCGCTCCCCACACCAATTGGAGGACCTTGACATGGCAACCGATCCTGTGTGCAAGATGGAAGTTGATCCGAAGAACGCTAAGTGGAAATCAACCTACCAGGGAAAGGAATACTTCTTCTGCGCCCCCGGCTGTAAGAAGGCGTTCGACAAGAATCCTGAGAGATATCTAAGCTAGTGACCAACAAGACAAGTGAATGCTCAGGCCGAGTGCTGGTGGACTGGTGCCAGCTGAACCGACGCTTCATGCGGTCTGATGGTACCTATCGACTTCTTCAGCCTGTCGTATTTTTCCCTGTACATCTTCTCGCACACGGAGCAACAGAGGTAATGGTACTTCCCGTCGAGCTTGATCTTCACTCCCTCGTCCTTGATGACCCGGCCGCAGTAGTAGCATTTGACCAACAGGCCGGCCTCGTCCGTGAGAGACGCTCTCGGCTCCTCCTTAGCCGCCTTCAGGACGACCGAGTTCTCGATCTTCGTGATCTCGGGTATCGTGGAGAGGCTTTCCAGGAACTTCTTGTACCTGGATTGGTCGTAGAAGGATAGCATGCAGAGTATTCTTGAGTTCGAAAGCACATAGATCTGCCTGACAATCTCGTCATCTTGTATTCTAGCAACGACCTTGTCTAGATCCGACGGCTTCGTGTCTATGATGAGCGCCACAGACGTCTGTCCCAGGAGGCCTGAGTCGAGATTCACAGAGTATCCCCTGATAAGGCCGATGTCCAGCATCGCCTGCACCCTCGCGCTGACTGTGGGGGTGCTAACGCCTATGCGAGACGATATGTCGCGGAACGACGCCCTTCCGTCCTCCTGCAGCTCTCTCAGTATCTTTCGGTCGATCTCGTCGAGATTGAGACCCATGATGGATGCTACGACTGGGTGGGGGATATCCTTTTCACATGAAAGGTACGGGTGTTAAAGCCACAGCGGCTCCTGTCCGTAGTAGCAATAGAAGAATCGAGTTCGGGATAACAAGAGCCTCACTTCATTCGCAGATGGGGTTCTGCTTCTCCCGATCAGGAAATCGATTTTGTCAATACAAGATTCAAACAAGAGCAATGGCCATGACGATAACTCCCACTACAACGAGCAGCAGAATCAGATAGAGGAAGCTCTTTCCCTCAAAACCTCCTCTGTCCTCCAATGTGACGTGCTTAGACTTCCATGCCTCGGCCACCTTGCCCTCTGCTTCCAGCTTCTTCACTTCTGCTTCTCTAACGGCCGACGGAATCCGCCATGAGGCGATATCTCCTCCAGACATTCTCGCTACTTCTAAATCTTCATCATCGTAGGTCATAGGAGACACTTTCCTCGGTCCGAGCTAGTTCATTAGAGTTTGGGACCGCTCAAACCGATACAGCGCGTTTCAAAAGGTCCAACATCAGGCTAGTGGCATCTTCGAAGGAATATCGAAAGCGAGAGGTCAGGACACCTTCGCGGCGACACGCCAGCTTCCGACGCTTCAGCGGTACGATTGCCCTGCGAGCCTGAAACCACAGTATTCGCAGAAGATCGAATCATCCCTTATGTTTCGGCCACATGCAGGACATCTGCGGCTGCTAGGCCGTTTCGTTGGAACCGCGGCGGGCCCAGACTGCCACCCGCATGACGTGCAGGACACCCCTTCCCGCTGCAACTCCGCACCGCACTCAGGACACTGCTTTGAAGGCGGCGCAGGGGCCGCCTGCACTTTGGCGGGCCGTGGTCGCATCTGGAATTCGCCCTTGACCTCGGGTAGCTCTTGTTTACAGTATCGACAGTAGTAGTCGTTCTCGTCGTTCGAGTACTTGCAGTTAGGACATATCTTGCGCCCGGGCATCGCAGGTCGGACTGGTATGCTCTTCTGGTGCTTTGTGCTTTCTGGGCTTATCGTTAGCTCGCATACTCGAGTTCACGATGGCACATCCGTCACCTGGCCCTTGGAAAGCACGATGAACAGGCCGGTGACGACGAGGAACCCGCCCACGATAATCTGGATGCCGGGTGTTTCGCCTGGCAGCAGGAGAAAGGCGAGTATCGAAGCTCCGACGGGTTCACCGAGGACGCTCGTAGAAACGACGTGTGCCGGGACCTTCTTCAGAGCGTAGTTGAACATCGTGTGGCCGAATATCGTCGGGACCACTGCCATGGCGACGAACAGCAAGAGTTCCCTGGGCGCCACCACTATCAACTCGTCTCCTGATGCAAAGGCGCCCACGAAAAGGAGCATTGCAGCGAGTCCATAGACCGAGAAGGAGTAGGGCACGACTTCCAGTTTCTGCCTCGCCAGCCTTCCTGAGAGGAAGTATATACCCGCACATATGCCGCCGAGGAAAGCCAACATATCTCCCAGCAGAGTCCCTGGCCCGACGCCCCAGTCCGACACGGCGATCACGGCCACGCCCGTGAACGCAATGGCTATCCCTGCGACAGCGACGCGCCTCACGCGCTCCTTCAGCAGGAAGTGCTGGACAGCGGCGACGAACATGGGGTGCGAAGTCACCAACACGACAGATGTGGCGACAAGCGTGAGCGTGAGAGAGACGATCCACAAACCGAAGTGGAACGCGAGCGCCACGCCGCTCAACAAAATCAACTGGAACTCGCCCTTGCTGAGATTCCTGAGCCTGCTGAATCCGTCCGTCGCGAGCATGTAGGGCGCGAGGATCAGGCATGTGATGGACAGCCTGTACGCGGCTATGATGAATGGAGGGCTTTCGCTCCATTTTATGAATATGGAGGCGAACGACACGGACACCACAGCCGTGACGATGGCGAGATACGCCTTGGTCGAATCGCTGCTTGTAGCCATCCGTCACCGGCCTGGCAAGTGCGTCGTGATCCTCTCGGCCTAGTATATCGTAACGCCCTTGACACCCTTCGCCTGTCGAATGGCTGGTATCAGGTCGGAGGGGACCTGGCTCTCTGTCACGATGAAGAGCTTCGGCTCTTCGGAGGTCATGGGATCGTCGACTATCGCCTGCCTGATGCTGATGCCTCCCCTGGCGAGGATGTCAGAGACCGCTGCGATTATGCCTGGCTCGTGCGCATTGGTCGGGACTATCTCGACCGCGCTCCAGCCCATTGCGGACGCGGCGTTCTTCAGATGGTTCGTCGGCAGTAGCTGGGAGAAGAACTTGAACAGCGTCGGGTCGCTCTTGATGGTCTCTATCGTGGATTTGACCACCCTCCTATCGACGCCAGCAGCCCTCGCAAGGGCCGAATCTGCGATCTGCACGTCCCCGCAGTAGACCTGCTCCTTGTCTATGCGGAGGCCGTACTTCAGCATGTACCTCGCGACCTTCGCCTGCGACGGATACTTCTCGAAGTAGTTTGCGATCTTGTCCCACATAACACTCGATGACAACATGTGTACAGTAATAGATTAATATTGCGACCAGTGTACGCATCTAAACCGCCATCCAGAGGCAAGCGACTTATACGTCCAGCGCGATGGCGAGCACAGTGACAAAAAATAGCACGGTCATCGGTCGGTGAGCGGATGATTGGCAAGGCGATCAGACTCAGGCGGATATTCCACCAGGGCACTGGCAGGACCGTCATAGTCCCGATGGACCACGGTGTATCCATGGGCCCGGTCAAGGGAATAGCCGACATAAGGACCACCGTCGACAAGATAGCCGAGGGTGGCGCATCCGCCATCGTGGTTCACAAGGGCTTGGTCCCGCACCTGGGGGAGACTGTCGGCAGAAGGCTCGGGCTGATAGTGCACATATCCGCGAGCACGAAGGTCTCGCCCAACCCAGACTACAAGGTGCTCGTGGCGAGGGCTGACGACGCGTCCGCCATCGGCGCCGACGCCGTATCGATCCACTGCAACATAGGCGGCGACGGGGAAGACAAGATGGTCGCCGACTTCGGCATGGTTTCGGACAGGTGCAGGGAGCTCGGCTTGCCCCTCCTTGCGATGTGCTACCCCAGGGGAAAGAACATCAAGAGCCAGTTCGATCCAGAAGCGGTGAAGCACTGCGCCAGGCTGGCCGCCGAGCTGGGCGCGGACATCGTCAAGACAAACTACACAGGCTCCATCGAGACTTTCAAGGAGGTCGTCCAGGGAACACCAATCCCGGTCGTGATCGCTGGCGGTCCGAAGATGGACGACGATCTGGCTGTGCTGAGGATGGTCCACGAGGCCATCAGGGCGGGGGCCAGAGGAGTCTCCATCGGCAGGAACGTGTTCCAGCACGACGATGTGGCTTTCATCACAAGGGCTATAGGCCGGGTCGTTTTCGAGGACATGATGCCTCAGGACGCTTATAGGCGGTGATCAACTGATAGACCGCCAGATCTGGGTTGGCGCCCTTTTCCAGCCCAGCAGTGAGAACAGGAAGCGCATAGCGCTCGCAGCCCTCGAAAACGGCTTCGACACGATAGTCCTCGAGAGGAGGGACCTTTCCTTCACCAAGCTGGGCAGGTTCAGGACCATAGTCATGCAGGGCAAGGACTTCCTGGAAGACGGGAAGAAGATAGGCACGCTCGTCGAGATCAGGGGCAAGGAGGACGAGCTGCGGGCTAGGAGGCTCTCTGGACGGGAGAGCACCGTCGTCATATCGGCTAAGGACTGGAAGGTAATCCCTCTCGAGAACCTGATAGTGCACTTCCAGGGCTCGGGGTCGAAGCTGATGATGCTGGCGCGAACAGCGAGCGAGGCCAAGCTGTTCTTCGAGACCATGGAGAGGGGCGCGGACGGCGTGCTCTTCGTGCCAGATAAGCTGGATGAACTCGCGAAGCTGCGCAAGCTCGTGGAGGAGTCGTCTCCTCGTCTTCAGCTCGTCGAGGGCAGAGTAACTGGCCTGAGACAGCTAGGCCTCGGCGACAGGGTGTGCATAGACACTTGCTCCATGCTCAGCGTGGGCGAGGGGATGCTGATCGGGAACCAATCCTCCGGGCTATTCCTGATCCACTCCGAGACGCTCGAATCTGAGTACGCTGCCTCGAGGCCGTTCAGGGTGAACGCGGGACCGGTCCATGCCTACATACTCATGCCCGACGGCAGCACGAGGTACCTCTCTGAACTCGCCGGCGGTGACGAGGCTTTGGTTGTCGGGGCCGACGGACATACCAGAAAGGTGGTCGTGGGCAGGACCAAGGTGGAGAGGAGGCCGCTGCTCCTCATAGAGGCGGAGGCGGAAGGGCAGAGCTGCTCCACGATAGTCCAGAACGCTGAGACGATCCGTGTCTACTCCAGGGGCAAGGTCGTGTCAGTGTCCAAGCTGAAGATAGGCGACCCGATACTGCTCAAGCTGGAAGAGGGCGGGAGGCACTTCGGGATGCGCGTCAAGGAAACCATACGGGAGAAGTGAGATGACATACCTGGTCGGCTCGTTAGTCGAGAAGTCCATCGATGCATTGGCCGAGTCTTCGCGGGCCGCGTTCCAAACCGGAGCGGACATCGTCGAGGTGAGGCTGGACCAGCTTGACGAGCTCAGCGACGATTCGGTCGCTGACGCCAGGAAGGCCGTCCTGGGGCCAGCGATAGCCACGCTGAGGTCTGCAATCGAAGGTGGCAGATCCCGCCTGGGTCCTCGCAACAGAGAGCAGATCTTGAGGCTTGCTGCCGATGCCCACTTCGAGTACATCGATATGGAGCTCGAGCGAGATGGGGGCGCGTTGCGCCGTCTCGCAGAGGAAGACCCGAGGCCCGTCATAATCGCCTCTAAGCACTTCTCCAGGCCGGCATCAAAGAAGGCAGTACAGAACGCGCTAAGGAGGGCCTGTGAAGTAGCGGACATAGGCAAGGTTGCGATGCCTTGCGAGCATGCTGGCCACGCGCTGATGCTCGCTCAGGTCGGGATAGGCGCTGCCAAAGCAAATCGCAGGTTCTCGCTCGTTGGGATGGGGACCCAGGGACAGCTCACACGCGTGTGCGCCGCGGAGATGGGGGCCGAGCTCGCGTACGCTTGCCTCCCCGGGCGGGAGGCGGCCCCCGGACAGCTGGACATCGCCGCACAGCGTCGTCTGCTAGATGAGAAGAAGCTCTTGCTCGGGCTGCTGGGCCATCCCGTATCGCACAGCGTTTCCAAGCCCATGCAGGAGGCGGCGATGGCCAGGGCTTCCCTTACGGGAGCGTATGTCCCGCTCGATGTTCCGCCGAACAAGCTCACGAGGTTGGCCCTCCGCACGCTCGTGAGGCTAGGCTTCAGGGGAGTCAATGTTACGATTCCCCACAAGGCATGGGCCTTCAGGAACTGCTCGCGGAAGGGCCCTGCGGCGAAGGCGACGGGGGCGGTGAACACACTCATATTCCGCGGCGGCCTGATTGAAGGAGAAAACACGGATGTATACGGATTCTCAAGGCTCCTTGAAGGTAAAAAGGACATCATCCCGGGAACCCGGGTGCTGGTGGTGGGCGCTGGCGGAGCCGCGCGGGCAGTCGCGTATGTCCTCCGGGAGAGGGGCGCGAAGCTGACTGTGACGGACAAGGACATGGACAGGGCGCGCAGGCTCGCGCGCGACTTCGGAGCGCGCCCCATCAGGCCCAGCGAGCTCAGGCGCAGGCGCGATCTGCACTATGATTTGATCGTTAACTGCACCCCGATGGGGATGAAGGGCGTGTCCGACGAGAGTCCCATAGACGGCAGGTTCTTCGAGCCATCGAATGTGCTGATAGACATAGTCTTCAACCCGCCCGTGACGGCGACGATGCGGCTCGCGGAATCGAGGGGAGCGAGGGCATATGGTGGCCTCGAGATGCTCGTCCAGCAGGGGGCGGAGTCGTTCAGGCTCTGGACGGGGATCGAGCCTGACGTCGATGCGATGCGCGAGGCCGCGAGGAGGGCACTCGGATGATCGGCAGGGCCGCGTGTCGGGGGGCGGCGACAATAGTGAACGCCATAGCGACAGGCAAGGGCGCCGCATTCGGAATCTCCCTCGAGACGGATGTCGTCGCCCACCTCGAGCCCGGGCGAGGGGACATTCTGACGACCGAGGGCGATGAGGGCGGCAACCTGGTCGCAGGATGCGTGCGAGCCGTGGCATCGAAGGCTGGAAAGGAGGTTCACGGCAGGGTCACCATAAGGTCAGAGATACCTATATCGCGCGGCCTGAAGAGCAGCAGCGCGGTTTCGAACGCGGTCGGCCTGGCCACCGCGAGAGCCTTGGATGCGAACCTGACGGACATGGAGCTCATCATGGCCGGCATCGAGGAGTCCATCAAGGCTGGCGTTACGATCACTGGAGCGTTCGACGATGCCGCCGCGTGCTACCTCGGCGGCGTCGTTGTAACCAACAACAGGAGCTTCACCATACTCGGCCGCGGGAGGATGGACCCCGACCTGAGCGTGGTCATCCATGTACCCGAGCGGCGGATAACGAAGGCGAGCATCAAGGGTCTGGACTTCAGCCCCATAAGGGCGAAGGTTGAAGAGGCGTTCGACCTGGCGATGAAGGGCAGCTACATGAAGGCCATGGAATTGAACTCACGAGCTTACGCAAAAGTGCTGGACGTGCCGGAGGATGCAGCGGAGGCCGCCAGGAGGCACGGGGCGCTCGCAGCCGGCATATCTGGAACCGGCCCTGCCACGGTGGCGCTGTGCTCGCATACCGAAGCGTCAGCTGTGGTGAGAGCACTTGAGGCGCTCGGAGGCGCTGTGCTCAGAGCGCGCATCAACGAGACCCCCGCCCCGGAGGTGGTCCCACGGCTATTGTAGTCCGCCCTTCAGTGCCGCGCGGCACCGTCACAGCGCCGCCCTCGAAGTCATACACGCACAGGGCGATGGTGCTCGGGATGCTGACCCACGAGAGCTTCACACTGAGGAACCCTCTCCTGTCAGAAGACACCAAGGCCACCATGGACGCGATATTCGCCCTCGGGAGCGAAGTCAGGATCGACTCCAACTCGGTCAGGATACGCTGCGATGAACTGAGGGCTCCGCCCGGCGTGATAGACGCGCGCAACTCTGGCACGACGATAAGGCTTGTGGCTGGTATCGCCTCGCTTCTTCCGGCTAGGACAACCCTCACGGGCGACCAGAGCCTAGTGAGGCGGCCCATGAAGCCTCTCGTGGATGCGCTCGTCCAGCTCGGCGCGAAGTGCGCGTACCTCGGCCAACTCGGCTACCCACCACTGGCTGTGGAGGGTGCGATCGCTGGGTCGCGAGCCGAGATACCGGGAGGTGTGAGCTCGCAGTTCGTCTCCTCCCTGCTGATCGCGTGTACGCAGAAGCGCGGGCCAACGGAGATAGTCGTGAAGGGCGAGCTCAGGTCGAGGCCTTACGTCGATATCACTCTCGAGATGCTCCGGGAGTTCGGGGGCGCTGTCGAAGAATCAGCCAGCGGCTTTTTGGTGCCCGGACAGCAAACACTCTCGAAAGAGTCTTACACGGTGCCGGGAGACTACTCCTCTGCCGCCTTCCCGCTCGCTGCAGCCACTGTCACAGGGGGCGATGTCACCGTCAGAGGCCTCGCGAAGGATTCTCCTCAGGGCGATAGGGCGATCGTCCAGTACCTGCGGATGTTCGGCGCGGAAGTGGACGTCCGTGCCGACTCGGTAAGGGTCCGAGGAGGCGCCCTCCGGGGTGCTGAGATTGATGTGAGGCACACGCCGGACCTCTTCCCCGTACTCGCAGTTGTCGGAGCTGTCGCGAAGGGGAGGACCGTCCTGCGGGGGGGCGAGACCCTGAAGGAGAAAGAGAGCGACAGGATCTCCACGACGGTCGCTTTCCTCAAAGCGATGGGCGCGAAGGTCGAGCCCAGGCAGGACGGGTGCGAGATCGAGGGCGGAACAAGGCTCCGAGGAGCGACCGTAGAAACGCAGGGGGACCACAGGATACTGATGGCGGCCGCCGTGGCCGCGCTGGCCGCATCCTCGGAGAGCGTGATAGCGGACGAGAGCTCGTATGCGGTCTCCTATCCAGGCTTCATCCGGGACATGCACCAGCTGGGTTGCCGCATGGAGGTGAGGAGATGAACGATTTCGGCACGAGGTTCAAGGTCGGCGTGTTCGGCACCAGCCACGGCCCTTGCGTGGGCGCCAAGATAGAAGGCTGTCCGCCGGGCGCGAGGATATCCGAGGCGTTCATCCAGGCGGAGCTGGACAGGCGCGCGCCCGGCAGGGGGCCTCTGGCCACGACCAGGAAGGAGAGGGACAGGCTCGAGATCATCTCCGGCATCAAGGACGGAAAGGCCACGGGCGGTCCGATAGTCGCACTCGTCAGGAATGTAGACCGGGACTCATCAGCCTACGACGCCTTCCTGAGGGTTCCCAGGCCAGGACATGCGGATTACCCAGCCATGGTCAAGTATGGCGGCCACCACGATCACAGAGGGGGAGGGCAGTTCTCGGGACGCATGACCGCCGCGCTCGTGATAGCGGGGGCGATAGCCAGGCAGGTCCTCGAGAAAGAGGGAGTGGCGTTCCTCGCCCAGACGGTGCAGATAGGGGACGTGGTCCTCAAGAAAGAGGTCCCGTTCAGCGCGGCGGCCAGGCTGGTGAAGGCTAGTCCAGTCGGATGCGCGGACCGGAGGACGGGGGAGCTCATGGCCGCCGCCATCATCAAGGCACACAAGGAGAAGGACAGCGTAGGAGGGGTTGTCAAGTGCTCGATACACGGCCTCCCCGTCGGTGTCGGCGAACCCTTCTTCGGCTCGGTGGAGAGCAAGCTCTCCGAGATGATGTTCTCCATACCGGGCGTCAAGGGCGTCGAGTTCGGCTCGGGCTTCAGGTGCGCCAGCATGAGGGGGAGCGAGCACAACGACCCATTCGCGGTCAGGGAAGGCCGGATAATCACGAAGACGAACAATGCGGGCGGAATCCTGGGCGGCCTCACTACGGGTATGCCCGTGGAGTTCAGGGTCGCATTCAAGCCTACATCATCCATCGCCAGGCCGCAGATGTCGGTAGATGTGGTCGAGAAGAAGCCCGTACAGCTGGAGATCAAGGGCAGACACGACCCCTGCATCGTCCCCCGGGCGGTCCCAGTGGTCGAGAACGCAGCTGCTGCGGTCATCCTGGACCTGATGCTCCAAGGAGGGTTCCTGTGACGAAGGCCGAGATAGACTCCCTCAGGAGTGAGATCGAGCGGATCGACGAGCAGATAGTAGAGCTCGTGGCCCAGAGGCAGCAGATTGCAGCCGAGATAGGTCTCGTCAAGGCCAGGGACGGGCTCGAGGTCCGCGACAGGGAGAGGGAGGAGCGGGTGCGGGCCGCGTTCGCGAGAAGAGCTGCGGAGACGGGCCTTGACCCCGGCCTGTCGGAGGCGCTCGCAGAGCTCCTGATACAGCACTCGGTGAAGCTCCAGCTACAGCACTCGCGCAATGACCTGGCCGGGCTGAGGGTGCTCGTTGTCGGGGGTGCTGGGAAGACAGGTGCCTGGTTCTGCAGGCGCTTCGCGAACCGCGGGGCTGAGGTCGTCGTCTGGGACAGCCGGGGCACCCTCGATGGCTACGAGAACGTGGCCGGGCCCGGGCACGCAGGCGAATGCGACATCACTGTCGTGGCTAGCCCGCCCGGCGTGTGCCCCTCGGACATCACCAGAATCATCGACGAAGGACCGCGCGGCCTCATCTTCGACGTCTGCAGTGTCAAGACTCATATCGCGGGCAGGCTGAGGAGCGCTGCCTCATCCGGAGCAAGGATCACGAGCGTTCATCCGATGTTCGGCCCCAGCTCTGCCACTGCGATGGGCAGGAACGTCATCATCTGCAGCTGTGGCTGCCCCGAGGCCGACGACGAGGCAGAGGGGATCTTCAGAGCAGAGGGGGCTAACGTGGTGAGGATGGGCATCGAGCAGCACGACGAGGCCATGGCTTTCGTCCTCAACCTTCCGCACCTCTGTGGACTGTTGTTCGGAGCTGTGTTGACGCAATCAGGGAAGGAACTCGGGACGTTGGAGGCCGTACAGGGGCCGTCGTTCCGCAAGCTCGCCGCGATCTCGCGCGAGCTCTCAAGGGAGAGCGCGAGGGTTTATCACGACATCGAGGCGTTGAACCCGCGGACGAGGGGGCTCATAAAGGCCATGTCGAACGCTCTCGATCTGCTCGGGGAGGCGGCCACCTCCCCTGATCCGACGGAGTTCAGAAGGATAATGGAATCGAACAGAAGATACTTCCAGGCGGTGTGACCATGGGCAAGAGGAAGGCTGCCATACTAGGCTCTAGCGGCATGATAGGACAGAGGTTCGCCCAGATGCTGAACGATCACCCGTACTTCGACGTCGTGGCATACTGCGCATCTGACAGGTCGGAGGGCAAGAGGCTCGAAGATGTCTGGAGGCTGAAGGACCTCCCGATACCAGAGAGACTCGAAGGCGTCGTCATAGAATCGACGGAACCAGAATCGCTGGCGAAGGAAGGCGTCGAGGTCGTCTTTAGCGGGCTGCCGTCGGACGTGGCCGGTCCTGTGGAGGACGAGTGCGCGGACAGAGGGATGGCCGTGTTCTCCAACGCTGCATCGCACCGCATGGAGAAGGACACGCCCATCCTGATCCCGGAGATCAACCATGAGCATCTGGCATCTGTCGAGGTCCAGAAGAGGCGCAGGCGCGGGAACGGGTTCGTGGTTACAAACGCGAACTGCTCCATCACCGGACTTGCGATAGGCCTCAAGCCTCTGGTGGACCGCTTCGGTTTCACGGCTGTCGACGTCGCGACATACCAGGCCCTCTCTGGTGCCGGATATCCGGGCGTGCCGTCCCTGGACATCCTGGGCAACGTGCTGCCCTACATCAAGAGCGAGGAGGAGAAGATGGCCGCCGAGGCGAAGAAGATCCTGGGAAGGTACGAGGGAGGAAGGTTTGTGGACTCCCCGGTGGATGTATCCGCCTCGTGCGCCAGGGTAAACGTCAGGGACGGCCATCTCGAGGCCGTTTTCATATGGCACGAGGAGATGCCCCCAGAGGAGGAGATAGCGAAGACCTTGGCCAGCTTCAGGTCCGAGCCGCAGAGGCTTGGACTCCCGAGCGCGCCGGAAGCGCCGATAATAGTGAGGGCAGAGCCCGACCGACCGCAGCCTCTCCTGGACTCGTATGCCGGAACCCCGGAGAGGGCCAGGGGCATGGCCGTCACGGTGGGCCGGATAAGGACCGACGATCATCGGCTAAGGTTCTTCCTGCTGTCGCACAACACGATAAGAGGAGGAGCGGGGGGATCCGTGCTGAACGCAGAGCTCGCATACAAGGAGGGGATGATCTGACCAGGGCGAGAGTGACGAAGAAGGCCGCGGGGACGACAAAAAGCTTCGAGGAGATAAGGCAGAAGATAGCCGACCGCGAGGCGGTCGTGATGACCGCGGAGGAGTTCAAGCAGTTCGCAGCGGCAAACGGCGTGCGAAAGGCGGCGAAGGAGGTAGATGTGGTGACGACGGGCACATTCGGTGCGATGTGCTCCTCGGGCGCCTACTTCAACTTCGGCCACTCGGACCCGCCCATCAAGATGCAGAAGGTCTGGCTCGACGGCATACCCGCCTACGCCGGCCTGGCGGCAGTCGACGCGTATCTGGGGGCGACCGAGCTGGACGAGTCGAACAACATGCTTCACGGCGGCGCGCATGTGATCGAGGACCTGGTGAGAGGCAAAGCGGTGAGGCTCAGGGCAACTTCGTACGGCACCGACTGCTACCCCAGGAAGGAGATCGACACATACATCAGCTTGAAGACTGTGAACCAGGCCGTGCTGTTCAACACGCGGAACTGCTACCAGAACTACGCGGCCGCGACGAACTCGTCCGCGAGGACGCTGTACACGTACATGGGCAAGCTCCTGCCCGAGTTCGGGAACGCGACCTACTGCAGCGCTGGAGAGCTTTCTCCGCTGATCAACGACCCGTACTACAGGACGATAGGCATAGGCACGAGGATCTTCCTTGGGGGCGGGCAGGGGTTTGTCGTGTGGGAGGGCACGCAGTTCAACCCCGGCGTCCCGCGCACCGAGGAGGGCGTGCCCAAGAGGCCTGCTGGGTCATTGGCCGTGATAGGAGACCTGAAGAAGATGTCCCCTGACTTCCTCCGCGGGCTCACCTTCACGAAGTACGGCACATCGCTGGGCCTGGGCATAGGCGTGCCCATCCCCATACTCGACGAGGAGATGGCGAGGACTTGTGCGGTCACCAACGACAGGATAGTCACGGCGCTGTTCGACTACAGCGAGCCCAAGCGCTCCCGGACCGTGCTCCGGGAGGTCACATACGCCGAGCTGAGGTCGGGCGAGATAACTGTCAAGGGCAAGCGGGTGCCCACATCGTCGCTCTCGAGCCTCTTCAAAGCGCGGCAGATATCAGAGACGCTCAAGAACTGGATACTGAAGGGCGAGTTCATGATAGAGAAGCCTGTCCAGAACTTCTCGATGGACAGAGTCTTCCGACCTCTCGAGGTGAGGACCGAGAAGGAGGCGATGTGATTGAAGACCAAAGTGGTGCTGAACTTCAGTCCGGAGGCGTCGAACCAGCCGATAACCCACAACCTGATAGCGAAGCACAACCTCGTCGTCAACATCCTCAGGGCCGAGATAGACGAGTTCGGCGGCAAGATGGTGCTCGAACTGTCGGGCAAGGCCGACGACATCAGGAAGGGTATCGATTTCCTGAAGGCCAACCGCGTGGGCGTCCGGCCCATAAAGGAGGGCGTGAGGAGGGACGACGACCTCTGCACACACTGCGGAATGTGCGTGTCGATATGCCCCACGAAGGCCCTGGCCGTGGATTTGAAGACGGGCAAGATCACGTTCACAGAGGAGAAGTGCGTGGCGTGCGGCGTGTGCATCGATGCGTGCCCACCAAGGGCGATGGAGATACTGATATGAGCGAGTTCGTGCTTGCAAAGGTGGAGATAGACGAGACGGCGGCTACGATCGGCGCCGATAGGGAGTTCATCGGCCCCGCCGTCGAGGCCATGAAGGCGGCCCGCAGGGACATCGAGAGACAGATCCGGAGGGACCGCTTCTTCCTCACAACTATCGAGCCGTACGATCCTCCTTCGGACTCGTCCAGAGTCGTCAGGCGCATGTGCGATGCGGCTAGGGCTGCCGGCGTCGGCCCGATGGCCGCGGTTGCGGGTGCTGTCGCCCAGGAGGCTCTGGAGGCAATGGTCGCCTCGGGGCTGCGTCACGGATGGGTCGACAACGGCGGAGACATCGCGCTGATGGCCGGGGAGAAGGTCGTCGTCGAGATCTTATGCGAGCCTGGGCGCACGGACGCCCTCGGTCTGGAGATCGAACCGACAGGGGGCATCATCGGCATCTGCACATCCAGCGGACGCTTGGGGCACTCGATAAGCTTCGGGGATGCGGACGCTGCTGTGGCCATCGCGGCGGACGCCGTCCTAGCAGATGCGCTGGCCACGGCCATAGGGAACAGGGCGGTCGACGGAGAATCGCTCTCCCGCTGCTTCGAAGGTTTTAGAGGACTCGCAGGCTTCCGGGCCGGGATGGTGATCAGGGACGAGAAGGTCGCAGTCTGCGGCGACCTGCCGAGAATCGTGGCCGTCGAGCACTCCCCTGAGCGGGTGACTGTGCACAGCAAGATGTCGTCATCCAGCTACTTCGGACACACCGTGAGACCTGCGGAGGTGATACAATGAAGGTAATGAAGTTCGGAGGCACATGCCTCGGGTCCGAGGACGCCCTCACCCGGGTGTCCAAGGTGGTCAAGGACGAGAAGGAGCAGAAGATAGTGGTGGTCTCAGCCGCCTCGGGCGTGACGAATTCCCTGAAGGATTTCATGTCCAAGCCGCGGCAGGAGAAGGAGATAGACGACTACCTCCTGGGCCTGAAGCTGAGGCATGTGGACATGCTTCCGAAGAAGGACGGTGGCGTGAGGAAGGAGGCCCTCGAGATAATAGAGGCAAAGATGACCAAGCTGGAGCGACTGCTCTACGGCATCACATACACCGAAGAGCTCACACCCAGGACCTATGACCTGGTCATGAGCTTCGGCGAGCGGCTCTCAGCGGTCGTCGTCGCCGCCAGACTGAGCCACGAGGGTCTCGATGCGGTCCCCATGGAGACTGACGCGCTGGGGCTCATCACCACGGAGCAGCACGGGAACGCGGTCGCGATACTTGACAAGTGCGAGAAGAACATGGGGCCCACTCTCGAGAGCGCCGTCAAGAAGGGCATCACGCCCGTGGTCACGGGCTTTTTCGGGATAACCGAGTCGGGGCACGTGACCACCGTCGGCCGGAGCGGGACCGACTACACTGCCGCAGTGGTTGCGTACTCCGCGAACGCGAGGCCCATAGAGATCTGGAAGGAGGTGGATGGGTTCATGAGCGCCGACCCGAAGCTCGTGAAGGAGGCTTTCCAGATCGACAGGCTGTCGTACGAGGAGGCGGCCGAGCTCGCGTACTTCGGGGCTCAGGTTCTTCACGCTCGGGCCGTGCAGCCCGCCAGGCTCAAGAACATCGACATAGTGATAAAGAACCTGTACAAGCCCCACTCGCCCGGCACCATAATAGGCAGCAGCAGGCTCGCGAGGAAGGAGGTCATAAAGAGCGTCTCGTACCTCGCGAACATCGCGACGCTGAAGGTCTACGACACGGGTGCTGGCTACAAGTCCGGGTTCCTGGCAGACATCACCTCGTGCCTCTCGAAGGCCGGGATCAACGTCATCTCCGCTGCGACATCCCAGACATGTGTCGCAGTCCTCATAGACGAGGCCGACATACCCGCGGCCAAGAAAGCGATAAAGGCAACCATAGGCGACATGGGCGAGAGCTACGAGATCAACCCGGGCGTGGCGCTGGTCTGTACCGTCGGCGAGGGGTTCGGGTACACGAAGGGCGTAGCCGCCAGGGTCTTCAAGGCCGTCGCAGCGAAGAACGTGAACGTCGACCTCATATCCGCGGGGGCATCCATGGTCGCGTACCACTTCACCGTTGACAGGAGGGACCTCAAGAACACGGTCAATGCGATACACGAGGAGTTCTTCAAAGAGAGGCTTTCGCAGGACACGTCTGGTGGGCCCGTGTCCTAGGCTATCCTGACGAATGTGGAGTTGAAGGCCGAGTTACCCCCGTACCTCTGGACGAAGTCCGTCGTGAGGAAGTTGACGTTCGCGCCTCCCGAGAGCTTCGGCCACAAGGCCGAGTAGGTGAGCAGCACGCCCCGAGGGACGGCGTCAGAGGATTCCAGCGCCGCCGTCCATTCGCCGAACTCGTTGGCGAGTGTGACCGTGCCGCCCTCCTCCAGCTCCTCGTCCGAGATGTCCTTCGGGTTCATGTACACGACAGGCTTGATCTCCGGGTGCATCTGGTGGTACTCAGACCTCACCAGCAGCTGGTGCACCGGCGACAGCAGCTGGTAAGGGAGCTGTCGCTCGACGTCCACGTGCGATGGGAGGCCTCCGAGGCCCTCCTGGGCCGCGGCAGCGGAGTACAGCTCGATCTTCTTAGTCGGCGTCCGGTAGATGCGCCTGTTCGGCACCTTGAGCTTCACGAAGCCCTTCTTCTTCAAGTCTTCGAACGACCCCTCCACTCCCTTGCTCTTCTCGATCAGCGTGCGGGCGATCCTCTCGTCGTCCTCGAACAGCTCCCTCGAAGATAGCTTCATCGCCGAGGCGAGCGCCCTGAAGAGGTCGCTGTTGCACTTCGCCTCGCCGAGGGGCTCCAGGGCCTTCTCGTTGAGGGAGAGGTACTGGTGAAAATAGGAGACGTGTATGTCCATGTGCTCGAAGAAGCTGGTGGCTGGCAGTACGATGTCCGCGTAATCGGCGGTGTCGGTCATGAACAGGTCGTGCACCACCACGAAGATGTCCTCCTTCGAGAAGCCCTTCCGGACGAGGTTCTGGTTGGGCAGGGTCGCGAGAGGGTTGGAGTTGTAGACGAAGATGAACTTGATCTTGCCGGCCTCCAGAGTCCTCCCGAGGTCGACCATGTTGTGGTATACCTTCTTCCTCGATGTTAGCTTGGTCCCCTCGAGGTAGTCCATGTCGAAGTCGCCCAGGTCGGTGGAGTAGAAGAAACCCCTGTTCTCACCTATCAGCGCCGGGAGGGTCGCTATCGCCCTCACCATCTCGCCGCCGTTCCTCTGCCTCTGTATCCCGTAGCCTATCATTATGCAGCTCGGCCGGAGGGAGACGTAGTCGGCGATGAAGTTCTCCATCTCCCTCGTCTTCAGCCCTGTGATCCGCGACATCGCGTTCAGGTCCCACTTCTTGGAGACCTCAACAAGCCTCTCGAAGCCCGTGGTGTTCGCGGCCACGAACTCCTCATTGTAGAGCTTGTTCGCGATTATGTGGTTAACGCAACCCAGTGCCATGGCAGCGTCAGTGTTAGGACGTATCTGCAGGTGCTTTCCTATCGCCGCCGTCTCCGTGCGGATGGGATCAATCACGTAGACCTTGGCACCCTTCTTCTGTGCCTTCTTGATGATCTGGAACCCGTGCGGAGAGCTCCATGCGGGGTTCATGCCCCAGACAACTATGAGCCTGCAATCCTCGATCTCATCGGGGAGCATTCCCAGGCTGGATCCGTAGAGTATCTGGAGCGCTTTCTCCCCCGCCCTCGAGCAGATCGTGTGGGATATCCTCGACGCCCCTATGGCGTTGAAGAACCTGCTTGGGAAGTGGCGCTGTATGAGTCCTGTCGTCCCAGCGTAGTCGTACTGCAGTATCGATTCTGGGCCGTGCTCGGAGGAGCGCTCCCTTATCTCCTTGGCGATCGTGCTGAGTGCTTCGTCCCAGGATATCCTCTCGAACTTCCCCTCTCCTTTCCTCCCGACGCGCCTCATCGGATGCAGGACCCTCTGTTTGGAGTACACGTACCTTGAGAAGTTCTGGCCCTTCGGGCAGAGGAAACCCTGTGTGAATGGTTGCTTCTCGTTTGCCTCGACGGAGTGCAGCCTTCCGTTCCTGACGCGCGTCACCATCGAGCAGGTGTCGTAGCAGTCCCTCGGGCAGGTGCTGAACACATACACGCTGATGCCCCCAGGGGCCGACCGCTGCTGGGCTGCCCCCTCACGAGAAGAGCCTCGGGGGATTTATAAATTCCCAGTCAGGACTGTGACGCACCGCGCGGACCGCAGCGGCACATCCGCCTACCGCCAAGGTGTGCCCCATCTGTCCTTGTGGAAGAGCTCGCTCAAAGGCTTCCGACTGCGCGCTCTCGGCGATTCTGCAGGGTACCCAAGGGTCATGCAGACTGCGACCTCACGATCCTTCGGTATCCCGAGCATGCCCTTTATTCTCTCTGGGTCGAAGTCGCCGACCCAGCACGTGCCCAGTCCCAGCTCGACCGCCCGGAGCGACAGGTGGTCGAGGGCTATCGTGAGGTCGACCGCGGAATAGTACGCCCCGGGATCCGTCACGCCCACCAGGTAGGCTCCGCACTCTCCCACGAAAGCCTGGTTGCCGGAGGCGTTCACGAGCTCAGACTTGAGCCTCGGCTCAGTCACGACGACGACAGCCCATGCCTGCCTGTTGTTGGACGATGGCGCGAGCCTCATCGACTCCAGGAGCTCGCTCATGACATCAGGCGGGATCTGCCTTTCCGAGTACCTCCTGATACTCCTCCTCGATCTGATTGCTTCGACGACATCCATAGCCTTACCTCACAGGCTGCCCTATCGTCCTGTACTCGCCCCAGTACAGCAACATGTCCCTGTACCTGTCGTATGATGGGGCGGCGCGAGCGGCGACGATCTCACCTATGAACCAAGTGTGGTCGCCCGCGTCCACCTCTTTGACCTTCACGCACTCGATGTTCACAGGGCATTCAGCGATCAGGGGTGCGGATATCCTGTCGGCCTTCTCCCTCGTCAGGCCGGCCGCCTCGAACTTATCAGTGCTCCTCCCCGACCTGGTCCCGCATATCTGGACCGCCCTGAGCATCTCCTTTGAGGGTATGTTCACCGCGAAGTCCTTGCTCGCCTTGAGGAGGCCGTAGCTGTAGCGACGCGGGGCCACGCCTATGCCGAGCAAAGGTGGCCGGAAGGAGAACACGTGACACATTGCGAGCGTGATGATGTTGTCCCTCTCCGCTGAGACTGTGGCGAGGACCACCGGGAAGCCCGAGAACACATCCTCAGCTTCCTCGCTCGAGATGACGTTCTTCACAGCCAACTCAACGCCCTCCTCTCTTGACGGTACAAGGCGGAATCAGCATTAGACGCTCACTCGCCCAGGAGCCTCTTGTACGCTTCAGCGTCCATGAGCGAATCCAGCTCAGAGGGGTTGCTCATCTCCAGCAAGGCGATCCAGCCCTGGCCGTACGGGTCCTTGTTCAGAAGCTCGGGGGAGTCGACCAGCTTCCCGTTGGATTCGACGACCGTCCCCGACACTGGCGAGAACACCTCTGAGACGGTCTTCACAGACTCCACGTTCCCGAGGACGTCGCCTGCCTTGACCTCCTTCCCCTGGCTCGGCAGCTCGACGAAGACGATTTCTGTCAGCTCGGTCTGCGCATGGTCGGTTATCCCGATTCGCGCCAAGTTCCCTTCGACTCTCACCCACTCGTGGTCCTTAGTGTACCTGAGGTCCGGCAGAACTACGGACATGGCTGGCCCTCCTCACTCTGCCGAGTATCGATTATCCGGATTTATACCTATCCCCATCGGACGTGAGCTAGAACAGCTCGTGTATCTCGACGATGAGCGCGAAGAGCGTCACACACACGGCTGCGAGTAAGATGGCGAGGTTGGAGCGGGCGTCAGTGTTGTTCAGCCGTCCTCTGATGGGTTTTGCTGACAGAGGATACCATAAAGCGCATCCCTCGCTAGTGAGCGCGTCAACAGCGGGATGAAGAAAGGAAGCGACGAACACCACGAGGACAGACCGAAGGGCTGGGACGGTTTCGAAGGCGCTTGTCGGGTCGAGCCGGACAACGGAGTAGAGGACCGCCCAGCCGAGCGTTATGACAGATGCTCCTAACAGGCTGTGCAGGATGGCTGACCTGTGCGGCCTCCTACCGGCGAGCCTGGTGAGGACATCGAGGTCCGGCATGATCGCAGCTGCTGCGCCGATGATGAGGAGCTCAAGGGGGTTCGCGCCCGTCGCCGAGCCCACGAACGCGCCGACCGCGGCCCCGACGAGAATGTGCGTAGACGGTCTCAAGAGCGCATCCCATGGTGTAATCACAACGCGGAAGCTTGAATCTTGTTCCTCGCTCTCGGTCCGATGGCCCACAGCAACCATTATCTATGCTCAACGTGTTGCTTCGAAACGGGGCGCTTTGGATGATGGACGAACGATCGATCAAGTTCTTGGAAGAGCTGGTCAACAGCTTCGGGCCGTCCGGCTTCGAGAGAGAACCGGCGAGGATAGTCAAGGGATACGTGGAGCGGTTCGCTGACGAGGTGTACACCGACAAGCTCGGCTCGCTCATGTTCAGGAAGAAGGGCAAGTCGGACAGCCCCGTCGTGCTCCTGCCGGGCCACGTGGATGAAGTCGGGTTCATCGTCTCATCCATAAACAAGAACGGGTTCCTCACATTCAACCCACTCGGAGGATGGTTCGACCAGGTTCTGTTGGGCCAGCGCGTGAAGGTGAAAACGGAGAAGGGCCTTATACCAGGGATAATCGCAGCGAAGCCGCCCCACCTCCTGCCCCCCAGCGAGAGGGAGAAGGTCGTGACCAAGGAGAAGATGTTCATAGACATCGGGGCTTCGAACGAGGACGAGGCGAAGGCCATGGGCGTCAGGATAGGCAACCCAGTCATGCCGGACTCACAGTTCTCAACCATGACCAAGACGGTCTACAAAGACGGCAAGAAGAAGGGCTCGGACACCATAGCAATAGGCAAGGCGTTCGACGACAGGACAGGTGCGTTCATCGCCGCAGAAGCTGTCCGGATGCTGGCCGAGAAGAAGATCGCCCATCCGAACACGGTCATAGGGGCAGCGACGACACAGGAGGAGGTCGGGCTCAGGGGGGCCAGGACGACCGCGTTCATCGTCAAGCCCGACGTCTGCCTGACGCTCGAGGTCGACATAGCAGGTGACGTGCCGGGTATAGAGCCGAACGAGGCGCCCACGAAGATGGGCCTCGGACCTTCGGTGACGACTTACGATTCCTCAATGATACCCAACCAGCAGCTTGTGGAGCTCGTGATCAAGACAGCCGAGGAGAAGAAGATACCTTACCAGCTGTCGCAGATCGCAAGGGGCGGCACGGACGCCGGCGTCATACACATATCGAACGCGGGCTGCCCGAGCGTGGTGTTGGGCGTGCCCACCAGGCACATCCACTCCCATGTGGGGATGTGTTCCCTAACCGACATCGAGAACACCATCAAGCTTGTCGTCGAGGTGGTAAGGAAGCTGGACAGGAAGACGGTGGACTCCCTGACGGCTTTGTGAGTGGGAGAGCGATGAGCACTCAGCTCGATCTAGCGCTCGATCGCGACCTCACGGAGGCGAGGTCGGACGTCGCGCGTCACGGCATCGTGATAATCAGGGGCATCGAGACGGAGCTCGCGCCCGCACTCGTCTCCGAGGCGAGACGCTCGATGGCCTCTTCGCCGAGGAAACTGGCGCAGATGGACGACGAAGAGCTCGACAGATACACGGAGAAAGTCAGGAAGGCCGCGATGAAGGCGGCAGGCGACCTCGCAGGCCTGTATACTCGCCTCCTGGCAAAGCTCGGGGCCGAGCGGGTCGACGTTCTCGCGAAGGAAATCGAAGGGATAGGACAGCTCATCACGTGGGACAGGATAGCGCAGTCGGTGGAGGCGGTGAACGTCCATCTTGCTGAGAGAGGGTTCGGGAAGATACAGCTGGAGGGCCCAGAGGCCCTCTCAGATGCCTTCAAGGTCGAGCTCGAGGAGAAGTGGCCGAGGGCCTTCAAGAGGCTGGAAGCTCTCGTACATGAAGGGGCGCGGCTCTTGGCCTTGGAGGGGGCTGCTGAACCGAGGGCTCAAACGAAACGGAAGCGCAATGGGAGCAAACGCTGACCGGGGGTCCGCCTGGACATGCTATCCGATTCAGACATACTGAGCAGGCTGTCCGATGGTTCGCTCAAGATAGAGGGGTTCGAGGAGGCCAACCTCACCCCCAACGGGTACGACGTGACGATAGGGCTCATCCTTATCCCCTCCACGGGTGAGAAGGTGTCGTCAGGCATGGCAGTCGTGGGAGGCGGCACAAGGTTCCTCATAGGCACCAAGGAGGTCATCTCGATGCCCCACGACCTCGCGGGGCAGATATGGATCAGGACCTCGTGGGCCCGCAAGGGCATAGTGTCCTCTTTCGGAATAATAGATGCTGGATTCGTAGGAAACTTGACCTTTTCTGCTCTCAATGCTTCGCAGGAGCCCGTCGAGGTCCGGGTGGGGGAGAGCTTCGCCCAAGTCGTCTTCATCCCCCTTCGCACACCATCGGAGAAGGGCTACGGCAACCGCTCCGGGAACTATCAGGGGCAGAGAGGCATCACTCTCGAGCCATTGAAGTGAGCCCTGCCTGCCGCCAAAGCAGCTAGAGTAACTGGAAATCGAAAGCGTAGAAGGTCAGCGTCGGGGAGTAGCTCTTGACACGGCGCCGCGCAAGGACTTTGAGGACCCTACCCTCCCTGACGGCGGTGTCCGCGAGCTCCCCCAGCCGACGCTCCACGACCGCATCCTCCATTATCTCGTAGTAGTGGACGAAGCCCCCTGGCTTCAGCGCCCTGATGGCGTCAGCGATGTACTCGCCCGCGTTGTGTGGCAGGTTCATGATGATCCTGTCGGCCTTCTCAAGCCCGGGAAGGATCTCCCGCGCGTCGCCGAGGACTGGCACGACGGTGGTTACCTTGTTCAACGATATGTTCTCCTTCATCGATTCGACTGCGTCAGGATTGATGTCTATCGCATAGACGACCTTCGGAGAGCGGGTCTTGGCTATCATGATGGAGAACGGCCCTACGCCCGCGAACATGTCTATCACCACCTCGCCCGGCCTCACCTGCTTGGCGACGATGTCCCGCTCTGTGGCGAGCCTGGGCGAGAAGAAGGCTTTTGCCACGTCCACCTTGAAGACCAGGCCGTACTCCCGGTGCATCGTCTGCGTGGTTTTCTCACCAGCAACGACCTTGACTTTCCTCGTCCGGAACCGGTCAGACACACCGGAGTCCACGCAGACGGTTCTTATGCTCTTCTGAGCGGCCATGATAGCCCTGCCCACCTCTTTCGCGTAGGGGACCACCTCGTCGGCCATCTTCACGATGGCTATCGAGCCCAACACGTCGAACGATGAGGGCAGCAGTGGCCTAAGCCCGTCGGGGATGTCGACAAGGGCCCTGTAATCCGTGACCCTACCCTCAATCTCCTTGAATGACGCTGTCTCCACCGGATAGCCCAGATCAACCCTCTGGGTCACGGGGAGGTACACGTTCTTCGCGTCCGACCTGATTTGAAGGTCCCGCCTCAGTATGCCCTTCTCGAGCAGTTTCCGCCTTATCGGCTCTGCCTTCTTCTTTGGTACGACGACACAGAGCGAGTCCATTCTGCTGGGAAATCTCATTACTCCGAGATAACCGAATCGGAGCGATGGAGTGCCTGACAAGGCTAATCTACAGTCTTGGCCATTCAGTGAGTCATGCCTGAACAGCCCGAGAAGGGGTCGCTAACCTTCGTCGGCCTCGGATTGCACGACGACTTCGGCATCTCCCTACGTGGGCTCGAGGCGGTCGAGAGGGCTGATGTGGTGTTCGCAGAGGCTTACACCTCGACCCTGGTCGCCGGCGCCCTCGAGAGACTAGCAGAGCGCGCCGGAAAGACCTTCGTGCTTCTGGACAGGACCTCCGTCGAGGACGGCAAGGTCATCTTGGAAGCCTGCAGGAGCCGGAAATGCGTGCTGTTGGTGGCGGGCGACCCCATGACCGCCACGACTCACGTGGACCTAAGGTTGAGATGTGTGCGAAGTGGGATACCGACCCACATCATTCATGGTTCGTCGGCGCTCACAGCTGTCCCCGGCGTGCTGGGGCTGCAGCATTACAAGTTCGGAAGGGCGACGACTGTGCCGTTCCCCCGCCCAGGATACGCCCCCACCAGCCCGTACGACGTCATCGCCGAGAACCTCTCCCGGGGATTGCACACGCTTGTCCTCCTGGACATCGATGCCGACAGAAAGGCCTACATGACGGCGAACGAGGGCCTTCGAGAACTCTTGGAGATGGAGCGCCGCGTCGGCAGAAAGGTCCTGCTGCCGACGACCCTTGTATGTGTGGTAGCCCGTGCCGGCTCGCCCGACTGCCTTGCCAGGGCTGGACCGCTGGAGAAGCTAATCGACGAGGACTACGGAGCGCCGCTGCACACGCTGGTCGTGCCTGGAAGGCTGCACTTCCTCGAGGAGGAGGCGCTTGAGCTCCTCGCGGGCAAGCCGAAGTGATTTGCGGCTCTACGTCCGCCTCGCTCTCGCAACCACCACGCTCACCCGTATCCTGTCGTTCAGTGTGGTATCGGCATACGACCCGAAGGCGATGCGCGCGTTTGGCAGCCTTGCTTTCACCTGATCGACAATCCTCTCAGCCTCCCTGTCCCACGGGTCCGCAGACGAGTACACTACCAGAGCCGCCTCTGCTTCTGACAGGGGGAAATCGAACCATGGGGAATCCATCGCCTCCATGACCGCCCGCTCGACACGTTCGTCACCTCTTCCCAGGCCCAGGCCGAACCTCGCATAGCTAGAATCGCCCAGCACCTGCTTCAGGGAGGGCAGCTCGGAACGGGGAAGCGATGAGATGACATCAAGCACAGGTCTCATCATGATGCTGTTCATGACCGCAAAGACCCTGGACAGCGGCATGTTCGGGGCCAGCGATGAGAGCTTGTCGTTGTCGAACACGAGGCACAGCATCGATGCCTTCAGCAGGTTCTCGATGGCCCTTGAGGCCGTCTCCCGACGACGGATGCTCTCAACGGAGAAAGGGGTGGCTGCGACGACGATGCAAGGTATGCCTTTCGCTCGACAAACCTCTGCTAGCACCTGAGACCCGAGGCTGCCCGTCAGGCCTCCCAGGCCACACATCAGAAAGGCCAGGTCTGTGTTGTTGAAGATGTCCAGGAGCTCGTGCCCGACCACCGAGGTCAGGTGTTTGATGATGCCGTGACGTACGTGCGCCACGCCCACTAGGCGGTCAGGACCCACGAGCACCTTCCTCTGTGCATGCGACTTACCCAGATCATCGATGGACGTGCTGAAGGCCACAGTTGGAAACCGGGAGTTCTCTATGATGCTGCAGCCCGCGCTGCCCACGCCGAAGAGCTTGGCGCGCATGACCTGGTCGTTTGTGGGCCTGGAGAACGTGAGGAGCATCGAGGCCATTTCATGCCTTTCAACGCCCTGCGCACATTTCAATGTTTCACGCAATGATGACTCTTAAGTAAGATGAACTGCATGCGTGTGGCCAGGGAACCCCGGGACGCTGCTCAGGCGGGCAGGGTCCAGCGCAGCACGGTGCAGGCGGATGACGGACGTCGACAGTGCCTTTCTCCTCAGCATGGCCACCGTGATAGCCATCGCGGCGGTCATCGTCGTGCTCTTTCACAGGCTCCGTCAGCCTCTGATCCTCGGATACCTGGTCGCAGGTATGGTCGCCGGGCAGTTCCTGAAATCAATCGAGATCACAGAGCCTCCAGGCATCGGACTAACGATAACGGACTTCATCCGTCTGCTCGCCAGCCTAGGCATCATCTTGCTCACATTCTACATCGGGCTAGAGTTCAGCTTCAGGCAGCTGAGGAAGATAGGCCTGGGTATCATCGCCGCCGCGACGATCGAGATCATGCTGATGATCGGCATAGGATATCAGCTGGGGGAGGCGCTGGGATGGAATTCGCTGGAATCCACACTCCTGGGGAGCATGCTGTGCATTGCATCCACTATGATGATAGCGAGGGCACTCCGGGAGAGCGGCGGGCTTATGAACGACAGGGCCAGGCTGGTGATCGGGCTTCTCGTCGTCGAGGATTTCGCTGCCGTTTTGATACTCGCGGCCGTGTCAGGCCTTGTTTCTACTGGCGGGGTCAGCACTGAGCAAATCAGCGGCCTCGGCTTCGGTATGGCGCTGTTCGTTGCGTCTTCGATCATAATAGGTCTTGTCGTCGTCCCTCCACTAGTTGACTATGTCGGCCGACAGAGGTCCAGCGAACTGCTGGTGCTCACGGCCCTGGGCCTCTGCTTCTCGATGGCGTTCTTCGCCAGATGGATCGGTCTCTCGGAGGCTATCGGCTCGTTCGTGATGGGCGTCATCATGTCTGAATCCAAGTACATAGGCGACGTGATCAGGAGAATAGAGCCAGTGAGAGACCTATTCGGTGCCATGTTCTTCATAACCGTCGGGATGCTGGTCGACCTCTCGCTGCTCAAGGACATGGGTTTCGTTATGACCGTGCTCCTGATAACGGGCGTTTTCGTGGCCGCGAAGATGTTCGCGTGCACCACCTCGACGTTCATCACGGGCTTCGGGGCGAGGAACGCAGTCGGAGCTGGCATGAGCATGATAGCGATCGGGGAATTCTCTCTGATGATCGCTGCGGTAGCAGTGGGAGCCCCTGGGATACGCGAGACGATATACCCGACAATCGTTGTGGTGACTACCCTGACCGCCATGATAGTCCCCTATAGCGTGAGGTACACGGACAAGGCCGTTCGGGGGCTCGAGAGGAGCGTGCCCAGGTCGTTGTTCCTCCTGGCATCCTACATGAACCTCATATTCAAGAACCTCAGGAGGCGCTCGCGGTCGTCTGTGCGGATGTCAAACGAGATGAGGACGAGTATATCAAGGATGTTCCTTTACATCGTAGTGATGGTCACAGCGGTCATTTTCGCAATCAACGCCATGCCGAGGGCTGAGGACATCGCCCGTATCTTCGGAGGACATGCCGAGCTCCTCCGCCTGATCATACTGGAAGCCGCGCTCGTGACCGTCGCCCTGTCGCTCGTGGGGATCTGGAGCAGGACTGTGAGGCTGACGGAGATCGGGACGAGCGAGGCGATGCTCGCAACCAGGTCTGCAGAGAAAGTGGGCTACGACGCGACTTCGCGCGCACTCAAGTGGTCCCTCCTGGCGTTCTACATCTTCGTCGGGTTCTTCGTCGCCTCCCCCTTGATTCGGATGGTGGTCCAGGAGAACATCTACTTCGCCATGTTGACTCTCCTGGCCATCGCCGTCGCCATCGCTGTGCTCTGGCGGTCCGTGCAAACAGTCGACCGGAAGCTGTCCGAGATATTCGAGCAGAGGGGCGTCTCGGGCTTCTCCGAGTCTTCAAGGGACCTCGCGGAGATAGAGGACATAATAGCTGCGATGGAGGAAGGCAGATCTTGAGGCTCGTTCACCTCTCTGACACGCACCTGGGCTTCAGTGCTTACTCGAAACTGAACCCGGCCGAGGGCATCAACCAGCGCGAGGCTGACATGTATGACGCCTTCCGCCAGGCCGTGGACAAGGCGATAGAGCTGAGGCCGGATGCGGTGCTGCACGCCGGCGACCTGTTCGACACGGTGCGTCCGCAGAACAGGGCGATCGACTTCGCCCTCAGGCAGCTGCTGAGGCTGTCCGAGGCAGGAATCGAGACGGTGCTGATATCGGGTAACCACTCGACCCCGAGGCTGAGGGAGACAGGCAGCATATTCAGGATATTCGAGCACTTGCCGCACATCCATCCAGTGCACGAGCCCGGAAGACATCTCGTGAGGATAGGGGATCTCGCCGTAACGGCCGTTCCCCATTCAGCAACCCCTTCCATGGCAGATGTCGTTGCGGCTGCAAGGCCTGCGAAGGAGGCGGCGTGGAACGTGCTCCTCCTGCACGCAGGCATAGCGGACTCGTACCTGTACAGGATGGACGAGTTCAACGAGCAGACCGTGCCGCTCGAGAGCCTCCGCAACGGCTGGGACTACGTCGCGCTCGGCCACTTCCACAGTTACTCGGCAGTCGACAGGATGATGTGCTACTCTGGATCGACCGAGCGCCTCGGCTTCGGGGAGGCGGGGCAGAAGAAAGGCCTCCTCGAGGTCGACCTGGACAGGGGCAAGGTGAACTTCCACGAGCTGAGGACGAGAGACATGTTGGACCTACCGCCGCTGGACGCTGCTGGACTCACATCGTCTGAGATACTCAGGCAGGCGAAAGACCTCCTCAGCTCTAGCAAGATCGATGACAGGATCGTCCGGCTGATAGTGAAGAGGATAGAACCTGATGCGCTCCGGTCGCTCGACCTGGGCGCCTTCCGCCGTCTCGGCTCGTCGGCCATGCACTTCGAGCTCAAGTTCGAGCGGGCCGAGGCGGACCTTCGCAGGGAGATGGGCGAGGCCCAGATAGGCCTGCTCGCGGACGAGTATAGGAAGTACGTGCACTCGCTGGATGCGCCGGAGGATAAGAAGAGGAAGCTGCTGGACATCGGGCTGCCCTACCTGATGGCGGAGGATGAGGAATGAGGATAGGGTATCTTGAGCTGCACAACTACCGCAAGTTCAGGGAGCTCAAGCTGCAGTTCCCGGACGGCCTCATAGGCATACTTGGCATGAACGGGGCGGGCAAGACCACGATAATCGAGAGCATCGCGTGGGCCCTGTTCGGCAACGTCGAGGAGGTCGTACGGACTTCGCGGGAGGGCGTCCGCAGGGTCGGCGCTGCCCCGGGAGAGCACTGCTCTGCCATACTCGAGTTCGAGATGGGAGGCACCGAGTACAGAATCGTCAGGGAGATGAGCGGGAAGACCCTGGCGATGCGGGCGGAGCTCCGGACTGGGAACACCATCATCGCTGACGGAGACAGGGAGGTCCGAAGGGCGGTCGAGAAGCTACTGGGGATGGACCACAAGTCGTTCTTCACGTCGATCTTCGCCCGCCAGAAGGAGCTCAACGCTCTGCAGAACGTCGCCCCTGGGGAGAGGAAGAAGGTCGTGCTGAGGATGCTGAGGATAGACGGCCTGGACACGATCCTGGCCAGAATCAGGGCGGATCGCAGGGACGTGACGGCCCGCATCCAGGGTGCGGAGAGGACGCTCCTGACCGAGGACGGCAGAGAGAGGGAGAAGATCTTGAGAGAGCGCCTCCCCGACCTGAAGGCCGCGCTAGATGATGCGCAGAGGGCGATGGACGAGGCCGAGTCGAAGGAGCGTGTGGCGGTCGCGGAGCTCCAGGATGCCAAGGAGAGGAGGGACGGGCTGAAGAAAGACCTGGATGCCTACAACCAGGCTTCGAGCGAGCTCATGACTAAGCTGGAAGCCATCAAACAGCGGAGAGAGCGCGAGAAGACCTTAGAAAAAAGGATAGCCGAGATCACTGCGAGTTTGAGAAGGCTCCCTGAACTCGAGGAGGCCGAGCTCAGGTACAAAGTGGCGAAGGAGAGAAGGGAAGCCCTCGAGAGCGAGAGGGCGAAGTACGAGCGCGCAAGGCAAATCGGGGAGCAAATCGCGGCTGAAGAAAAGGAGCTCAGGGCACTGGAGACCGAGTTGGTTTCTGCGCAGGCCCAGCTTACGGCCGTCAAGGATGTTGAGGGGCAGCTTCAGGAGGTGGAGCGCGCGAAGCTCGAATGCGAGTCGGAGAGGAGCGAGCTCGCGCAGCTCATCGGGAAGCTGAAGGCGCAGGTGGAGGAGAGGCGCTCCTCGGCAGAAAGAGACCGGAGAAAGCTCGACGACATCAGGAGAGCTGGCAGGGACGGCACATGCCCCACGTGCGAGAGGAGGCTGGACGAGGCGTACGACCTACTCGTTTCGAAGCTCTCCAAAGACTTATCAGAATATGAAACGCAGATCTCCGCTCATACTGAAGAGCTGAGGCGGCTAGAGGTTGCTCTTGAGGGACTGGTCAAGAGAGAGGATGCCCTGAGGCGGAAGCGGTCAAGACTTGAGCAAGACCTGACGAAGTTCAGGCGGCTCGAAGCCTCGCTCACGGAGAAGGAGGCCGAGGTGAGACGGATGAAGGAGCGTCTCGAGGCGAGGCGCAGGACGATGGCTGAGCTGGGGCCTGTGAGGTTCGACGAGGCCGAGTACTTGTCTATCAAGGAGCAGTACGAGTCCTTGGAGAGGTCGCACGAGGAGCTCCTGAGGCTACGCAACCTAAAGGAACAGGCCGAGAACCTATCGCGCGAGCTCGCCGACATACGCGAGGCGATATCGAGGTCGGAGATGGAGGCATCGAGCCTGAGGTCTGTCGTGGACGCCCTGGCCCCCAAGAAGGACCTGTACGACCGCGCTATAAGGGAGCTGGACGAGAAGACGGTGGCTCTGAACTCGGCCAAGGATGCTTTGAGGAAGGCCTCCGCTGCGAGGGACAAGGCGTCAGCGGAGCTTGAACGCGTGGAGAGGGAGATCGACGAGATCGTAAGGGTAAAGAAGGCGATAGAACAGGACCGGAGCCGTGCAGACGACCTCGCAATGGTGGAGGAGGTCGTCTCGAACTTCAAGGATCACCTCATAGGCAAGATCGCTCCCGCGCTCTCCGAGCTATCCTCGAAAGAGCTGGAGGCAATGACAGACGGCAGGTATTCCCGCGTGGAACTGGACGAGGACTACGAGATGCAGATCGAAGACCAGGGGCAAGAATACCCAATATCGAGATTCTCTGGTGGCGAGGCAGACCTCGCGAATCTGAGCCTAAGGCTGGCGATATCCAACATAATCGCGGACAGGACTGGTGCGAGCCCGGTGAACATCATGATACTGGACGAGATATTCGGCTCCCAGGACGCGAACAGGAAGAGGAGCGTGATGACCGCTCTCAGCAGGCTGTCTAACAGGTTCAGGCAGATATTCATCATCACCCACATTGAGGACGTCAAGGATGCGATGAACTACGTCATAAGGGTGGCCGAGAGAGAGGACGGCACCAGCACTGCGGAGCTTGTGACCTAGAACCCGCCCAGCTTCATCTGGTCCTGGATGTCGACGTCCTTCTGCTCGTGGGGTATGCCCAGGAGATCCATCATCTGGAAAGCGTTCTTCACCGCCTTGGCGTTCCCGTGGTTGTTGAAGTATATCCTTGTCTTCTCGCTGTTCGCGGTCATCTCCAACAGGCGTGGGACCCAGGGCTCGAGCTCCTCTCGGGAGTAGAGATAGTCGTACCTGTTTATCCTGTAGTCGTCCTCCACCTCGTCCTTGAACCAGATGTCATAGTTCCTGCCGTGGAACCGGACATAGGCGTGCTTAGCCGTGAGCGAGCGCGTCATCGGGAACCCTGGCCCGTCCACGATGGCGTTCGCGACGCCGAACTCTTGCAAAGTTTCGAGGACGTCAGCCGCCAGCTCGTTGCCGCGCTCGTTCAGCCAGCTCCTGTGCCTGAACTCGACAGCATAGTCGTACGAGTCCGTGTCCAGCATATCGAAAAGCGCCCTGAGCTTTCTTAGGCTTTCCCGACCCTCGAGCTTGAAATACGGCGTCAGCTGGATCAGGACCGCACCGAGGAGCCCGGCGTCGGCGAGCGGCCTCACACACATCGCCTCGAAGCTCGATGCTTGGGCGGCGGCCTTCTCAACATCGTCCTTCAGGATGGATTCGTGAGTCACCATCTGAGGCAATTTGACCGAGAACTCGAACCCTTGCTTCTGTCTTCCGCGCTCAATCCAGGAGCGCACCATGAACTCGTTTGGGACCCGGTAGAAGGTGGAGTTGATCTCAGTGGTTGAGAAGTACCTTGCGTAGTAAGAGAGCCACTCACCCTTCTTCTTGGCGAGCTCGGCTGGGTAGAACCTCCCCACCCAGTCGTCGTACGACCAGCCAGAGCAACCGATCAATGCGGCCATGCGTGCTTTATGATGAGGTCTGGCTATAAAAACTGATTGATGAGCGGGCTGAATCTGGCTGTCTGATTGCAGCGCCAGCTAGTCGACAACGAAACTTGGCGCGTCAGTACATCAGCATCAGCAGGACGGCCGCAACGGACATGGTCATCGTCACTACAATGAGGAATCGAGATGAATCCGTTTTAGAGGTGGTTCGGTGAAATGGTTGGGTGCTGGGCACTCTTTGACCAACTGAAATCCTTGCCAACTGATGTTGCCTGGCGAGAATGTCTCCGTCGTTCACCCACTTTGATTGATCGAATGGTGGGAGTCCTGGGAATACTGTAATCGGCATCCATCTAGTCATGCGCTGGGAGAGGGTGCTTAAGGACTTTCATGGCCATCCAGCCCCCCTCTTCGAAGCATCGGACAGAGCGCTCAAAAGATGAGCAACCAGAGAACCATGCTAGCTGCGACTAATATAGCAATCGCAACAATCACTTCTACGGTCCGATTCTCATCTCCTAGACTATATCCAGCGTGCTCACGCGTCGCTAGCCGACGCCGCCCGAGCACCTCAGCATCCCAAAGCTTCTGGTCGCCCAGGGGAAGGGTTGTTCCTGGTATTTTGGTCCCGCCGAACACCGCCTTCACCAGCTGGAGTATAGATTGTCGTGGCCAATAATGAAGTCTTGCAGGGCAAACCAATAAATCCAGCATCGTGCCTATCAACGTGTGCCTGGGACAATATGCTGCTGATCCACATGAGGCAGTGTTCCGACACCAGGCTACAGTGCGTCGACCATGGGTCCCTCCACGAACCACCGATGCGACATCGGGACGTGTGTGGAGGACAACGCGACGCACAACACAACCCCCGGGAGGGTCAGGGCGGAGAGAATGCGCTAGCATGCGATGAACCGCGCTGTTACACCCGGGGGACACCCTGCTTGTGACGGCGCCCTCTTCCCATCGAGACCAGCTTCCGCAACCATCGCTCTGCCTCCGCATAGCAAGTGAACCTCATCTCTTGCTCCTTGAACTCCCTCGTGTGATGCACGCGCTTGATTGGGCTTCCGGTTCCGGCCTGCTTATGGTGGAGCAGCTCGTGGTACACGATGAACTCGAGGACGTACCTGGGGACGCTCTCGGAGTCGAGGCAGGAGTTGACGGCGAGCAAGTTCAGAGGAGCGGAGTAGAATCCGAGTCTGCGGGCTGCCGATTCGTTGGTCCACGCAAAGTCGGGCTCAGGCAGACCGCTGCCGAAATAGCTCGTGTTGACGTAGTGGAACACCTCCTTGAGGTCGCGCGCTTTTCCTCTTGGGCCGAGCCTGAAATTCCGTGACCTAGATAGATATTTCATCTTCTCGCTCCGCCACGGCTCGCCGGACTTGCAGTATTGTACATACGGCTCGGAGATTTGTGCTGAGCATGGCATATGGTTCGCCCGACAGATGAGATAGGCAGCCAAAGAACGAAGCACTGGACCGGGTGCCGATTCGAGATAGTCACTCACTCTGAAATGCAGGGAATGTCCCCGCCTGCGCCATGTGTGCTTGAGCTCACGGTAAGGAAAGAACTCGGCCTCTACGAATCCGACGCCCATTTCAGCCGCAACTAACCTGAAGATGTCGCTCAGAGACAACTACATCGCGTATAGCCAAACCCCTTTATAATGTCCGTTTTCAATCACTTGTCCGAGATGGTTGAGCCGCTCCGTGGCCGCGTGATCCTTGCGACAGGCCAAGCAAACTTGTGGCCGACGAGCGCAGCTCTTGCTCTGACCTTTGCCATCCTCTCCGGAGCTTTCTTTGGTGGACCTGTCAACGCAGAGGCACCTCTCCCAATCGAAGAGGTTCTGGCGCGGGTATCTGCAGACAGGATGATGGAGAGTGTCAGAGACCTCGAGTCCTTCGGTTCAAGGGCGTTCTACGTCAACTCTTCTCTCGATGCTGCAATGTACATCAGTGATCGGTTTGCTGCCATCGGACTTTGGGTGACTCTCCAGTATCTCGAGGTAGACGGATACTCTGTGCCAAACGTGATCGGCGTCAAGAACGGCACGGGTGGCGCGGGCGAGATGTACCTTTTCGGCGCACACTATGATTCCGTCAACAAGGACGCGGAGAACAACACCATTGGAGAATCGCTGCTGGCTCCTGGTGCCGACGATGATGCCTCTGGAATCGCTGCAGTGATTGAGATCGCTACCCTCACCAAGGACTTCGTCCTCGAACACACGCTCAAGTTCGTCGCATTCGGCGCGGAAGAATCGGGCCTCAACGGCAGCAGGGCGTTCGTGGCCGCCGAAAGGGCGGCTGGCGCTGCGTACGGCGATACGGTCATATTTGACATGATAGGCTACCGGAACGGAACTGTGAACAAGGTGATGCTCTTCACGGACCATCCAGATGAGACGTTTCCCGTCAGGATTCGGCAGGTTGTGGTTGATTACGGGATAGATCTTTCGATAGACCTGGTCGGCCGCGCGGACTATGCTTTCAGCGACCAGTACTCGTTCTGGCAACAAGGATATCCCACGACGGCGATCTTAGAAGAGTTCTACGGGACAAGGCCTGTCAACCCCTACTATCATACGGAACACGATGTCTCAGAACACCTCTGCCCAGAGCAGATGGTGGCCGTTTCGCAGGCCGTCCTTGGAGCGTTGCTGCTGCTCGAGCAATCGGAGCCGCAGCGCAACCCACATTCCTGGATCATAGCCGCTGGCTCTGTCACTGCCGCTGCGTCCGTGCTGATAGCTTTCGCGATATCAAGGAGAAGGAGCAAGTTCCGATGACAGAGAAAGGGCCCAGACGGGAATACCCGGAGACACCACTCGTGGGAGTGGGCGCGGTGATAGTGAGAGACGGCAAGATACTTCTGGTGAGGCGGGCTTTCGAGCCGGGCGCGGGGAAATGGAGCGTCCCCGGCGGCCTCGTCGAGTTAGGCGAGAGGCTCTCCGAGGCTTGCGAAAGAGAGGCCGAGGAGGAGACCGGGCTCAAGATCAAGACGCTCGAGCTGATCAACGTCTTTGACATGATCGACAGGGACGAACAGGGGAGGCCGAGGTACCACTATGTCCTCGTCGAGTTCCTCGCTAAGCCTGTAGGCGGCTCTGAGAGGCCGAGCCGCGAGGTCACTGAGATGAGGTGGGTCACAAGAGAAGAGTCGAAATACCTGGAGATGACCAAGACCGCCCAGAGGGCGATCGATGAGCTCTTCGGCGGCCTCACATGATGTATCGTAACCGACTAACGCCTCTTGGCGCCTCTTGCCGTCTTCAGGATTAGCACGGGCACTTCCACTGATTTGATGATCCTGTCGTATGCCGCCCCGAACATGGTCCTCTCTAGTGCCGTCTGAGGGCCTGCGCCCATGACCAGTATGTCGCATGTCTTGGAGTGCTCGAGCACGGTGTTCACGAAGGACTTCGAATGCACGTACTTGACCTCGCTCTCCACCTTCACCCTGTCACACATCTTGGCCAGGCGCTCGGCGTTGCCCCTCATCAGCTCGACTTGGGTATCATCCGTCACGACGCTCAGTATCTCGATCTTCGCGCCGTACTCTCGAGCTATCGGGAGGGCCAGCAGGAGGGCCTTCCTCGTCTCGAAGTACCCACCCACGACAACCAGTATGCGCTCTATGTTCTTGCTCAGCCGCTTCGTCTTCACTATGGCGACGTCGCAAGGGGCCTCTCTCACCACTCTGTCCAGGTTCCTGCCGAGTATCGTGCCTCCTCGTCTCCTGGTACCCTTCCAGCCGAGGACCAGTAGGTTGGCGGCGTCGTGCCTGGTCTGATCGAGGATCTGTCCCGCGACATCGTACGACACAGACACGAGGGGGCGCACCGGCACGGTCGTGGGTGCTATCCTGATCGCCTTGCTCAACCCTTCTGAGAGCTCCTCGATGTATTCTTTGCTTATGGCCTCGAAGGGCGTGGTCCGTGGCACCTCGATGATGGTGTTGACTGTGAGCTCCCCCCTGAAGTACCGCGCGAAGGTTCCAGCGAGCTCTACCAGGCGGAGATCACCCAGATCGCCCAGCGCCAGGAACACGCGGTATCTCTCGATCTGAGCACGGGTGAGGGGCCTCTGGGGCACTCTCCGCTGGACCGCGATCGAGACCTCTTCCTCCTTGGGAGCCGCGAAGGCCGACGCAAACAGACCAACGACGATCCAGAAGATTGCGACGTACCAGCCTTCGCGCACGTAGTTCCAGAGATACGCCGCGATTGAAAGGGACAGTATTGCGCCAACGATAGGGATGAGGGGGAACATGGGAGTCCTGAAGCCCATGTCTATGTCTGTCAGTCTCCTCCTGAGCCCGATCGCAGCGACATTCGCCAGAGCGAACTCCAGCAGAAACATGAGAGATATCGACGCCACCACGGTCTGGAGGGGGAAAACAAGCGCCATAAACAGCATTATCGAGCCTGTGATCAGGATCGCGTAGTGTGGCGTCCTTCTCCGGGGATGTATCATGCCCAGACGCTTTGGAAGGGAGCCGTCCCTGCCCATCGCGAAGCTCACGCGCGAAGACGAGAAGACGGTTGCGTTGAGGGCGGCCATCGCCGAAAGCGCTCCCCCGAAAATCATCAATGGCCCCCCGACGAACGGGATGATCTCCCTGCCCGCCATGATCACGGCGTTTGAACCTGGTGGTATGCCCTGTGCCGATATCCACGGCACCGAGAAGTTGGTCAGGCACGCGAAGGCCACGCCGAGGTATAGTAGGGCAGCGAACCCGACAGCGATGAATATCGCCCTCGGTATGTTCTTGCGGGGGTTCTTCACTTCCTCTCCGCACTGGACTATTATCTCATAGCCTTCGAAGGCTATGAACGTGAAGCCCATGACCATGAAGACGTGCGTCAGGCTGGTGTCCCTGGGGATGACTGGACGCAGATTGTCGAACATTCTCGGCCCCGCATGATCTAGCGCATATAACGTCGCGAAGGTCACGAAGAAGACGATTATGAGGACCTGAACAAGCGTGACCGATGTCCCGGTACGCCCCGTCGTGCCCACGCCCACGTAGTTCACGGCGACGAAGAAGATGATTGCAAGCGCGGCCATCGCCTTGATGAGGAGGTCCCCCTCAAGACCGGGCATGCTTGCGTTGAGGTAGTCGAGAAGGGCGGTTACCGTGATTCCGAAACCTATCGCATAGTAGCTGCAGGCCACTGTGTGGCCGAACCAAGACATCCAGCCCGACAGGAAGCCCGCTGGGTGAGGGAGCGCCCTCTTGACCCATAGGTAGCCTCCGCCAGCCTGGGGGAAGGAGGAGCCCAGCTCTGCGTATGTCGCGGCCGTGAAGAGCGTGAGACATGCGTTGAGGGCGAACACCACCATGACGCCAGGTCCTATGTCGCTCGCAACCACCCCGATGAGGACGAAGATGCTCGTACCTATCATCGCCCCGACGCCTATCATCGTGATGTCGAGGAGCCCCAGGTCCCGCCTGAGCGTGATGGTAACCGGACGTCTACTCGATGCAGACATCTGGGTGGATGGCATGAATGGGTGCTGGTATAAGGCTTTGGAACGGGGCTGGTTCATATCCGTATCGGTGCAGCCAGTATCCCCTGCGCCCGCGTCAGCTTTAAGAACACTTCTCACAGCTGCTCAGCACCGCTATGAGAACCGAGCGCGGAGCAAGTGCGGGCACTCTGGGTCCTCAAGCCTCCTTGCTGAGGATGTCGACCCATTCCTCCTCGGCGATCTCCTCTTCCTCGTGCCAAGCACCTGGCTTGTACGTCCCCGTCATGTAGTCCTGGAGCATCTTCTCAACGCCTCTGACAGACTTCGCGGTTCCGTTCCACCGCTCCAGCCGGTCTTTGTACCGCTCCTCGATATCCCTCTCAAGCATAGGGAGCATGTTCAGCAGGTCCTTCGGAGGCCATCCAGAGTATATCAGGGCGAGGTAGGCCGACTTGCCCTTCTCTATCAGCACGTTCTTGTCCCCAATCTCCAGCTTCTTGAGCCCGACCTCGCCCTTCTGGAACGAATCGCGGACGAACTCCTGCACGGCCGTGAACATCGCGCTGACCACATCCTTATCCAGATTGGTGTTGTCCTCCTTGGTCACGTGCGCCACAAGACGGCCGTCATTGTGGATGAGGAAGAGGTTCTCGAGGGCGAAGGGGCGAGGCAGCCTCGTGCCGACGAAATACCCTGCGACCCCTGCGGCGAGCAGGACCAGCGGGAGCGTGTATGGATATCCTATCTTCTCGGCCATCGAGGCGACGTAGACAACGTTGAGTGTCTGGCTCGCAGACTCCTTCTGTCCATCGCTAGCCGTCAGAGTTATCGTCACGGACTTGGTACCCTTCGGCAAGGTCACGTAGAGATAGTAGCCGACAACAACGGCATATGTTTCGGGCGACGCCGTTATGGTGATGTATGCGCTGTCGCTGTCGTAAACGAATCCTGAGATGTCCAGCTTGACACTCCTCGAGCCGGATATGCGTATGTCAGGGAGCGGCATCAGGACAGGGGCATCGTTCACAGGTGACACTATAACAAGTATCCTGATGGCCGCCCACCCACCCTTCGAATCTGTGGCCGTGATGTTGAGCCAGCTGATCCCGGACCAGTTGACGGACGCCCAGAGGTTGACTCTGCCGCCCGGAAGCACGGAGAAGAACAGATTCGTGTCGCCGGCCTCGACCGTGAAGCTCAGCATAGCGTCGTCTTCGTCTGAGAACAGCTCGTATAGCAGGAGTGCATCGCTGAGTATTGTGTCCTCTTCGAAGGTGATGTAGATCACATCGGGGTTGTCAGTCAGAAGCGTTGGCGGCCTGTTGTCGGTCACGAGTATGGTCAGGTTCATGTAGGCAGCTGCGAGCTCGGGGTCCCTGATCACGATCCCGACGCACACCCGGTAGGGTTCAGTGTAGGCGGGTTCAGTCAAGTTTGGTGGAAAGTTGAGCTCAAGCCTATGGGCTCCCATGGGGCTGATGCCCTTCACCACATGAGACTCGTTTATCTCGAACGTCAGGGAGTCCATCGAGTTGTCTGGGTCGTAGACATACTGGCTGAGGTAGATGTAGTACGGGACACCGTAGCGGACCTGAATGACCTCTTGGATGGGTGTGACAATGGGCGCATCGTTCGTAGCGTTGACCGTGACGGTGATAGTGTCGACCTTCATGGCTCCTAGCGAGTCCTTGCCGATGAAAGTCCCCTCGGTCACGCCTGACCACTCACCAGGAGCTGAGAAATACACCATGTTGGTGCCTGGTTCGATGTAAGGCTCGGGTATGTTCTCAAAACCGGCTGTGTAGTAGAGCGCCTCCCCGTCCGGATCGAAGAAATAGTCGTCGAGGTCGAACTTGTATACCATGATCTCACCCTCGTCGATGAAGACGTCAGGGAGGTGCTTGCGCATCTCGGGAGGGCTGTCGTCCGTGGCCCAGACCACGATCCTCTCCTGGTCGTAATCGCCCGCTGGGTCGCGCACGGTCAGCGTGACTATCTTGAAGTAGCTCTCGTCGCCCTTCAACCTGTTGAATATGAAGGTCGCCTCCAGCCAAACAAAAGTGACGTTGTACAGGGAATTCTGTTCCGCTGGAGGCACGTCTGAGGAGAGAGTGAGCTCCGACTTGCTGTTGTCCACATCCTTGACGAAGTAGGAATAGTCGAACGAGTAGGGCTCATCGAACTTCACATAGAGTTCCGTCGGGACGTTGTTCACGAACTGAGGAGGGTCGTTGACAGGATTTATCCTGACCGTGATCCACTGGAACGTCCTGTATCCTGTCGGGTCGATGACCCAGAGGATGAATCTGTCTATGCCCCACTGGTCCGGCTGCGTCGAGAACCTCATGATAGCATTGCTGCTGGGGTCGTGCGAGATGAAGTACAGCGAAGTGTTGACGTCCTCCACCCACCAGAAGAGGGTGGATGTCCCGTTGACATCATGCCAGTAGTTGTTGAGAGAGAGCTGCCATGTCCCGTAGTCCTCGCTCTTTATCTGATCGGGTATCGGCGAGAGCCACGGGCCGTCGCTGGCCGTCAGCACTACAACAGATAGCGTGCCAACCACCGTTCCGAGCCTGACGTTTATCGAGCCGGTCTCAGGAACGAAACCCGCCTTGTAGGTGCAAGTCGTTCCTGAACCGAACAACGTACCAGAAGTGTTCGTATCCCACGTGGCGCCGTCGATGTCGACGACGTTGCCGAAAGCGTCGTATCCCGTCGCTGTCAGCACGACCTGTTCACCTTCCCGGATGGCGAGCGGATAGCTCGGCGAGGTGATATCGATTCGGACGAGAGCGCCGACGACTACGGTAACAGTCAGATTCGCTGAGGTGCCCGTCAAGTTGTCTCTGCAGTCAAGCACCCCGGACCCAACGGAGGTGGCTGAGAGGATGACGTCGAACCCCTCGGCCGAGAGAGAGCCTATGCCACCAGAGAGAGACCAGTACGGAGACCAAGAAAGATTCTCGTTGCCTTGCGCATCCAGTCCGATAGCGCGGAATACCTTGCTGGCCCCCGCAGGCACGATCGGATCGCCGGAGTAGTTGATGCTGATGCTCGCGACAGGACCTGCGCGGACAGTCACAAGCCCGCTCCATCCGTCCTTGGACCCTGCGGACGCCCTGATGTAGATCTGCTCCTCAGCCCGGGAGTAGCTCTGGGCGTGGATGGTCAGCTGCCCCAAGTCGGATTCGCGCATCTCGACTGAGAGCACCGACAGTGTCCCGTTGGCCGGCGTCACACGGTCGGTCCTGTAGGCCGTCAAAGTAACATTTCCGGTCCAGTTGGCCATCACATTGTTCTCCGAATCCTTCGCCGCAACGGTCATCTCGAAGGGAACTCCGGCAGTTATCACCGCAGGAGCCGATACCTCGAAATGGTCCACCGTTATGACGGTCAAAGATATCTCGAGCCATGTCGGAGATCCGGAGAGATCCGAGGCTGAGGCATTCACAACATACTTGCCGCTCTCCAGGCTGGGGACCGTTCCCTTGAAGAACTTCCAGTAAGGTATCGGCGATTTGTCCCAGTCGACGGGGGTCATCGACAACGAGGAGACCACCTCCGTCCCGTTCGAGGCGTAGGATACCGAGACGGCTGCACCGGCTATCTCATAGGCTCCGAACGGGTCTGATACATTGAGCGCGACAACGAGGTCATCCAGGTCCGTGAACACGGCCTTGATCGCGCCCTTAGAATCCTCCACCCACGCTGAGTCCGCCGATATGAACTGTGAAGTCGTCATCAACACGTACGAATCGTAATCCGTCCTGTCGAACCAGACTATTAGCCAATCGTTGATGGAGTCTCCCCTCTCGATGGTGAGCGCGAGGTAATGATCCTGGGGGAGGGAATAGGAGACCGAGTTGTTCACCAGATTGACCATCTGTACCTGGGAGTAGTACGGCCCCTGCAAGGGAGAGGACGCTCGCGCTATGACCACGCCCTTCGTCGGATCAGAGAATTGGGACGCTGTTATGTCATAGAACGTCGCTGAGACGATGGTTCCAGACTCGTTCCCGAAAGAGTACGCCCATATGTGCGCGCTCAGAGAGCCGCTGAAGAACATGTTCATGCTCACCGGAGGATACATGATCCACGCATGATAGCGCTGGGGAGGGACGTTCTTCTTGATCGTTATCCCAGGAATGCCGTCGCCATCGTAATCGGTCCATGGCGGATTGGCAGGCCCTGACGCGTTCATCCAATCATAGATTCCCCCAGCCTGCCGGGTGCCGTCATGCAGGTGCATGATCTTGGACCATGTAGGAAGGGATTCTCCCTTCACATCGGAAGCGGGTTCGCTGCCGAGCACCGAGAGTGAAGATACCAGCATCAGGGCCGAAACAAGCAAGGCAAGTGACCTCATGGTGACTAGATGGAGCGGTGGACTTCTCGCTATAAGAGCCTTGCCACGGCTGAGACCCACTGGAACCTCGCCTCTGATGTGCCTTTCATAGCGGCTGCTGGACTTATAAGCGTTCCTTGGTCGTTATCAACAGTGGGAATGCTACTGGCCAGCCCTCAGGCCTTCATCTTCTCAGAAATCGCCAGAGCGAGGCTCTTGAAAACAGCCTCGACGTTCTGTCCTGTCTTGGCACTGGTGACGAACGCCGGAGCCTTGTACTTTGAGGCGATATCCTTGAGGTCCTCTTCCTTCACGACTCGCTCGTTCTCGAGGTCGATCTTGTTGCCTGCGAAGACCACGGGCACGTCGCCTGCGACATCGGTCAAAGCCTTTATCCAATACTTGAGCTCCTCGAGGGTCTCCTTGTTGGTCATGTCGCACACTGCTATCGCCCCGTGGGCGCCGAAGAAGTAAGCCTCCCTGAGAAGCTCTCTGAATCCTTTCTGCCCCATTATGTCCCAGATGAGCATCATGACCTTGGCCTGCCCCTGGGGGCCCTGTACGTCGACGATCTTCTTTGTGACCTTGGTACCGATCGTGGCGATGTACCTGTCATCGAAAACGTCGAGAACGAACCTCTTTATGAGGCTGGTCTTGCCGACGCCGGCATCTCCGATGAAGCAGACTTTCACTTTCATAAGGTCTTCGTCAACCATGGACGTGCCTCCATCAGGCGGGTGGAAAGCTAGGAGTGCAGGTAAATGCACCCTTCGGCTTTTAAGCCTTTGGGAACTGTCTGGCCACTGTATAGCCGACTGGATTTTGCGGTTGTGGGGCCTGGAGCAGATGGCCATACCATTGACTTTTTCTCATGCTTGACGTTTGTCACCACCGATGGCCTATGGACGCCTCTGAGATGCTTGCGGTGCTCAGGACATCTGTACGCAACGCCCTTCAAGACACTGATAGGGCCGCGGTAGCGTACTCGGGCGGCCTTGACAGCTCCGTGTTGGCGCACCTTGCGGGGGAAGAGTGTGAGATCGTCGCGTACACCTGCGCATTGCACAGGTCGTTCGATGCCGCGAATTCAACGGTTAGGGCGAGAGAGGAGGGTTTGAAGCATATCCTTGTCAAACCGTCCCGCGAGGAGTTTTGCGACGCCGTCAAGCTCACCGCGAAGGCCACCAGAGACTATGACCCGACCCGCATCGCCTACACCCTGCCTCTGGTGGTCGTTGTAAACGAATCATCAGAGAGAGTCGTGCTTGCCGGCAACGGAGCTGACGAACTGTTTGGGGGATATGCGAGGTATCTCACTGCAGCAGACCCGCGGGGCGAGATGAGGGATGATTTGGAGAAGGCTCGAACCGAGGCCGCGCTCATCCAGTCATGGGCGGCCTCCGAAGGAAAGTCGGTCAGGTTCCCGTATCTTGACCCTGTTGTCGTCCAGGCGTGCGCTGGCTTGGAGTTCGAACAGCTGATCTCCGGCGGTCAAAGAAAGGTGATCCTCACGGAGACAGCGAGACTGCTCGGCCTGGCCTCGCACGCCTTCCCGAAGAAGGCTGCTCAATACAGTTCCGGCGTGCTCAGGGAGATGAGGAGGCTAGCGAGGCAGGAGAGCTTGACTCTCTCCGAATGGACGCGGAAGGTTGTGGAGGGCGACAGCAGAAGCACTTAAGAGCGAGGAGAATCTGTCCCCGTCCGTGGGCTACGAAGAGCTGACTTCATGGATGTTCAACCTCGAGAGGTTCGGCATCAAGCTCGGACTGGACAACATAAGCGAGTTCCTCTCGAGGATAGGCGACCCGCACCTGGGTCTCAGAGCGGTGCACGTGACGGGTACGAACGGCAAAGGGTCGGTCTGTGCGATGGTTGCGAGCATCCTGAAGGCGGCGGGTCTTAGGGTAGGCCTCTACACATCACCGCACCTCGTAGATTTCAGGGAGAGAATCTCAGTATCTGGGGTTGAGATCTCGGAGAACGACGTGGTGAGATTGGCCGAGGAGCTCAGGCCAGAGATGGAGGCGATGGCCCATGGTTCCAAAGAGAAACAGCTGACGTTCTTCGAGTTCACCACGGCCCTGGCATTCAAGTACTTCGCGGAGAAACATGTCGACATCGTCGTTGCTGAGGTTGGCATGGGCGGACGGCTGGACGCGACGAATGTCCTTTGGCCCGATGTGGGAGTCATCACGCGCATAGGGCTTGAACACACGAAGTACTTGGGGAAGACGATACCTGACATAGCGCGCGAAAAGGCAGGCATAGTCAAGGCTGGCATGGAGATCATCACATGCGAAGGTCGCTCTGACGCGCTATCAGTGATAGAATCGGCCTGCCGGAGAAAGGGGGCCCCGCTCCGCGTCTTTGGCAGGGACTTCCGGGCCTTCGGGACAACCATCTCACTTGATGGCACTGTGTTCCATTACGAGGGGAACGAAGACCTTTCTGGACTGGGGACGAGGTTGATAGGCAGACATCAAGCCGAGAACGCCGCAGCCGCGGTCGCTGCCATAGAAGGGCTACGAAGGAAGGGCTTTGAGGTCGGTTCTGAGGCCATATACCGGGGGCTGGATTCTGCTAGATGGCCCGGCAGACTAGAGGTGGTATCGAGGGCACCTCTGCTGATACTGGACGGTGGCCACAACCCATCTGGGGTCGAGACCGCCGCATCCGTCCTCCACGAGCTTCACCTCACACCGCTGCGGTACGTCGTCGGGTGTATGGAGGACAAAGACGCCTCCGGCATCATCAGGGCCCTCGCGCCAACTGCAGCCTCACTGTACGTCACGCAGGTCTCAAACAGGAGGGCTCTGGCCGTCGACAAACTCGCGGAGATAGCCAAGAGGGAGTTCGACGGCGAGGTGAGCATCCACAACGAAGCCTCGGAGGCAATAGAGGCGGCGCTCAAAGGAACAGGCGGCAGCGGCGTCTGCGTGATCGGCTCACTGTATCTCGTTGGCGAAGCGATCTCTTGGCTGCGGACCAAAGGCAATCTGCATGGGCTTTCTCACAAGTTATAAATCAGCCATCAGTATTGAGCCTGATGCTGAGCGGCCGTAGTGTAGACTGGTTATCACTTGAGCTTGCCAAGCTCAGAACTCGGGTTCAAATCCCGGCGGCCGCACTCGAACCTCCGAGGCGGATGACCGAGAACATTGTTCTCCGAAGAACTGCAGCCTAAGGGAATAGGTTTATCGTCAATCAATCCATCACGCAGGTTACTGGCAGATTCGACGTCGCGGCTCTCAATACGATCGAGGAGGAGTTTTCAAATGAAAATCGTCCAGCTCGGCTGTGGGATATGTGGTCTAGTCTGCGGGGAGCATCTCTCTAAGAACCCTGAAGTATCGAGCCTCGTGCTCGCAGACATGAGGACAGAGGCTGCTGAAGCCGCTGCGAAGCGTCTCGGCAGCGACAAGGTCGATGTGATGAAGGTGGATGGAACAGACCGCAACGCCCTGCGACACCTTCTGGCGGACAGAGATATCGTCGTCGCTGCTATGCCGTGGCGGCTTAATCGGATCGTCATGGAGGTGGCTGCGGAGACTGGCACTCACTATGTGGACTTCGGCATGCCTTTCGACGGCACAGGCCCCGAATTCGATAGATACTCGGAGATGTGCAAGGTCGCGGGTATCTCCGCGCTGGTGGGCATGGGTATGGAGCCTGGTATGTCCGACGTCTTCGCGATGTACGGTGCCAGCCTGCTCGACCGCGCAGACGAGGCTCATGTGTACGACGGCGACGTCGCAACAGTCGAAGGATTGGAGTTCTTCTCTTCCTGGTCCCCTGTGGACATGTTTGACGAGGTGAGCGTCCCTGCCGCGGTGTTCAGGAACGGGAGAATGGAATTCATACCACCGATGAGCCACAGGGAGATATACGAGTTCCCACCTCCTGTGGGCAAGCAGCCAGTATACAAGACGAACCACGACGAGACCTACTTCATGCCCATGGGGATAAAGACCCTGAAAGAGGCCTCCTTTAACATTTCCATCGATGACAAGTTCGCCCAAGCTGCCGAGATATTCAGGAAGTTCGGGCTCCTGAGCAAGGAACCCTTGGATGTGAAAGGCATAAAGGTCCGACCAATCGATGTCGTGGCAGCGCTCATGCCTTCCCCAGTCGAGTTCGCCGACAAGATAAGGGGGGACGCCTGCTTCGTCGTCGAAGTGATCGGCATAAAGGATGGCCGTCGTACGAAGGTGAAACTCTGGACGGGCATCTCGTATCAGGACGCATATCAGAGGCTGAGGACGAACGCCACGGGATACATGGTAGGGACTGGCGGTGCTATAGCGACTGAGATGCTCATCGACGGAGAGGTGGGCCACAAGGGCATAGTGATACCTGAGCAGCTCCCGCACGAGAGCTTCCTCAGGAGGATGCGAGAGAAGGGAATAGAAGTCCATCAGGAGATATCGGTGCTCTGAGGAAGACCGTGCTGGCCTGGTGGCCGGCCGGCTCTCTTGTGCCCTCAGATATTTATCTGCAAAGCTATATGAACCTCGCAAGGATTTACTGGACTGCGGTCGACAAAACCCTGTCAGGAGGGATGCGCGTGAAGAGGTCTTGGATCTTCAGAAGAAGTGAGGAAGCTGTATCGCCGGTCGTTGGAACGATTCTCCTCGTCGCAATCACGATGATACTCGTCGCGGTGCTGTTCGTCATGGCTAGCAACCTCGGCGGGACGACGCACACACCCGCCGTGCTGATACTCGACACAGACACGGTCTCCTACGGGTGCATGGTCAAACTCACGGAACCGACAGCGACCGTCAAATGGGGCGATGTTTCGATATATCTGAGCGACGGCGCTAACACGGCTGTCTGGAGCAACTTCACCACGGAAGACATGGTCGGATCACCGGGGCCGCGAACATGGCACTATGGTTCCCCCATCGCACTCGGTAGCCTGCAGGTGTACCTGAACATCACAGACCTGGCTGGAAACGGACAGATGAACAGAGGCGATTACATCGTCTTCACGACTTCGAGCCTGGAGACCTTCTCCCCAACGGTGAGATACGAGATCACGATCCTGCACGAGCCGACCGGCGGCTCGATGCTCACAACGCCCATCATGTGAACGCAGAGGCCGGTCCTAGGCAGCGATATCCAGCGGCATCACTTCCTCAACAGTACCCTTATCAGTTCGCGCTTCCCCGAGACAACGCCGAACGACACGTGCCTCCTGTCACACACCTCAGCGATGCATCTGAAGCCCGCGAACAGAGACGGGACCTCCCCTAGGCGAAAGTAGTGAGTGATGATTCCGTTCCCCCGCCTGTAGGTTCCTGGCTCGAGTTCGTCGCCCTCACCGAACCTTATGTCTCCCCGCCCGAAGACCTCGACGAACACGAACCCGCCGCGCCTGAGCACACCTGCCATCTCGGTCGCTGCCTTTGAACGGTTTTCGGCGAGCATGTGGGATAGGCTGTGGACGCATGCAACAGCGTCGAACTTTTCTGAGACAAATGGAAGATGAGTCATATCGCATTCTACAAGTTCTAGTGATGTTGCGATAGATGGCCGCTGAGAACGGAACGAGACGAGGGCCTCTCTCGAGAAATCGCAAGCTACGACCTGGTAATGCTTGGAGAGCTCCTCGGTCGTCTTCCCGTCCCCGCAGCCCGCGTCCAAGACGAGTGAGCCCGGTCTTACGGCTCGAAGGAGCATGGCCACCTCTCCTCTCCCGCCGTACTGGAGCCCGTGCTTCGCATAGAGCCTCTCCCATGCCGCTCTGCTGCTCAGCGACTTTACTGACTCGTTGGCCATTCGCCTCACCGAATCGACGTATGCTTTGAAATACTACGTGAAGTCTAACACGGCCAGACGGGAAAGGGAAGAATGAGATGATGGATTTCGCCGACATCGTGAAAGACGAGCGAATACTAAGGGTTGTGCGCGAGCTCGGATGGGAGGAGCCGACGCCGGTTCAGGAAAGGGTCGTACCCGTCGCCATGCAGGGGCGCGACCTCATGGCGCAGGCCCAGACTGGCACTGGCAAGACTGCGGCATTCGCGATGCCTATAATCACCAAGCTCGAACCGAACGGCCGGATACAGTGCCTCGTGCTGACGCCGACGCGCGAGCTGGCCGTCCAGGTCGCGGAGGACTTCGGGGAACTGGCGAAGTACGCCAATGTCAGGGCGGTCCCCATCTATGGCGGGCAGTCGATCAACATCCAGCTCGAGAAGCTGAGGAGGCGGTGCGAGGTCGTCGTTGGCACGCCCGGGAGGCTGATGGACCTTATGCGCAGGGGCGAACTCACCTTCGACGACCTGCGGTTCATGGTCCTGGACGAGGCGGACAGGATGCTGGACATGGGGTTCATCGACGACATCGAGTGGATCATGCAACGCGTGCCAAGGGAGAGACAGACCATGCTGTTCTCTGCCACGCTGCCCGACCCCATCAGGGAACTCGCGCGCAGGTACATGAGAGACCCTGAGGAGATCATCGTCAGCGCTGATTCGCTCACAGTCCCTCAGACAGAGCAAGTCTACATAGAGGTCGGAAGGGCGAACAAGCTGTGGGCGCTGTGCAGGATCTTGGACGCCGAACGCCCCAAGCTCACGATAGTGTTCTGCTCCACGAAGAAGATGGTAGACACGCTCGCGCACAAACTAAGGGCCTACGGCTACCTCGCCGACGGCATACACGGAGACCTGACCCAGGCTGCGCGCGACAGGGTCATGGCGAAGGTGAGGTCGGGGAAGCTCAAGGTCCTGGTGGCGACGGACGTGGCCGCCCGAGGACTGGACATCGAGGACGTGACACACGTCATCAACTACGACATCCCGGAGAACCCAGAGGACTACGTTCACAGGATAGGCAGGACTGCGAGGGCCGGCAAGACAGGGAAGGCAATCAGCTTCGTTTCGAAGGAGGAGCGGCATCTTGTGAAGGCGATAGAGAGCTTCGGCCGCACGAAGATCGAGCACGACGAGGTGCCCGAGGGCGTCGGCAGGGACACCGTCAAGCGCAGGCTCGACTTCGACGAGTATGCGGACCACTTCGGCATGGTGCCCTTCAGGCTGAACATAGGGAAGAGGGACGGCGTCGGCCTTCTGGACCTCATACGCTTCATCGAGAGGCGGACGGGCGTGATAGAGCACCTGATAGGCCATGTCGAGGTCGGAGAGGATTCGAGCGACGTCGAGGTCCACAAGAGCGTCGCGATGAAGGTGATGAAAGGCCTGGAGGACTACTCGATGCACGGCAAGAAGGTGCGCGTCGACCTGATCCGCGACAGGCCTACGCGTTGATCGCCTGGTTGATCTCGTCAGCCCTGATGTGCCCCACGACTTTCACATTGCATGAGCGTATGCCCTCGATGGCCATCACGCGCTCCTTGATGGCCTTGGCGAGCTCTATGCCCACGGGGCAGAACGGGCTGGTGGGCATGAATGTTAGGTCGACAGAGTCCTCCCTAACCACAAGGTCTGAAATCAGGCCCATGTCGTATACGCTCACGCCCGTGTGAGGGTCGAGGACGCCGCGAAGAACCTCGACCACGAGCTCCTTCCTGTCCATGTCCAGATGCAAATCGTGCTCTCAGTATTATAACCTGTCGTGCGGCCCAAGAGCCTCCGGCCGCTCACCTGTAGACGAGGATCGAGAAGCCGCCTGCGCGCAGGTGCTCCAAGTCGCCCTTGTCCGAGGACACCTTTATCTCGGCCTCGAAACATGAGCTATCCAGCTCAATCGTGCGACCGTCGCGGAGCGTCACCTTGAGATGACCTCCCGCAGGGATCGGGGCGTCGGGCCTCGTCGAGGCGATGATCTCAGCAATCTCCTTCGCGTCCTTCTTGAACGCAGGTCCGAGCTTGGAATGAATAGGCTTCAGCCTCACGACGGATTCCCTGAGGGCGACGCTCTCCTTCAGCTCTAACACGGTGGCCCTCACCGTCTGCCTGATATCGTCCTCGGCCCCCGAGAGCGCCTCCGCAACACCGGCGCCGACTATCTCAACCCTCGACAGCTCGGCGTTGAGGGGCATGCCCTCCGCGGACTTCCACGACCTCACGGCCGCGACAATCTCCTTCACGCGCTCGCCGGCAACCTCGGCTTCCATATCCCTATCTGGTGCGGCAGGCCATCCGCTCACATGCACGCTCACCGCCTCTTCGTGCGGTCTGAAGAAGTTCTGGTACGCGTCCTCGGCCACGTGGGGGAGGAACACGGACATCATCTTCAACAGGCCAAGTCCGACAGTGTAGAGGCAGTAGCGCGCACCCCTGTCGTCCTCGGAGTAGGCCCTGTGCTTCACAAGCTCGATGTAGTGGTCCGCGAACTCGTGCCACAGGAAATCCTGGAGGGCGGCCATGGACTTGTCGAACTCGTACTCCTCGTTGTGTCGCTCCACCTTGCGGACCAGCTCCCCGAATCTGCTCAGTATCCATCGGTCAGCCAAGAGCATCGAGCGCGGACGTCCGGGCTTGCCGCGGCAGGCGGACCCCACGAGCCGCATCACGTTCCACGTCTTCGTGGCCAGCCTGTTCCCGCGCACGAGCTCCTGCTCCTTGAAGGCGTGGTCCATCCCAAGGGCGCAGGTGGCGGAGTAGTACCTCATTGCGTCCCCGCCGTACTTCTCTATGAGGGGCATCGGGTCGATGACGTTGCCTGTCGAGGCGTGCATCGGCCGGCCGTCAGGGGCCATGATGAACCCGTGGATCATGACCTCCTTCCAGGGCTTCTCGCCCACAAGCAGCATCTCCCTGAGGATCGTGTAGTAGGCCCAGGTCCTTATGATGTCGTGGCTCTGCGGCCTGAGCGTCATGGGGTAAAGCTTCTTGAACAGCTCATCGTCTCTGAGCCAGAACGTGTTGTAGAGGGGCGAGATGCTCGAGTCCATCCACGTGTCGAAGACATCGGGTGAGCCCACATACCTCCCTCCGCACTTCTCGCAAGTCTCCCGCCTGGGCGGCTTCATCGTCGGGTCCACATAGCACTCGTCCTCTTCTGCGAGCAGGACGTTCCCGCACTTCTCACATTCCCACAGCGGTATCGCGGTCGCGAAGTACCTCTGTCTCGACACGACCCAGTCCCAGGCGAGCGAGTTGACCCAGTCCTTTATCCTGACCTTCATGAACTCTGGCTTCCAGACGATCTCGTCGACCATCCTGAGCACCTGGTCTTTGAACTCGACGCTCTTGATGAACCACTGGGGGACTTTCAGGAACTCGATGGGAGTGTGGCACCTCCAGCACACGCCTATGCTCTGGTCCAGCGGCTCCTGCTTGACGAGAAGGCCCGCCTGTTTCATGTCCTCGATTATCGCCTTCCTCGCATCGACCACCGTCATGCCTGCGTACTTGCCCGCGAGCGGAGTCATCCTCCCGGACTCGTCTATGCCCTTCTCCAGCGGAAGATCATACTTCATTATCCACTCCAGGTCGTCCTTGTCCCCTATCGAGCATATCATCACAGTGCCCGTGCCGAACGTCGGGTCGACCTTCGGGTCTGCGACGACCTTCACCTTCCTGCCGTAGACGGGCGTTATCAGCTCTCGACCGAGCAGGTGCGCTTTCGATGCGTCATCTGGGTTGACTGCCGCGAGCAGACATGTGCAGAGCAGCTCCGGCCTCGTGGTCGCTATGAGCACATCCTCGCCGCTCGCGGAGTCCTTGAAGACGATATAGTTCAGCTTGGTGCTCCTCGGCTCGTAATTGACCTCCGCGTCCGCGAGAGCCGTCCCACACCGCGTACACCAGTTCACAGGGAAGTGTCCCTTGTACACAAGCCCCTTCTTGAACATGCGGATGAAGGATATCTGGGTCAGCCTGCGATAGTACTCAGCATCCGTCTGGTAGTAGATGCTGGGATCCATCGACTCGCCCAAGAGCTCGAACTGCCTGGTCATCTCCGCGATGTACTTCTCAGCGAACTCGCTGCACATCCTGATGAACTCCCGCCTCGGGACATCGGACGCCTTGATGCCCATGACCTTCTCGACGCGTACCTCGACCGGTGTGCCGTTCACGTCGAAACACAGCGGGAAGAAGACGTTGTAGCCCCTGAGGCGCTTGTACCTCGCTGCGAAGTCGATGACCGTGTAACCGTAGGCGTGTCCCAAGTGGAGCGCACCGGAGGCGTACCGGGGAGGGTTGTCTATGCTGAACACTTCTGCCTCGGACTTGGGGTCGAACCTGTAGATGCCCCACTCCTTCCACTTTGCCTGCCACTTGGGTTCGCTCACGCGCCAATCGTACTGGACCATGGCCTGCACGACAAAAGAGTAAGTCTAGATAAACGTTGTTGGATTGGGTCCGGGGTAGTTTCTACCTGGCAGGTCTCCTCTTCCTGAACACGTTCGCATTGATCAGGTCCTCCGCCTCAGGAGTCATCGGGCCCGTCCACTGGTCCAGCGTGAATAGCCCAAGCGCAAGGCACCTGACGAGCACAGCCATCTGGTGGGCGCAGAAGTAGCTCTTCTCGCGAGCGTCGACGCACTCGCAGGAGGTCGCAACATCTTCGGTGGTGTGGTTGACGAACCTTATGTTGTAGACCTCCCAGCCGTCCGACCGACGCAGGGTGAACACCGCGTCAACTCGCGACCTGCCGCTTCTTGGGTCGATGTCCACGATCCGCGGGTTCGTCGCCCACTTGATAGCCTTTGCCATGTTCTCGACGAAGTAGATCTCCTCCTGGGCCGTGCAGAACTCATCCAGTGTATCCTCGTCGAAGTTGTCCATCACGAACCTGACCAACTCGTCCTTGACCAAGCCCGAAGAGCCGTGGACGCGGTTTGTCTCACAGAGGTTGCGGAGGCTCGCGACCGTCAATCTCGAAAGTCTGAACTCGAGCGGAAGAGCGTTCGACATGTCTTCCCATCCCTAGAGGCGACGTATACGGCTACATTTGGATTAATCTTTTGAGGGGGGTAGGTGAACGCTACTTGTTACGCCGAAGCAAAAGGCCCCAATCGGGACAACACGGAGCGATTACGCACCTAGCTTCGTCTCTCCTTTCCCCTTCGGTCTCAGGACGGTTGTAGACACGCATTCAAACCATGGCCGAAGTCTTGTGTAGCCGAGAGTCTAGCTGCGGCGTTGGCTGCGTGGTTCGTCTTCCTGTTCGGCTGAGATGAGGGAAGCCCGATGCGCTACGGAAAGACTCAAGATGACTCGTCAGCCTCGTACCCTCCAGAAGGATTGCGGGGCGGAAGCTGCTTCTAAGGCTAGGATTCCGCTCTGTTCAGGCCGAGTCCGCCGCTACTCACGGCATGTATGTCAGCGTGCCGCTCTGCGTGCAGAGTGCCCAGTAGCCCTC
>JAWCKF010000003.1:0-114121 GCA_038852315.1 Thermoplasmata archaeon | reverse complement strand
GCGAGCTTCAGATAATGGCCAAGTCGAAGCGTTCGATGCTTTTCCAGCGTGTGCAGCAGAAGGTGGACGAGCTGGAGCGGGCACTTGGCAGGAAGCTCATGGTCCAGGAGGCGGAGGCGAAGGCGGCCCAGCCACAGCAGATCACGCTCACGCCAGGCTGGAGCTATCTTATCAGGGAGGAGCGGCCGGAGAGGAGCTTCGCGCTGTTCGCAAATCTGCTGTCCTCAGGTTGCAGGGGGCTCTGCATATCGAGGACCCATCCGGATACGCTCAAGCAGAAATACGGGTTCGAGGCTGAGGCGCTTTGGCTGACGAAGACCGAGGCTGCGCACCCTTCGCCCTCCTCGAAAGGCGTCGAGTTTGTGTCCCCGAACAATCTCGCGCATCTCGCTTCTTCGATTAGGGAGTTCTTGATGAAGGGCGAGAACGGCGCGGTGATCATCGAGGGCCTCGAATATCTCACGACCCAGAATGATTTCAAGAGTGTACTGAGATTTATCCAGCTGATAAACGAGCAGGTCGTGCTCGACAAGGGCTATCTGATAATACCGGTGGACGAGGCAGCGATGGACCCGAAAGACTTCTCGCTTGTAGAGCGCGAGATGACTCAGGTACTCTGAGGATCGAATCATGAGTCAGTTGCCAAATTGAGCACCGGGAAGCACTTGGATAAACCTCTAGCTTCCCCTGGTGTCTCATGACAGATTCAACGACGAAGCAACGACAACTAGTAGCAACCAGATGAAGAAGATGGTAAGCAGGAATGCCATTTGTGCGCGCAACAGGTCCTTCTTCCGGCCAGTGGCGGTGAACATCCCATTCTGAGTGGTCTCCGGCCCGAGCATCATGCAATTCATCAGGTCTAATGCGCGCGTTGCGAGACAATCAAGTTTGTGAAAGGTGCGCCAAAGTAGTGCTATGATCATGCCAAGATACCTTCATCTGGCAGCGCGCCGCGATGACGTGATGTTCATATACGCACCTCATCAATACAGGCATAGCCGGAAAAAACCCGTCATGGGGGTGCTGGGAAATGGATGAGTCCTGTCGTGACCTAGCTCGAGGCCTCTCTCGGGTGTTCTTCCCGAGGCTCTCGAGATCTGTTCTTGCGTGTGTTTGCGTGTTCGTGCTGTTGACCCCAAACATCTCGGTCGGAAACGCCGAGGCTGCGGGGCGGTACTTCTTGGACATTTGGCCGGAGATGGACACGTTCGTGAGCGAAGAAGGCCGGGAGACCACATACGGTCTGAACCAGTCTCTCAAGTCCGGCTACTGGCAGGGGTTCGAGATGGCCTTCTACCATTCCTGCATACTGCTGAAGTTCAATCTCTCACTTCTGCCCGCCGATGCCGTCATAGTCGACGCCTATCTGATCCTGTACCTATACCAGGGCGGAGGAAGGACCCTTGAGCTGATGCGTGTGGCGGAGCCATGGGATCACAGGACTGCTTGTTGGAACAACCGTCCCAAGCCGGTGTACCCGTCCCCCGGCGCAAACGTCACTTGGACAGTCGATACCGTGTACTCTGAGAAGAGCTATAACGTCACTTCATGGGCGATTGGCTGGTGGGAGGAATCCTATCCGAACTACGGCCTGACAGTCCGGCCGTATCCCTGGAACACCGTCGGCAACATCTGCTGGTTCTACAGCCAGGAGGGTGCCAGCGTAGACCCGGACGAGGAGATGAGGGCGATCAAGATGCCGAAGCTGAGAGTCTCGTACGTGGCGTCCGCTCCTGTCCCCCAGCCCGACCCTCCGGAACCGCCGCCTTGGATAGACGACGTGGTCCCTCCCACAATCTCTCTGAGCGTCTCGCCCGCTGGGATCATCAGGCCAACGGACACGATAACCTTCTCGGTCACTGCGAGAGACGACAAGTGTCTTGACAGCGTCATCTTGTACGTGGACTCAATCGCAGTTGAGAAGATACTGGTGCCTTATGCGGAGCTGAGCAACACTTCGATAACGATTGAGTACTCTGTATCTCTCTCGTTGGGTGCGCACCATGTCTTGACCACCGCAGAGGACAGGATGTCTCACCTCGTTGGCGAGTATAGGCGAGTGTGGGTGGGCAGCTACACGCCGCCCGAGGTGATGATATGGTGTTCGCCAGAGAAAGTGCTCCCGGGGGATGGCACCACGATAGAGGTTACAGTCGAGGTAAGTGACCCTGAAGGTCTGAAGAGCGTCGTTGTGGGGGTGGAGAACGCCTACTACAACCCGAGCGCGAACCCGGGCCATTCACAGATGTTCAACTTTGCTGAACCGTATCCCACTTCATACAGGGCCACTCTGACGTTCCCCAACAAGAACGTGCCGAACATGCGAGCGGATCCGTTGAACGCCACGCAGATAATGTGTGGAGTGAGGGCAACCGATGCTGAGCTTCTGACCGCGAACGCCTGGGATCAGATCGAAGTCGTGAGGCCTTATCAGTGGGACTACGGCATACCGTACCCTAACCAGAACAACCCGGACCTCAGCTGGCAAAGATACGAGGACGCTTTCGGCCATGGAGAGCTCTGGGGGCCTGGCGAGCTGGAGTGGTGGCACACCATCGTTGCGAGGTTCTGGGAGCCAGTCTTCTCCATGATGGCGGCGAACGGGGAGTGCTTCGGAATGAGCATGTACAGCCTCTGGCACTACTACAACGGCGTCCCGGTCCCCGATTCGCTCACCGAACATGTGGGAGACGAGGAAGCGCCCTATCTGCCAGGCTACGAAGAGTGGAGATATGCCAAGCGCACGATCGAGAAATTCCAGGGGGCGCAGATATCCCAGGAACTGCTAACGAAGTACATCGATCAGGTCATGGACGAGTTGCGCGCGTCGCGCACCATCTCACCGTTCCTCGCGGGGCCGTTCCAGAGGATGTTGCAGGATCTGCAGAACGGGAGGCCCGGGATACTCTACGTGGCTGAGTATCGTGGGCTGGACCAAGGCGTCACGGAGTGCGTCGGAGCGCATGCAATCGTCCCGTACTTTGCCAGGGAGTTATCGGACGGCGTTTGGCAGGTCTATGTGTACGATTGCAACAGGAACGCGGCAAGCACCTGCTTCTGCAGCGACTTGGACAACTATGAGCACTATCCCTACGTCATCGTGAGCGAGTCCGGCTTCGAGTGGCACCAGCTCATCGACAGCAGCACCGATCCTCCCACCACGGAGCTTTGGAACGACTTCATCTGGTATCTGTCATACCACGACGCCCTCCGGGACGATTACGATCTCATCGACGGTTGGCTGGTGACCGCCACGGTGCTGCTCATGGTTGTCGTGACTGCGACCACGTTGGCCCTCGCGGCCCCCGTGCTGATCACAGTCGAGGCCCTGTGCCCGATCCCCCTGCCGTTGCCCATGGGCAAGCCCGCACCCATGCAGTCTATTGCTCTGCCGGCAGGTGAGCAGTACACGGTCAACTTCACAGGAAGGGAGGAGGGCGAGTACACGTGGGCGATGGCCTCTGGATACTCTAACTACGGCATACAGAACAAGACCTGCAACGACGGCAGCAGGGATGTGCTCATTCTCGAGATCAGCGACGAGTGCATGGAGTACGGCCTGAGGTTCAAGGGCGATCTGCCGGACAACGACTTCATGATGGGCATGATGCACAGGGTGGGCACAGAACTCCGCGAGTACTCGCTGGAGAACATATCCATGGGTGCCGACGGCGACCTTGAGACCTACGCGACAGCTGACGGCGACAGCCTCGTGATTGCCAACCGTGGCGACTCTCCCGTGACCCTTAAGGTTCTCTTGAGGAGCAGCAGGGATGTGGGGGAGGCGAGGAAGGAGCTTACTGTTGAGCCGGGCCAGAAAGTAACGATCACCGCCAACTGGGACGATCTCACGGCCCCTCTCAGCGTAGTCGTTGAAAACCTCGGCGAAACCAAGCAGATACTGTATGTGACTATAATAGTGTCCGCTATAGTGGTGGTCCTTGCAGTCGTCGTGACGGCCTTTCTCAGGAGGAGGAAGCGGGGTGAGGTCGGATGAGGGTTAGGTGGGTTCAGCTGGCCGCTGCGGCAGCACTGATGCTGCTGTCCAGTGCCGGGTCGGGGCTTTGGAGCGGCCTGGTCTCAGCGACTTACGTCTACATCTACACTCAGGACTTCGACGAGGACTGGCCTCCCGATTTCTACGCGATCGAGCCCAAGCCTCTGAGCTGGTACGTCAAGGACAACAACGCCGCCTGTGGGCTCGACTACTGGGGGAGGACTTCGTATCGCAGCTTCGGGGGGACCTACAGCGCCTGGTGCGCTCAGAACGGGTACAACAGCGTGAACCTGGCTCCGAATCGGGACAACCACTACTACGACCAAGACATGCAGTCCTGCATGGCGTTGTATCTCGGCGACATCGAAGGCTATGAGGAGGTGTATCTCGCGTTCCGCTATTGGGCCGAGACGGGTACCGCTTCGCTCAACGACTACCTGGAGATTCGGGCCTTCGTGGGATCGGCATGGGTCAAGCTCTGGACACAGCCGAATGTCGGGAACAAGACTTGGGAGCTCGCCGTGATGTCAGTGCCCACATCGGCCACCTGGATTGGCTGGTTCTTCTTCAGCGACGCAGATGTCGGGCTCGGGCCGTATGAGGGGGTATATGTCGACGATATCGTCGTTGCGGGGAATGACATCAGCCCGCCCTCTTCATCGGTCTCCCCGCTAGAGGCGTACTGGGGTCAGGAGCTCCTGCTCGTTCAGTGCAATGCCTCGGACTCGTTTGGAAGCGGCCTCAGCCACATCTGCTTGTACTATCGGTACAATGGCACTGGGGGATTTGTCAAGTATGCCCCGCCAGCGAATCCGTCTGGGGAGTGGCCAACAGGGCTGATTGTCTTCAACACAACTCTGGTTGGCGGGGATGGACTCTACGAGTTCTACAGCGTCGCGACCGACAAGGCTGGGAACGCCGAGCCCGCTCCCAGCGTGCCGGATGCCTACACGATCGTCGATACTAGACAACCCTTGACCGAGGCCTCCCTCTCAGAGGAGCCCGGGATCCACGGCTGGCACTCTACTTCTGTTCACGTCATCCTGCTGGCGTCTGACGCGGGCAGCGGTGTTGGCGAAACCTGGTTCAGGGTCGGGTCTGGCGACTTCCAGCCATATGGGGGTGAACTCCTCCTTGAATCCGATGGCATCCACAAGGTCCAGTTCTACTCTGTCGACCGTGCGGGGAACAAGGAGCAGATTAGGACGGTCGACGTCCGCATCGACTGCCATGCCCCAGAGCTGAATGTGAGCCAGCCGCTCAACAATACGGAGCTGGCAAGCGATGACGTGCTGGTCTCTTGGTCGTGCACTGACGCGGTGAGCGGAATCAGCCATTTCACGGTGACCATAGATGGCAGGCTCTCCGAGTACTGCAACGCGTCTGCCAGAGAACTCTTGCTCAAGGACATCGGCGAAGGCGAGCACGAGATAGTCGTCCGCGCGTTTGACAGGGCCAACAATTCGGCAGAAGTGACCCTGGTGTTCGACGTCCCGGCGGAGGAAGAGGAGGCCGAGGAGGAAGCCATCGGCATGCTCGAGACAGCCCTTATCGCGGGCGTCCTCGCGGCCATCGTCATCGCCTTGGCCCTGCTGTTCCTTATGAGGAGGCACGGGAACATCAAGCGCGAAAAGGAGGACCAGAAGGAATCCGCGGGCGGGGTTGTAGGCGGACCCGAAGAGGGTGTCAAGGAAGACGGCGGGGATCAGCGGGCTGGCAGGCGGTAGTTGTCCCGGTCTGTAGTCCTTCGTGTTTCGAAGACCGGTCTGATGTACCTGTCATATTCTCTCGATGTCGAGAGAGGTCGACGCGGCAATACTGCTGGTACCCAGTTCCTAAGCGGGCGACTCGTTCTGGATTGACCGTATGGCAGACTTTCCCGCGGTAGCTGCTATGCAGTGTGACTCTTCTGCCACCTTGTCCTCGGCTCCGACAGAAATTGTCTTTTAGGCCTAGGAGTCATGAAGAATTGTCAAAAAGGGTGGTCGTATTGAGCACACTGAGGAGGACCGCATATGTCGTGGCTGCTGTATCGGTTGCGGTCGTGCTTGTGTTGGCAGCATATCTTCTCGCTTTCTCCACTGTGGAGGTATCCGGAGTCGTTGACCATAAGATGATAACAGGCATCAGGAACGGGGTTCAATACCCTCTAGTCATAATGGTCCCAGGAGGGGGCATCGAGGTCTACGACAGTGTTCTCTACGATCTGTTCGAAGGTCAGGATGTGAACATGACAATCAATTCGACGCTAGAACGGGCTATTCTCAATTGGTATCCTCAGATCAAATATCTTGTTAGCATCCGTCTTACTTCGAGAGATTCGGTGAACAACCTCAACCCAGGAGACACTCTCGCTTACTTCGTCAATAGAGAGGGCTTCAACGATCTGAGGTTCTGGGACAACGTAGAATTCGCCGTCCAGAAAGGGAAGGTTGCCACCATCGCGCAGGTCGACACAGACAACTCATAGGCAGTCGCACTGTGTGCAGAAGCGGCAGCTCGTCGCGAAACGCAAAAGGTGTGGCAGAGGACAGCGTCCAACCATAATGGAAGCGTGCCATCTCTCGCGACGGGTGAGGCGGCGATGAGAAGATGCTCCAGCCGCGATTTGGACCCGAGCGACTGGCTCAAAATCAATCAAAAGGGCACGCAGGCTGCCATCAAACCTTTTTCATGACCGTAAGGTCTTTCTTTAAAGCCCTCCGATAGAAGAGCCACGAATCAACGACCAGCACCAGCCCAAATGCAGTAACCCCGATAAGGCTCCAATCAATCGCTTCTAGATTGGATATCTGGTTGCTCACGCCCAGGAAGACCAGGTACCCTCCACCCAAGAACTCTACAGCGACATACAAGATCAGAACTGTTGCCGAATAGGGCATATAGAGATTGTAGAGGTTCAAATCGTGTCTAGTAGCGAATGATGCGACGAGAAACAGGATTCCAAGAACCCAGAAAATGACAATGCACAAGGAAGCAGGAGAAGCTAGGAATCCTTCAGAGAGACCAATCGCCAATGTCGTGAACAAGATACCAAGGATGAGCAACATCAAAACCATCCCCATTGTACCAGCCGGCTGCAGCCAGGGCTTTGGTGGCGGTGCACTCATACCTCTGTGCGATTCGGTCATGTTTGTCACTTGTCATGAAGATGGAGTCGTGTTGATTTGATAGTATGCTTTGACTGGCCCGAAATCAATCAGAGTGCAGGCTCGGGTCAGCCGTCCGAAAGGTCAGGGGCTGCACGGCAAACATAGGACAGTCCCAATCCTGGAGCATGTGAGGCCTGCCCTCGAGGAGTTCCTGTATGCCCGTGAGGAGTATCTCCGTGAGCATGGCGTGAAGGAGCACGAAGTACTAGTTCCCTACTGCACGAGCAGGGGAACGGTGCGGTACTTCACGCAAGCAGAATGGAGCAAGCTCAAGGGTGTGCTTCAGGAGGTTTCGGGCGTGACGTTCAAACTGAAAGACTTCCGCTCGACCTTCTGTCAGCAGTCCATCGACAGGAGCGCGAAGCTTTCGTCTGTGAGCAAGATACTTGGGCACAGCAGCAAGATGACGACGGAGAAGTACTACGGCAGAATCAAGGACAAGGCAGCCTGCGACGACATACAGAGGGCCTGGAAGGAGGCTCAGGCCCTATCCGTGACAAAGTGTGTCGTACCCCCGAATTGACTTTCGGCCAGTCACGAAAGAGTGCTCCCGCCGGGATTTGAACCCGGGTGTCCAGCTCGAAAGGCTGGAATGATTGACCGGACTACACTACGGGAGCGTCTTCCGGAGCGTGTAAGACTCTTCCGCCCTATTAAATGTCCATATATAATCCTTGGTCGAACTGGCTCGAGCACGTAGGCCTCTTCCCGAAGACCAAAGATTAATGTCAGGATGATAGATTGTCATCCCTGGATGGACAAGCCGAAGAAGACTAGCGCTGCCGAACTGACGCGGAAGTACATCGACCGTCACCCGAGCATAAAGGACTGCATCAGCAAGGATCTCATCAACTATTCGTCCCTCGCCAGGCTGATAATGAAGGAGACGGGCATCAAGAATGAGGAAGCCGTCCTCGCGGCGGCCAGGCGCTACGGCATGAAGCTCGCGAAGACTGACCTCGAGGGCGCCATAACTAGCCTCTTCGAGGACAGCAGGCTCGAAATGAAGACGAGGATATGCATCGTCGTCGCGAAGAACGAATGGATAGTGTTGAAGAACCTCGAGGACGTGGTCAGGAAGATACTTGCCGAGAAGAGCACGATGCAGGTGCTCCAGAGCACCAGCGCGATAACCGTCATATCTGAGGACAAGCACCTGCCGAGCATAATCAGCGCGATTGGTGAAGACTACATCATCAAGGTCAGGGAGAACCTCGGGGAGATAACCGTCAAGAGCCCCGCCAGGATAGAGGAGACTCCGGGAGCGTTCTCGTACGTGCTGGACATGCTGTCCGAGCAGGGCATAAACCTGATAGAGGCCGTCAGTTGCTACACTGACACCATATTCATAGTGAGCAGGGAGGACATGATGCGCGCTTTCGACATCCTTTCCGCCTGCATCGAGGATAAGATGGAAGGATAGCTGCTAGCTCCCCCTCAATAGGACACGGTCTACCAGTGAGGTCTGCTCAGTCATTCTCTTCACCGAGGCCCTCGTCCGGGCAAGTGCTTTCTTCGCCTTGATCATCTGTTTTCTCACTGCATTTGTGGAAGTGCCCCCCTCGACGTCTCTGCTCTCCACGGACTGTTCAACGGACAAACTCGCCACCGCCTCGCTGACATTCCCTATGTTTCTGAGTATGCTCTGCGCGAGGTGTAGGAACTTCTCTTCGTCCCCGTTCGCTCTCTTTGCCAGCTCCCTCACGATCCCGTGTGCCTTCCTGAAGGGTACGCCATGCTTTGTGAGGAAGTCGGCGAGGTCGGTCGCGGTCGTGAGCCCGACACCCGCCGCCTTCCTCATCCTCACCTCGTCAAAACGCATTGCCTGGAGGAAGGGTATGAGGGCATGGAGTGAGGCCTTCACGGTGTCCACCGCATCGAAAAGGCACTCCTTGTCTTCCTGCAGGTCGCGGTTGTACGCGAGGGGAAGAGATTTGAGCAAGGTGAGGACAGTTACGACATCCCCAACGACCCTGCCGGACTTGGCCCTGACGAGTTCCAGGAGGTCGGGGTTCTTCTTCTGGGGCATCATGCTAGAGCCACTGGACATCTCGTCCGGGAGCAGGACGAATCCGAACTCCGGCGATGCCCACATTATGATCTCCTCGGATAGCGAGGAGAGGTGCACCATGAGCAACGATAGAGCGAAGGAAGTCTCAGCGACGAAGTCTCTGTCGGAGACGGCATCCATCGAGTTCTCTGTCACGCCGTCCATTCCGAGCATCGCGGCCGCGATGTTCCTATCAAAGGGATACGACGTCCCGGCAATCGCCCCCGAGCCAAGAGGCGAGATGTTCGCTCGTCTGTAGCAGTCGCACAGCCTATCTGCATCCCTCTGCAACTTCCAGAAGTAAGCCATCAGGTGATGGGAAAGCAGGACTGGCTGCGCATGCTGCATGTGTGTCATGCCAGGCATGATCACGTCGAGATGCACAGACGCCCGCCTGAGCAGCACCTCCTGCAGTTCGGCGAGATCCGAGAGCAGGGCCGCGATGCTCTCCCTCGCATAGAGGCGCATGTCGAGGGCGACCTGATCGTTCCTGCTGCGGCCTGTGTGCAGTTTCATGCCAGGCTTCCCGACTCTCTCAGTAAGCATCCTCTCGACCGCCATGTGCACGTCTTCCAGCCCGGGGTCGAACGACGCTGAGCCATCTTTCAAGTCGCGCGCGATTCCTCTCAAGCCGGCCGTTACGCGCCGGAGTTCGTCGGCCGTCAACACGCCCGCATCTGCGAGCGTGTGCGCGTGCGCTATGCTGCCAGCAATGTCGTACTTCCAGAGCCTCTGGTCGAACGCGATGGAGCTGGTGAAACCGAGGAACTCGTCATTTGGAGACGGCGCACGACTCCTCTTTGACCGCGACTTCATTCATGACACCGTTCCCGTTCCCCTTCGCCTTGACCATGCTGGCCACCTTGAGCGGCAGCCCCCACACGTAGATGAACCCCTTCGCCGCTGAGTGGTCGAACTCGTCTCCATTGGCGTAGGTCGAGAGCGCGGTGTCGTAGAGAGAGCACGGAGATTCGCGCCCCACAACGACAGCGTTGCCCTTGAATAGCTTCACCTTTACCTTGCCCGTGACGTTCTCCTGGGTCTTCTCGATGAAGGCGTCTAGGGCTTCCTTCAGAGGGGAGAACCACAGGCCGTTGTAGACGATATCGGCATAATGCTGCTCGACCACCCTCTTGTAGTGCTGGAGGTCTTTGGTCATGACCATGCTCTCGAGGTCCTGGTGCGCCTTCGTCAGAACGATCGCCGCAGGCGCTTCGTATACCTCTCTCGACTTTATTCCCACGAGTCGGTTCTCTATGTGGTCTATCCTGCCCACGCCGTGCTTCCCAGCCATCTCGTTGAGGTTCTGTATTATGTCGATGAGTTCCATCGAAGTCCCGTTAAGGGAGACGGGCTTTCCCTGCTCGAACCCTATCTCCACGTATTCCGGCTTGTCAGGGGCTTCCGCGGGACCCACCGTCCATTCGAAAATCTCCTCGGGTGGCTCGACCCAGGCGTCCTCCAGGATCCCGCACTCGATCGCCCTGCCCCACACACTCTCATCTATGCTGTACGGCTTGTCCACAGAGACGGGCACGGGTATCGAGTGCGCCTTTGCGTACTCAATCTCCTCTTCCCGGGACATCTTCCAGTTCCGGGTGGGGGCGAGTATCTGCAGCTCAGGCGCGAGAGCCATGATTGACACCTCGAACCTGACCTGGTCGTTCCCCTTGCCCGTACAGCCGTGCGCGATGGTGTCACAGCCCAGCCTCTTGGCCATCTCGACGAGCTTCGCCACGATTATAGGTCTGGCCACTGCAGTGCTCAGCGGGTAGTTCCCTTCATACAGGGCGTTCGCCTTCAGGGCGGGGAGCACATAGCCCTCCACGAACTCCTTCTTCGCGTCGATCACCCAAGCTCTGGAGGCGCCGATCGCCTTGGCCCTCCTCATGGCGTCCTTGAGATCGTCCGACTGACCTACATCCACGGTCACGGCGACGACCTCGCAGCCGTGATTCTCCTTCAGCCAGTGGATAGCCACTGACGTGTCCAGGCCGCCTGAGTACGCCAGGAGTACCTTCTTCGTGCCGCTCATCACAGAGCCTTCCATGGCTTGTCGCCTCCGGAAGCCGTCGAGCACGGCGACGGTATAAGTTTGTGGTGACCGCCAACGAACACCGCTCAACAGCAGTTGTCGATTATGGGACAAGGGGGACAGGCAGACGCCTGCAGGGCGAGCCTCGTCTTCAGACATCTGGCCAACCCTGTGTCCCCCATCATCCTTAAGTATGCCGTGCCTCATACTTCCCGGAGGCAGGGAAGGAGCTCATTGGCGCGCAGAGACGAGGAAGAGGAGTCGTTCGAGGGCGAGGAGGAGCTGGGCATAGGTGAGGAGGGCGAGCCCGAGTTCGTCAGGGTGCGCCTTCCCCGCAAGAAGGACAACGAGATGTTCGGCATCGCCGACCAGCTTCTGGGTGCCTCGAGGATAAAGGTGATGTGCGCCGATGGGAAGTTCAGGATGGGGAGGATACCTGGGAAGATCAAGAAGCGCATGTGGATACGGCAGGGAGACCTCGTCATCGTTCAGCCTTGGGAGTTCCAGGACGACAAGGCCAACATACAGTACAGGTACACGCGCACCCAGGCCATGTACCTGAGCAGGAAGAAGATGCTGCCCAAGAGCATAGACATATTCTGAAGGGGCAGGGGGATCGCTCTTGCCGAGGGACATCGACTTCCACCGCTTCGAAAAGGAGATTGACAAGTGGCGCATCCGCAGGAAAGACGCGGACGACAGGAAGTCGTACGATGAGGTGTTCGACAAGAAGAACCTGCTGAGGATATACAAGCTGTTCGTGGACGGCGTGATCGAGCAGCTGGACTTCCCTATATCCACGGGCAAGGAGGGTAACGTGTTCAGGGCTACCACGCCGGAGAAGAGTCTCGTCGCCGTCAAGATCTACAGGACGACTACGGCGACCTTCAAGGACATGGCCAAGTATGTCCAGGGCGACCCCCGGTTCAAGGGCATCACTGGCAACAGGCTGAGGCTCATAATGGCGTGGGCGCAGAAGGAGTACAGGAACCTCGAGCGGCTCACTGACGCGGGTGTGAGGGTTCCCAGGCCCATAGCTCGCAGGGACAACGTCATAGTGATGGAGTACATAGGAGACGAGGTGGCTCCCGCTCGGGAGATGAGGGAGGTGCCGCTCGATGACCCGGAAGCTGTCGCGCGAAAGCTTCTCGAATATGTGCGGCTGGCTTACAAGAAGGCGGAGCTGGTCCACGGGGACCTCAGCGAGTTCAATGTGCTCATGAAGGAGCAGGAGCCGGTCATCATCGACGTGGGGCAGGCAGTGCTCCTTGACCACCCGCTCGCTCAGGAGCTGCTGGAGCGCGACCTCAACAACATGGCAAGGTACTTCAGCAGGTACGGCGTAACAATAGACGTACAGAACGAGCTCAGGGAGATAAGGGAGACATGATCACCTCGGTCAAGATACCAGCTGAGCGCGTCGGTGTGCTCATTGGCAGGGGAGGCGAAGTCAAGGCCCTGATAGAGAAGCGCACAGGCGTCAAGATCACCGTCGATTCTGAGGAGGGGGATGTCGAGATAGACCACACGCACGCTGAGGACCCATCGATGGCCATCGTGGTCAGCAACATAGTCGTTGCCATCGGCCGGGGGTTCTCGCCCGAGAAGGCCCTCAAGCTCCTGGAAAACGACCGTTACATCGAGATACTCGATATCAGGGACTATGTGGGCAAGAAGCCGGAGCACGTCGCTCGCATGCGCGCACGGGCTATAGGCACCCACGGACGCACCAGGCAGATATTCGAGGAGCTCACAGGCGCCGACATATCGATATACGGCAACACGGTCGCTATAATCGGGACCGCCCTCCAGGTCGAGATAGCCAGGAGGGGCATGGATATGCTCCTCTCCGGGAGCGAGCACGCAGCGGTGTACCATTTCCTCGAGTCGCGGCGGCCTGAGCTGAAGATAGACAGGCTGGGCTTCTAGCCGCGCGCGCACTATTGAAATACGACGAGGCTCATTATTCGCCCCGCATGAGCGACGGTCTGTGGAAGACTATCGACGGGGACATGGCCACGATACCCCCCGTGGCTGAGAAGGGCGATACCGAGCGCGACAGAACGATGAAGACACTCGCACACGCGTTCCTTAGGCTCTGGACGAGGCTGGCGCTGGAGTCAGGTTTCAGGTTGCGCCTCCAGCCCACTCCGTTCTCACTCGGGACTTATGATGGCCAGATGCGGTGGAGCCTCACGGACAACGTCGACTTCAAGCGGCTGCCCCAGATCGAGCTCGGCGGGAGGTTCAAGAAGAAGCACGCGCTCGTCGCCGAGACCTATGTCCTGAAGGGGGAGGAGCGGGTACGCCTTTTTTTCGCGCTCGAAGAGGAGGAGGTCAAGGGCAGGCCTGTGTTGGTCAGCTACCTCGTGTACGACGCCTCCCTCAAGGACTTCGACCTGAAGGCGGCTATCGACGCCCTCAAGCCAGCGGTCGCGCCCTGGCTGGACACGATAGTCACAGCGGACGACGGCCCTCTGTGGAGTTTCTGCAAGGAGAAGCTGGAGTGCGTCGGCATCTGAGGCCCCCAAAGCTCTAAATAGTCGCCCCACCTCCGTCTGGCTGCAGATGTCCGATAGGCTAGAGCTCGCAGGTAGAGCGCTTCAGCGCCCCCTGTGCAACCACTGCCTGGGAAGGCTTTTCGCATCCGTTTCGAGAGGGCTGTCCAACGAGCAGAGGGGGGCGATAATTCGCGCCTCCGTGCCTGGTGCCCCGCCACCTGCGGAGGGAGAGGCCTGCAGCCTGTGCAGGGGTCTGTTCACCGAGACGGACAAGTTCGCTGACCTGGCGCTCAGAGCATGCGAGGGCGTAGAGTTCTCAACATTCCTCGTGGGCACTAAGATCGACGCTGAGCTGATAGAATCGGAAGAGGCGTTCTGGGCCGAACTCGGTGCGACCGAGACAGAATCGATGAAGGCCGAGCTGAACCGCGAGATCGGCAAGAGGCTGGAGGCCAAGCTGGGAAAGGCCGTCAGCTTCACCAATCCTGAGGTGGTCCTGCTCGTAGACACCAGGTTCGACAAGGTCACCGTCGAGATATCTCCGCTGTTCGTCTACGGCAGGTACAGGAAGTACTCGAGGGAGATACCTCAGACCAGATGGCCCTGCAGAGTGTGCAGGGGCAAGGGCTGCCCCCGGTGCGGCGGCAAAGGCAGGATGTACGAGGTCAGCGTGCAGGATCTGATTGGTCCTGTGTTGGTCCGACACGCCCGAGGGACCGAGGACTTCTTCCACGGGATGGGCCGGGAGGACATCGATGCCAGGATGCTCGGCAACGGGAGGCCGTTCGTCGCCGAGGTCAGGAGGCCCCTCGTTCGCACCCTTGACCTCCAGGCCGTTCAGGATGAGATAAACCGGTCAGCCCGCGGCATGATCGAGGTGTTCGGGCTGAGGCCATCCAACCGTGCCGAGATGCGGGAAGTCAAGGAGTCCGCGTACCCAAAGACCTACAGGGTCAAGGTGCGCTTCCAGCGGGCTGTGGAAGACGGAAAGCTTAAAGAACTAGTGACATCATTGGCCGGGAAGCCCATAAGTCAGCAGACACCGAACAGGGTGTCCCACAGGCGCGCGGACCTGGAGAGGCACAGGACCATAAGGCGCATCGAGGTGGAATCTGTATCTGGCGCCGAGGCGGTGCTCCTAGTCGAGGCGGACAGCGGGACGTATATAAAGGAGCTCATGCACGGCGACCAGGGGAGGACACAGCCGAGCGTCGCGGGCCTGGTGGGCGTTCCCTGCGAGGTTGTCGAGCTCGATGTGGTCGGGATAGGAGACCGGGAGTGAGAGCATGGTGAAGGCGTCCAAAGGCGCGAGGCGGAGGACGAGGTCCGTTTTCAGGAAGCGGGCCAGGGCCAGAGGACTATCTCCTATCACGAGGGCATTCCAGGTTTTCAACGTGGGCGACAGGGCACATATTGAGATCGATCCCAGCATACACAAGGGCCAGCCGCATGTGCGCTTCCACGGTCTGACGGGCACTGTGGTGGGTACCCAGGGTGGGGCGTATCTGCTGGACGTGATGACAGGGAACGCGAAGAAGCGCATCATAGTGAGGCCCGAGCACCTGAGAAAGGCGGCCAAGTGACCGGAGGTTGGGATTCGTGGAAGACAAGAAGATGGTCAGCTTGGCAGAGGTCAAGGACATACTCACGGAGCGTCAGGCCGAAGGGGAACTCACGGCCGAGCAGAAACTCGCCCTGGAGCACGCGACCAAGTTCGCCCGGCTGGATTCGAAGAAGGCGAAGAAGCTCATCAAGGAGTTGCTCGAACTCGGGTTTGTCTCAGAGGTCAACGCCGTCAAGATCGCGGATCTTCTTCCGACTCATGCCGAGGACGTGCGTCTGATTTTCTCCAAAGAGCGGGCGAGCGTCGAGAAGAAGGACATCGAAAAGATACTTAGCGTCATACAGAAGTATCTCTAGCGCCCCGGGGGATTGTCGTGGAGGACTATGCGAGGATACTAGATTATCTGCCCCAGGGGCTCCCGGACGAGAAGATGTTCAAGCGGGAGCCCGTGGCGTACGCCATAGGGGAGGACCAGTTCAAGCTCTTCGAGCTCGTCCCGAAGCCGGGGGTCACACTCTCGCCCGGGGACAAGGTCTACATCGGAAAGGACCTGAACCTGCGGCAGGAGATACTGCACGTCAAGAGAAGGATCAGCTACAACGAGCTCACGCACGCCGCGAAGAGCGAGCTCGAGGGGGTCATCCTCCAGATCATCCGGGCGAAGGAGCCCCGTTTTGTGCAGTTCTTCAACGAGGCCCAGGCCATAACGTCCAGGTACCACATGCTGGAGCTGCTCCCAGGGCTCGGCAAGAAGACGATGTGGGCGATAGTCGAGGAGCGCAAGAAGGGGCCGTTCACGGACTTCGCGGACATATCCAAGAGAGTGCCCCTGGCGCATCAGATAGAAAAGCTGGTCGCGAAGCGCATTGAGCAGGAGCTTGCGAACCCCGAGGAGAAATACAGGCTGTTCGTGGCGAGATGATTCTCTGATGAGGGCCGAAGAAGTCAGGGCCGTCCTCGAGTCGATCGGCAAGAGGGCGAACAGGCGGCTCGGGCAGCACTTCCTTCTGGACGAGTCCGTCATATCGAGGCAGGTTGCCCTCGCAGAGATTGAGGGCGGGGAGACAGTGCTGGAGATAGGTCCGGGCATAGGGAACCTGACGGAGGAGATCCTCCGGGCAGGCGCGAAGGTTGTAGCGGTGGAGCAGGACCCGGCGTTCTGCAGGTTCCTGGAGAGAAGGTTCGGACCGCGAATACGTCTCATCCAGGCCGATGCCGTCAGGGCCTTTCTCCCCGAGTTCGACAAGGTCGTCTCCAACCTGCCTTATCAGATCTCCTCGCCCATGGTCTTCCGGCTGCTCGGCATGGATTTCAAAGTGGCCGTGCTCATGCTGCAGAAGGAGTTTGCCCAGAGGATGGTGGCGGGTCCAGGGAGCCAAGACTATTGCAGGCTCTCGGTGGGCGTATACTACCGTTCTAGGTGCGAGATAGCCTTCGAAGTCCCGAGGGGGTCTTTCTGGCCGCAGCCCAAGGTTGACTCGTGCGTCGTCGTGCTCAGGCCTAGGACGCCGCCGTTCAAGGTGAGGGATGAGGAAGCATTCGCGAGGGTGACCCAGGTCCTCTTCTCGCACAGGCGTAAGAAGATATCGAATTCCCTGCGAACGGACCCCATCGTTGGTGGCCCGCTCGCGCCCGAGGTTGAGACCATGCTGCCGTCACTCCCACACGCCTCGAGACGCCCCGAGGAGCTGACCCCAGAGCAGCTCGGCGAGGTCGCCGACGCGTTTCTGGAGCTCATTTCCGCTTCGAGAAAAACCGTTCGATGATCGCGTCCGCTATCTTGCCCGCGCCGTCCACCAGCGGGTCGCACGCGGGCACGCCGTATGTCCGCTCGTACTCCGCTATCTTCTCCTCCACCTGTCGTCTCGTCATGCCCTCGTGGTTGATTGCGATCGCTATGACGTCACAGCCTGCGTAGACCCTTATCAGCTCCATCTCTCGGTCGATGGTGCCGTTCGGGAGATGAAGCTCCTTCTCGTGATATGTCCTGTACTTACGGGCGGGCGCGTGCTGCAGCACGACCGCGTTGGGCGCAGACGCGCTCACTATGGCCCTAGACCCCGTGACGTAGGCCGGATGGCTGAGCGCGCCCTGCCCTTCGATGACTATCACCTTGGGGCGCTCCGTCCTGTACGCCAGGTCTATGGCATGCTCGAGCTCGCCCACGACATAGTCGCCCCTGATGGCGTCCAGCGGTACACCAAACCTCGAGCCCTGGAGCAGCCCAGTCTGGCCGGTGGCGACGAAGGCGGTCTTCATGCCCCTGGCGTTCAGCTCCTTCGTGAGTATTATCGCCGTGGTCCTCTTCCCAGATGCGGCGTCTGTGCCAAGCACGGGGATGCGTACGGCCTTCATCTTCGAGGCGAGGTTCCTGTAATAGTGCATCTTCCTCAGCGGAGGCTCCTTCCTTATGTCGGTGATGGTCACACCGTGCCGCTCCGCAAGCCGACTGAACTCGGGGTCTTCTGCCAGCCACTCGTGCAGGCCGGATATCACGTTTATTCCGTTCCTTATGGCTTCTCGGATGGCCGGCCTGAACTCCTTCGGCAGCATGCCCCCGACAGTGGCCACGCCGATTATGAGGTAGTCCGGCTTCCTCGGGAGATTTCGGACGGCGTCCCCCACGGACCTGTATATCAGGATGCCGTTCTTCCTCCCATCGAGTAGCTCGCCCGCATCCATCCCGGCACGCGTGCTGTCTATGACGCCAAGTATCTTGAACCTCAGCGAGTGTCTGAGGAGGCCGTGCGCGGTCTTCCCGCCCGTCCTGCCGAACGCCCGCTCGCTTAAGATTATCGCAGTCTCCATGGTCAGCCGCAATCGCATATGCGTATAAATCACTTGAGAACGTAAAGCTCCGGCCGAAGCCGAACTTGCCTGGCCTGGCCGGAGCCAAGGTCGCATAGTCTTAATCTACATGCACGGCGATTGGCCTGAGGGGGGAACTGAGTGCTCGTCGGCATTGTCGGAAAGCCCAACGTGGGCAAATCCACGTTCTTCTCCGCCCTGACCATGGCCCCGGCGCAGATCGCCTCTTACCCGTTCACGACCATAGAGCCGAACCGCGGCGTGGGCTATGTCAGGGGAAAGTGCCCCCACGTCGAGTTCGGCAGGCCTTGCAATCCGAACAACTCGCTGTGCGAGAATGGCACGAGGTACGTGCCGGTGGAGATTCTGGATGTGGCTGGGCTTGTGCCCGATGCCCATGCGGGGCGCGGGCTGGGCAACAAGTTCCTCGACGACCTGCGGCAGGCCGACGCGTTCATCCACGTGGTCGATGCGAGCGGGGGAACCGACTTCGAGGGGAACCCCGTGGGCGTCGGGACCCACGACCCTGTGCTAGACGTCGCGTTCCTCGAGAAGGAGATCTCCTATTGGATACACGGCATACTCGAGAAGAACTTCGCCAAGATCGCGAAGCAGGCGAAGCTGACGGGCGCGAAATTGGAGAAGGCCCTCCATGAGAAGTTGACAGGGCTGTCGATCACAGAGACGCAGATACTCATGGCGCTCAGGCAGACGCCAGCGGATGCAGATCCCACTCTGTGGAGCGACCAAGACCTGCTGGCCTTCTGCCAGCAGCTGCAGAGAATCGCTAAGCCGATGATAATCGCAGCCAACAAGGCGGACATCGCGCCTCGGGAGAACATAGAGAGGCTCAAGGCGACTGGGTACCCTGTGGTGCCGACCAGCGCGGAATACGAGCTCGCGCTCCGGAGGGCCGCCAAGGCCGGGATGATAAGGTACTCCCCAGGGTCGAGCAGCTTCGAGTGCGACAAGGGGAAGCTCAACGAGAAGCAGCTCGAGGCGTGCTCCAAGATGGCCAAATGGCTCGAGGCGAACGGGTCGACCGGCGTGCAGGACGTCCTGGAGCAGGTCGTGTTCAAGGTCCTGGACATGATAATCGTGTATCCGGTCGAGGATGAGCACAAGTGGATGGACAAGCAGGAGCGCGTGCTGCCCGACGCCTATCTCATGCGGAGGGGTTCGAACGCCCGCGACCTTGCGTACAAGGTCCACTCCGACCTGGGTGATAACTTTATTAGGGCGATAGACGGAAAGACCCACATGACCATAGGTCATGACCACGTTCTGAAGGACGGCGACGTGATCAAGATAGTCGCGAGAGCCTGATGCAGATGGGAGCTTGGGAAGTGCGCCTCATCGGGGCGTCGTACAAGAAGGTCGAGAGCGACCTCGCAATCCACCTCTATGGAAAGACGCGGGACGGCAAGTCCGTTGCCGCGCGTTACCGGGGCTTCGAGCCGTACTTCTACGTCGTCGACCCTCCCCCTGACGTCGTGGAGACGCTCCGGGGAGATGAGAGGGTCAAGAGGCTTGAGGATTGCGAGCTGCTGTACAAAGGCGAGATGAGGAGGTGCAAGCGGGTAGTCGTGACCTATCCTTGGCTGGTGCCCGACATCAGGAAGACGGTCATGCCGAGGGCCCCTGTGCTCGCGGCTGACATACCCTTCCACTTCAGGTTCATCTACGACATGGACCTCGGCTCGTGCGTGAGGATCCTAGGGGAGGAAGTCAGCGACAGAGCCTACAAGACCGATGTCGTGGTCGACGCGTCGGCGTTCGAAGCCATCAGACCTTTCCATCCGACTCTGAGGATCCTGTCGTTCGATGTCGAGACGAGCCTAAGGGAGCCCAGGATATTCTGCATATGCGGCGTAGTCAAGGAAGGGGCCAAGTTGGAGGGCTTCTCTTTCGAGGGCGACGAGAGGAGGATGATACAGGACTTCTCGGAGTTCATCGCGAAGACGGACCCGGACGTCATCACGGGGTACAACATAGACGGGTTCGACATACCCCAGATCATGCAGCGTGCCGCCGCACTCGGCATGCCCGAACTCTCCTGGGGGAGGTACCCGGGCCCCCTCTCGCAGTACAACAACAGGTTCTGGTGGACAGAGGGAAGGATAATCATAGATGCGTGGTGGGCCGTAAAGAGGATATTGAAGCCGAAGCAGGAGACGCTCAACGCTGTCGCGAAGCTGCTCCTGGGTGAGGAGAAGCACGACGTCGACCCCAAGAAGATGGACGAGGAGTGGGCGAACGACAAGGCCAAGGTGATGCGGTACTGCGAGCACGATGCGTCCCTGGCCCTCAGGGTTCTGGAGAAGGTCGCCATATTGCAGAGGAGCATGGACCTCGCCACCGTCTCGAAGCTCCCCCTAGACGACGTCGTGAACGGCACGACCTCGCAGCTCGTGGATTCGATACTCATCCGCATGGCAGACCGGGAAAAGGTCGCCGTGCCGATGACCATGCGTTCGGGTGAGGAGGTCGAGACGATTGAGGGCGGATACGTCCACGAGATGCAGCCAGGGCTCTATCACTGGGTACTAACGCTCGATTTCAGGAGCATGTACCCGAGCATGATAATCTCGAAGAACATCTGCTTCACGACTCTGTCGCCGAAGGGCACCATAGTGTCTCCCACTGGGGCGCGCTTCGTCGACAAGAGCGTGCGCGTGGGTCTTCTGCCCCGGATACTTACCTCGCTCATGGAGGAGCGGGCTGCGACGAAGAAAGCCATGCGCGAGGCGAGCACTCAGGAGGAGCGGGACTACTACAACGGACTTCAGGAGGCCATCAAGATACTGATGAACTCGTTCTACGGCGTGCTCGCGTCGTCCTTCTACAGGTTCACCGACCCGAAGATAGGTGCGAGCATAACCGCGTTCGCGAGGGAGGCGACCAAGGACCTGATAAAGAAGCTGGAGTCCGATGGCCTGAAGGTCATCTACTCCGACACCGACTCCGTCTTCTTCCTCTCGCCCAGCCCCAACCTCGAGGACAGCGTCAGGCTCGGCCATCAGATAGCAGAGAAGTACTCTTCGGGTGACATCGTGCTCGAGTTCGAGAAGGTGATGGAGCCGTTCTTCTCGCACGGCATGAAGAAGCGCTATGTTGGCCGCATGGTCTGGCCTAGGAACGAGATGATAGTGCGCGGGTACGAGATGCGCCGGACAGATTCGTTCGATCTGCAGAGCGAGACGCTCCAGAAGGTGTTCGAGAAGGTCCTTGACGGCGACAACGAGGGCGCAGTCGCTTATGTGAGACAGGTCATCGACGACCTCATGAAGGGCAGGGTCGACCCCTCGAAGCTCGTCATATCCAGGTCGGTGCGCGAAGAGAGCCAGTACAAGTCGAGCGAGAGCATGGTCAACGTGCGCGTCTTCAGGAAGATGAAGGAACTCGGCTATGAGGTCGTGCCAGGCATGAAGGTCTCATGGATAGTGACTAACAGCCGCGCGTCCCCTCAGGAGGTCGAGCCGTGGATCGAGGGGAGGCCTCTCCCTCCAGGCGTCAAGCCTGACTACAGATACTATGCCACTAGATTGGCGGCGACGATCGCTCGCGTGACGGATTCGTTCGGGTGGGATGAGAAGTCCCTACTGTCCGGGATACAGCAGGCCACATTCAAGAACAACGACTTCGAGTCCAAGCGTGAGGCGAAGATCAACCACGGCATCAAGAAGACCGACAGGAAGCTGAATCTGGACGACTTCATGTGACCCGTCAACATGTTTATATAAGCCCTCTCTTCTGCTCACCCCCGCAGCGGCGGGATCCGCCTGGTCCCGCGATAACGGGGATGTGCGCTCTGGCGTGAACCCGAAAACGGCTGGTGTATTCATGGCGGAAGAGGCGAAGAAGCCTCGCTCGGGGAAGCGAGCGAGGGCGAAGGAGACGGGGGCAGAGGAAGTCCCGAAGGCGCAGGCCATTCAGGTGGCCGAGGCCCCGACAGGGGGAGCCGCGCCCGCGAGGGGTGTGGGCTCGAAAGGCATGTATCATTTCATGGGCGAGGCCTGGAAGGACCTTGAGAAGCCCGAGATGAAGCAGCTGATGTGGCAGCGCATGATACAGTGGAGGAGCGAAGGCTCCTTTGTGAGGGTCGACAAGCCCCTTAGGCTGGACAGGGCACGCGCTCTGGGCTACAAGGCCAAGCCGGGTTTCGTGATAGTCAGGGCGAAGGTGAGGCGGGGCGGGCTGAGGAAGCACAGGATCAGGAAGGGCCGCAGGCCGAAGAGGAAGGGTATCCTGAAGATCACCATGAGGAAGAGCATCCAGAGGATTGCGGAGGAGAGGACCGCCAAGCGCTATCCCAACCTAGAGGTTTTGGGCTCATACTGGGTGGGCCAAGACGGGAAGCAGAAGTGGTACGAGGTCATACTGGTCGACCCGCATCACCCCGTGATAAGGGCGGACCCGAACCTCAACTGGATATGCAGCCCGAAGCATTCCGACAGGGCCGTGAGAGGTCTAACCCCTGCTGGGAAGAAGGGCCGGGGGCTGGTGCGGACCAAGGGCATCGGGGCCGAGAAGACGAGGCCCTCACTGGGCGCCCACCACAGGCAGGGGACCTAGGAGCTTATCCTGGAGACCAGCGCATCGACCTGCTCATCTGTCATGCCGACCAGCGGGTAGAACACGGGGAGATCGCCCTTCGACGCCCTTCCCTGCTCTATGTCACGAAGCGATGACTCGAACGCCAGCCCTAGGCAGGCGTTCTCTCGTGCGAGAGCGAACGGGTCTTCGGATGCAGGCAGGACCCTGAGGTTGGGACACCAAATTCGGAGTGGCGAGACGACGTGCTCGTCGTGGGTGGACACGAGCACGGTGCATCCCCGCTTCATCATGAGCCACGATGAGGCGACACCCCTCTCTGTGGAGGCTACTGAGAGCAGTCTGCCCTGGGTTCCGGATGGCATACCCCCCGGGCCGGCGAGCACCGAGCTGAAGATATACGCCTTGTCCTCCCTAACCTCCACGCTGACCTCGACATCCGGATCGTCAAGGGAGACACCTATGCCCAGTCCTTCGAACCTCTTCAGGATCTCGCTGCCGAGGTGCTCCGCCAGCGTGCGGCTCGTGTATGCGTGGGTGCCGGTCCTCCTCGCCCTGACTGCGAACTTCGCGCCCGCATACAGGAGTGGTTCCGAGAATTCCAGGACGGCCGCAGTGAGTGCCGAGAGCTCGCTGTCGACCTCCTCGACAGGGCTGAACGAGACTACGCCGAAGGTCTTGGACAGTATCTCACACGACTTCCTCCAGTCATCTGAATCCACGAAAAGCCTCCCCCTTGTGGAGGAGACCACGCAGGGCACACGGGCAAGCAGGTGTCTGTGCCTGATATCCTCGATTAGGGCGTTCTCGAAACGCCGACGGACGGCCGGGCTCTTGAGTCCGAGCTCGCCGTACCTCACCATCAGTCTGGGCATGTCTCCCAGCCATCCTCCTGGCCTCGAATAAAACCTTTCATCACGACCCGGATTTCGATGGAAAGCCTAAGATAGGTGGTCTGCATTCACTCAATTGAACAGCCCAAGAGGGGTATATTGAACACAAGTCGAAAGACGAAGGTTTCTTTGAAAAGAGTGTGTGAGCCCCCTGGACCGAAGGCGAAAGCCTGGGTGAAGCGAGACAACGCCGTTCTCTCGCCGTACAACAGGCCGTACTACTACCCGATGGTGGTGGAGAAGGGCCACGGCGTGATAGTCGAGGATGTCGACGGGAACGAGTACATCGACTTCAACAGCGGTCTCGGGGCTATGAACGTCGGCCACTGCCACCCGGAGGTCGTGAAGGCGATAACGGAGCAGGCGAAGCGTCTGCTGCACTATTCCTACACGGACTTCTATTACAGGTACGCAGTGGAGCTGGGGGAGAAGCTGGGCAAGATCACCCCCGGGAACTTCCAGAAGAAGGTGTTCCTGAGCGGGAGCGGCGCTGAGAGCATCGAGGCGTTCGCCAAGGTGTCGAGATGGCACACGAAACGCCCCATGTTCATCGCGTTCACGGGGGCGTTCCACGGCCGGTCGATGGGCGCACTGAGCTTCACCGCGAGCTCGATCGGTCAGAAGGCTAGGTACTTCCCGACGATGCCTGGCGTGGAGCACGTGCCATTCGCGTACTGCTACAGGTGCCCGTACAAGCAGACGTTCCCTGACTGCGACTACTGGTGCGTCGACTTCATTGACGACTGGGTGTTCAAGAAGTTCGTACCACCGCAGGAGGTGGCCGCGTCCTTGATAGAGCCCATACAGGGCGAGGGAGGATACATCGTCCCGCCGAAGGACTATCACAGGCGCCTGAAGAAGCTGATGGACAAGTACGGCATCCTCTATGCCGTGGACGAGGTCCAGTCCGGCATCGGCAGGACCGGGAAGTGGTGCGCCATCGAGCACTTTGGCGTCATCCCGGACATCGTTTGCATGTCCAAGGCCCTTGGCGGCGGGATCTCGCTCGGGGCGACGATAGGCCGCGCCGAGATATATGACTGGGCCCCCGGCAGCCACTGCACGACGCTGGGCGGCACGCCTGTGGCGTGCGAGTCTTCCCTCGCGACACTCAGGGTGATAGAGAAGGAGAAGCTGAGGGAGAACGCGACCAAGCAGGGGGAGTACGCCCTCAAGCGCCTGCGGGAGTGGGTCGATCAGTACGAGATAGTGGGCGACGTCAGGGGCAAGGGCCTCATGATAGGCGTCGAGATAATCAAGGACAAGAAGTCGAAGGCGAAGGACGGCGACGCGGCCCACGAGATAATCGAGCGCGCATGGCGCAAGGGCGTGGTCGCCATAGGCGCGGGGGAGAACTGCTTCAGGATCGCACCGCCGCTGGTGATCACGCGCGACTATCTCGATGCTGGACTCGACATGCTCGAGGAGTCCATCAAGGAGGTCATGAAGAAGAAGTGATCTCCTTGCCGACCCGAACGGGCCGGCGGACGGAGAAAAACCCCTTACACGTACCTTTTATGGGGGACAGGACAAGGAGTGATAAAGCATGGTGAAGAAGTGGAACCTCAAAGGTCCGAAGATCCTGGTGGAGCCGCCGGGACCCAAGTCGAAGAAGGCGATGGCTCGGAAGGAGAAGTACGTCACCAACGGGATAAGGGTAGGCCTCCCAGCCGAACTCGACGTTGCCGAGGGGCCGTTCCTGCGAGATGTTGACGGGAACGTGTACCTCGACTTCACTGTCGGCATAGGCGTGCACAACTGCGGGCACAGGCCGCCGGCCATGGTCAAGGCATGTCAGGAGCAGCTCGACAGGTTCATACACATATGCTTCATGGTGTCGCCTTACGAGACCTATCTGCGCCTTGCCGAAGAGATGGCCAAGATATGCCCCGGCAAGTTGACCAAGAGCATATTCTTGAACAGCGGGTCCGAGGCAATAGAGAACTCGCTGAAGATAGCGAGGTCGTACAACAAGAAGAAGTGGATACTGTCCTATCGGACGTCGTTCCATGGCAGGACTTTCATGGACATCTCCCTTACCGGCAAGGAGAAGCCCTATAGGGAGGGTTTCGGGCCGTTGGTACCGTACGTACAGCACGTGGACTACGCATACTGCTATAGGTGTCCGCTCAAGCTCGAGTATCCGTCGTGCAACTACGCCTGCGTCGACACCATCAGGACAGTGATGGAGACGAAGCCGCTCGAGGGCGACGTCTGCGCCCTCGTAGGTGAGCCAGTCCAGGGGGAGGGGGGCTTCATCAACCCGCCGCCTGGGTACTGGGAGAGGGTCCGCAAGGTGTGCGATGACCACGGCGTCGTGTTCATAGATGACGAGGTCCAGACGGGATTCGGCAGGACAGGCAAGATGTTCGGGATAGAGAACTGGAAGTGCAATCCAGACATGCTCGTCTCCGGGAAGGGGCTGTCGCTGGGCATGCCTCTGGGAGGCGTGACCGGGAAGGAGGAGATAATGTCCTCGCCAGGACCCGCCAGTCTGGGCGGCACGTTCGGCGGCAACCCGGTGTGCTGCGCGGGCGCGCTCGAATCCATCAAGCTGACGAAGAAGGCACTTCCGAACACCAAGATGATCAACAGGGTAGAGAAGAAGCGCCTGCTAGAATGGCAGGACGAGTTCGAGATCATAGGCGACGTACGCGGCATCGGCGCCATGCTGGGCATGGAGTTCGTCAAGGACAGGAAGACCAAGGAGCCTATCGCGGACTTCACGCGGAACGTCCAGCTCAACTGCTTCAGGCACGGGCTCTACATACTCACGGCGGGTGCGTACAACAACGTCATAAGGCTGCACCCTCCGCTGACCATAAGGCAGGACCTGCTGGAGAAGGGCCTGGACATACTGGGCGCCGCCATCGCGGAAGAGGCCAAGAAGGCCGGCTTCAAGTGAGGGGTCGCGGCGTACTAGACCTCTCGGAGAAACCCTTTACACGCGCACTTCTTTACTGTTCAGTCGAGCAGCACCAGTCCCGTCCACCTGACCTTTTGCTTCGAGGACAGCTCCAACGGAAGACCTGCGCGCCTACAGGTCTCGACGACATCGATGGCCATGGCCTCCATCGAGGGTCTGGCTTCGAAGGGGTGTCTGCATTCGCGGCCGCCCTCGGCAGCCACGCATGTCTCGCAGAGTACGCACTCTCCACCGACGAGCCCGACAGCCAGATAGCAGCCTTCCTTGAACGCAAGGGATTCCAGCCTAGTGACTATCTTGTGGAGTTCGATCTGCCACTTGGACGAACCTGTCTCCCGCTCCATGCGTCTGCAGAGTTCGTTGGTGAGCGCCTCGTCTGATCTATCGGACGAATCGAAACTTGATTCCAACTGGACTATCACCGCTCTTCTGTACCTGCTCAGAAGCTCCCTGACTTCGCTGACGCTCGGAAGGTTGGGAGGGCACATTAGGTTCCTGCCGTATGCGCTACACAGCGGTGCGATGCACTTCAACCTCACGCGTTCGTCCACCACTATCTCTGAGGGGGATATCGCCTTCGCTTCCGTTGCGCCGAGGCGCTCGGCCTCGTTGACTATCTTCGCCAAGATTGTCGCCCGTTCGCTAGGCGGTGACATCGCCACCGCGCTACGGCATCCGCTGTAGATAGCCCTTTGCCAACGCCCGGTCCCTGCTTGGCATGCATGAGAGTCGGCGCCTCAATCCCGAATCCTGTTGGGACAGCTTTCGATTTCGCATTCCGAATTTCGCAATTTGGTGCCAGCCTTTTCGCGTCGGTCTCTGGATGCCGATAGGGACACTGCCAGCGGCGGAAGCAGCACCCGATGCTCTGGGGATGACATCAACGCGCTTAGACCATAACATATAATACGGGGAACCACCTTCAGGCGAATCGGGCTGAGATTTGTAGTTACATCTGCAGATTTTGGCCTCAAAAGCTGAACAAATTCCGAACGGAAAGATACGATGTCGCCGAACCGGCGTATCGCACGGACAGCTTCGGCTACAAGTGGCGCGCATGCGCGATCCGGTGCGATGCGGATTTCAGCGAAGTTGTGAACGTATGCAAGTCTGAGGGGAATAGATAGAATGGCTCTGCTACCACCTGTGAAAGAAGACTACGGGAAAGTGAAGAACTTCATCAACGGCGAGTGGGTAGATTCCCACACTGACAAGTGGCTCGACGTGAGAGACCCAGCGACGACGAAGGTCATAGGCAAGGTCCCTCTCTCTACCGTCGAAGAGACCACGGCGGCGATCGAGGCAGCTCAGGAGGCTTGGTGGGCATGGAGGGAGACGCCGCCCGTATCTCGCGCGAGGCTGATGTTCAATCTGAAGGCCATAATGGAGCGCGAGTTCGAGAACATAGCCAGGATAATAACCCAGGAGCAGGGGAAAACGATTGACGATGCACGCGGGGAGACGAGGCGATGCATCGAGAACGTCGAGGTAGCCAGCGGTGTCACCACGCTCCAGATGGGATACAACCTGGAGGACGGCGCAGCCGCTAACATCGATGAGGAGGTGATCCGCGCCCCGCTGGGCGTCTTCACGGCGATATGCCCGTTCAACTTCCCTGGCATGGTGCCTTTCTGGTTCTGGCCGTACGCTGTCGCCACGGGCAACACCTTCATCGTCAAGCCGTCAGAGCAGGTGCCTCTCACGACCCAGTACATATTCAAGCTGATAGAGGAGGCGGGCTTCCCACCAGGAGTGATAAACCTCGTGAACGGACGAGAGGACGTCGTCAACACCTTTTTCAAAGACAGCCGTGTGAAAGGCGTGTCCTTCGTGGGCTCGACGCCGGTTGCGAAGTGGATCTACAAGATGGCGGGGGAGTACGGGAAGCGCGTCCAGGCTCAGGGCGGGGCGAAGAACTCATTGGTCGTGATGCCTGACGCAGTCCTCGACAAGACGGTGAACAACATGCTCTCCTCGTTCTACGGATGTGCCGGTCAGAGATGTCTGGCGGGCTCGAACCTCGTCGCCGTCGGGAACATCGCAGACGAACTTTTGAAGAGGTTCGTCGAGGCCTCGAAGAAGCTGAAGGTGGGCCCGGGCCTTGACGAAAGCTCCAACATGGGCCCCGTGGTCTCCGAGGCGGCGAAGAAGAAGATCATAGGGTATATAGACCGGGGCGAGCAGGAGGGTGCGAAGCTCCTGCTCGACGGCAGGAACATAAAGGTCCCCGGGTTCGAGAACGGCTACTTCGTCGGCCCGACGGTCTTCGACAACGTGACGCCTGACATGGTCATCGCGAAGGATGAGATATTCGGACCCGTCGTCAGCTTCATGCGCATGGAGAGCCTGGACGATGCTATCGAGTTCATACACAAGAGCCCGTTCGGGAACGCCGCGAGCATATACACCCAGAGCGGCAAGTGGGCGAGGGAGTTCAGGTACCGCGTCCAGTGCGGCAACATAGGCATAAACGTCGGCATCGTCGCCGCGATGGCGTATTTCCCGTTTGCGGGCTACAAGGATTCGTTCTTCGGATCTCTGCACGGCCAGGGCCAGGACGCCATCAACTTCTTCACCGACAGGAAGGTTGTGATCACCAGGTGGTTCTGAGATGGTGGAGTGCGAGTTCCCCGAGTGCACGACCTTCGGGTCTGTCATCAGGTTCGCCCTCGAGCTCGAGAAGGGCGGGATGGCCATCTATGAGGAGCTCGCAAACAACCCAGGCCTCGCATCGTGCGCCGACGTCTTCCGTGCCCTCGCCTCAGCTCACAGGAAGCGCAGGGATCTGCTGGAGTACACCAGGCGCGAGAAGCTGAACGAGATGATACAGGAGCCTATCCAGGACATCGAGTCCAGGCAGTACGTACCCGACCTCGCGGTGCCCAAAGGCTCGGACGCGAAGGCCGCAGCGCGGTTCGCGGCAGCCTACGAGGAGAAGTCCGCGCGATTCTATTCCGACATGTCCCAGATAGCCAAGAACCTGCTGTCAGAGGGCGCACGCATAATGGACAAGATGGCCAAGGAGAATCTGGCGAACAAAGCTCGGCTCGAGGCGCTTTGAAGGATCTCTCATCCAGCCAGTGCGAACTCCTCAAACTCCTTTCCCCTTCTTCCTGCCCAGACGTCCGAACTCCCCGATGTCGATCTCTTCAAGCCTGTCCGCGGCGAGGGCCAGGATGAGCTCCCTGACCTGACCTACATCGCCCTTGTAGACCTTCACCGAGGCGTTCTTCAGGCGCATCAGCGTGTCAGGGGAGATGTCTCGAACTATGACCGCCTCCACCCCTCTTCTGAGGACTGCCTCGACAGGGTCAGAGCATCCTCCCAGGCAGGGCCGGGTCTCTGCCGTGAGGACAAAGCTGCCACCGGCGTGAACCTCGTAGTAGTCGAACAGGTCCGAATCTTCGAAGGAGGCTGCAGGGGCAGCCTCGGGCCCCCCTGGGTATCTGCAGGGAACGCAGACCTTCAAGCCTCAACCCTATCTCTTATCCACTCGCTGTGCTTTAGAGATGTCGCGTCTTAGCAAGCCCGTCCGGGTATGAGCTCACTCCCTGGCGAATATGTCGCTGTAGAGCCTTCGAGAGGCAAGCACCCCGCCCGCGATCAGAGTGACCGGAATGAGGAAGGCCCAGAGGTCCAGAGTCCAGCTGGTCCCCGTCAGCATGTTCGACAGCATCATCCCTCCCTGGTGGAACGGGGAGAGCGCGGAGACGCCTCCGTACCGGTAGTACATCTCCATCCATCTGGTCGTGTTCAACCACTGGTCGAGCAGATACGATGTCCATTCGAACACCGTCAGGGTGCCCAGCAGAGACAGGTAGAGGAACGTCCTCGAGAGCACGCTCGGTTTGATGACCATCTTCTTCGTCGCGATGTATATGAGGCACGAGCCGTAGGCTGCGGCGACCATCGTCAGCGCCGCCAGAGCATACGCCGTGAGTGTGATGACGAGTACGTCCCGAAGCGGCATGCCCAATCCAGATAGGCCGATGAGCACTGTTGGGAGGATGAAAACGGGGGCCAACAGAAGGGGATACAGTATCTTGGAGAATATCATGGCCGTGACCGATATTGGCCCGAAGAAGAGGACCTTGGCCGTGCCTTTCGTGATCTCGTGAGAGAAGCCCTTCGCAAAGAGCCCGCCGACAAAGATGACCGATGCCAGAAGTGCAATGCCGTATGCATAGGTCAGAAGGTTGAACGAGATGTCGATTCCGAACGGCGTGTCCGTCCAACTCAACATCGTCAGTTCCATACCCGCAGGTACCGCGATGAAGCTACCGTCGGTGGATCCTGTGTTTCCTGAGGCGTCCCTGACGACCAGGTAAACGTCATACGGTCCGAACTCGTTCGGAGTGAAAGTCACCTCGGGCCCACTGAATGTCAGTATGGTCGAGTTGTGCTCGACGTACCAGATAAACGCGGTTATGCCGCGGTTGTCAGTCGACTCTGAGGCAATCAGTCTGACCTCCTCGCCTATGGTTACGGAGAGAGGCAGGTTCATTCTCGGGTTCGGAGGCTCGTAGTCGTCCCCGACGGGGGCCGCATTCACCGATGTCCATGCCCGATTCACGTTGCCGGACGCGTCCCTCACTGTCAACTCAATGTTGTAAGAGCCGGCCCCGTCGAAGCGGTACGTTACGGTCTCTCCGTGTAGCACTCTCTCGAGACCGTGTTCGTAGAACCTCCACCTGTAGTCGACAATGCCCACGTTGTCAGTCGAGTTAGAGCCATCGAGGATTGCTGTTTGGCCTACCGTGATGTCGATCGAAGGGCCTGGGACCGCGAGTGGGGGCTCGGTGTCGGATGTCGAGGGCTCGATTCTGACAGTCTTGTTGGTCTCGACAAAGTTCCATTCATCATCCACCACGAAGGCGGTTATCATGAACTCTCCGACCTCTTCGAACTTGTACTGGTTCGTCGGGCCGTAGAGCTCGACGTCTGTGGACTCACCAGAGATCCGCCAACCGTAGTAGACTATCTGACCGTTATCAGTCGAGTGCGAGGTATCTAGATTGACGGTCGTGCCTGCGCTCAGCGTCCCCGACGAAGGCGATACCCGCATGTCAATCACAGGCGGGTTCACTCCGGATCCCCGAAGCCCGCCGTCTCCGCCGTCCTCGAATCTAAAGGTCAGGGCCTGCTCCATCGCGAAGCTGGCGATATAGAAGACGATTGACAGGAATACCGCGAGGATTATCGAGCTTATCAGGCCGTGCTTGACTATGGTACTGAGGTCCTTCTCGAATATGACGAACGCCCTTCTGACCGTCGCCAAAGGCTTCGTCTTCTTGACGGCCAACGGGGGATACTGTTGCGCATGGTCAGCGATATCCGCAGGAGGCGGAGGGAGTTCATCCTCAGGTGGCGGTGCCGGAGGCTCATCGTGTGCGTTCATGCAACCTCACCTCTCGCTGTGCGCTCGAATACCTCCTCCATCGTCCCGGTAGTCCTCATCTCGAACAGGTCTATGCCCTCCTGTGCAAGGAGTCGTGATATCCTTGGTGCGTCTGCCCGCTTCACGAGGGTGAGCGCGACGTCTCCTTCCACGATCCGGATGCTCTGAAGGCGCAGGTTGGCGTCCAACACATCTTTGGCCCTCTGGGGGTCTGAGACGTGCAGCAGATAGGAGGGAGCCAGGTACTTCTCCTTCAGCTCCTCAGCCGTGCCACAAGCTATCAGCTTCCCGTGATTGATGAAAGCGAACCTGTCGACTATGTATTCCGCCTCTATCAGGTTGTGCGAGGTGAAGAAGACAGTGTTTCCTTCGGCGACGTACCTTCTGAAATACTCCCTGAGCTTCCGCCTGTGGATGATGTCGATGCCTTCGAAGGGCTCGTCGAGAAAGACCAGGGGCACCTTTGCCATGAGCACCCTGGCGAGGGAGACTCTCTGTCGCTGACCCTGGGACAGGAACGCGATCTTCCTGTCCATGAACCCTCTCAGGTCCGCCAGGTCGGCCGCTTTGTTGAGCGCCGCGAGCCTTTCTTGCCTTTTCATGAGCATTAGCTTGCCGAACATGTTCAGGTATTTCCTCGGAGTCATCTCCTCGTAGAACCTCGTCTCCTCCGACATGATGGCTATGTTCTCCCTGACGTTCACAGGATGTCGGACCACGTCGATTCCGAGCACGCTCGCCTCGCCCTGGGTCGGAGGCGTCAGCCCGCACAAGACCCGTATGCAGGTTGTCTTGCCCGCGCCGTTCGGCCCGAAGAAGCCGAAGATCTCCCCGCGGCCCACCTTCAAACTGACGTCATCGAGCGCCCTGACGGTGCTGAAGTCCTTGACCAAGCCCTTGGCCTCAATCAGACCTACCACCGTGCCGAATAGCTCCCCAGGGGGTTCATATAGCTCAAGGGCCGACTATCAAACCTGATAACGACGTCTGGCCTGAGTCCGCTGCCGATTAGGCCGGCAGAGTGTGCTCAGGCTCAAAGCCTCAGCCCGAGGTCCGCGAGGGCCTCTCTGGTGGGCACACCATCCTGCGTCCATCCCCAGAGCCTGTAGTATTCGGTGAGTTCCGCCTCGAAATCGGTCCTGTTGACCACGGCTCCCTTGGAAGGCCCGTCGTGTATCGGCGTGGTGAACAGCCTTTCAGGCAACGTGTCGTCCTTCCTCGAAAGTCCCTCGCGGAGGTTGAAGAGCCTCTCCACTGTCCAGCCCCTCGCACCGATCCTCTTGAGCTCGTCGACGGTGTATCCGCGGCCCGTAGCGGCGTTCACGAGCATGACCATGTTGTCCCATGAGTTTGCGAAGGCGTTCCTTGCACCGAACTTGCAGAGGACCATGCTGTCGTAGAGCGTGAACAGCTGGTGCATGTCCTTCAATGTGCCTGCCTTGCCCTTGACGGTGAACCTGTCAAGCACTCCCTGGAACAGCTCTGGCACATACATGGTCGCCCTCAGGTGGCACGCGCCCCGCGTCGATGTAGCGAAAGCCAGTGACATCCCCTGTATGCCCCTGGGATCGTAGCCAGGGAACTCCATACCCTTCACATTCATGGCGTACTTCTGCGCTTCTGGCCCGTACTTGGCCGCCAGCCTCCTGGAACCTTCTCCGATGAGCCTCCCGAAACCCTCTCCCCTGCCGGTCATCTCCACGAGCCTGACCATCGCTTCGTGGTTGCCCCATTCGAGCCTCAGGCCGCCCGTGTCCTTCTCGGTGACGATGCCCTTCTCGAACAGCTCGAACGCGCATGCGATGGTGTCGGCGCACGAGATCGTGTCCATTCCGTACATGTTGCAGAGGTTGTTCGCCATTATGATGGATTCGAGGTTTGAGTTGCCCAGGTTGGGCCCGAACATCGCGAGCGTCTCGTACTCGGGGCCCTCCGTCTCGGTCCTGTAGTATTTCTCCGCCTTCGTCAAGTTCCCACAATGTAGGGGGCATCTGGCGCAGGCGGTGTCCTTGACCTTGTGGTTGTTCACCAGCGCATCGCCTCCGATCTTCTCGTAGTCGGGGAAGTAACCCGTCTGCATGTTCCGCGTCGGTATGGCCCCGGCCTTACCAGTGATGCCGACCACCATAGATGTGCCATACTTCATGAAAGCCTGCGCCTTCTCCTTGACAGTGGCTGTCGCTGCTTTGAATGTCTCTTTGAGCTTCTCGGGGTCGGCCTGGGGCACCTCCTTGGTGCCGTGGACGACTATCGCCTTGAGGTTCTTAGAGCCCATTACTGCTCCGGCACCGCCCCTCCCCGCGGCCCTGTGCTTGTCGTTCATGACCGAGGCGAACCTGACCAGCCTCTCGCCGGCAGGGCCGATGACAGCCGCCTTCGCCTTCTCGTGGCGCTTCTCGAGCACCTCGGTCGTCTCGAAGACGTCCCTGCCCCACAGGTCAGAAGCATCCTTCAGCTCGGCCCCGGCATCGGTCACCAGGAGGTAGACTGGTTTCGGCGCCTTCCCCTTGAACACGATGCCGTCGTACCCGGTCTTCCTCAACATGGGCCCCCAGTGGCCGCCAGAGTGCGCGGAGAGTATCGCACCTGTCAGGGGCGACTTCGTGGTTATGTTGTAGAATCCGGTGAAAGCGCCGTAGGTCCCAGTGTAGGGTCCTGTCATCACTATGAGCCGGTTCTCGGGATCGTAAGGGTCTATCTTGGGCTTGTTCTCCTCATACAGGATCTTCGCGGCCAGCGCTCTTCCTCCGAGGAACTTGGCCTCGTCCTCTGCTGGCACGATCTGGTCAGACATCTTCCCCGCAGTCAGATCGACTCTCAGAATCTTCATCGGGCGTGCTCCCTCCTGGCGTCTCGAACGAATTGCTACGCGGTATAAAACGGTTTGGCTGGTTTCAGTCTTTGAAGCTAACTGTTCGCAACCATTTCGCAAAAACAGCCCGTTCTTCGAACATCCGTACAATCACACGCCTTTAATACGGCCGCTCCGTTCACATCACACCATGGACCTCGGGCCTGTCTCGATGGAGGACCTGGCTGTCGTCGCCTTGCTCGTGGCCATAGTCGCCTTCTTCTACTCGAACCTGGGCCTGGGCGGGGGGCAGCTGTACGTGCCTATCATGGACTTCTTCTTCTTGAGCCTGGCGATGGCAGAGATCGTGCCCCTGTCCCTCTGCTTCGCTGCAGCGACCATGCTCAGCTCGGCATACATGCACAGCAGGAGGGGCCTCGTCGATTTCAGGCTGGGTATGATTCTGGCAACCGGAGGCCTCCTCGGCGTTGCGGGAGGGGTCGTCTTCACATCGACCGCCCCTGAGGACTATGTCAAGGCCGCATTCGCGGCCGTGCTCATCGTCGTAGCGACGAAGATGATGTACGACGTCTACACAGCAAGGCAGGAAGGCCCGATGTCCGTCGCGCGGTTTTCCAGGAGGCAGTTTTTCGCAGGCATCGGCGTGAGCATCCTGACGGGCACACTGATAGGCAGCTTTGGCATAGGCGGTGGTGTCGTCAGTGTCCCCTTGATAGTGTACGTGTTCCGGATCGATTCGAGGAAGGCGATAGGAACCTCCTCTCTGATGGGTGCCATACTCACGCCTGCCGCCTTCGCTGCCTACGTGGTTAGCCATAGCATCAGCGGCGGCGCGGAGATCCACTACGGTCTCGCACTCGTACTCACGCCGATAGTCCTTGTGATGGCCCTCCTGGGCTCGCGGTGGGGCCTTGCAAGACTCAAGACCAGGGTGGTGAAGGGGATATTCACTTGTGGCGTGTACCTCGCAGCTGTCGAGATGATCTACAGCCTTCTGTTCACCTGATACATGGCTGGCGACGCGGGGCTGGGCGGCCTAGTCCTTGATGCCAAGCCGGTCGAGTATGAAAGCGTACATGAACGCATAATGCCTGAGGCTATCTATCCGCCCCGAGGCGCCCATGTGTCCCTGGAGTATGTTCGTCTTGAGCAGCAGGAGGTTGTCGTCCGTTTTGTGTGCCCTGAGCTTGGCGACGAACTTCGTTGGCTCCCAGTACTGCACCCGCGAATCGTTCCAGCCCGATGTCACAAGCATGTCCGGATAGGAGGTGCGGCGTATGTTGTCGTAGGGAGAATAGCTCCTGATGTACTCGTAGTGCTCTCTTATCTTAGGATTTCCCCATTCCTCGAACTCACCAGCAGTGAGGGGTATCGTATCGTCCAGCATGGTCATGACAGCGTCTACGAACGGTACCTCAGCGACCACCACCTTGAAGAGGTCAGGCCTCATCGTGACAACGGCCCCCATCAGCAGCCCTCCCGCGCTCCTTCCACGAATGGCCAGCCTCTCCTTCGAGGTGTAGCCCTGGCTGATCAGGTGTTCCGCGCACGCGATGAAGTCGGTGAAGGAGTTCCTCTTGGTGAGCACGCGGCCCTGCTCGTGCCAATCACGCCCGAGGTCTCCTCCGCCCCTTATGTGAGCGAGCGCGCACACGAACCCACGATCTAGGAGGCTGAGCCTGTGAGGATCGAACTTCGGCGACGCGCCAGTGAAGTCCCCGTAGGCCCCATATGCATACAGGTAGCATGGGTTCTTCCCATCTCGCCTGAGCCCCTTCGGATATACAAGGGATATGGGCACCTTCGTGCCGTCCTGTGCCGTCGCGTGTATCCTCTCAACCGCGTATCTCGACGGGTCGTAGCCAGGGACCTTTTTCTGCTTGAGGAGCACGAGCTGCCTCAGCTCCATATCGTAGTCATAGATTGTGGGCGGGGTGACGAGCGAAGAGTACTCGAACCTGAGAACCTGAGATTCAAAGTCAGGGTTCTCTGCCGGCGTGAGCGTCATCAGCTGTTCTGGCAGCTCGACCACATGTGACTCGCGTGTCCGCAGGTCTATGACCCTTATTCTCTGGACACAGGCCTCGCGCTCGAAGACCGCGATGTGGTTTCTGAACACCTCGACGTATGGCACGGGGTTGTTGACGTCTATGCACACAGAATCCCTATGGGGAAGGAATACCTCCCAGTTCTCCCTGCCCGGCCTCTCGACGGGTGCGGTCATTATCTTGAAGTTCCTGGCAGACTCGTTCGTTACAATGAACCACCGGTCATCGTGATGCCTCAGATAGTATTCCACCATGTGCCTCCTGGGCGAGAATACCCTGAACGGCTCTTTCGGCCTGTCCGCGCTGACGTATCTGACCTCGGAGGTCGTTGCGCTCTCCACGGTGATGGTGACGAACTTCCCGCTCTTGGTCCTCTCGAGAAGCAGGTAGTAATAGCTCTTGTCCTCCTCGTGGAACACTTCGACGTCCTCCTCGGGCTCCGTCCCGAGGACATGCCTGTAGACCTTGTAGGGCCTGAACTCGCCGTCCAGGACAGAGTAGAAGCAGGTCCTGCCGTCGTTCGCCCATTCGATGTCCTGGACCATCCTCATCGTCTCGGGCAGCAGCTCGTTCGACTTGAGGTCTTTGAAGAATGCCGTGTGCCGCTCCGACCCGTCTACGTCCGCCAGATAAGCAAGGTATCTGTTGTCCGGGCTGGGCTTCACGACGTCGACGCTGAAGAACTCGTTCCCTCTCGCGAGTTCGTTGACATCGAGTATGACCTCTTCTTGTGCGTCGTTGCCGACCTTCCTCCTGCAGTATGTCAGATACTGTTTCCCCTTCTCCTCCCTGGTGTAGTAGTAGAACTCGCCTCTCCTCACCGGGACGGAAATGTCGATGTCGGGCAGGCGTGATCTGAACTCCTCGAACAGCTTCTTCTGAAGGTGCTCGGTGTGACGCATCATCGCGTCCGTGTAGCGGTTCTCCGCCTCGATGTACTCAATCACGCCGGGGTTTGCCCTGTCCCTAAGCCAGTAGTAATCATCGACAATGGTCTCCCCGTGGAGGACGATCTCCTTTGGCACTCGTCTTGCGACTGGCGGCTTTATGTCCCCTTCCATCCCGATGCCGGACCGGGATTGTCGAGGAGATATTAAACAAGACTCCTCAGCTCGTCGAGCCTCCGAAGGTCTCGTAGCTCACGATTTCAGCGATGGGCTTCCGCCTCCTGGTGTCCCTGAGCCTCGCTGTCGGCTCGAGCGGCTCCTTGGGGTAGCCCACCGCGAGCATCGCGACAACCCTGTAGTTCTCCGGCACTTTCAGAATCCTTCTGACGACGTCCTCGTCGAAGCTCCCAATCCAGCAAGTCCCCAGTCCATCCGCCGTCGCGGCTATCACCATTTGCTGCATGGCTATGGCGACATCGATCGGGTGCCACTTTGGAGAGGCCGCCCGATCGCCGCATCCGACGATGACAACGGGGCAGTCCTTGAGGAACCTCGCCCACCTGCCGTGCGAGAGCTCCTCCCGCTTCGCCTGGTCCGTGACAACCACGAAGTGCCATGGCTGAAGGTTGTTGGCCGATGGCGCCAGCCGCCCGGCCTCCAGAATCCTGTTCAGAGCGCTCTCTGGAACGGGCTTGTCAAGATACGACCTAACGGACCTCCTGATTCGGATTGCCTCATGAACATCCATAGTCATCGGCGTCCCCGAGGGCTATCCCCCAGCCTCCATATTATTCTCTCGCCTAGGGCTCAGTTGGTTCTCCGACAGACTCCAGACCGCGCAAAGCCGACCGGTGTCCTTTGGCTGGCGGGCATTAGAGGGGGCGGCCCACGGATGGGTACATAAGTCCTCTCGAAAACCGCTATTTACCCCAGACTCCGCTTATTCCCCCGAGTGGGAAGATTAGGATAGTCCAACTCGGTTGTGGAATAACTGGGCTTGTGTGTGCAGAACAACTTGGAAAGAACGAGAAAGTCGACAGCATCGTGCTTGCCGACTACAACACGGACGCCGCCAAGAAGATGGTCGCGCGGGTCAAAAGTGACAAGTTCGTGGTGAAGAAGGTCGATGCGACGAAGACGGGGGAGCTCAGAAAGCTCCTGAGGGGTTGCGATCTGGTCGTCAGCTCGCTGCCCTGGGGCCTCCTCATGAAGGCTCTGAACGCGGCCGCCGAGGCAGGCTGCGACTATGTTGATTTCAGCATGACCGTGGACTCGTTCGGGAAGTTCAGGGAAGCAGACAGGATGTGCAGGCGAGCGGGCATCACGGCGGTCACCGCCGTCGGTTCGGACCCCGGCATCTCAGACTGTTTCGCGATGTACGCGGCAGGCAAGCTGGATGTCGCTCTCGAGGCGCATGTCATGGACGGTGACAGCGGATCCGCCGAGGGTGTGAACCTCTTTTCGCTGTGGTCCCCGATAGACCTCCTCGAGGAGACGACGGTGCCAGCGGCTGTCTACAGGAACGGGAAGATAGAATATGTCCCTCCGCTGCACGAGCGCGAGATCTATGAGTTCCCTCCGCCGATAGGCCCTCTTCCGGTCTACAAGACCAACCATGAGGAGACATACCTAATGCCCAGGTTCATAAAGACCCTCAAGAAGGCGGACTTCAGGATAGCCATCGACGACGAGTTTGCCAATGCTGCGCGGTGGCTGCGGAAGCTCGGTATGCACAGCCTCAAGCCAGTCGATGTCAAGGGCGTTAAGGTCAGGCCATTGGACGTGGTGGTGGCGCTGATGCCAAGGCCTGTGGAGATGATAGGCAAGGTGAAGGGCCACGCGGCAGTGGTCGTGGAGGTCATCGGCAAGAAGGCGGGTCGCAAGACGATGGTCAAGATGTGGACCATGATGTCGCACGAGCGCGCTTACGAGATTGGCAGGAGCAATGCGACTGGGTATCTCGTAGGTAGCGGAGGGTCAGTTGCCGCCGAGATGATAATCGAAGGCGTCGTCGACCACAAGGGGCTGCACGTTCCGGAGCAGCTCCCAGCGAAGGATTTCATCTCTAGGTTGCCCAGCAGGGGCCTTGAGGTGCACGAGCAGATAAGAGTGCTAGGCTGATCGTGCCCGGGCGTCCGCGTCCATCAACGCATATATCCGAAGACCGCTATGCACCCAGGGCCAGTCTTATCGGACGAACGACAGAATGGCGGTGAGGTGACAGCCGGTGGTACAGATACTGGACGTGGTTGAGAAGGCCTTGGAAGGTCCTCCGATGAGCGAGAACGACTACCAGCTTCGGAGGTTCTCGCCCAAGGTCCAGGAGAAGGTCAAGGAGTACGGGATTAGGTACGACCCTTCGAGGCCCGTTTCGGACGACAGCAGCCTTGCGGATGATCTGTTCCAGGCAGGCCTCGAGCTGCTCGTCGACGTCGGGGCGTACTGCACTGACACGGGCAGGGTCATCTCCTATACGGAATCGGAGATCCGGGAGGCGCTCAGAGACGCCCCCTCGGAGGTCTACTTCGGCGAAGGGAGGGACAGGAGGGCCTTCGTACCCAGAAAGCCAGGCGACAGGACCCCTCCATGGTGCCTCCTCGGTGCAGGCGGAGGCCCATGCTCGAGCGACACAGCATTCCTCACGCTCATGGAAGGCTATGCCGAGATTCCCGAAGCGGACGCAATCACCACTCCTGCCATCACGAGAGTGGGGGGTATGCGGATAAGGCCAGCATCGCCGTTGGAACTGCTCGGGGCGGTTCGGAACGCTGTGCTCGGCAGGGAGGCCTGCAACAGGGTGGGCCGCGAGGGCATCCCCTTCATGAACACCCTCTCGACCGCCGAATCGGACATCGCGCTCGCGGCAGCGATGATGCCGCGGTACGGCCTTCGCCCTTCTGACGGCTTCATGATCGCGAGCATGGACCCCATGAAGATAGACTTCGCCCGGCTGAACAAAGCTCTTCTCGCACTGTCGTTCGGGGCGCCCATAGGCATGGACTTCGCACCGCTTATGGGTGGGTATTCGGGCGGACCTGAGGGCACCGCTGTGTGCACTGTTGCGAGCCACCTGATGGGCCTCCTGACGCTCCAGGCGAGCTATCTGATACCGTTCCCGCTCCATCTCAGATATGTGTCGAACAGCAGCAGGGAACTCCTGTGGGTGATCAGTGCGATGGGCCAGGCGGTCAGCAGGAACACGCACCTGCTCAGCCTGAGCCTGAACTACACGGCTGCAGGCCCTTGTACGACCATGGTGTTGTATGAGAACGCTGCGTCCGTCATCGCAGCAGTCTCCTCTGGCCTCTCGGTGGAATCCGGGGGCACGGCCACAAACAAGTACGAAGACAGGATGACGCCCGTGGAACCGAGAATCGCAGGTGAGGTGGCACATGCGGCGGCCGGCCTGGGGCTGAGCGACGCGAACGAGATGATAGAGGCGTTGCTTTCGAAGTACGAGGCGAGACTCTCGAACCCTCCTCTGGGCAAGACATTGCACGAGTGCTGGGATGCTGAGAACAGGCGCCCTTCCGAGGAGTACTCACGACTGATTGCGGCCTTCAAGAGAGACCTCCTGGAAATCGGTCTCGAGCTCGGGCCCGAGGCTTGAGGGCTCTCGGAGGGGCGGAGTTGAGGGTCGTCGTACTCGGCGCTACCGGCTTTCTGGGTTCGAACCTGGTCTCTGCGCTGATCAGGCGTGGGGACCACGTCCTCGCCTTCAGCCCGGACAGGGACAGACTCGAGGTGATGAGGAACCTCGGGGTAGAGGCTGTCGAGGGTGACTTCCTCAGGCCCGAGACGCTCGACATACCTCTCGAAGGCTCGGACTGGATGGTCCACCTCGCCAGCACTACCACCCCGCTCGAATCGGTGTCTGACCCTCAGAGGGATGCGGCGAACCTCTCCGCAAGCAGGGAATTGTTCAGAAGGGCTATCGAGGCACGGGTGAGGCGGATCTTGTTCTCGTCCTCCGGCGGGACGGTGTACGGTGATTCTGGCCAACGGCCGATTGACGAGACAGCCGAGACCAGGCCGGTGTTGCCGTACACGAGGACCAAGCTGGCCATAGAGTCTGAGCTGATGAGGGTGTGCGAGGGCACAGACACTGTACCCATCATCCTGAGGTTCGGCAACCCCTACGGGCCGAACCAATCCCCCGCTCGAGGCACGGGAGTCGTGACCGCGTGGCTGAGGGCGGCGAGGGATGACCAGCCGATAGTGGTCTACGGCAGTAGGAGGAACGCTCGGGACTTCTTCTATGTGGATGACGCTGTCCGAGCCATGCTGCTGTCCCTGGAGGGGGAGGGGGCAAGGGGCACTTACAACATAGGCTCGGGAAGGGCGACCACTCTGGACGAGGTTCTCACGGCCATAGAGGCTGTGACTGGCAGAGGTCTACGAGTCACAGAGGTCGAGTCGAGGCAGTCGGATGTCGTCAAGGTGATCGCGCTGGACTTTTCCAGGGCCAGGCGCGACTTCGGTTGGCGGCCCCTGGTGTCCTTGGAGCAGGGCCTGAAGCTCACATGGGAATGGGTACTGGCGGGCGAGCCATTCCGCGTGGGCTAGCGGAGGAGCGCCTGGATTGCCGAGACGAGTTCACTCTCCCGCTTTGCCGCTGAGAACTCAGCTGCTATCCTTGCCCTGGCAGCCGGCCCTTTGTCCGAAGCGAGGGCCTTCCTTATCGCATCGGCCGCCGCCACGGGGTCGTTCGGCGGCACGATGAACCCCGTGTCTCCGATGGCAGACACGATGCCTGGTACCGTGGTTCCGACGGGGACGCACTCACAGAGCATCGCTTCGCACAATGCGTTGGGTAGCCCCTCGTACAAGGACAGCTGGCAGTACACTTTGGCGCGTTGGTAGTAAGCCACGAGTTTGTCGTACGGCACACTGCCTGCGAACTCGACGTTGGGCGGAGCCGTGGCCTTCAGTTCGTCCAATGTCCCGTCGTCTGAGCCCCCCACGAGCACGAACCGCGCCTCGGGTACAAGCGCCGCAGCCTTGACGAAGACGTCGAGCCCCTTGCGTCTGACTGTGACTCGGTTGACGATGCCTACTGTCAAGACCTCGTTCTCCTTTCTTCCAGATGGTCTGAACCTCTTAGGATCGTGCCCTGTGTGGAGGGGCCTGATGTTCCTCCCCTCTACCCCGAGGTTCCTCATGGCATCTTCCTTCAGAGAGCCATCAACGGGAAGAACCAGTGAAGCGTTCTCGAGCACGTATCTCACTGTCGCGGCCTTCTTGGGATCCAGCAGTGAGCCATAGCCTATCTCAGGAACCCGCGCCACCTCGTAGCCGCCTACGACAACCAATGAGGGCCGACCAAACAGCTTGCACAGCCGGACGGTCCATTTTGCGTGCTTCTCTGCGAACCACGCGAAGGCGAGATTGCACCTCAACGTGCCCAGAGCGATGGCCAGACCTGCCTTGAGAGACGCAAGCGCCCCTCTCCCCACGGAGCCGACGTCGACCACTCGCAGTTCAAAATGCTTCGCAAGCAGCTCAAGGTCTGCCCGGATGAAGGGCGCCATTGTGGGGTGCACGAACAGAACCTTCGCCTTGCCCTCGGGCCGATTCCTGGTCATTTGGGGAGACCGACGTGTGAGAAACCATCTGGCTATTTAACAACTTCTGGGGCCTACAAAAGCCTGCTCTCAGTTCTTCGGCGAGATTAATATGGAAAACCTCCTTGGGGGAACAAATCCGAGGATGGGCCTTGATATCAGTCATATGCGTATGCAACGACGAAGACATCCTCAGGGCAAATCTCCTGAGGTCCCTGTCGAATCAGGACCTGGAATACGAGTTCATCAAGGTGGACAATACATCAGGTGAATACACATCTGCGGCGACAGGGCTTAACGAAGGAGCTGCGAAGGCGATGGGCGACCTGCTGATGTTCGCACACCAGGACATCGTCTTGGGCGGCAGCGATTTCCTGAGGAAAGTCTCCAGCCTGATGAGCGTGCTGCCCAGAGTAGGGATCGCAGGCGTTGCGGGCAGATTCGACCGAAAGGGTGTGCTCACAAACATAACTCATGGTGACCCGCCTGTTCCTGCGGGGCACATCCGGATAGACAAGCCCGAGCCAGTTCAGACGGTCGACGAGTGCCTGTTTGTGATCCCTCGGACCGTCTTCGAGCAGCTGAAGTTCGACGATGGAGTCTGCGACGATTGGCACCTGTATGCGGTCGATTACTCACTAAGCGTCAAACGCTTGGGGCTCGAGGCATATGTGCTGCCGTTGGAAGCACACCATCAATCGAAGGGCAAGTCAATGACAAAGAGGTACTATCGAACCCTCTCCAGAGTCGCCAGGAAGCACGCTCGGGAGCATCCGTGGATACACACGTCGCTCGGCTCGTGGAGGACAAGGATACCTATATCCCTGCAGCTCCTGAGCATACGTACGAAGAGAAGGCTAAGGGGAGAGGGAGGGAGGAACGGTGGCTGACAAGGGGCAAGAGAGGATGTTGATAGCGGGCCCACCGTTCAGGGGCTACATACACATGGTGGCCGATGCTTTCAGGAGCGAGGGGCTCGAGGTCTCAGTGCTTCAGTGGCAGTACCCGAAAAGGAACGCGTTCCAGGAGGTTCTCTACTACTCATCACGCAGCTTCAGAGTCCGTCTCGGCGAGGCTCAGGATAGGAGGAACGCATCGGCTGTTGAGAAAGCCGTTCTAGCCTCCCCTCCATCTTACCTCCTGGTGCTGAAAGGTGTCGAACTTACGGAGAAGGCAAGGCATTCGTGCCAGTCCGCCGGCACGAAGCTTGTCCTGTGGGCCTATGACAGTGCTACGGAGTTCCCCGTGATCCAAAGGTGTGCGCCCGCGTATGATCTCGTCTACACCTACGAGCCTGCGGACATAGAGCTTCTTAGCGGTCACTGCGAGCCAAAGCTCCTCCCCATGGCCTATGACCCAGGGCTCTACTTCAGATCGCCAGAGAAGCGGGACATCGACATAAGCTTTGTCGGAGGGATAGACCTCTATCCAGAGAGGGTGATGCTCCTACGCCGCATCGGCAGGGAGTTCAAGGCTGCCAGAATCGGAGTCTGGACGGATTCGACCCACTGGTACTCGCACAGACAGGTTTTGGATGCCCTTCGTTTCGGTGTACTCAGGAACATCGAGTTGCACAGGCAGACTTTGGAACACAGAGCGATAAACGTGATATACAACAGGTCCAGGATATGTCTGAACGTCCACCACCCTCAGTCAGCCAGGGCGCTGAACCCGCGGACGTTCGAGATACTCGGGAGCGGAGGGCTCCTCGTCACCGATAGGAAGCTAGACTACATCAAGGGGTTCGAGGACGGCAGGGGTTACATCTACTACTCGAATGAGGAGCACCTCGTGGAGAATCTGAGGGAGCTGTTGGAGGATGACGAGGAAGCTAGGCGCGTCTCCGACGAAGGCTACAGGCGCGTGCGCGCGCACACATATCGTGACAGAGCCAGACAGATACTAGCAGATCTGAGGTAGCAGGCTCTACAATCCGAAGCGTCCGTTCCTGTCCTTTCCTATGTACTCGAGTATGTCTTCTAGATCCTTCCGGACAAGGCTGTCGTCCCTGAGTTCCTTCTGCAGCCAGAGCCTCAGGGCTTCGGCATGGGTTTTCATCTCTGGGTTGTCTTTGCCGAGCTGCTCCAAGACAGGCAGCCATGTGAGCGCGTACAGAGCGATCTCCTTCGGGGCAAGCCGTTCCTTCATGTACGGGTTTTTCTCAACAAGCACGGACACTTGCTCCCGCCACATCTTCAGCCTGAGATCCCAGACAATGGCAAAGCTCCATATCGCCAGTCCGAGTACAAGGAGGATTACCAAAGGACCCGCGATTGAGTTCTCGAAGATGGACCCTCTCCACTTCACATAGCCCCAGACCATGAGCGAGAGGTTCGCGGCCATGAGCGTCAGCGTCAGGACCTGGGCGACCTGCTGCAACCTCCACATCTGCAGCATCAGCCACTTCTTGATGCGATTGTCTGCCAAAGCTTCACCCTTCTCCGGAGTGAAAGGCCAACATCGTCGATACTATATGAGAATTGCTCGGCTGTCTTGACCAACCCAGTTCATCCTCGGCCGGCGTATTGTCGCACCGATGTTGCCGGCAAACAGTGCGCTCATGCCGAACCCGCAGCACTCCAGTACGCCTGCAGGAAGTCCATCCAGCCGGCTTGCGGGAAGGCGTAGCCCCAGTAGTACGATGGCGTCTCCCACGAGTGGTTTGGGAAAAGGATGCCCAAACCGCTGATCTGGGTGTCCAACGCGTTGGTCGTCTGGAGTGCGATGACCGTGCAGTCAAAGTATCTTAGCGCCTGATCGCAAGCAGCCTTCACGGCTCCGTCCTTCGTGTTCTTCGAGATGAGCTCTATGAAGGTCTTAAGGTCGATGATGTTCATAGCATTCGCACCGTACGAGAAGCACGCGCCCCCTCTCGCCTTCGAGACCGCCCCGAGGTTTGATACCATGTCCTCGGCCAGAAGCTCGCCAATCCCTATGACCGAACTGCCAAGCAGACCCACCATGCTCAGATCGATGGCGGCGTGGCAGTTGACCTCCTCACCCATGTAAGGTGGCTGGCTGAGCAGTGCCTGAACCTGTTTGATGAACATGACGGCAACCTCTCTCGGGGTCATGTCGGGGTTGGCCACCAGCTCCCTGAGCGTCCAGTCGTACGGATATCCTCTCCAGCCCGTGTAGGTTTCACTCACCAGCAGGTATTCTGTGCTAAGGCCACCCATGTGATACTGGTAGGCCACGTCGAGCTGGCCGACCAGGCACTCGTCCGCGCCGATCACATCGACATGTATGCCGCTGAGGGCCTCCAAAACCTCATTGTGCGTGAGCATGTCCCAGCCTTGTTCCGTCCCTGCGTTGTCGTCATACGCGATCATCTGAGGTGAGCCGTGGTCCCAGAACATCAGCAGAGTGTGTTCTGGCCGCTCCGCCTTCATCGTGAACTTGACGAAGCTCCTGAGGGTCGCTGGGTCTCCCATGTTGGCCTCCTTGCCGTTGAGGTTGAAGCTCTTTATCTCTTCCATCCAGCCCTTGTGCACCTTGAACAGGTTCGCAGGCCCCGTCCATCTGTCTACGAACACGTATACAGCGACCTGATTGGTTGAGCCAACGGACATGAGTTCGCGGAAATCATCCTCGACCACAGGTTCGTGGTGGGCGCCGGCATAAACGTCTAGGTTGTTGTCCGCGACAAGATAGATCAATTCCATCCACTTTGGTCCTTTGCCCGCCTGAGCAGCAGGCATGGCAATCATAACGGCTAGCAGTGACGCGCACACAGCAAGGACAAGAAGCATCCTAGCCTTCATCCTCCTCCCCCCCAACTCTCAATCCGAACTCGTCAGCCGAATCGACGAAGTGGTATTTCATTGTGCTGTATTCAGAGCTAGATCTCACGGAAGTTGTGATTCTGTGGGCCCGCAATCAGCCTCTGCCATCAATCGCTCACAGGCCGAAATCGAATCTCAGCCGGGTTTGACGTCGCATACCTCTTCAGCCTTTGGCAATTCTTTCGTGATGCGCCTTAGCATCGTCGGCGTGAAAACAGCAGTGAGTATGCCCATGATCACGATGACACCATAGATGTCCCTCGATATCACGTTGGTTGTGAGGCCGTACAAGGCGATGATCATTGCTATCTCCATGCGGGGCGACATGCCGACACCTATCGTAAGCGCCTCCCTTTTCCCAATGCCCATCAGCATCGCTGGGAGGCCGCAACCGACCAGCTTGGTGAGGAACGCCGCGAGCGTGAGGACTCCTGCGAACACCCATATCTCGAAGGATATCTGTTCGAGATCTACTAGTATTCCAAGCGACAGGAAGAATATGGGCGCGAACACGAACTCGAGGACCGAAGTCCTTTTCATGTAGCTTTCTCTGAACTCGCATCTCGCGAAGCTCGTGCCTGCGACGAACGCTCCGACAATGGCTGATATCCCGATAGCTTCGGAAATGACCGCATAGAGGAACGCCAGTGAGAGTGCCAGCAAAAACCCTCCCTCCTCTATCCCCTGCTTCATCCCGCGTTTGTTCACGATGGATATCAACTGCACGATGAACTTGGACCCAACATATGCGCCCAGGGAGACGAACGCGACCGCTGCAAAGGCCACCCAAAGCAGGCGGCCGTACTCGATACCACCGTTTGTAGCCGTCCCGGTCGAAGCCGCGAGGACTATCATGCCGAGCACGTCATCGACCACCGCAGCACCTAGGAGCACCTTTGCCGTGCCAGTGCCCATCAGCTTCATCTCGCGCATGACGCCTGCCGTGATAGCCACGCTCGTTGCGACCAGAGCTGCGCCTATGAAGACGGACTGTGCGAACTTGTCGTAAGGAGGGTTAGGGGCTGGAAGCATCAATTGGGCTATCAAGAAACCCCCGATCCATGGAACGATGACGCCCCCACTGGCGATGATTATCGAGCGCCGGGTGTAAATCTCTTTGATATCGCATTCGAGGCCTATCATGAAGAGCAGGATGATGGCACCCAGCTCGGCGAACCTGTGGACCATGTCGCCGGGATCGTCCTGACTCACACTGATGAGGCCAAGCACGCTTGGGCCGATGATTATACCGATCACAATCTGCCCTATCACCTTGGGCTGCTTGAACCGGGCGAACAAGAAGCTAGATGCGAGGGCTACCATCAGTAGGAAGGTAAGCTGGAACCAAAGCTCGCTGATGATGCCACTCCATATGTCTTGAAACATCACGAACCTGCTCCCGTTCTTAAGCCGATCGATTCTGGGACTCGCGTCATGCAAACCGTTGGCGGCGCATGACCTCGCTCCCCAGAAGGAGTATCTCGAAGCCGTTCAGCTCCCCTATCAGGGTGCCGTTCTCGTCCACTACTGGCAGGTCCTCAAGGCCGTTCTTCATCATCTTCTCCAGGGCGCTCAAGAGCCTGTCATCTTCGCTGACTGTCACAGGCTTGATCATGTATTCCTCCACGGAGAACGGAAGGGGCACGCGCTTGTTCCTCGGCTGCGTCCTGCCCTTGTCAAAGAGGCTTAGAGAGCCTTGAATGGCTGCTAGCATCTGCATCAAACCTATCATTCCCACAAGCCTGCGCCTCTCGTCAACGACGTAAGCGCTCCTGGTGCGCGGGTCTGCGAGCACTCTATCTACGACCTCATAGAGTCCCATCGTCTTGGTGACGACGATAGGCTCGGTGACTATCAGCCTGTATGCGTCTCGCACGTATCTGAATGACAACTCATCTGCCACACGCTCGAACATGCCAGCGCTGAGTTCCCTCTCGACTGAATCAAGGACGCTCTTCCCTATCGAGGTGAGGGCGTACTTCTTCCATGTCCTCCTGCCCGGTTCTAGCTGGGAGACGATCTTCTTCGACTCGAGCTCCTTCAGAGCGGTTGCTACATTCTGGATGGATCGGGACGTCTCCTGGGCGATTTCAGATGCACCCAGAAACTGGCCGCGTCTGAAACACCTGAGCGTGACAAGTCTTCGGTCGGAATTGATCACCCATTTGGCCGCCTCTCTGATTGCCGTTTCCATGGTATCGCCGCAAGGTCGCTTTTCTCTCAGGCCTCTGTGAGCCTATGATAATTGCGGATAAGGATTTAATAACTATTCATCACTATTCACAGATAATCATAGAGTGCACGGGCCCCTCGACCCCTCTCGGTGCGCTCTAGCTTTGTAAAGGGAGGATGTCATCTGGCGCGCAGGAGAAAGGTTTCAGAGACCTCTCCAACCTTCGCGGTACTCGGAGCAGGTCACGGCGGCCTCGCCATGGCCGGCCATCTGGCGCTGATGGGTTTTCGCACGAACCTCTGGAACAGGTCTAAGGAGCGCGTCGAACACATCGTCGACAGAGGCGGCGTGGATTTGGAGGGCGTCGTGGAAGGCTTCGGCAAGTTGGATGTTGCGACTGACGACATAAAGGAAGCCATCGAGGACGCTGACGTCATCATGGTGGTTGTGCCGGCCACTGGCCACAGGGACGTGGCCCGGCAATGTGCCCCATATCTCAGGAGAGAGCAGACGGTCGTGCTCAACCCGGGGAGGACTTTTGGTGCCCTCGAGTTCATGCAGGTGCTCAAAGAGGCTAGATTACGAGAGAGACCAACAGTGGCAGAGGCTCAGACTTTCATCTATGTGTCAAGGCACACGGATTTTGCGCGTGCGAGGATAATGCAGATCAAGAATTCTGTCCCCCTTGCAGCCATCCCCGCACATAGGACGCCTGATGTGTTAGCCCTCGTGAGGCAGGCGTTTCCTCAGTTCGTGGCCGCAACGAACGTCCTTGAGACGGGCCTCGACAACATCGGCGCCATATTTCATCCGACGCTCACACTCCTAAACGCAGCTAGAATCGAGTCGACCCACGGAGATTTCGAGTACTACTTGGAGGGTGTCTCCCCTTTCACGGCAAGAGTCCTTGAGGCGGCTGATGCCGAGCGTGTCGCGATAGGTACTGCTCTCGGTGTGCATCTTCACACCGCCAGGGAATGGCTTTACCTCGCGTACTCCTCGGCCGGGAAGACACTTTACGAGGCCATCCAGGCAACGCCTGGATACAAGGGCGTCCGTGCGCCCTCGACGTTGACACACAGGTACATACTTGAGGATGTCCCGATGAGCTTGGTCCCGATGGTATCTGTCAGCCGTCAACTTGGGGTAGAGACACCCACGCTGTGTTCGCTCATACACATTGCATCGCTCATCCATGCATGCGATTTCTGGAAGACGGGCCGTACCGTCGATAAACTGGGCATGGCGGGCCTCTCCGTCAAGGAGATCAGGATGCTGGCTCTCGAGGGGGTCGTCAGGTGAAGATCCTTGCAGCGGCGCTCGAAAGTTGCGTCCATGTGGCTGGCCTTCAGTCGTTTCTCGAGATAGCGCGTTCGATGGGCTACGAGACCGTCTTCCTTGGCCCTGCGGTGCCTGTGAAGCAGGTCGTCGCGGCTATCGAATCCTACAAGCCAGACATCGTCGCACTTAGCTACAGGCTAAGTCCAGAGAACGCAAGGTGCATATTCGACGACCTCCGTAGAGAGATGACGGTGCGGAGCCACCTCAACAAGCCGAGGATGTTTTTCGGGGGAACGCCGAGCGTCGTCGCCGTTGCCAAGGAGGCTGGTGTGTTTGATGTATTCTTCGAAGGAGGAGAGACACGCGACGCCGTCGTGCGCGTCCTCGGCGGGACAGCCGAGATTGTACCGCAGAGGATTCCTCCGCACGACCTAGTCAGCAGGATACAATCATCATATCCGGTTCCCCTCATCAGACACCACTTTGGCCTGCCTAGCCTCCGGGAGACCGTGGAAGGAGCGAGGAGAATCGCCGAGTCTGGGTCCGTTGACATCATATCGATCGCTCCCGACCAGAACGCCCAGGAGTTCTTCTTCTCGCAGTCGGAGATGGATCTGCGAATGGACGGAGCTGGCGGAGTGCCCCTGAGGTCTCCTGAGGACCTGAAGGAGATCTTCAGGGCCACCAGGACCGGGAACCATCCCCTTCTGCGTTGCTACAGCGGCACAACGGACCTGATCAAATGGGCGAAGATGCTCAAGGAGACGATTAACGTGGCATGGGGCGCGGTCCCACTGACCTGGTACAGTGAGCTTGATAACCGATCCAAGCGCCCGCTTGAGCAGGCCATCGCTGAGAACCAACAAGCCATCAGATGGTATGCCGAACAGGGTATTCCCGTTGAGGTGAACGAATCTCATCAGTGGGCGCTGAGGAGGTCCGGCGATGTGATAGAGGTCGCCATGGCGTACATAGCGGCTCACAATGCTCGTGCCCTCGGCGTGGAGCACTATGTCTGCCAGCTGATGCTTGATACGCCGAAGGGCGTGTCCCCCGCGATGGATCTAGCGAAAATGCTTGCCAAGCTTGAGCTCGTCGAGTCTTTCCGGAGTCCGAAGTTCAAGATCTACAGGATGGTGAGACCAGGTCTGGAGTCGTTCTCTTCCATGCCGTTCGTTGCGAAGGGACAGCTCGCATCTTCCATCCATTCGGCCATGTCCCTCAAGCCACACATAGTCCACGTCGTGGGCTTCAGTGAGGCTCACCACGCCGCAACGGCAGATGAGGTTATCGAGAGCTGCGAGATAGCTAGAGGCGTCATTTCACGTACGATGCTCGGCGACGTCGCGCCCGAGCACGACCCGAAGGTCCAGGCTCGAAAGGCAGAGATTATCTCAGACGCGAAGTACCTCATAGACACAATCAAACGTCTGGGAGGGCCGGAGGTCAAGGACCCATTCTCTTCACCCAAAGTGCTGGCAGAGGCCGTGAAAGAGGGAATCCTGGACGCATCTGACCTCAGGGGAAGCAAGATTGCACGTGGAAAGATCACCACAGCCATCGTCGACGGCGCTTGCGTAACGGTAGACCCTGTCAGCGGGAAGCCCATTTCAGAAAAGGAGAGAATCCAGGCACTCGCGATCAGCGGCCGCGACCTCGATCTGGCAGAGATGTGAGCCGCGACGACGTGACGGAAGGATGATTGAAGTGCAGGGGATAGCAGGCACATATGGCAGGGAGGACCGCTCTCTCGTAAGACGCATGCTTGACAGGCTGGCTCACAGAGGGCGGGAGGTCGTGCAAATACACGTTGACGACGGAACTGTGCTGGGTGCCCGATGCTCATCATATGAGTGCGGCGACTCCCCATCGGCTATCGCAGGTGCGGACGGTCTAGCCGTCGCAGGCGATTCCTACATCTTCAATAGAGAATTCCTGCGCAAGACGATCACGCCGTCCACGCCCCCAGACGCCTCAGATGCCCAGCTGTTGCTCGACGCGTATCGCACTGTGGGCGCACGAGTCTTCGGATACATCGACGGCGCATATGCGGTTGTCGTTCTCGACCGGAAGGGCATCATCATCGCGCGTGACCCATACGGCCTCAAACCCATGTACATATCAAGGGACCCGAAGCAGGGAGCGTTCTCATCCGAGATGAAGTCCCAAATCATCTCTGGGTCTCCTTTCGTGCCTTTCCCTCCGGGGAAGATGTTCGTCCAGGGCGAGGGGTACAGGGTCATCCAGAGGAGGCGGGTTCCGTGGGCCGAACCACCGTTGCCTCATCAGCATTCGATGAGGGTCAGAGAGTTGATCATAGCTAGGACCATCGACTGCCTCGGACCGACACGGGCTTTCAACGTCCTCTTGAGCGGCGGCCTGGACAGCAGCGTCGTAGCGACAGCTGCATCTCTGGTAGCCAGGAAGATACAAAGCGTGTGCGTGGGTATGGAGGGCTGCGAGGACCTCTCAATGGCAAGGAAGGTCGCAGACGCTCTCGGCACCGAGCACAGAGAACTGGTGTTCAGCGTCGAGGATATGCTGAATATACTGGGCGACGTGGTTTATGCATCGGAGACATTCGACTACCCTCTCGTGAGGAGCTGCATACCAAACCTAATGGCCACGAGGATGTTCACCGATCGTAGCCGTGTGACTTTGTGTGGAGAGGGCGGAGACGAGGTCTTTGCTGGTTACGACAGCCTCCTCGGGATCAGGTCTGACCAAGTTCTAAGGGCGGAGAGGTTGAAGTTGCTCAGAGCTGGCCATCTCGCAGGCTTCCAGAGGGTAGACAGAATGACCGCTGCGTCCTCCCTCGATGGCAGGATGCCGCTCATGAGCAACAGTATTGTGGAATATGGTCTCTCGCTCGGAAGGAATCACCTCTTAGGGTCTCGGCCTGAGCACAACAAGCTAGTACTGAGGAAGGCGTTCCAAGACATGCTACCAGCTGAGGTCGTGTGGCGAAGGAAGCGGCGTTTCAGCGATGGCGCAGGCTCCATCAACGCCCTCGTAAGAGTTTCAGAAGAGACGATCTCAGACGCCGACTTCGAGAGGGAGCGCAAGATGCTCCCGAACGGCAGGATAAGGACGAAGGAGGAGTTGATGTACTATAGGATATTCTCCGAGTTCTTCCCGGGCAAGAGCGCGGCTGAGGCGGTCGGGTTCACACCTCAGCCATAGCAACTCACACGATCAGCCGCCTCTTCATCATGTTGACGCTTAGCAGGAAGAAGAGCGCGGTAACAGCCAATATCCAGAGCAGACTTAGCACCGTGTCCCCCTCGAGCCATCCGTAGGTGAGATTCCTGGTGACTGTCACCACGTGGACCAAGGGCACTGCTGCGTAAGCGAACGTCTGGACGGCGGCCGGAAGCATCGAGAGTGGGAAAAAAGTTCCGCTGACGAGGAACATTGGAGTTATGAAGAGTGAGGTGGGGTAATTCAGCGAGTCTATCCTGGGGGTTACTGCGGTGAAGCACATCGCGATTGAGGCGAACATCAGCCCTCCAAGAAACGAGAACGGTATGATTATCAGCGACAAGGGATAGCTGGCGAGTCCGAACAGCGAGACTATCGCGAGCATGATGGTTGCCGAGATGGTGCTCCTGGTCGCTCCCCAAAGGAGCTCCCCCGCAATCACCTCGTCCACGTTTAGAGGCGTGGCCACTATCGCGTCGAAGGTCTTCTGATAGTACATTCGCACGAACGATGCGTATGTGCACTCGAAGAAGCTTGAGTTCATGATGGTGATGGCTATTAGGGCTGGCGCAATGAATTCAGCATAAGGTCTGCCTTCTATCTCAGTGACGAACATACCGAGACCGAATCCGAGTGCGAGAAGGTAGAGCACGGGTTCGACGGCGGGCGGGAGGAAGTTCACCTTCCAGGTCTTCATGAAGACATCCCAGTCCCTCCGCCAGACTTGCCAGGCTCTCCTGCTTATCTTCGGGAGCGAAAGATAGCTTGCCAAACTCACTCTCTCAGCCTCCTACCCGTGAGTTTCAGAAAGACGTCCTCGAGCGTGGCGTCGCGAACGGTTGCGGATTCGATAGCGCACTCTTGCATCAGGACGGCCAAAGTCTCTTTTGGGCGGTCAGTGAAGATGTGGAGCTCCTCGCCCGCCTGCTCAAGCTGAAGCTCCTCCTTGAGCGTGGCTAGGCATGCCCTCACGTCGGGCCGGTCCTTGGATTCTATGACACTGCTCTTCACGTAACGCCTCACGAGTTCTCTGGGTGCGCCCTCAGCAAGTATCTTCCCGTTGTCCATGATCACGAGCCTGTCGCACAATCTCGCGGCTTCCTCCATGTAATGGGTGGTCAGCAGAATGGTCTTTCCCTGCCCCCTCAGCCTCATGAGCTGATCCCATATCAGATGCCTTGCCTGCGGGTCCAGGCCCACCGTGGGCTCGTCGAGTATCAGTATCCGCGGGTCGTTCAGCATGGAGCGGGCCAGAAGCAGCCTCCGCTTCATGCCTCCAGAGAGCTCGTCTATCTGCGTGTCCCTCTTCCCCTCCAGCTGGAAGAACTCGAGCAGCCTCATCGTCCTCTGATGAGCTAAGTTCTTAGGTATCGCGAAATAGCGCGAATATGCCATCATGTTTTCGTAGACAGTGAAGTCTGGATCGAGGTTCGCCTCCTGCGGGGCCACGCCGAGCAGGCTCTTGATCTCTCGGGGCTTCTCTGAGACCTCCATGCCAGCGACCGTCAGGAAACCCGAGGTCTTCGGAGAGACACACTGTATCATCCTCATAGTTGTGGTCTTTCCCGCGCCGTTGGGACCCAAGAAGCCGAACACCTCTCCTTCGTTGACGGAGAAGTTGATTTCGTCGACAGCGGTGAATCCGTCATACCTCTTGGTGAGTGCGCTAGCCTTTACTATTTCCAAGCCACTGCTCGCCTTCCAGTGCGGACATTGGTGACCTATCGTATTAATCCCAGCGATGGCGCGTGGCCGTGGTCAACCTACTTCGGCCAAAGCGAGGTCCCTTGTCGGATTGATTGGCGCGGCATCCGGCTGCCTGAGCAGGCTGTCAGCCGGGAGCAAAGACTTTGAATACGGACATCGATTTCTCTTCGCGAGATGCGGGAGTATTGAAGTCCCGCGCTGCACGCTTGGGGGGAGAGTTACGGTGAAAGGAAGATTTGTCGGAGTTGTAGTCCTCGCGGTCTTGCTCGTAATGTCGTTCGCACTGGCCGCGCCAGTGAACTCGATGGCTGCAAAGAAAAAGGGCGATCTCGCGGCGATGGTAATGGCGAACCTTGACATGAACCTCGCGCGGAAGATCATCGAGGACCTCCAAGAGATTGGAAGCGCCAAGTGGCTTGATGGTAGCAACATGGGGTTCCGAGGAGCTGGTAGTGAGAGTTCTCATCAGGCTTCGATGTACGTCCTGGACGTGATGAAGGAAATCGGCTTGAGCGATCCAAAGCTGGAGCTGATACCGGTGGACGCGTGGGAGTTCAGAGGGGCTTGGGTCAAGGTGGGAGACCTGCAGCTCCAGGCCGCCTCATACGGCGGATCTACCCCGACCAACGGCGAGGTAACAGCCGAACTCGTGGACGTGGGCAACGGGTTCCACAGCGGCTACGAGGGTGTCGATGTCAAGGGCAAGATAGTGCTGGCGAACTGGATAGGCAACGATTACTGGGTCGATTCGATGGCCGCCGAAGCTTACTACCATGGCGCCTCAGCGATAATCGTCACCACCTACGACTCCGACTACGGCAACACGCCTGGTGCAATAGAATGCCATGACGGTCTCTACAGGCTCGAGTGGCCGCCCATGTTGAGCATCAGCGGACAGGACGGGCTACTGCTAAAGGATATGCTGGCCGAGGCGAAGAGCGGTGGCAGAACCCTCGAGGTCACGGTTTGGAGCGATATCATACAGACGCCGATGAACCTCGATGATTGGGATGCTGGAGGGTTCGGATACAACGTCATGGGCGTCATCCCGGGCAAGAACTACGGCAAGCCGCAGGACGAGTTCTTGATACTGGGCGATCATACAGATGCTTGGTTCTTCGGAGGTATGGATGACAACTCTGGTGTCGCAGCCACTCTGGTCCTCGCAAAGGCGCTGAAGCTTACCTTCGACCAGCTCAACTCGAAGCCCGAGAGGACGATAATCGTGGTGACGCACGAAGCCGAGGAGTACGGTGTTCTCGGGACTTACTATGACTGGTGCTGGGGTGCGAATTTCGAAATCACGAAGCTGCATCCTGAGTGGGTCGGCAGGTCGGTCGCATACATGAACTTCGAGCTGATGGGAGCTCCGGGCACTCCGCTCGCGATAAACATGGCTCCTGAACTCGTCAGCTTCGTACACAAGGTGCTGGGCCAGAACAAAGCCCGCCTGCCGTACGGGTTCAAGGTCACGCCTGTGCCTCACACGTGGGCCGACCACTGGACGTACTCGGCAGCGGGTATACCGGGCATCGAGCTGGAAACAGTAGATGAGGAGTGGGACAGCCTTTACTACCACAACCAGTTCGACACGATTGCACTGATCGATTTCGACTATCTGCGGATGCTGTTCGAAGTCTTTGCCGACATGGCCGCCAGGCTTATCTCCCAGCCCATAATCCCCTACAACTTCGAAACCTCCGCAGCAAGGCTTATGGACAGGCTGATGGACGATGACGAGTTCGGCGTGTCAGTGCTACGTCCGATATACGAGCAGTACGGCCTCGACCCAGAGAAGAACATGGGAAGGGCCCTCGACGCAGCGGAGAGGTTCCTTGCGAACGCAGAGGCCCTGAAACTAGCTCTGAAGAGGGCGGATCCTGCGAAGGCGCATGAGATCAACGAGAAGCTGATGCAGATCGAGTACTGGCTTGCTACTAGCCTCATAGCGATGGGAGTTTGGGAGCAGGACTGGTATCCCTACCAGCAGCCGGCCAACGACGTGGTCCACATGGACGCCGCCATCGACATGTTGACAGACCCACGTCTGTCGGACGACACCATCACGGATGCTATCTGGGAGCTGAACTGGGTTGGCATAATCTGGTACTACGACTACATGTGCAAGCCGAACTACCTGGACCAGTACGCGAAGCTCTGTGGCGAAGATGTGAAGTCGTGGGGTCTCCAGACGCACCTCCGAGCCGTCCCCGAGATATGGGAGCAGTACGATGCCCTGAACGCCCTCGCCTATGACGAGGACGTCATGCCCGCCGACGTGGAGCCTATCGTCTCGGACCTGAGGGACATACTCGTGAATGTGGCCTTCTACAATCTTGAATTGGGCTTCGAGGACATGTGGAAGGGACTGGAAAAGGCAAACTCCCTGATGGAGTCACTCCTGGTCGCGCTCTGAGGCGCGGGCAAGTCGGCCGACGGAGCGTGAGGCACCCGCCCCGTCGACGACAAAACCATTTCCCATCCACCCGTGCTAGTGCTTCGCTCTCATGAACGCCAGCCCGAGCATCGAAGCTATCAGCTCGAGAGTTTTTATGGTCGTGACGTCTGGCAGCTTGCCCGCAACCGTGCCCGATGTCTCGATCCAGCCTATCAGCTCGCCGTCGCCACCGTAGATGTGCACATCCAGGTAGTCGCCTTCAAGCGCCTCGTCGGGTGCCCTCCTCTTTCCCTTCAGGAGTATGGGCCTGTTGAACGTGACCTCGGCACCCTCTGTGTAGGGCTTGTCCTCTTCGAAGTACATCTTCGATATGTCGCTGATCTGGCGGCCCTTGTACTTCGTGTCCTCCGTGAAATCGGCCAGAGAGAAGGCCTGTCCCCTCCTCGCGTTCGCCGCCTCCTCTCGGAAGCCAACGAGTGCATCGTACCTGAAAAGCCCGTCCCTTGGGCTCTTCGACCCGATTGCGACCCACCTGAGGCGGAACTGGTCGTGTATGAACCTCGCCGCCTCCTCTGAGAGCGCCCTGATGTTGACTTCCTTCTTCCTGCAGCTCGCTGCAAGCTTGAGGAGCCCATCGAGGTTGCGCAGCGCTGGATCGTGCGCTCCGTGAACGTACTGAATCCTCATCCGCTTGGCGATTTCCTCGTGCGAGTACTCCTCTCTCGCCCTGGCTGCGTAGCTGATGTCCCTTCCAACGGCCCTGGCGGCTTGGTCCGCCGGCTTCTGCATGGTGAAAGCACCCAGGAACCTGCCGCATCTCTGGCACGGGCCGTACGACTTAGGGTTCTCGAACCCACACGTGGGGCATTTCATCGGTCTATTCCCGGCCTCCAATCCTCTAGCCCCCAAATGAGCCTTTCTGACGGCTCATGTTCAAACAGAGGCAGGTCTCGCCATACTCTCCTTGAGCATCTCCGCCCTGTAGCCGAACGGTTTTCCGGCCATGGACTGAGCGTATCTCCGCAACACGCTGAGCGCCACCTCAGAGATCCACGCGTCCCTGCTTGGATGAGGTCGACCAGTGGCGTGCCAGAGCCCATCCGGACCGCGCGCGCTCAACAGCCACTTGATGGGCCGTTCGAGTCGCGGGTCGTCTGCACCGAACCCAAGCCAAGTCAGTAGGTCCAGGGCGCAGAGGCCGTTTCCGACGTAGCAAGGGTAATTCAACTTGGTCCAGTGCGATTCCGACTTGTATAGGGCTGGGTGACGGTTGCCCTTGAAGAACCTGTCTAAGAAGAACTCCGCCCCTCTTCGTACCTCCTTCCGCGGTGCGAGCTCGAAGCTATGGCAGAGACCCCTGACGACCATCATCGTGGTCCAGATGCAGCTGGGCACATCCTTGTAGTCCCCGGGGTCGTAAAGAGGCACCTCCCCCCTCTTGACGAGCTCGAGGAATGCGTCCTTGCGCATCTGCGCGAACTGGGGGAGGTACCTCATGTCCTCAAGATAAGGGATTAGCCATCCACCGTCAGGTCTCTGACAGCGAAACAGCCAATCGACGATCTTCCGCACACGCGGATCCCGTCCGAGCCCGAACCCGAGGAGCGCTCGGAGAGCGAGTCCGTTATAGTTTGGCAGGCCGAAAGGCACGTTCATCGGCCCGGGTATGTAGCCGTCCTCGCTCTGCCAGCTCAGAATGAGCTCCAGTGAGGTGCTGATGTATCCCCTCGAGATGTCCGCCCTCATGTCCAACAGGTCGCTCAGATTGCGAAGCATGGTTATGTATGTCCAGCCGTAGGGCGGACCTGGGCCGACCTCCTCAGCGACCCTTAGATTTTTCGGGATTGGCCATGTCCCGTCTGGCCTCAGACTCTCAATGAGCCTCACTCTCGGAGGATATGTTTCGATCTCCTCTAGGGTCTTCAGCACGAAGGGATCGTCGCTCTTTCTGGCCCAGAGGTCAGTCAGTATGTAGTACCTGACAGGCGGAGGGGCGATCTGGAAGAGCTTCCTTGCGGACTCCTCCACGATCCTCTCAACTTCTTCTGCCAACATACGCGACCGGGTGAATGGCACAGTGGTGCATTTGGCTTTCCATGCTTTCCATGATATGATATCATATCGGATGATATCTCAGGCCCGGTTCAGGTGTGCCGGCTGTCTCCTCCCTATGCCCGGCCTATCCTCGGCCACAGCGCCACCGCCAGGATGGCTGAGTACAACTCGATGTGCCGTATCGTCATCGGGTCCGGATAGGTGCCAGTGACCGTCCCGCTGTACTCTATCCAGCCGAGGAAGTCGTTCCCGGGCCCGATTATCAGGGTGTCTATGAAGTCGGCCTCGAGGGCGTCGCTTTCGGACTTCCTCCTCGACCCCAGGAGCACAGGCCTGTTCACCGTCCCCAGAGCCTCCTGCCCAAGCGGGTTGTCCTCCTCCAGGTACACCCTGCTGAGCCGGCTTATCTCAGAGGCTGCGTACTTGCCAGGGACTACAAGATTGAAATCCTCCGCCGTATAGATCTTGGCCCTCTGATTCTCCCAGGCGTCAGGCCGCATCCCGGAGTGGACCTGGTACTTGTACATGCCGTCCAAAGGGTCCCTAAGGCCGATCATCACCCACCGAAGTCGGTACTGGTGATGGATGATGTTGGCCGCCTTTTGGATGATCTCCTGGGTAGGCGTGTGTGGCGTGAACATGCACGAGAGCAGCTCAGCCATGCCGTCGATGGCCTTCGAGTCCGGTTGGTTCTTCACCCTGAGGTAGTCGAACTTCAATTTCCGCTTAACACTCTCTTTGTCCACGGTTGTGACCATGTATTCATCTCTTATGGGCAGTGCTGCTATCATCGAACACGGATTAATCGTTTGTCGTCCGTCGAAGTCCTCGCTGGGCCGCACAAGGGTCGCACGGTCAGTCAGCACGCCTCCTGCGTGCATGAGTCAGGGCTACGCCGATTATGGACGCGATCATCTCGAGGCACTTTATTGTGTGCGTATCGGGGAGCTTGCCAGTCTTCAGGCCAGAGATCTCTATCCAGCCCAGCAACTCGTCGTTCTTCCCGAGCACGCTTATGTCAAGATAGTCACCTTCGAGGGAGTCATCCAGCGCTTTCCTAACAGACTGCTGCCTCAGTGCCTTGTCGTAGGTGCCCTCCTCGCCCGCGGCGTAGGGGTTGTCCTCAATCAGGTACAGCTTGGTGTACTTGCTGATTTGCTTGTACTTGTACTGCGAAGTGTCGACGAACTGCTCGTAGACATATGCCAGCTTCTTGTGTTCCTCCCAGACCTGCTCTCTGAGTCCTGCCTGGGCGACATACCGGTATAGCCCGTCCTCAGGGCTCTTGATGCCGATTGTCACCTCTCTCACATAGAGCTTGTTCGAGATCGAATCTGCGACGTGCTGGAGGAACTCTCCCAGCTCCTGCGCAGGGTCGGTCAGCCTGCTGAGGAGCTCGTTGATGCATTCTAGGTATTCGTTTGCGGGGTTGGTGCTGGCGTACTGATAATCCATCCACATCTTCCGCTTTATTATCTCAGGGTTGATAGCATCCGAACCCACTCTTACACGCCTCGCGCACATTCGCCACCCGGATTGAATGGCGGCATCTTCTGTAATGGCGTTTTGCGGACATGTTACTTTCTGAGGGATTCGAGGCGCAATCATGCCGAATAGTCGGTTCACTGCCGCAGCTATCTGCATTGCAGGCCCCGTTCGATTGTGGTGCCGTAGCATCTGCGGGCCAGTCCAGAGTTCAGGCTTGCAGCGCCCCGCCGACACGGAAAGCCAGCTATCTGACTCTGCCTCTCGCCATTGACGCTAGCACGCCTAACAAACACAGCGCGGAGAAAGTCAGGAATGCGGGACGGAAAGCCTCCATGAACTCGGGGGCTAGCTCCGGGGTCATCTTGACCGAACCCACATAAACGGCCAGGAAAACGGTTGCGATGCCCAGGCTAAGGACCTGCCCCACCATGCGCATCGTCCCCACGGATGCGGACGCGACGCCGTACTGCCGTCTGTCCACCGCGCTCATTATGGCGTTCGTGTTGGGCGACGAGAACAGGGCGAATCCGAAGCCAAGGAAGCTGAGCACGGCCACGATCGTCCATACGGATGAGGTGGTCCCGAACAGCGCGATCATCGCCAGGCCTATCGCTGTTATGAGCATCCCGGTCGAGGCTATCACCCTGGGCTCAACGAGGTCGGAGAGTCTGCCAGCAAGGGGCGAGAAGGCTGCCATAACCACTGTCTGCGAGACAAGGACGAACCCGGTAGCCTCAGGGGTATAGCCCCGGACGTATTGCAGGTACAGGCTTACCATGAATGCGACCGCGAAAGTCGCGCTGTAGTTGATCAGTGCCGCCAGGTTCGAGAGGGCGAAGGGCCTGTTCCTTGCAAACAGCGCCATGTCCAGCACTGGGCTCGGATGCTTCAGTTCCCACAGGACGAACGCCATCAACAGCAGGCCGCCTGCCACCGTGCTCGCAAGGCCTGCTGGCCTCGGAAGCAGTGAGAACCCGACTATCACGCCCGTCAGCGAGAGGACGTACATTATGGCTCCCTGTGGATCGAACCTCTCACCGCACCCAGAGCACCACTCACCCCTCAGGCGGACTGATGCCAGCCAAATCAGGGCCAGCATCAGAGGGATGGTCGCGGCGAAGATGCTCCTCCAGCCGAGTGAACCAGTCATCAACCCCCCGAGGGACGGGCCGAGCGAGAGGCCGACATAGGTCAGAGAGACGCTGAGGCCGAGCGCCTTTCCTCTCTCGCTGGCCGGGTAGACAGAGGTGAGTATGGCGATAGAGGTCCCGAACACCATCGCTCCTCCGACTCCTTGCAGGTACCTGAACGCTATGAGTGTGGCCGAGCTGGGAGCGACACAGCATAGTGCGGTCGCTATGAGAAAGACCCACATGCCAGCGAGGAAGATCCTCTTCCTGCCCCTTATGTCGGCTATCCTCCCGAAGGGCACGAGGAAGGCCGCGGCAGACAGCAGATACGCCGTAGCGACCCAGCTGAGGGCCACGACTGTCATCCCGAACTCCTCGGCTATCGTGGGCAGGGCGACGTTGACGGCAGATATCATGAACGGGGTGATGAAAGAACTCAGCATTGCGAGCTGAAGCGCATACCTCTTCTGGAGAGCGATGTCTCGTCCGTTCTCCGCTGTCATCTCATTCAGGAGCACGGATGCCGAGGAGCCATATTGCGTTTTCGTCGCAGCCGCGAGCATCTCGGATGTCAGTACATGAGGCTTGTCGGGCCGGGGCGAAAACACTACTTCGCGCGCTTTCTTGTGAGCGCCGCTATCACCGCGATGACGACGGCCGTCGACGCGCCTAAAAGGTAGACGATCAACTCGTGTCCGATGCCTTCCTTCTCTGACGAGTCAGCCGTCTCGTCGGAGGGGACGTTCTCCGAAGGCAGGTCCACGTCTGTACTCTCATCAGGCACCGTTCCTGGCGAAGGAGGTTCCTGGAGCAGATACTGTATGGCAGAGGCCACCGCGTATATGGATGCGTATATTGATGCATATGCACTTGTCACGAAGACATCGTAAGACCAGTCGTAGTTGTTGTCCATCCATCCATTAGGCTTGATGTCGCCGCGTCCGAAGGTTATCTGGGCTGCGAGATCCAGGGCGGCCTCGTAAGGGTCTTTGGCTGTAATCGAAGTCCGGGGAGGGGGCGCAAGAGAGAGAATCCGGCTTCCCATTTCGGCCTCGTAGTCCGCGTGATGCTCCTCCTCTCCCCAGGCCGTGTCACTCCCCATGGTGTGGCCGAAAACGCCGACGTCAGCGATGTAGTGGGACATTGCGCCTATGTAGTACGCTGCCAACTCGAAATCGCCAGCAGTCATAAGACTTCTCGCAGCCGAGGCAGTCTCTCTTGCTCTCCTCGCTGAGTTGTCCTCAGTCACTAGACCCGACCGATCGTAGTACACATGGTGGTTCCAGGTGTCGCCTATCATTTTTGGGTTGTCCGGGGATTCCGTGCCCAAGAGGAAGCTGGAGTGGAATGTGGTCGAGAGGAATGTCTTGTCAGTGGTCACGAGCTCGATGGCACGGTCCGAGATCCAGTCGTGAGTCCCGTAGTCTGGGTTGGATTGGTCCTCCGAGTATCCCCCGTTTCCCCACGCTCCGCATCCTGGAAATGCGAATGCCAGCGCGACAGTGAGCACAATAGCGATTGCGAGTTTGTCATTCAATGCCGTGCGCACTCTCTCAACCCGGCTCGAGAACGTTATCGCTCCAGATGCATGATATAGCTATCGAAAAGGGGCACATGGTTTCTGAACTTCGGGACTTCCGAGCAAAGCCATATAGATGCGCCCTACATTCAGTTCCGGGCTGGAGGCGGGCAATGGGATGAAGCTAATCCCTGCAGTGTGCCCTAGATGCGGGGCGAACGTGGAGTTGCCGGACGGATTGGAGAAGGCGCACTGCGTGTACTGCGGCACGCAGATACTGTTCGGCAGGGCAAGTGTGGGAAAAGGGGTCAGGTGCCCTGTCTGCGATGGCTTCGGCAGGGTTGACAGGTGCAGGGCCTGCGATGGGACGGGTCGGTGCGCTTGGTCCACAGTCTCACCAGGCTCGCGGCATGATATATTCGCCCAGGGGTACAGTTCCCACTGCGACAACGGCGTTTGTTCGGCCTGTGGAGGATCTGGGAGATGGAATCTGGGCGGGTGTCCGGGTTGCGAAGGCACGGGTAGGTGTCCAAAGTGCCATGGGTCCGGGAAGTGTGCAGCGTGTCACGGTGTTGGACTGCTGCCGAGCCCGACTGGATCCGAGAAGTGCCTGGCGTGCGACGGCACAGGCATCGTCGACCCAGACAAGCCCACTGACCCGCTCGCAGGCAGATGCCCGATATGCAAGCGCACTTGGGCAGGCCCGGATGCGGTATTCTGTTCTAACTGTGGCTACAGAAGAGAGTCAATGACCAAAGAGGCATCACAACCGTCATCCGAATGAGCATCGGCCGGGCTGGCCCAGAAAAAGGCAGATGGCGGCTCAGAGCCGCCTGTTTATCGGTTTTTCCACCTGGACTGTCAGGCGTTGTACGCTGCCAGGAAGTTGCCCCAGCCTGTCGCGGTCGCGAAAGCCGTCTGCATGTAGTCTGCCCCGCGGGTAGCCCAGTCGGAGGCCGTCGCCCAGTAGAACGTGATGCCCATGCAGTCGGTCATCTTCGCGGCATTCCACACCTTCACGACATAGCTCAGGATGGGTTCCTGCATCGCGGTCGTGGCCGTCCTGAGTGCAGGGTCTGTCACGCCTTTGGTGTTCAGAAGGGTGTACCCGTAGTCGTAGAGGTCCACATAGTAGTAGGTCCCCCACATCGTGTGCGCGTTCTTCAGAGCGGTGGCGTACATCGACTTATATGTGGGCAGTAGCTCGAGCATCTTCGCGCTCCACGTGGTAAAGCTCGGCAGGCTGTTCTTCATCGCTGCCACGTCTATCGCCGCCAGGTTGACAGTTGAGGCCCACTTCTGGGTCTTGTAGTAGTCGCTCCATCCGTCGACCAGCGCAATCGCCAGATCTCGCGGGGACATGCCTGGGTTGTTCACGAGGCGAGTCAACATCTTGTCATAAGGGAACCCGTCCCCGGGTATCGTCTCCTCGGACGCCACGATGTATGAGACCAGGTTCGTCAGGGATACCTGATAGACAACCTCGGCGTTGGCCATGTTACACGCGTCGAATGCAAGTACATCTATCACGTCCCCGGCGTTAGATATTGCCGACTGGAGCTCAGGCATGCTTATCTTGTTGCCCGAAGTCTCGTCATGGCTTATGTATATCCAGCCGTACCCGTGGTCCCACATCGTGAGCGCGAAGTAAGTCGACGGATACAGTTGCCTCGCCCTGTCAATCCACCACGTCAGGACTGCAGGGTCGCCCATGTCGAGTTCACTGTACGTCTCTACGACTGTGACCGTGGAGCCCGAAAACCTCAACAGCTCTGCACCTGTCGTGCTCTTCCGGTCCAGCAGGGCGACGATGTTCACATCGCTGCTGGCAGGCACGAGCTTGAGCCAAGGAAGACTCTTGCTGTCCCAGTATGTCTCGAGGTTGTTGTCTGCATTCACGAAGATCGCGTATGTCCACTTCGCCACAGACGCTGTGCTTTCGCCAGCCGCGTTGATCGTGGTCAGCGCCAGCGGGGTGCTCAGAAAGACAAACGCGAGGCACACAGTTAGCATTCTGCCAGAGGTCCCCAACGACTTTCCCCTCCTTGAGCCGTGTTTGTGTCACGCAGACACAAATCGTGCTCACAGGGAAAACGCAGTATATGCTTATCTTCTTGACCCGGGGCTAGTAAACATTCATGTCGAGAAAGACAGTTCACATTCGAGAATCGTCACGAGCACTACTTCGGAGTAACCGCTGGCTCGCTGAGTGCGTCGTGGACAACCGGCATCAGGTGGCTGATGGCTATACCCTGGGGACATTTTTTCTCGCACTTCCTGCACGCTCTGCACGCGCCCGCACGCTCCGTCCCCCTCAACCAGCGCGCGTACGCGGCTCTTGCCCCCTTGATATCGCTGTATGCAATCGCGTCATTGTACAGCTCTAAGTTCTTCGGGATATCCACTCCACGGGGGCACGGCATGCAATAGCCACACCGGGTGCAGGGTACAGGTCTGAGGTTCTCGTACTCTCTCCTTATCCTCTTGATGAGGTCTCGCTCATAACCCGTGAGTGCGCTTGCGCCTGACAAGTCCGCGGACCGCAGGTTGGCTCTTAGCTGGGCCATCGAGCTCATTCCGCTGAGCACGACGGAGACTTCGGCGTGGTCCCAAACCCACCTGAGCGCTAGGTCCGACGGTTTGACGATGCGGCCATGGTTTGCTAGGAGCTTCCTCACCGTCGGAGGCGGTCTTGAGAGCCTTCCACCCAGCAGGGGCTCCATTACGACGACCGCGAGACCTTTCGCAGCCGCGTACCTCAATCCCTTCGTCCCCGCCTGGTTCTCTGTATCCATGTAGTTGTATTGTATCTGGCAGAAATCCCAGTCCTCGTATCCATCCACGATGGCTCTGAAAGCATCGAACTCGTCATGGAACGAGAAGCCGAGCAGGTCTATCTTCCCTTCCCTTCTAGCGGCCTCCGCCCTCCTTAGCAGCCTGTGCCTCAGGACAACCTTGTTCCAAGATATCGCATTCAGGCCGTGGAATAGGTATAGGTCTATCCTGTCCTTCTTCAGCCTCCTCAGCTGTACGTCGAGGTATCTATCGAAATCCCGGGGCTTCTCGATCAGCCACACAGGCGACTTGGTGGCCACCTTCACCAGTTCCCCATACCCGTTGGCCAATGCCTTCGCCAGGATGTGTTCGCTCCTGCCTCCGTGGTACGCGTAGGCCGTATCCAGGTAGTTGATCCCGTGGTCTATCCCGTACCTGATCATACGGACCGCCTCCTCGACCTTGACATTCCTGCTCATCGGCTTCTCATCTGATGTCGGGAGTCGCATCAGGCCAAACCCGAGGGCCGAGCACTTCCAGCCCGTTCTCCCAAACCGCCTGTACTGCATCTGCGCAGCGCTCCTGCACAGTACCGTTATCGAGTCCTTGGATAAGAATGGCATCTCCGCTAGGGACACAAAGATGACCTCAGACGACCTCTTGCCTTCGAATGGCAGCCATTCGGCCTTACAGTGCGGACGTTCTTCTTACTGGCCTTGGCAGCGGAGGAGCGTCTCGATCGAGCCCATAAGGGAGCTGAGGTCGGAGACCAGAGCGTTGTGCAAGTCCGAGAACTCGATGATAAGGCGTTCTGCATCTGCGAATGTGTGCATAGCTGTCGGGAACTTCGCCGTCCTGCTCATGTCCGCCGAATGACGCGTTCAGCGTTTCCTGAGTTTCGGGTTGAGTATCTCGTCCATCGCGTATCCGAGGAATGTGAATCCCAGCACAACGAGGGCGATGCAGATGCCAGGCGGCACGAAATACCACCACGCGCCGTTGCTCATCGCCAAACTCGCGAAGGCGTAGTGCAGCATCGACCCCCAGCTGATGACGAGCGGGTCGCCAAGCCCCAGAAACGCGAGTGTGCTTTCGGTGAGTATAGCCACAGCTATTATGAGGATGGTGTTTGCGAACATCAGAGGGATCACGTTCGGAAGGATGTGCTTGCTTATGATGTGAGCATCCCCTGCACCTATAGCCCTCGCCCTTTCGATGAAGGTGCGCTCCTTGATGGTAAGTACCTGGGACCTGACAAGCCTCGCGGTGCTGGGCCAGGACAAAACGCCTATGACCATGATTATGTTGAAGACGCTCGGTCCAGACAAGGCCGCGATCAGCAGCATGAAGGGGAGCTGAGGTATGACTAGGAACACGTCTGTGAACCTCATCAGGCCCTCCTCGACGTACCGGCCGAAGTAACCCGAGAGTATCCCGATTGCCCCTCCGATAGCTACTGAAATCGCGCTCGCCATCACGCCGACGAATAGTGAGACGCGCGAACCATATACCAATTCGGCGAGGCAATCTCTGCCGACATCGTCGGTGCCGAGCCAATGATCGGATGACGGCGGTTGGAATCTATCGCGACTGAATTCGTTGGGGTCAAACTCGAAAAAGAATGGCAGGACGACGGCCATGAAGGCGAAGATGGCTAGTATAACAGTTCCCATCATACCCATGAGGCTGTGCCTGAGCAATCTTAAGGTCTTCACGCTCCTCCGTCTGAGCCTCCTGAAGCTCTCGCGCCTCCGGGACCAATAGTCTCCGGTGAGAATCTGTCCCAAGCTTCCGATGCGCTGAATCATCTAACCTTCACCCGCGGGTCGAGGAAAGCATAGGCGATATCTGCGAGGACTGTGGCTGCGAGCGCAACGGCCGTCACAATCAGGAATGAGCCTTGAAGTATGGGATAGTCTCTCGTCATAAGCGCATCGTACATCAGTCTTCCGACACCTGGCCAGGAGAAGACCGTTTCAGTCTGAATGGCACCGCCCACGATGAAGCTCAGATTGATGGCAGTTATGGTGACTAGTGGGAGCATCGCGTTTGGGACCGCATGGTCGCGAAGAAGCCTCCTGTCGCTGAGCCCCTTCGCCTTTGCAGTTGTCATGTAGTCCTCGTAGAGGACGTCTATGAGCGAGGAGCGCATGATCATAACGTACTGCCCGAAAAGAACGAGCGTGAGCACGGTCATCGGCACAATGAGGTGATGTAGTAGGTCCAGAAACTTGTCAAATGGAGAGCTGTACATCGCCCCTGGGGTGTACATGCCGCCGGACGGCACTAGTCCAGTAAGAGCGAAGAGCGCTAGCATCCCCAGCCAGAAGGTCGGCATCGAATAGAGGAAGAGCGAGCCTCCAAGGAGGCTGTAGTCCGTCAGTGTGTCCCTTCTCCATGCCGCGACTATGCCGATTGCCACGCCCATCACGAGCGCGAGAATTGATGCACTCCCCACAAGAATCAGTGTGTTCTCGAGCCTCTCTACGACATAGTCCGCCACTGGTTCTCTGTATGTGAACGAAATGCCCATCTCGCCCGTCAGGGAATTCCTCATGTACACAATGTACTGCTCAAGGATTGGCTTGTCAAGGCCGAAGATGTGTCTCAACCTCGCAATGTCCTCTTCCGTCAGCCGCGGATCCTGGAACAAAGTCCTCACGGGGTCACCAGGAATCGTGTGGAAGATGACGAAATTGAGCGTCAGAATCACTAGGAATGTTGCAAATGCTGTGACCAGCCTCCGGATTATGTACCTGCGGATGTTCACGGGTGGCCCCTCCTGAGATGAATAGGTTTCTCCGGAGCCGGCTGATGCCCCAAGGGACACCGCGCCTGCCCCGGAGTACAATGGCTTAGGACTGAAGGGCCGTCCTCACTTCTTCTCCTCGGGTGGCTTGGGCTGCTCCGTCTCTGGCTTCTTGCCTTTGCCCTTCATCACCGCGTATGCTATCGCTGCCACAGCAACCACAATCGCGATGATGGCAATCACCCATGGGAGGCTGTCAGCCCCGGCCCCTTGCTCCTCACCCTTTATTAGGTGAACCTCGAGCAGGGTGAATATGTTGACAGCGCTGAGGAGTCCAGTGGGCATGTTGACGAAGCCAGTGAACTTGTCTATCCTGTAGGCGCCGTTTGCGTTCATATAGTACAGGACGATGTACGGGCACTGTTCGTAAACAATCTCTTGCATCTCGTAAATGATTGCCCTCCTCGCCTCGGGGTCAGTCGCCTTTGTCTGTTGTTCATAGAGTTCGTCATACGTTTCATTGGCCCAGCCACAGTCGTTCCAGTCTCCAATCTGTGACGAGAGCATTATGAGCAGACTGAAGTTGGGGTCGGGCTGACCAGAATAGCCCCACAGGAACATGTCCTGGTTATAGTTGGGATAGACGAAACTGTTGATTGTGTTCGCGTCCGCCGACACCACCGAGAGCTTGACTCCTATCTGAGACCACCAGGTCTGGAGCTGTTGCCCGGTCCTCATCTCCTCGGGCCACCTCGAGAGGACCAGCAATGTGTAGGAAAGTTCAACCGTACCGTTAGGTGACTCCCTGATGCCGTCCGAGTCTATGTCGATGTATCCGCTCTCGTTCAAGAGTTCGTTCGCTGCAGATATGTTGAATTCGAACTCATCTATCTCCGAGTTCCACCAATACGAGGCGGCCTTCTGCACTATTGTGGAGCCAGGCTCAGCGTAACCAAGGTGGACGATGTCCACGAGGGTCTGCTTGTCAGTAGCCATCGCGAGCGCCTGCCTCACCCGCACATCCCTGAGGGTCGGGTTGCCGCCGCCGTTCTCGTTGCAGTTGATGCTGATCTCTCTGTAGTAGAGGTCGGTATTCGTGGCTATCTTGATGTCAGACTCCTTATTGAGCACCGCAAGGGAGGACGCTGGCAGCTCCTTGGGTATCATGTCGATCTCGCCGGTCTTCAATGCGTTGATCAGCGCCTCCGTGTTTGAATAGTACTGGAACACAACTCTGTCGATGTGCGGAGCGTGTCCCCAGTGATCCTTGTTAGCGTCAAGCACTACTGAGGATTGCTTGGACCAGCTGACGAACTTCCAGGGGCCTGAGCCCACGGGTTTGTCGTTCGTTGCAGCCAATATCTGATCCTTCGTCATGCCCGTCCATACATGCTCTGGGAGGATTGGAACCAGGCACATGTCGGACAGGACTGTAGCAACTGTGGCGTTGTAGACGACTGTGACCTCATGGTCCCCATTCGTCGTCACGCTTGATATGTACTTGACTTGGTCGTAGAAAGCTGACAGCTGCAAGTCTCTTATCAGTTCGATGGTGAACTTCACATCTGAGGCCGTCAGGTCGGTCCCGTCGCTCCACTTGGCACCTTGTGCCAGCGTATAGGTGTAGGTCAGCCCGTCGCTCGATTTCGTGTAGCTTGTGGCCAACCAAGTCTCTGGCTCCAAGGTCTTGTTCCATGTAAGGAGCGAGTCATATAGAAGCTTCAGCATCATCCTTCCCTGGACGGTGTTTGTCACGAACGGGTTCAGAGTGTCCTGTTCCTGGAGCCATCCTATCCTCAGGATACCTCCAGATGGTACTTCTTCCTCCGCCCTCGTCTGACCAGCCAACACGCTCAGAGCGGTCGAAACGAGCATCATGCACACAATCCCAGATATCCAAACTCTGTGCCTCCTCAATGGCAAACCCCCTCTAAACTGCGGGTCGAAAAAGTCCACCCGCAATCCCAATTGCGGTCGTCTTCTGAATGAACTTGGAAGATATAAAGGCTTTATGAATCGCTGCATGCGCATGGACTGATCGATGTGCGTCAGCCTTCCCTGCCAACCGTGGTGCATGATCTCGACGCGTTTTTCGAGAACCATCAAATAGCTGCGACCGATGCCACAGTCATGACGAAGTCGGTAGGAAAGATGCCATGCTAGATCAGTCGATGCTTCTGGCCCTCACGGCTGTCATGATATATGGTTCGACCCAGGTTCTTGCGAAGGTCACAGTGAGGTCCCTGAGCGCTGTCTCGATGGTGGCCATCAACTTCGTCGTGTCGGTGCCAATCTATCTCGTCTTCCTGATTGCGACGCTCACCGTCGTCGACAGGTCTGTCCTCAGGTTCGAGTACATCCTCTATGCCATCATAGGTGCAGCAACTGCGAGGGGAGGATACTACATCTACTTGGAGGCCCTGGAGAAGGGCGCCGTCTCCATGGTCGGCAGTATCACGGCCGCATTTCCGGCGATAACGGCGATGCTTGCGGTGCTCCTGCTCGGCGAATCGGTGACGCCCATCAACGGCCTTGGTATTGCGCTCATAATCGCAAGCATGGTTGCTCTCTCCTTCATGCACGGAGACTCGTACAAAGGGTCGGGCTTCTCGAGTGCAGCGCTAGTCCTGAGTGTCGTTGTGCTGGTCATCTGGGGCGTCGGCGGCGTGTTCATCAAGCTCGCTCTCTCAAACATCCCACTCGTCGCGTATCTGGGCGTGTACCCGTTCATCCTTCCTCCCATTGCCTTCGCGTACTTGCGACACAAGCAAGCCTCCAAAGATGCATTCTTCCCAAAGTGGACAGTCCCTGTGGTTTTTGCGATAATGGTCGTCGAGCTATGGCAGCTCGCGTACTTCGCGGAGACGGGCGCGGTCTCGAAGGGTGCAGCGTCCATAGTCTATCCAGTCGTGTCGGCGTATCCGATCATCACCATCGCTGGTGCTCGGCTGGTGCTGAAGGAGCACATGTCGCGGATCGAATGGGCCCTTATCCTCGCGGTCGTGCTGGGTATCCTGCTCACTTCGGTCGTGTGATATCGGGCCCTACCTCCCAGTCCAAACCGGCGCCGTCCAAGCCGTCACGCCTGGCGAACCTGTGTGGTCGGATGCCGTAATCACGCGCACGAAGTAGTAACGGGCCGTAGTCGAAGTGAGTGTGATGGTGAGATCCACCGCGGTGCCAGATGTCGGTACGTGCGCTGCGACTGCACCTCCGTCGGAGACGATCTCGACTGCGGTTATCGAATCGGACGCCGTACGGTCGGGGTCAGCGATGGTTATCCTTGCAGTGAAAATCGAAGTCTGTGATGCGAGTGTAGAGCCCATCACGGCGCCATTCAGAGTGAACTGTATCCTGAGATTCTTGTCGAGCGTCGCATACCCGCGGCACGAGCTCATGGCAGCGTACAGATCCTCTGGTGTAAGTCTCGGCGCTAGCAACACCGTCCTCATCTCGTGACCGCTGATCCAGTCTGAGTAATGCGTGTCCGAATTGGCCGATGGCATGACGTGCCATCCAGCATCGAGGGCCATCACATAACTGTCCTCGTAGTACTCGTCGTTGTAGACTTCGATGATGTTCATGCCCGCGTCTCTCGGTTCTGAGTAAAACGCATAGTTCATGAAATCCCGGCTGACGTAGGTCGGGTGGATGAATTGGCCCACTGCTCCTGGCTGGGAGGCAAGCCAGTCATAGAACGAAGGCAACCGGTCGAACCTGTATCCCAACGGCTCCTTCGGTGGAAGGTCGCGCACATTGTAGACGTTGATTTCCCCACACCCGCCGAGAAGCCACGCCTCGTATCCAGCCATCGCGACGAACTTCTTCGAAGTGAAATAGTCCGCAGCGGCCAGAAGGTCAGCCCACTCTGCAGCGTTCATCGTCCACGCGTCGTACCCATGCCAGATGGCTATGTGGTCGGTCACTGCCATGAAATCCGCCCCAGCGTCTATCGCTGCCTGAAATGCGTCCCACGGAGTGCTGTCCTCGTAAGCATCGGAGTACCCCGTGTGGGTATGCAGGTCTCCGAAATACAGGTTATACGTTTCGCCAGCTTGTGGCTTCCCCGCGGAAACAACGCACGAGCTCGCAAGCGGACATGATAGAACGACGGTCATCGACACGGACACGACTAACAGAAGCGCCTTACGGAACAGGCTGAAACCCCCCCTTCTTCTGAAAGGTGAATCGGCATCGGTCCTAATCTTCATTTTGGAGCGCAGAGGACTATCCGAGGATATCAATCACCGACGTCTTACTTCACGCCCTTCATGATGTCATCCATGCGCCGCGCAATCTCAGGATCCAGCTTCTCGGGTTTGTGTTCGTTGAGGATCTGCGTGGCCTTCTCGTGAGCCACATCTAGGAGGTCCTTGCACCCTTTCTTGACCCAAGATTCGTAGCTCTCCTTGGTCCACAGGAGTGGCGTGTGGAATTCTCTCACGTGCTTGAGCGTGTGCATCTCCGCTAGGAAGTTGCCTCCTATGCCCACCTTTTCGATGAGATCGACTGCAAGAGTTTCAGGGGTGACCTCCACATCCCTGCATGATGCTAGCGTAAGTCCGACGATGTCGTTGTCAATCAGCATCTCCTCGTAAGAGAGTACGGTCGAGTTGTCCACCAGACCTATTCCATTCATTATCTCCGACCCGACCATGCCGAGGAAATGGGAGATATAGGCGTTTTCGATGGCTGCCTGCATGCCGGGGACCGGTGCACCCGGCCCTATGCCGCCGCACGATCCTGGCCACTTCATGAACCTCGCCATCTCAGCCGTTGCGGCAGCTAGGACCGCCGTTTCGGGCGAACCGAAAGACACAGCACCTGAACGCGGCTCCATGCTCGAAAGCACTGAGCCGTAAAGCACGGGTGCACCCGGCTCGTGTGCCTGCAGCGCGCATGCTAGAGCGAGGGTCTCAGCATGGCAGAGGACAAGGTTGCCCGCGATGGTCGCGGGGCCGGTCATCCCCATTTGTCCCATGGCAGTGATATGGACTGGAACGTGGTTTTCGGCCCACACAAGTCCTGCGTCCGTTGCCGCTCCGTCGAGAATGAGCGGAGATACCGTGCAAACCATCGCAGAGATGTAATGCCTTTCCATCAGTTCGTCAATTCCTCCGACCACCTCTGAGGCCATCCTGACCTGCACTTTGGCCTCATCGGGGTTCGTCGTTGATTCGGATTCGATGTGCTTCACTGTGTTCTTCATTGCCTCTCGCATGCCGGCTATCACATGCATCTTCGCAGGTACATCGTGCGCCACGACCATCGGCTCGTATATGCTCAGATATGGGAGCCAATCCGCCAAGATGGCGCTCTTGGTCACATCAGCGAGCACTGAGTTGCGCCTGGTCTTTGTCTCGTGCTTCCACACCAACACGCCACAGCCATCGCATGTGTAGTAGTGATGAGTCCCGTCCACGGGGAGGTCGTACTCTTCCGTCCTGCCCGCGAGCGTGATCCTCGAGGGCACTGTTCTGAGGAGCGACTCCACAACTCCCTCGGGGAACCTAACCACCATAGAGCGGTGGTCGACTAACGCCCCACTCCTTTCCAGCTCTTTCCTCGCTTGGGCGCTGTGGACTCTGACACCCGTGCGTTCGAGCACCGCAAGGGCGCTTTGATGTATCATCCTCTTCTTCTCAGTTGTTAGTATGCTCGCCGGCTCCCGGATTTTGAACCTCTTCTCGAAACTCGGCATCTGTCCCCGCCCCTGCCTCCTGGACACGGGCAGAATCTTCGCTTCCCTAGATATGCATTTGTGCGGACTGAGCTCCGCATCAGTAAGTAATCCAGATTCCCTGCTCGAACGGCTGTCGATGAACGGAAAGCTCCAACCTTCTCGAATGCGCGAACGATGTTGCACACATCAGTCATATGCACCTCTTTCGTCGTGCTAGGGGGACAGCGGGGCACGCTAGTCCTTTTGCTTTCTTCCGGGCGTCTCAATCGGTTGCACGGGGAGTGCGGTTGCGATGGCGAATGCTGGGGTCGGAGCTGTAGCGACCGCATTCCTCCGCTTCCCGGACAGCGTCCATTCCTTCTGATTGCAAAGGCTCTGGCAAACGATGACCAGCCTTTTCCATGAAAGTTCTCTGCCTGTTGAGTCCGAAGTCTGTCAGTGCATCAATCTGAGCAGAGTTTCCCACCTTCCGCCCAGTTGCTCTTGGGGACATCGAGCATTATCACGCTGACGGCGTCACGGGGCACCATTTCGTTCTCAAACACCCTGGTGATGCCTTCCGCGATCCTCCGTTTGGCGCTTTCATCTCTTCCTGCCCACATATGTACTATCACTACCGGCATGTTCCACCTCCGTGACATATCGATGCCTGTTTTGACTTAAGGATGTTTTTCGGTCGCGATTCCAGTCTATGACCGTCTTGGGAGATGTCCGACTCCCCTAGCATTCGCTTGTCAAAGTGGTCCTTGTCGCAATCGCACCATCTTCGTCACGAAGGAATGCGGCCACTGATTTCGAGACAGGTGCTGCCTGCGACACACTTCGTTCAACTTAAGATGCCAGTATTCAGAGCGAGGCACTTATCGACACGACATCGTCTGCAGAACGCGCTTCATCTCCAGGCAGTTCTTAGGCGCGTTCGCCTCGACGTCGTTGTTCCAGTATCCGAAAACAGCGTCGACCGGCAATTGTGCTAGCCTTCTGGCCCACTCTTCAATCTCGGCCCTCGAATACTCGTAATGGTACCAAGCCTTCCTTCCGTGCCATCGGACGTACGCGAATGACGCGGTCACCTCGTCCGCTATGAAGAGCTTCGGAGAGTCGACGAGGCACGTCGCAATCCCGTACTTTTCGAGCACCCGTCTGGTCCCGCTGGTCAGCCATCCCCTGTCCCTGAACTCGACGGCATATCGCAGGCAGGCCGGGAGGATACTGAGAAAGCTCTCGAGGACGCTAGGGTCGGGCTTGATTTTCGGATGCAGTTGTATCAGAACCGGGCCCAGCTTGTCCCCTAGCAACCTCATCCTGGAAACGAACTGTGATACGAGATCCTCGCATCCTCTGAGCTTCTTGACGTGTGTGATGCTCCTGCTCATCTTCGGGGAGAACAGAAAGCCATCAGGAGTCCTCGTTCCCCAGCTCCGGACAAGGCTCTCGAACGGCAGCCGATAGAATGACATGTTGATCTCGACTGTGTCGAAGTGCTTGGAATACTCTTCAAGCATGGTCTTCTGGGTGCACTCCTCAGAATAGAACCTGCCAATCCAGTCGCTGTAGCTCCAGCCGCTGCACCCGAGCCTGTAGGTCTTTTTCACATCGATACCATTCCCGCCAGGGCTTATTTGATTCTATCTGCGGACCGAGAGGATTATCCCGGGGATGGTGGATGGTGAATACTGCGATGGGCAAGAGTTGTGCAATCTGCGGAGAGACGCCTTCGATCATGAGTTCCTTCCTCGGCCTCTGCCCGCGCTGTGCGAGGAAGCCCGAGTCAAGGAATGCTGCGGAGGCAGCGCACACCATATCCCTCCGCAGGTTTGGCCTGTCCCTGCCAGGAGCCTCCGGGGCGAGGTGTGGCCAATGTGTGAACGAGTGCTCCCTAGGTGAGGGCGCCCATGGCATGTGCGGTGTCAGGATTTGCAGCGCTGGGAGGGTTGTCCCTCTAGCTGGCCACGAAGCCCTCGTGGATTGGTACTACGACCCTTTGCCAACCAACTGCGTGGCGGAGTGGGTGTGTGGAGCAGCTGGGAGCTGCGGCTCGCCGAGGGCCAAGAACCTTGCCGTGTTCTTCTATGGATGCAGCTTTGACTGCCTCTTCTGTCAGAACTGGACTCACAAGAGCGCTCTCGCGTCCCACGCGCCGAGGAGGGGCCTCGAAAGGCTTGTGCAGTCCGTTGATGACGACACCTTCTGCGTGTGCTTCTTCGGGGGCGACCCCACTCCTCAAGCACAGTTCGCTCTGCGGGCGTGCGATTATTGGTTGTCACAGAAGGCGCCATCGCTTCGGATATGTTGGGAGACCAACGGCTCGATGTCCTGGGGTTTGATGCAGAAGGTCGCGAGCGTTTCGGAAGCAACTGGAGGGATTGTCAAATTCGACATCAAAGCCTTCAACGAAGACCTCCATTTCTCTCTGTGTGGCGCGAGCAACCGCCAGACCCTCAGCAACTTCTCGCGGCTGGCAGAATCCCATGCAGGAGGGGATAAGGTGCTGTTGGTTGCCAGCACACTACTGGTGCCGGGCTATGTGAATGCTGAGGAGGTCCGTTCCATCGCTAGCTTCATTGCCTCTCTGGACCCGAACATACCATATTCGCTCTTGGCGTTCCACCCGGACTACATGATGGCGGACCTTCCCCCGACCTCTAAGACTGATGCTCGGGATGCAAAGAAGGCGGCGCTTCAGGCCGGCCTGAGAACGGTAAACATCGGGAACGTCCACATTCTGGAGTGAGGAACTCTGGGTCAGGAGAACCTAGCATACTCTCCGCAACTCCCGCTCATTATCAATGTTGGTTTTGACGTCATCGGGACTTAAATATCCAGGGCCCGAATCTCACAGCTGCACATCAGAAACCGCGCATGCGAGGGTGTGAAAAAGGGCGACCCCAGCATGCACCAAGACGGTGGGCAAGATGAAGAAGAACCTTGTAAGAGCGACATTCGCAGCGATGATCGCCTCTGTCTTCTTAATGAACGCTCTAGTCCTAGTGGCAGGACATGCATCGGGTGCGGGCTTCTCCGGCACCTGGGTGCCGGCGTCATCACTGAGTTTCAAGCAGTGGGACCTGATAAGCACGCGATACTACGATTGTGAGTGGACTGTGACGGATTATGGCACATATGGAGAGGTTTCGGGCACTACCACCCTGGTTCGGAGCGACCGGAACCCCTCCTACACTGGGTACGACCCATGGCCGGCCTACATAGGGGTGCCATCCAGCTTCTATGCAGAAGTCACGATTGCCGGCGATCAGATGATCATTCCGAACTCCGGGGAGTATCAGTCCGGCCAGATCGTGCTTACCCTCAGCGGAAACACGCTCTCGGGTTCGGGTTCCTACAACAGCGCAGGAGTTACAGTGCACTACGACATCGAACTGAAGAGAGAGGGATTCCTCGGCCTCTTCAGCCTCCCCGGAGGAGGCATAGTCACCATGGTGTCCTTGGGATTGGTGGTGGTGTTCGTGGTGCTCATTGTGACCGTGATGAGGCCGGTCCCGGTGACCCCCAGTATCACCAGGGTCCCGCCTCCCACGAAGGTGTATGAGCCATCATATGTCCGCACCACTGACGACTCGATGCCAGTATCGCTCCCAGAGGGTGGAACGCCCGTCGGCGGGGTTGGGCTCACGGTTCCACCGCCGCCGCCCGCGGGTAGGCCACTCCCTCCAAAGGAGCATTTCTGGAGGGGTCAGGAGCCTCCGAGGTGCCCCATCCACGGAGAGGTCGCCCTGGTGGCGCACTACAAGTCGGCCGAGGGTGACCCCGGCTCGTGGTACTGTCCCAAGTGCAAGGGGTATCCCTGGGGAAGGAGCTGATCAAGATGAACTATGTACCTTCACCAGACTCTCAAGGACCGCCATACTCTGTCGCCGTGCGCCAGATCACGGACGAGGAACAGAAGGTAGCCCTCCGGTTCGTCAAACCAATGAGGTATAACGCCCTCGTCATGTCCGTCATCGGACTCGCGACCGCAGTCGCCGTGAACTTCGCCGCAGATCCAATAGTGTTGGGCGTACCCCTGCTGTTCGCTCTGATGGCAGGGGATGCAGCGCTGAAGTATAGGAAGAACTCCGAGGCGATAGGGAAGGCACTTTCCAGTGGTATCTTGTCTGAGGTTTCCGGCTCCGCAGTCAGGTCGAAACGGCGAGGTCCATGGACTATCGGGCCAGTGACGATCGTCGGGAAGTGTGATGCGATGGCAGCGCTCTCCGAAGGAACAGTGGCCACAGTGGCTTTCATCCCTGCTGCAAGTTTGGCGTTGTCAGTCAACCACATCCCTCTGAAGAAAGCTGTGTCGATAAGGACAACTCCTTCCGACTTCGGTAGGGACCTGGTGGCCACTCCTGCGATAACCGCTGCACCTGTTGCCATGCCTCAGCAGGCATCGACCTCAGTGTCGACTGCCATCGATGAGCTGCCGCCGCCCCCGGACGACTGGGAAGGGACAATCTGCAGCACCTGCGGCCAGCCCAACCCTGGGGACGCCAAGTTCTGCGGAAGGTGCGGAACGCCATTCCACAGGTGAATGACGCCTCAGCAACGATGTACCTATCGGTTCATTGAAGCGGAACATGGGCGAAGCTTTAATTCCTGGGCCATGGATTCACGCCATGCTGTCCCGGGGTACTTGAATAGGTCCCCTGGGAAAGCGGGGGAGAGAGGAATGAGGAAGGCAGTCACTATAGTTGCTGCTCTGTTGGTCTCAGTGCCTGCGATGTTGCTGTCTACTCACTCGGGCGCCGCGGTGCCGCCCGGGGACATGTGGACGGTCATGATCTACATCGATGCTGACAACAACCTCGAGCCTTATGGCGAGCTGAACCTGCAGATGCTTGAGAGCGTGGGATCGAGCGACAGCGTGAACTTCGTGGTGTTGATAGACACGTATTCGGGGCCGGCTTACATGCTGTATGTGAAGCAGGGGTCATCAGAAGTCCTGGCTGAGTGGGGCGAGGTGAACATGGGCGACCCTGCGACGATGACCGAGTTCATCAAGGAAGCGAGAGAAGCCGCACCTGCCAACAAGTACTGCTTCGTGTCGTGGGACCACGGGGGTGGCTGGAGGGGCCTGAACTGGGACGATACAGCCGAGGAGGAGACGGGCGAGCCGCAGTACATTGACATGGTCGAACTCCGTGCGGCGGTTGAGAATGCAGGTCTCGTCTTCGATGTGTTCGCGTTCGATGAGTGCCTGATGGCGCAGCCGGAGGTCGCGTACCAGTTGAGGGGATACGCCAGCTACGTGGTCTTCAGCGAGGAGACGATATACGGTCAGGGGTTCCCGTACGACATGATAGCGCGGGACCTCGTCAGTGATCCGACGATGTCCGGACGGCAACTAGCGGAGATGATAGTCACTGACTTCGCGGCATACTACGAATCCATATCCTGGGCGAACGACTGGACCATCAGCGCCTTCGACATGTCCGCCATGGACGACCTCAAACGTGCCGTGACCCACCTGGCGTCCGCGCAGTTGGCGACACTGTCGACATACAAGAGCCAGTTCAAGAACGACCTCGTCAGGTCGCCGAGCTACTACTATCCGTACTACCACGACCTGTGGATATACGCGAGCAACGTGTACAGCGACAAGGCCATCACGGACAAAGCCGTGAAACAAAGCGCGGCAGAGGTCATGGCGGCGGTCGAGAAGGGAGTCGTGCTCAGCCTGAACAGCAAGCACAACAGGGATTCGACCGGCCTGTCCATCTATTTCCCGACTTACAAGAGCAGCTACCTGGGCCTCAAGCCGGGATATCAGTCTGTGCCGTTCGCGATAGACACGGGCTGGGCTCTGTGGCTTCAGGCGTTCTGCTCGAACAAGTGAGGGCGGCTCGAGCACCTGGATCTCGGGACATCGACCGGACCAAACCCATTGCTTCATATCATCTTTCTTCGCCATTTCTGTCTGCATCTGTATCCTTTGAGCCCTGGTCCTGGCATCATGACCGACGAGAAAACAGGACATCGGAATGGGTTTCCTGAGGTCCGAGTGAAACCAAAGGGTTCACTTCAGCTTCAGCACGTTCTTGGCCTTTTCCTCGTCGCTGACGGCGAGCGCTATCTCGACGCGCTTGCCTTTCTTGCCCAGCATGTACGCTGCATCGATGTTCACGCCGGCATCGGCCAACGAACGAGTTATCTTGGCGAGCTCCCCCGGCTTGTCCTCCAGCCTCGCGACTAGCACGTTCCGCTCGGAGAACTCCAGTCCCGCCTTCTTGAGACACTCGCGGCTCTTGTCAGGGTCCTCTGTCACCAGCCTCACTATCTCGGCCTTGGGCTCGGTCGAGAGAGTGCGGATGTTCACCTTGTCCTTCTTGAGGGCCTCTGTGAGCCTGGCGAGCTCTCCAGGCCTGTTCGGGAGCCTCACGCTGAACTCCTTCTCTTCCGTTCTCTCCTCCTCCTGCCGCGCCGATGGTGGCCTCGGCCCGGCACGTGCTAACGTTTGCGCCCCTATCCTATTTCAAGATGCCTACCGCCAACGTCTGTTTATGTGCGTCAGGGCGAGGGAACCGCATCGACGGAACGCATTGAGGGGGTGGGCGTCATATCTGATCCGGCGGAATTGCTCTCGGGGAGTGAGCGCTCAAGTAGTGGATCCCCAGCTCCTTCAGCCGCAGCTCGACATGTGGGTACAGGGTGAGCTCCTCCACCTCGAACTCCCTGAACGACGGCTCGATGCTCTCGAGCCTGTTCCTGAGCGATTCGACAGCTTCAGCGCCGCTGAAGCTGATCATGCAGGACGGGTGAACTCTGACGCCGTTATCGAGAAGATGCTCCAGTGCCTTCAGCTGCAATCTGAACGCCTCGGGAGCGGCACCCGTCAGCCGCGAGAAATCTTCTTCAGACGCTCCTTTCAGGCTCACGCGAACGTGCAGGTTCTCATACTCTGCCAGCGACTCGGCATATGACCTGTCAGAACCTATCAGAATACCGTTTGTCTCGAGGATGAACAACAGGTCTGAGGGGATTCTCTCCAGGACCGAGAGAAGATGCCCCCTTCCTATCGTCGGTTCGTTCCCGCTAACCCTGACCAGCCTGTATCCCCTGCTCCTTGCGATGGAGATCAGCCTTCTAGCCACTTCGTCTGGTGAGCAGTAAGTGCCGAATGCCTCAGGCCTCACGACTTCTCGCCATGACCAGCAGAACGCGCACCTGAGACAACAGCCGACGCAATCAGCAGTCGCTATGCCACCATAGAATCTCGCTGGTCGGAAGCGATGGTACTTTCTCGCAGCATCCCTGACGACCAGCTCCTCGGTCTTCTTCGCCTCTTCGAGCGGGTCGAACACATCAGTCACCAGGAATGGCCCAATCGCAGTCCGACCACAAGGATATGGCGCTTGAGAAGGTAGTAGCATATCCTTTCCCATCAGTCAGTTCGGATGTCTCAGCATATTCACCATGAGTAGGTCAAGCTGGATGCAGAACTGATAAATCCAGCCTCCTCCTTCGGGTCGTCAGGAGGTGGCGCTTCATGGCGGTCCTGAGGCTAGGATTCATGGACAGAGGCGAGGAAGACATCATCCACGCGAAGAGCATCGAGTGTCTGGAAAGACTCGGGGTCCTCGTCCACAGCGAACGCGTCCTTCGAATGCTCGATGAGGCCGGCGCGCACGTGGATTTGAAGAAGAAGACCGCGCGCATACCTGAGAATCTCGTCAATGACGCGATTCGGAAAGCCCCCAAATCAATCGTCCTCGCCGGCCGCGACTCCGGGAGGGACTTGAGGATACCTGTCAACCGCTACCCCTTCGTATCAACCGGCGGTGTGACAGTGTTCATGACAGACCTTGAGACCGGTGAGAGGCGGAACGCGACCAGCAAGGATCTTGCAGATTTCGCCAGACTAACGGACGCCCTCGACGCGGTCGACGCCTTCTGGCCGATAGTGACAACCTCGGAGGTCCCTCCGCATGCGCAGTTCGCCAACGAGTTGTGGGTGGCGCTCCAGAACACGACAAAGCACATCCTGGGATCCGCGGGTTCTGGAACGCTAGGCGTGAGAGATGCGAAGGTGCAGATTGCACTTGGCGAGCTGGTCGCGGGGGGCCCTGATCAGCTGAGGAAGCGTCCTGTCTTCTCTGTTCTAAGCTGCATCGTCCCGCCTCTCGTCTTCGAGTCTGGGGCTGTCGAGGCTCAGGTTGAGTATGCGCGGGCGGGTGTGCCCATCATATCCATGTCCATGTGCATGGGCGGCATGACCGCCCCTGTGACTGTCGCGGGCACGATTCTCATGCTGAACGTAGAAAACCTAGCCAGCCTGGTCATCACGCAGACTGCCGCGCCAGGTGCCCCGCACATCTACTGTTCGGAGGCAACCCTGGGGAACTTGGCTACAGGCCTCATCGGATACCGCGGCCCCGAAGCCCCGATGATATTCGCCGGGGCGGCGCAGATGGCCCGAAGATATCGCCTGCCGAAGATGACGGGCATCATAGGAATCGACGGCGACGTTCCGGGTGTGGGCATACCTTTCGGCGAGGTTTCTTCTCTGATGCTGACGACGATGTCTGGCACAGACCTCTGCTCGGGCATCGGAGGGCTCGACTTGGACAAGGGTTGCTCTCTGGAACAGGTGGTGATTGATGCGGTCATGTGGGAGGAGTACCGGGCGTTCATGAGAGACTTCCCCGTGAATGAAGACACGGTCGCCCTCGATGTCATCATGAGGGTCGGTCACGGCAACACCTTCCTCAACGACCCTCACACGGTCAGGAACTTCAGGGGGCAGATGTTCATCAGGGACAAGAGGATGGAGAGGTACGGCGCGACGATGTCGGCGGAGATGGTCCCCGACGCGCGGCAGACCGTGAAGAGGATACTCAAAGAGCACGAGGTGGATAGTCTTCCCAAGGATGTGTTGTCGCGGGGTAACGAGATCCTCAGGAGATACATTGGAGTGGGGAGCTGAGACAGACAAGCAGAATCTCTATCCGTAGGTCCTGCATCTTGCGGAGGGAGACTATCGTCCCGCTTGGGCGAGCAGATGAGTAGTCCTTGCTAGCAGGCAGGAGCATGTCGAGAGACGTTCAACCGCGATGGTGCTTTTCAATTCACGTTTGCCATCAATGGCTTGTTGGGCCGTCCTGTCGATCCTTCCGATTCCTGAAAGGCAGTGATGGACAGAATCACGATGCCTTTCGCATGTGGGGATGTCCGCTACTTCCTGTCCCTCTCAATCATCCCCATGAGCAGCATCGCGGAAAGCAACACCCTCCTGTCGAACTGAGGTGGCACGCGGGAGCAGTCGACCTCCCAGATATCTCCTATCACTTTGAACTGTTGCTTGATCTCAGCCACGGGCTGTCCCTGAAACTCGACCACGAGCTGCTCGGGAACGAGCGAGCCACCGGGCAGGTACTTCCTTGCGAGACCTCTTCCCCCGCGTTCAGCCACCCTTCCTAACACCTGCCCGTTCGCGTCCAATAGCAGGTATTCATCGACATAGAATCCGGAAGAAAGGGCCTGTCTGCGGAGTTTCCCCACGCAGGTGTTTGTGGCTGAATCAATCACGGCAAACGTGCCCCACATGTCTACTATCTGCTCCTGTTGTATTCTGAAGAGTTCTGTCGTCATGCTGTCGTCCGAGAACACTCTGATGTTCTCCTTTATCCTGAGGAGCTTCTGACGCGAGTAGCCGAGCTGCTGTCCATTAGCGTCCTCGATCCAGTACTGGTTCGCTATCGCAAGGACCTTCTTCCTTATCCTGTAGAAGTTCTGGTACCATATGCTGGCATATCCCACGCCTTGGGGTTGCGCGATCTGAGGCAGGCCCAACCTCGCACCGCATTTGCTACAGAAACTCGCACCATCGACCGTCTCCGCGCCACACGAAGGACAGTTCGCCACCTATCCCACCGTTTCTGTCATCTTCCGTCGTTGTGATAAAACCTCGCACGGATGTCATGATGAATCGATCGTAGCACACCGAGTGTTCAGTGAGCGCAGACATCGAGATTTCGCATGCTGTATCGCGGCGGCCGTTCCGTCATCATCGTGCGCTACTCGATGCTATTCAGTTATCAAAAATGATTCTCCCGACCGCTATGTTCTTATGTGATGAGAAATCTATTTTAATCTGGTGAAACCTGTGAAAGTCGTCCAGCTCGGATGCGGTATCACAGGCCTAGTGTGCGCGAAACACCTGGAGCAGAACCCCAAGGTCGATGAGCTAGTGCTGGCGGACAAGAGGACGGAGCCTGCGGCGAGCTTCGCTGCCGAGTCAGCGACCGAAAAGACGGTGCTCCAGCAGACGGATGCGAACAACATATCGGACCTGAAGAAGCTCATGAAGGACTGTGATCTGGTTGTGACCTCCGTGCCGAGCGATATGAACCCCAAGCTTCTGAGAGCCGCTTTGGCGGTCGGCGTCGACTATGTCGATTTCACCATCCCCATGCGCACAATCCAGAACTTCGACGCGGTCCACAAGGAGTGCGAGGATGCTGGGATACGGGCGCTGACTGCCGTCGGCTCCGATCCGGGCATTTCCGATGTCTTCGCTATGTACAATGCGAGAAAGCTCGACGAGGTCCTCGAGGTGCACATAAAGGATGCTGACAACGCCGTGTCCCCCGAGTACGAGGTCTTCACGCTCTGGTGTCCGTGCGACATGCTCGAGGAGATCACTTCAAAGGCTGCGGTCTACGAAAATGGATCGATAAAGTGGCTGCCGCCACTATCTAGGAAAGAAGTCTACAGATTCCCCGATCCTGTTGGTACGCACACCGTGTACAACACTACTCACGATGAGACCTTCCTGATACCAAGGTTCATCGAGGGAGTGAGGTATGTCGACTTCATGATAGCTGTCTCCGACAAGCTCGCAGAGTTCGCGAACGCGGTCCGCATCGCCGGGATGAACAGCAAGAAGCCGGTCAAAGTGGGCGGGACCGAGGTCAAGCCTCTGGAGGTCGCTGCTGCATGCCTCCCAAGCCCCGTTGACATGATAGGAAGGATCAGTGGCTCTTCGGGCATCATGGTCGAGACGGTGGGGACGAGGAAGGGTGAGAAGTGCACAGTCAAGACATGGGTGGGGATGACGCACGAGGATGCTTACACGCTCTACGGCACAACGGCGACGGGATACCTCGTCGGCACTGGAGCGGCTATTGGTGCTGAGATGCTCGTGGCGGGCGACCTCAGGAAGAGCGGGCTGTTCGTGCCCGAGATGTTACCAATCGAGAAGTATCTTGAAAGGATGAGGAGCAAAGGGCTCGGCATCCAAGAGGACATAGTAGCTATGTAGCTGATGCTATCGCAGGTCTCTTTCTTTCACAACGGTCTAGTTGCGGTTCCGAATAGCATGATATACAGCGAGTGCGTTAGCTGTAGAGCCGTGCGGGTTGGAACCAGAAGGCGTTAGAGAGTGTCAGAGCCGGCACCTTCCGAAGTCGGCTGAGAGACCTGCCTGCCGGAGAGCTGTACAGGGGCTGATGATATGGAGAAAGCAGGCGTGGGGATGGGCTGGTTGCCTGACTACCCGGACATCCGGGACTACACCTTCGAAAGCAAGGACCTGATGACTAAGAGGGACTTCAAGTCACTCGTGTCGCCAACAGGCCTAGGTGACAGGAGAGAGGTCGCGCTGCCGACATCGGTCGACCTTAGGCGGTGGTGTTCACCGGTCGAGCATCAGGGTATGCTCGGATCATGCACCGCTCACGCGGGCGTTGGCATGGTCGAGTACTGCGAGAGGAGGGCTTTCGGGAAGCACCTAGACGCGTCCAGGCTCTTCCTTTACAAAACTACGCGGAAACTCGCTGGGCTCGAGGGCGACTCGGGCGCATTCATCAGGTCCACCATGGGCGCACTCGTCCTGTTCGGGGTTCCTCCTGAGAAGTATTGGCCTTACACTGACAAGGTCCCGGATTTCGACACCGAGCCCGAGGCTTTCTGCTACTCGTTCGCCGAGAATTTCAAGAGCATCCGATACTTCAGGCACGACCCGCCGCAGCTGGCCAAGCACACCGTCCTTGACAGCCTCAAGAAATCGTTGGCCGCAGGTGTGCCTGTGATGTTCGGGTTCACTGTCTACAGCTCCGTGGAGCACGCTCGCAGGGATGGGAAGATCCCCTTCCCCACGAAAAACGAGAGGGTCCTGGGCGGTCATGCAGTGCTCGCAGTGGGATATGATGACAGGATGGAGATCAAGAACCCTTATGGCGATGCCAGTACGACTGGTGCGTTGATGGTGCGCAACTCCTGGGGCATGAGTTGGGGCGACGAAGGCTACGGATGGTTGCCTTACGACTATGTTCTGAAGGAGCTCGCGATGGACTTCTGGTCCATCCTGAAACAGGAATGGGTCGACACGGGGCAGTTCGTCATGCGTTGAACGCCATTCGAGCACACAACCTTTTGCTTTATCTCCTGGAAAGGGAATCCCCTGCGGGATAGAATGGTCTCCAGGTCGAACGCTGTTGTGCTACTCTTGGTGCTTGTGTTGATGTCGCCCGTCATGGTTTCTCACACTGCCGCGACTGTGCAAGACGGCGATCTGTACATCGAATCCATAGTCGTTGTCCAGGTCATCAAAGACCCCAGGATCGTGGTGGTGAACAAGTCCGCTGCCCTTTGCGTCACGGTCATCAACGCCTTCAACTCCGGGCTCCGCGCAAACATCAGTGTGACCTACAACTACAGCGCCTCAACCTATCTAGAGACCGGCCCGGACGGAAAAGGCGTCCCGCTCGAGCCCGGTTTGAACGTGGTGTACATTCCCGGGGGTGGGTGCACTGCTCGCCCCGAGCCCTGGCTGAATGACTCCTCAGCGTTAATGTGGACGTCGCCCGGGGTTGACGCAGCAGTAGGCGCCCGGGTCGACCCCGACGATATGATAGCTGAGATAGATGAGACGAACAATGTCAGGACGACGGACTCCCCTGTGAATCTGTTGAGGACGAGGAGCCTGCGCATTCTCGTGCAGCCCGTGTATAATGGCTACGCTCCGCCGATTAATCTCACGCTCACCTCGCGGATGCCGGAAGAGATTCAGGAAATCTTCGATAACTATCCAGTTTCCGACAACGGCATCTCTGTGGTCGAAGCACCGGGCATATGGCGGTCGTGGAACAGGTACGATCTGGACGCATACAGTGACATCGCCGCCTCTTTTTCAGCCGACGCGCGAATCTTGGGCTACGACAGGGTCATAGCAGTCTTCGACAGGGCGGAGGACGCCTGGGGAGAGATCTACGGTTCGGCCGTGAGCTGTCTGAACGAGCCCCGCGACCCGGTACCGCTGTACGTGACCGCTCATGGTATGGCTGTGAGGGAGGCCTTGATCGCCCACGAGTTGGGTCACACATACTACCTTTGGCATCCTCATGACTTGGGACTAAAGGTGTACGACTCGACTCAGTGGTCTGTGAGGCAGAAGGTCTATGACCTCCCCGCCTGCACGCTCATGTGCTATCCCACTCGGCTACCGGCGGGCGTGCCGACATCTCCCAGGTACGTCGACTTCGAGAGGTATGAGAACCATTCGAGGACGTTCATCGACCTCAGTCGATACGAATTGGAGACAAGAGGCACATGGGAGTGGAATCTGGTGAGCCAGTTCGCCCCTGTGCTCCTGGTCCCCATCACCGTGGTACAGGCGAAGTTCCTCAGGGACGGGACCGTGTTGATTGACAAGCCCTGGTTCAGCGTCCCGATGGGCGTACCTGACGAGCAGCTGACATCTCAGTGGGGCCCTCCGGGCAAGTACTCTGTTAGGATGCTCGACATCTCTAGGAACGAGCTCGGCAGAACCTACTTCAACGTGTCCTTTACCAAGCTGGTGCACCATGAGGAGCTCGAAGACGCCTTCGTGACAGAAGAGGTGGATAGCATCGACGTGGTCATAAGCGCGGAAACCAAGCCCGGGACGAGGTATGTGCAGATAGTGGACCTCGCCGACGAAGTACTCGCCGAACGCACAGTGACGCCTAAGGCCCCTGTCGTCACGCTTCTGAGTCCCAATGGGCCGGAGGAGATCGACATAGGAAAGGAGTACAACATAACCTGGAGCGCCGTCGACGAGGATGGGGATGGCCTCACATATGTGGTGGCTTACTCCCCGGACGGTGGCGCATCGTGGATACCGGTCGCCAACAACCTCACGGAGAGCTACTTCATCTGGAACACGACGGGTGCTGTCCCAGCGGCCAGCTGCCTGGTCAAGGTGATGGCTACTGACGGGTTTAACACTGGCGAGGACACGTCTGACTCTCCGTTCGAGATGGTGGACAACGTACCACCGGTAACCCGATTGCAGCTCGAGGGGATTCCAGGTGAGAACGGCTGGTTCCTCTCCCCGGTGAACATTTCGCTTTTCGCCTCGGACAACTCGAGAGTTTCGAGGACGGAATACAGCTTCGACAACGCCTCATGGACCGAGTATCTGTCGGGCTTCCGCGTTTCCGATGAGGGGAACGGGACTTTGTACTACAGAGCGAAGGACCTCGCGGGAAACATCGAGCCCGCGAAGTGCGCGGCACTGAAGATAGACCTGCGGCCCCCCTCACTGGTGATATCATATCCAGCGAACGGTTCCAAGGTCCGCGGAGACTTGGTATTCTCTTGGAACGCCACTGACAGCGCATCGGGGATTGCGAGGTACGAGGTCAGGCTGAACTCCGGCGATTGGGTGAGCGTGGGCCTCGATGAGCGCTGGAGCGCGGAGGATATCCTTGAGGGCGCGAACACATTCGAAGTCCGCGCTACGGATGTTGCTGGGCGAGAGGCCTCCTCCTGGGTCGAGTTCAGCTACGCGGAGGAGTTCGACCTCCCGCTCTGGGTCCTGGTGGCCGTCGCGGGGGCCGTCCTGGCGGTGGTCGTTGGAGCGCTCTACTACGCACGCTCGAGGTCCAGAGGCTGATGTTCGTGTTGGATGGAATCTCGTCGAGTCAGCCTCACGGCAGCCAAGGAGGGTTGCGATATCGGATAAGGGCCTGTCGATCGGTCACATGAGCCGTTTCTGGATGGTTCTGCGACCTGCCTTCTAATCAGAATCATCAGGGCCGCGACCACCAGACAGACAGGCATGAATCCGAACTCCGGGATTGCACTCCCTGGCACGGGCTCAAACACCATGACGCATAGCTGGGCCCCCTTGACAGTGAAATCCCTCGGATGTTCCACGACTATCCCGTTCGATGGAGTCCACGCACCCTCTTTCCAGTCATAGGCCACTGTCTGCATCGACCCCCAAGTGCGTTCCATTACTGAGCCGTCGCTGTCCCATGACACGTACTCCCACCCGCTGAGTACGATTAGAGGCTGACCTTGGTACCATATCTCCTGGATCAGTCTACCGTTGCTCTCTCTGAATGTGATGTTCGTGCTTGCTCCGGCGGCCTTGACTAGCAGCGACATGCCGCCGAAGTACCTGCAGGAGAACGCGGACTCCTCTCGGAAGTCGCCGAACGTCAGGGTTTCGAACAGGAAGGGCAGTTGCGATTCATCGAAGACAAGCGTGGTGTTAAGCTGGCTAGGGGTCATCAACGTGAGGTTGAGAGCGTATGCCTTCAGCTCATAGCTGTTGTTGTAGGGTCTAGAGGTCGCCCCTCCACTCTCGGGAACGTTCTCTGCATTCGGCGGAATCTCGGTTCTCAGGGCCAGGAGGCAGATCGAGGTGATGGCGATGACGGTCGCGAATGCCACACGCTTCTTCCAGGGCTTTGTCTGACAGACCACTCTGGGTCTACCAGGGAGTAGGTCCGCGACAAATCCGCTAGACGATGTCAGAGCGCCCACAGACCGCAGTTTGGCGCTCATCGATTATCAGCAGGAGGGCTTCGTTATCACCTTATCATTCTCAATAACCGCAAGGAAGCGAAGTCACCAGGTTCAAAGAGAGCGTAATGCTGTTTCCGAGGCCGGACCCCTATGTCGCTCGGCACCCTATGAGGTTCATGCTGGGGTCGAACGTATTCCGCTGCGACACCCATGGTAGCGTTCTTTGGGAGGAAATCGGCCTCATAGCACCCGATCTCGGTCCGGGAAAACTGCACATCGGCTTTCGGGGTAGGCGATGTAGATCCTCCAACCAGGGCGCCTGAAGACCACCTTAGTCACCCACCCAGGTGGTGCCACGAAAGCCGAGAATAGGCTTCGCTCGTGCAGTCTGCCCATGAGCAGGCATGCGTGCAGAAGCTGGCGAAGCGAGATCAAGTCATTCTCCATTGTGATCGTATCCCTTGCCAAATGACATGGACTTTCGCGGAAACGGTGTCATCTCTGCCGAAACCGAGCTCCTACAAGAACGTGCAGCCCGGATGGCATAGGGTCATCTGGCCAGGATTGAGCTCGGGTTTCGAAAGCATTATGCTATGAAGCGCCCTTCAAGAGAACCTGGAGGTATTGACCTCTAGGTGTACACAATGCTTGTGGGGCTGATGTTGATAGTGGGCGGGTTGGTCTTGCTATCAGGATCTTTGTACCTGATACCCGCGTTGGGGAAGCATCTTGAGAAGCTGGCAAAGTGGCTGGGTGGGTTTCAGACGATCATCGGAGTGATCTCCGTGATTGTGGCTATTTGGGACATGGTGGACGGAAGCGTTGGCCTGGCTAACATCTGGCTACTCATCGTGGGCTTAATCCTCGCTGCGGGAGTGATGTCCACGCTGCCCGCCCTTGGGAAGTACATAGCTAAGCTGACCAAGGCGCTTGGCGCCTTCCAGACAATAATTGGGATAGTAGCGCTCATACTCGGGATACTGGAACTGGTCTGAGTCGGCGCCTCTTAAACCCATTTCTACTGTTTTCTAGCCCCTCTAGCTCCGGAGACCACGTCTCCGTGTGCCTTTGCCTGTGTTTAAATATGCTGCGGATTCAGAACCGCTGTCGGGACTGGGGTATAAAGAGAAACGATTAAGGGTTTTAGTGGGGCTGGAGTCATGCCCCTCCTCACATCATGGGGCATATCCAGATGTTGCCGCCGCCAAGGCCCGTGGTTTCCCACGTCAGGACAGTTTCCGGGTCATCGACCAGGGTCACCTGAAGCCAGAATTGGTCCATCTTGCCCTTGCCCATATCCGTGACCTTCAGGTGGAAATCCCAATCCATCCCAGCTCCCCATGCCTTGCCCCACGCGTGCGCGGTCCAGTACCCGTCCATGTCGTTGTCCTCGATGCTCACTTGGCTGAACTCGTACGCGACAACCCTGGCCGGGATCTCTCTGGCCCTGAATTGCATTGAGCTCATCGAGTAGTCGTCCGCATCCAAATACAGAGCGAACCCGTCCTTGTACTGGGTGTTCATTGCCTGGACGTAGAACCAGCCTCCTCCTCCCGCTGTGTTCTCCTCCATGTAGCTGTCTGCGAGGGCGAAGCCTGTCGAGAGCATCAGACCAGCTGCAGCAAAGGCTGCGAGGGCGTATGCATATCTCTTCATTCGTCTTCCTCCCCTTGTTCCCCCGATACTTGCTATAGCGCCTCGGTCAAGGGCATGCTCCAACTCCAATCGCTCGAAGGGTACTATTTGCTGAGCCCGTGCATGTTCGGTTTCTATGACTTTGAGCTCCCGCAACGAGTATAATCTCGTATGACATCCAAGGAATGAAACGCTGATTCTCGGAGATGAACGAGGTGGCACGAGCGACATGACGTCCAAGAAGAAACAGTGGGCAAGGCCTGTGATAGTGGTGAGCAAGTGCCTCGGGTTCGCGTCATGTCGCTGGAATGGGGCAATGATCCCAGATCCGTTCGTCGACTCCTTGAAGCAATTCGTCCAATTCGAGACCGTATGTCCCGAGGTTGAGATCGGGCTCGGCGTCCCTCGCAATCCCATAAGGATCGTTGCAAGCGGAGGAGATCTAAGGCTCGTCCAATCGGTATCCGGACTCGATGTGACAGAGAAGATGAGGGATTTTGCGCAGAGGTATCTCGCGGGTCTGCCTCCCGTGGACGGATTCATTCTCAAGAGTCGGTCGCCCTCCTGCGGTATAAAAGACACGAAGGTCTATCCGGCAGCCGGCCAGGTGTCGGCTCTGGGTGCATCCGCTGGATTATTCGGTAAAGCCGTGCTCGAGAGGTTTCCCAACCTTGCTGTCGAGGACGAGGGTCGTCTGAACAACGATCGCATATGGGACCATTTCTTGAAGCGCATCTTCACCTTTGCCTCGTTTCGCGAGATAGAGGACAGTGGTTCGATGGCCGACATTGTTTCGTTCCACTCCAAGAACAAGTTCCTGATAATGTCATACAGCCAGAAGGGCCTTAGGACCCTTGGCAGGATCGTGGCCAACAGGGAGAAGAGAGACATCGCAACGGTGCGGGCCGAGTACGGCGCAGCTCTCCGAGCCACGATGTCGCGGATACCACGGCCTCCGGCGAACATCAATGTGGCACATCACATGTTGGGCTACTTCTCAGATAAGCTGACAGCTCCTGAGAAGGACTACTTGCTGTCGACTCTTGAGATGTATCGCGAGGACCGGCTACCTCTCTCGGTCCCTGTCAGCCTCCTCCGCTCTTGGGCCATCAGGTTCGATCAGGAATATCTTCTTGGACAGACCTACCTTGAACCATACCCGCAGGAACTTTCACCGGTCGTGAGCACAGGGGTGGCGAGAGACCTCGTGTGACGCTCGGATCGGGGCGGCGTTTTGCTTGCCAACGGTTTGATCCACTCACATAGGATAGGGACAAACAATATTCCTGCGGAGGCTATGGAGTAGATTACGAGGAGCGGCGGAAGATGGGCAACAGGCTGTCAAGGTTGTTCTCAATCTCGGCGATAGCCTCTGTTGTGGTGCTTGGCACTGCTAGCACAGTTTCGGCCCACCTCCCAATATACGAATCTGGCGGCCCTACGATGGAAACAGCCTTCAGAATACCTGATGCGAATGTTTCCTATGCTATAACTGCTGAGTTCGCTTCAAAGGTCGGTCGGATACATTTCTATGCGTTCTCTGTGACGGCTGGTCATGTGCTCAACTTCCAGCTGGCGGTCCCAGCGACGTCTGGTTTGGAGCTTTTCGCTCCGGTCGTGATTCTGATTGGTCCTGGGTTGGCCCTTCCCGGGACTTTCACACATGATGTCCTCGAGGAATTCGAGATCGGGCTCAAACCAGGAACAGGCGCTGTAAGCCTCGTCTACAACGGAACCGAGAATACGCGTGAGTTCGAGCCGTTCACGCAGGTCAACTTCTGGGTCAGGCAGGATGCAGAGATAGTGTTGCCGCAGGAGGCAGTCTACTACCTCGCAGTGGCGGTTCCGGAGGGCTTGCCTGCCGACGCCAGTTCAGGGTACGGGAAGTACCTGCTCGCTCCGGGCCGTCTCGAGCAGTTTTCTGCTCTCGATTTTGTATCTATCCCGCTTCACTGGATGAGGTGGCACATCTTCTGGGGCGATTCGTTGCTCCTGTTGATGTCGCCCACACTAGCAAGCACGATCCTGGGGACTTCGGCGGGTTGGCTCATAGTACGACGGCGAGCACCCTTCGTTCAGAACTTCTCGTTGGCCTGGAGGATTGGACTGTATTCAGGACTCTTGGGAGCGACAACGGTGATAGGCAGTACCATCAATCAGCTGTCCCTCGTCATAGTGAACCAGTCGTCCTCCTTCAACCCTCTCGACGTCGTTGTCATCGCAATACAATCCATCGGGTTAGCCATAGGAGCGGTGGGTCTGTGGATGACTCTCAGGTTAACGAGGCCTAGCGTTTCCGCTAACCCGATCGTGGGACTAGGGTCGGCCGGCTCCCTAGCACTGGCAGCCCTTTTCCTCGGGGCTGGGTGGATAGTCGGCCCCCTGCTGTTCTTGACTGGGTATGCAACCTCGTTTTGCCTTCACGGGTAGGGGCCGCAACGTGCGCACCTTCCCTTCGTGACCCTGGCAAGGTCCTAGCGACCGGCCGACAGGCTCTTCCAGACTGAGTATGCCTCCTTCTCCGTCCCGTCGGTTCTGACCAGCCCTATGTGGTCATCTTCGTTGATGTCGTGAAGCCACGCCCAAGCGAGCAGGTGAAGATCCGCACCACGATCAATGGTCAGCCTCTTAGCCACTGCGGAGAGGAAATCTGCTTGTCCCTGCTCTCCGCCGAAAGCATCTAGAGAGGGCCAGCCGAGTTCGATAAACGCGAGGCTCTTGCCGGGAGTGTAAGTGAGCGCTCTGGAGAAGTAGTCGTCAGGGATGTCAGAAGGCCGGTTTATCTCCTGGACCGCGAACGCATAACTCGTGAATGCCAGCACATCGAGCTTGCTCGTGTTGAACATACCTATGACGCTGAGATCCGCCTCTCGGTGTTCCGAGACAATCTCTCTCGCAAACACACAGAACACATGCGTTTCGTTCGACAGCCGCTTCACAGCGTCGTATATCTCCTCGTAAAGGCTCACAAAGTGCTGGAATCCATTGAGGTCTCCTGCCGACGAACCGTGAGCTTCATACCAACGGTTGACCTCGTTGCCTACCGATAGGTAGAGCGGTCTCACTTCTCTGACAGTATCAAGTATTGCTCTCTTGTACGCCTGCCTCCACTCAGCGTCGGAAAGAGTTGCGTCTTCCATCCCGGGTGGCTTGATGAGACTTACATCGGCTCCGAAGAAGGAGAACTGTATGAGCGGGAACATGCCATTGCCCCGGATGTAGTCTCTGATGAATGTATCTCCCCAGGAGCCAGACAGGTCTGAGGCCATCGCATAGAAAGGCGATGGCTTCCCCCAGACGGGCACGAAATCACAGTACTCCGATGCCTGCGCGTACGAGTCTGCAAAGCTCTGTCCCACGCCGGGTGTGGGCAGGAGGCCTAAGAAGTACCCTCTTGACGGCATGGTCGGGGAGTCTTCAGGCGAGATTATCGACGGACCTCTTGCGAGATTTCCAAGCATGCTTGAAGCGAGAAGCATTGTGACTATAGCCACAGCAATCGCCAACATAATCACTTTCTTTCTCACAATGGTTCCCTCCTGCATTACGCGCTGAGTGACGGATTCTGCTCATGGCAACGCGTTGCAACGCCAAATCCTTGTCGGAAAGGGCGTTGTGCACAAGTCCATTCAAAACCGTTTCTTACCTGATCTCTTGGAGCCTATGCCAGATGTCGCAGATCGCGTCCCTCGCCTTGCTATCGCAGGATTCCATAGGGGTTTTGCCCATAGCTAGGAGTAATGGTATGGAGTCATCGTACGGGATTCTTCCCAGGTTGCTGATTCCTCTCCTTTCTGCATCCTTCTCGATCCACTCGGTAACCTTGGGGTTTATGTCCCATCTGTTCACCAACAGCGTCGCGCGAGCCCAGATGTGAGTGCACAGGTCGGCAATCCTCCAGAAGTCGCTGAAGCCGGACGTGGTTGGTTCGGCCACGAGCACCACAATGTCAGCTGCTGAGGCTGCAGAGATTGCAGGACAGCTTAGCCCTGGAGGCCCGTCGACGAGAACGAACTCTGAACCCTTATCTCTCGCCAGCGCCCTCGCCTTCTGTTCTACCAGGGCCACGAGCATGCCGGAGTTCTCTCCTCCAGGTGCGAGGAGCGCATGGACCATCGGCCCGAACCGGGTTTCAGACACGAACCACTCGCCAGGTTCCCGCTCTCTCAGGGTTATGGCCCTAGATTTGCATATCCTGACGCATACCCCACACCCTTCGCATGAATCCTCGCTGATTGCGACCTTCTTCAGGTAGCTATTACCAACCAGCGCGAACGCTTCGAACCTGCATGCCCGCACGCAATCCATGCAGCTGTTGCAGGATCTTCCATCGATTTCAGCGACCTTTCTCGAACTGAAGGCACCTCGGTGCTTGATGACGGGATCGAGGAGAAGATGCAGGTTGGGGGCGTCCACATCGCAATCGACAAGCACGCTGGTCAGATCAGGTACGATTTTGACTACAGGCTCTCTGAGAGCGCTCGTCGTGTGAAGGCAGAAGTCAAGAAAAGGATGCTGTCATCTATAGAGTCGATGGAGAGCGCCTACATGGCGGGTTTGAAACTCAGGAACGAGGCGAACCAGTCCCGGGATGCGAGTCTCTCCCGGCTTAGGGAGATGGAGGAAAAAACTCATACTCATATCGGAGAATCTGGAGTTGTAGGGCGATGCCTATCACTGCGCGAAGCGCGATGAGACTCGTGCTTCTTTTCGGGCTCGTAAGCTTGTTCGCAGATATGACCTACGAGGGAGCGAGAAGTTTCTTCGGCCCTTTTCTGGGGATATTGGGCGCGAGCGGCACAGTCGTAGGCGTCGTCGCAGGGTTCGGGGAGCTTCTGGGATATAGCGTGCGACTCGTTTCGGGTGCTCTCAGCGACCGCACACGCAGATACTGGACGATGACCTTCCTCGGGTATGGTATCAACCTGCTCGCAGTACCGGCCCTCGCACTCGCAGGGTCTTGGCAGATCGCAGCAGGTTTGATCATTCTAGAGCGCTTCGGCAAAGGGGTGAGAACGCCTCCTCGAGATGCGATGCTGTCGCATGCAACAAAGCAGGTTGGTAGCGGGTGGGGATTCGGGATTCACGAAGCGATGGACCAGATAGGCGCCGTCTTAGGTCCTCTCATCGTTGCTGTAGTGCTGTTTGTGAACGGAGACTACAGACAAGGCTTCGCTGTGCTGTTGATACCTGCCCTCGTTGCGCTGAGCGTGCTTTTCGTGGCACGTAAGATGTACGCTCGCCCCCACGAACTCGAGCCTCTGTCATCGCCCATCGAGGGGAGAGGATACTCACATAGGTTCCTGTTCTACTTGACGGGTGTCGCTCTTGTTGCCGCTGGGTTCGCCGACTTCGCTCTGATTGGGTTTCATTTCGGCAGGTCTAACGCAGTCTCCATGGAGATGATACCTGTCCTCTATGCCGTTGCCATGGGTTCGGATGCCATTGCTGCGCTTGTATTTGGTCGCATGTTCGACAAGATAGGACTCGCTGTGCTCGTCCTCGCGGTTGCTCTGTCTAGCTTCTTCGCTCCCTGTGTGTTCTTCGGAGGTTTCTGGCTCGCCGCCCTGGGTGTCGCGCTATGGGGTGTCGGGATGGGAGCCCAGGAATCTGTAATGCGCGCAGCAGTGACTAACATGGTACGGGCGGATCGAAGAGGGACGGCGTTCGGAGTGTTCAACACATGCTACGGCCTCGCGTGGTTTGCGGGGAGTGCCACCATGGGTTTGCTTTACGACTTTTCGATACCTGCGCTTGTCGCATTCTCCGTCATCGTTCAGCTGGCATCGCTCCCGTTCTTAGCCATCGCGCGTCGTTCCGGCGGCTGCCTGTAGGTAGTCACCGAGACGAAGTTAGTTCGGGTCCTCTCGGAGGATTCAACTCCGACGTCGCGTGGGTCGCCCTAGGGCAGATTCTCCGCATCACGCCCGGGTTCTTGGCGAGTCCTTCTCCGATTTCTTCCTGAAAAGGTACCTGTCGGCCAGCTGTTTGAACTCAGGAAGTTCGCCCTCGCTTATGTCATACTCGATGCCACTGTCTCTCAGCTTGTTCTGGAGGTCTCTGGCCTTGGACCTCGCCCCCGAGTACGACATCAGCTTAGTCCCAACCCTGCAAAAAGCCTCGTATGCCATGAAGTTCAGACTGGCCGCCTTGCCCTCAAGGCTTATGTGCTCCGCGCGCGCTCGTTCATAATCCAGTCTCGCACGGTCGAAATCCTCAAGGCGTTTCGTCTTTCTCGCAGCGTTCTTCCATTCGCTGACGCCTTCCAAGGCTAAGCGGCAGCCCTCTTCAAGGCATCTTCCTAGGAACCGGTCGAGCCCCTGTCGCAACCGCCTCGCCTCGTAGTCAGCCCTTCTGAGCAGCCTCCTATCCAGCTCAACCTTGATCTCCACGGATACCGCCCTTTTCTTTCGCCTTGATGAGTCGTAACATCTCGTCGATTTGACTCTGCGTCTTGATCAGAGCACGCTCGACCTTCTCCTCGGCTTTCAGGTACTCCTCGTAGTATCTCTGCATCTCCTCGTAGTCCTTCCGCTTCTTCTCGAGGACCGCCAGTTCCGTCCGCAGCTTCTTCTTCCGGCGTTCCAGCTCTTCATCCATCATTTTGGAAATGAAACCGTTGTCGACGGTATCGCCTGCGATGACTTCGAACCCGAGCTCTACTATCTCGCCCTCAGAGATAGGTCCGAGTACGCCATCCTGCCTCAGCTGTGCGAGCCGTTCCTCAGATATCGGGCTGACGGGCACGACAGCTGTGCGCATCTTTCTCCGAAGCTTCTCAGGAGTCATCAGAACTGCTCCCCCAATCGTGAGAATCATGAGTCATACTGTCCAGCAGCCTGAGGCTCAAGAGTGCCATGAACGAGTACTCAAGCGTCGGGACCGCGCTCAGCTGCCTCGAGAAGCCTCCGGTCTGGGACTCACACATCATGACGAACCGTCTGGCGCCTTCCGGGTCTCTAGGCTTAGAGCGGAGCGCGTGCAGTCCCTGCAATGCGTACCACGTGTTCTCGAGAAAGGACGTCGTGCCAGGGTAGAACCCGAATCCCCCGTCACGGTTCTGAGACCTCTGTATCCACATGAGAAGCCGATCGCGCGGAATCTCCTGACCTAACATCCCTGCAGCGCCGATGCATCTCCACGCTGACGAAAGCGAAAGGGGCTGACTACCAAGGGTCCTCCTAAGGATGGCAACCCCCGTCTTCTCCCTTAGGCGTGATGTGCCGTATCTCTTTGAGAGGAGCAGATAGTAGTGCAAGCTCGTTATGTCCTTCACCCTCCGACGCGTGACCGAGAAGGTTTCTCCTATCTCTCTGTCCTTGTCGCCTAATCCGAGGAGATCGCATACGCAGGCCATCTGATAGAGATGCTTCAGGCTTGTTTCGCTATCCGCATGCGCATTCCTCACGAAGGCCGTCGTCCCCTCGTTGGAGTAGGTCTCCTCCAGGATGTGGAGTATGTTGAGTGCGAAGTAGGTCTCCTCTATGGATGCCGGAGTGTCCCTTGGATAGTTGAATCCGCCGGACGGGTTCTCCATGGTCAGCACGAACCTGATTAGCTTAGAGCGAGACTCCGGTGAGAGCATTTCGGACCCTCCTGGCATGTTTCGCACATCCCCCAAAGGCGATGTGCCCGTTGACGCCTTGGTGGATGCTGGCCTTTTGTGAACAAATGTTGCACGGGCGCAGTGATTAGGAACATCTCCAGGCGGTCCATGGTCAGTCCTAGCGCTCTCATAGCAGCCTGGTGACGAGGGCGGTGTAAGAAGACTAGGCACTTGCTCACCTTCGATGCAGTCTTTCATGCCGTGCACGATTGCGCGCCTTTAGCTAGAAGCTATCATCCCCGCAAGGGGCAGTTGAAGGTGAGCTTCATCACCTAGGTCGATGCGAACGAGTCACAGCCTTTTAAGCCTTCCTGACTTCCTAATCATCCTGTATGCGTATCGGAATCAGCCCCCAGCGAACCAAAGGTACGTGCACATGTACGCGTACCATGGCCGGAGAGGGCTCGGGTTCTCGATGCAGACATAAGGAGTGGGCGTACTACTCGTGTTTGTAGAGGACGCTACACGTCTGACCCTGGACGCTTATCCTTGATGTGGCCGAAGAGCCTCGGCCGTCTTCATCAGGCTCCTTAAGCAGCACAAGAATCAGGCCTTTTGTTTGTGAGGCCATTTCACCAGCTGGACGATGTCGAAGGTAGAAATAATGGGACTACATTTCTGCCTCGCCTATGGGCAATGTGACAGGAAGGGGTGCAGCAGGATGATGGCCAAGTTCCCGACGGATGTTTCGAAGCAGACGAAGACGGATCTTGACAGACAGATCCTGAGACTGGGAGTTGTAGCGGAACTCGACGCAATCAGTCTCTATGAGCAGCTAGCAGCAGCCACCTCAGACAGACTCCTCAAGGATGTCTTCTTGGACGTCGCTCGCGAGGAGAAGACGCATGTCGGTGAGTTCCTTACTCTCCTTCTTGAAAGGGACAAAGAGCAAGCCCGCGAACTCGAGAAGGGCAAGGATGAGGTTAGGGAGAGATCCAAATAGGTGTGTCTTCCCAATGCCTCTTCACTGAGGCCTGTGATGGCAGGTGGTATCTCGAACTCAGCCTTCCGTTATCGATCCGAGCACGGGCTTGAACTTCCACTCCGAACCAGCCTTGACGATGCTGTGCTCGAGGTCGAAATCCAGGGTCAGTGTCTCCGTGTGATCCTCGGTGACGTTGAACGGGTGGGTCGTCTTCAGTTCGCCGGACGGAACGGTGAAGTTGACCACGGTCCCGTTCGCCATCGTGCCTACAACGGATTCGACGACGATTCTTATCTGAGTGTACTTCCCCGCGCTCACGTTGCCCGATGCGAGCAGTTCGGAGACGTTTGTGAGGGATGCAAGGTCCACAGTCTGTGCTTCAAGTTCCAGCACGTACCATCCAGATTCGTTGTCTGAATCAGCTCGGTGTATCTTGACTTCCGAGAATGTTACGTTGATGTGGGTCCAATCGTCCGGAGCGTCCTTTACATAGATCAGGACCGTTCCAGTACCCTCGTTTCCCGACGATTCTAGATACCATCCAAGGCCCCCAACAATCGCCACTGCCGCTATCACCAACGCCAGTATCGGTGCTTTTCCGATTGTCATGCTCGTGCCAGTGTAGCTTTCAGCACATATAGATTGCGGTGGTGTGCGGGTCGTGATAGCACAAAGTGCGATCCGTCCTGAGGGAGTCATGCCTGAGCGTGCGAGCTGAGAATGTGCATGAAAGGATGCTTTCTAGGTCATTGTACGAGTGATTCTTCGGAGTGCAGGGAGCCGGATTTGAACCGGCGAACGCCTGCGCGACCAGACCCTGAATCTGGCGCCGTTGGCCATGCTTGGCTATCCCTGCAGACTCGGGGACAAGCGCCAATCATCATCGCAACTATAAATGTATCCTCTTGGCCGGCGATTCAAACAGAGGTTAGGTGTCCTGTGAGCGTTGGGGGAGAACGGCATCTGTATGTGCGGAGATGAGCGGTTGGGTTCGATACGCACTCAGTTCATCGATGCCTACTGTGGTTGTTGATTCTTGATACAGGTAGTAGGAGAAACAGCGAGATTGCAGATACAAGGGAGCACAGTCCAATGTACCACAGCTTGCTGGTAATCAACAGCGCGAACGCGAAGAAGAGGCCTACCAGAACGACCAGCATCAAGATGGCGAACGGACTCGGTCGGTCGAAACGCTTTCCAAGGTACATTTCGACGAATCTCCTCGTCCATCCAGATCCTGTCCTAGTCCAAACAATCGGATTTGTCCAGTCTGGAGGCTGGATCATGATCCTCACCCGGATTCTTATGGTCTATGAGCGCACAAAAGCCTTTCTGTGGAAGGCCTCAAACAGCCGACCAAACACCATGATCCGTCCCGATAGCATCAGGTTCGCGATTCAGATTAGCTCTGTCATGATTCAAGGAAGTGCATTCAGCTCCTCCAAAGAACGACTCCGTTTGCAGACTCTTGAGGCGCAACGCCGTCCGCCCCTCTATCAACTTGTCATCGTGGCCGTGCCGAGGGATTCCCTGCTCGAGGAGGCTTGCTGCGGCTCAGCCGTTCCAGAAAGCCGCTCCCGAGCGAAAGGACCGAAAACTGCCGAAAAGGGTTTCTATGCTAGCCTCAAAAGGCAACCTCATCTGGGGTTTGAGAAGAAGTAGTTGCCTACTTCTTCATGATCTTCATCCAGCCGCCGCTCTCGTAGACCTGGAGCTTCCTCTTGTTGAGAGTGGCCTTGAACTCGTCCCAGTCAATGACCTCGAGGCGCGAGTTCTTCCCCTTCGTGAACTGAATGCCGTTGGTTCCCTTCACGCGGCCGGGCTTGATCCCTTTCTTCTTGGCGATTTCCATAGCCTTCTCGATGCTGATGGGTTCCATTGCCATCCTTCATCCCTCCTTGTCCTGCTGGCCATGTCGTCCAGACACGGTCCAGGCATGTATGGCTATGGATGGTATTTAATCCTTTGCGTATGCTGGCTGCTTCCAAGGGCATGTCTGGCTCCGCGCTTCGAACCGCAGGGTCACACGACGTCCAGACCTGCTGGCTCGCAGAAGATCGGAGTGCCAGCACGACACCCGAGGCTGATTTGCACTCGTTGAGAACAGGATGAGAACCCTATTGTCCCGTGATGTCTACAATCATCCCGAGTGTCAGCATGAGATGCCCACACTGCGGATCCAGGATCACGAGCCCGGACAAGAACTGCTACAACTGTGGGAAGAGGACGCCACAGCACGTCGAAGCCATGGGCTGGTTTAAGCACTGACTCGGATGGCCGCTTCCGATCAAGGCACGAAGCAATCAGTCACTCCCAGGGGTCACAAACGTCTCAGCCCCTTTGCCCGCCAACCGCATATCACCCCAAACCCGATCAGAAAGGCCTCGGGACGGACTCAGATTCTTAGGAACCAGCGATAGAATGTAATATAGCAGGGCACGGTGATTCGACTTTCTGGTGACTAATCGGATGGGTTTGTTCGGCTCATCTGGCGTGAGGGGTGTGGTGAACAAGGACCTGACCCCCGAACTCGCGAACATGATAGGCATGGCAGTCGGCAGCTCGGCGAAGTGCGCTGCCATAGGCACAGACTCCCGCACCTCAGGAGCGATGGTCGGGGCAGCGGTTTCGGCAGGGATGATGGCGTGTGGCTGTGAGGTCTTCTCAGTCGGCATGGTGACCACGCCCACACTCGCTGAGGCTGCCAGGGAAATGACCTGCGGGGTCATGATAACGGCGAGCCACAACCCTCCGGAATACGCTGGCATCAAGCTGTGGAATCCCGACGGGAGCGGCTTCAGCGTCGCTCAATCCAAGACTGTCGAGAGGCTCGTGGTCGGAAGGAGGTTCAAGCTCAAGCCGTGGGACAAGGTCGGGAGAAGCCACATCCTCCCAGATGCGGTCGATAGGCACATTGCACGGATTCTTTCCGGCGTCGGGAAATCCAAGCTCAAGGTTGTAGTGGACTGCGCGAATGGTCCCGCATATGCAATAACGCCCACCGTCCTGCGACTGATGGGGTGCAGGGTCGTGACTATCAACTCCGATCCCAGCGGTCGCTTCCCTGGAAGACCACCAGAGCCGCTCGAGGAGAACCTGGGGGATCTCAAGAGGGCTGTCATCGCGATGAGGGCTGACTTGGGCATCGCCCACGACGGTGACGCAGACAGGATGGTCGCGGTCGATGACAGGGGTATGTTCGTGCCCCCCGACCAGCTCCTCGCACTGTTCGCGAGAAGATACGCTAAGAGGAGAGTGGTCACAACAGTCGACGCCTCCATGGCTCTGGACGACTTCATCGATGCGAAGGTCATTCGCACACGCGTTGGCGATGTTTTCGTGAGCGAGGAGGTCAAGAGAGTGAGGGCGGAGTTCGGAGGCGAACCCTCAGGCACCTGGGTCTTCCCGGACCAGACCTACTGTCCGGACGGTATCCTGGCCGCCGCGCGGCTTGTCGAACTCGCATCGCGGAGACGACTCTCCGAGCTCAGGGCGAGGGTGCCTTCCTATCCGATCTCCAGGGAAGCCGTGAGGTTCGACCCTAGGTTCAAGGAACTGGTCCTGAGGAAGCTGGCAGAGGAGATGTTAGCGATAGATTGCGAAGAGCTCGTGCGAGTGGACGGCTTCAGACTCCAGTTTGAGGACGGCTGGGCGCTTGTCAGGCCGTCGGGGACCGAGCCTAAGATAAGGTATATGGCCGAGGCCCGGTCAGAGGAACGCGTGAGGGAGATAACAGCCATGATATCCAAGGCCGTGCGGAGGTGCGCGAGATGAAGGGATACATACTCGCGGCCGGAGAGGGCCTCAGGATGCGTCCGCTCACTGCGAACATACCTAAACCCCTCCTGCCAGTCGCTGGTAGGCCCTTCCTTGAGCACAACATCATGGCCATGAGGGAGGCTGGGGTCAAGGACATCATACTCCTTGTCGGCTGGCGGGCCCATCGCATAAGAGAGCACTTCGGCGACGGCAGGGAGTTCGGCGTCAGGATCGAGTACATCGAGCAGAAGGAGCGCCTCGGAACCGCCCACGCGATCGGCATGGTCAAGGACATGGTCGATGGGCCGTTCCTGTGCCTGTACGGGGATATAGTGGTGCCTAAGGAGAGCATGAAGGGAATCATCGCCCACCACCGTAAGGTAAAGGGTTCCGTGATGGCACTGACGACCGTGGAGGATCCACGGCGGTATGGGTCAATCGTCGCCGAGGACGGCGTCGTGAAGGAGATAATCGAGAAGGCAGAAGTGCCCCCGAGCAACACGATAAACGCAGGCGCCTATGTGCTTGAGCCTGACATTTTCGAGGCGATCGCAGAGACGAGAAAATCAGCCAGGGGAGAATACGAGATCACGGACTCGTTCAAGATAATGATGGCGAGGTCGCACCTGTTCGCGTTCAACCTACAGGGGGAGTGGATTGACGTCGCAAGGCCTTGGGATCTGCTGGAGGCGAACAGGATACTGATGTCCGACCTAGAACCGAGTATAGAGGGCGAGATCTCGGACAGGGCGACGATCTTGGGGAGTGTCAGGCTCGGAAAGGGTTCCAAGGTGCTCCCAGGCAGCTACATCCAGGGCCCTGTCACGATCGGCAGGGACTGCGAGATAGGGCCCAACGCGTACATCCGCCCGTCGACATCGATAGGGGACGGGTGCAAGATAGGCAGCGCGGTCGAGATCAAGAACTCCATCATCATGAACCACACGAAGGTGCCACACCTGAGCTATGTCGGGGACAGCGTCATAGGCGAGAGATGCAACCTGGGAGCCGGTACTAAGGTGGCCAACCTGCGTCTGGACGAGAAGGAGGTCCAGGTGGTCGTCGATGGCAGGAGGATGGGCTCTGGCAGGCGAAAGCTCGGCGCCATTATAGGCGATGATGTGAAGACTGGCATCAACGCGAGCATCGATGTCGGAACCATAATCGGCGAGGGCACCATGATCGGCATGGGGGCGGTGGCGAGAGGCACGATTTCGCCGGGCAGCCGCATATTCTGATGAGGGAGGGCGTCGTGGCTGGACACGCAAGCCAAACTAGTCCACGACCTTGAGTTCCCGAGGCTCCCCGAGAGCGTCGAACGCGGCCCATGAGTTCCTGTCGTAGGGGTAGCACGTTATTATGTGGACGAACCCGAACGACCTGAACATGTCGAGGTCCGCTCCGGACGGATAACACGCCCCAGAGGGGTGTGAGTGGGCCGTCCCGACCACGGTGAAGTCGATCGGGAGCATGTGGAGCTTGAAAAGCGCCGAGTGCTCTCCCGTGATGGTTCCGGGGAGCAGCATGAGCTCGTTTATCACGCCCTTCTCAGCCCTCAGCACGGCCCCGAACTCTTCCGGGTACGACGACTTGGAGGCTTCCAGTATCATCCTGAGAGTCCTCTTCCTGATGGCATTGACCTTCGTCCGCGGGTCTTTGGAGAAGTCGAAGAGCGGCATGTGCTCACTCCCTTGGAAGCCCGGCCCTCTCTCTGAGGAGGTCAACCGCAGATCGCGCCGATTTGACGCTCATGATGATTCTTGTGACCGGTCTTTTCAGAAGACCTCCGAGCCTGTGCTCACTGTCGAACTCGATTTCCACCAGGTCCCGGAACGAAGATGTGATGAACAGCAACTTCGTGATGCTGGCGTACCTGACACCAATGCCCACCCGCACTCCACCCCAGCGGAGAGAGGTCTCGTCCACGCGCCTGATCCATTCGTATGGCACGTCGTCCCTGACGAGCACGCCCATACGGAGCCTGAGCCCCTTTGCTCCAGCTGCGTGCGATGTGAACAGTGGCAGGACGAACATCAAGAACACGACGGGCGCCTCGACCGCCGCGACGCACGCCCAGAACATCCTCGAGAAATCCTCGACAGCCGAGACACTGAGGTATACGAAGAGAGCAGTGGCGAGTGCCCATAGCAGCGCGGCCGTCAGGAACCAGTGCTTCGGATACTCCAGCTTCATCATCGGAACCTTCTTCGCGACCATGCGACGAGCCCTCTGGCGTATCACTGCCTCTGCGCGGCATACGGAGCGGCTGCGACGAGCTTTTCCTCCAGGTTCCTGTAGAAGTCGTCCTTGAACGAGACGAACCTGGCCTTCTTGTCAGAGGCGGTGAACACAAGGCGCTCCTTGCCCGTCATCTCTAGTTCGCACTGGCCGTCTATGACCATTATACACTCGCGCGGCTCCTTGATGGTGATGCTTATCCTGCTCCGCGCGGGCACCACGAACGGCCTCGCAGAGAGCCTGAACGGTGCGATTGGAGCTATCACCAGCGCCTCGACCCGAGGGTCGACGATAGAAGAGCCAACGCTCATCGCATAGCACGTGGAGCCCGTGGGCGTCGCCACTATGATCCCGTCCGCGCGCATTTCCGTTGCCGGCGTGTTGTCCACGGATATCGCGAAGTGTCTCATCTTGGCGATGTGTGCGGTGTGTATCACGGCCTCGTTCGTCGCATCCTCCAACCGCTTTCCGTCCATCACGGTCTTGAGCTTGAGGCGCTCCTCTATCCGGTACTTGCCCGCGAGCACTCTCTTGATCGCGGAGCGTATCTCGTTCGGCTGGACCTCCGTCAGGAACCCGAGGACGCCGGCGTTGACGCCGAGGATCGGCGCGTCGGTACCCTGAAGGGTGCGGAGTATGGTACCATCCCCCCCTATCGTTATGATCACGTCGGCATCCATGTTCGGCAAGAGCACCCCCTTCCTGCCGAGTGCCGCCGCGACGCGCCGCTCCAGGACGTAGTCCTGGCCCTTCAGCGCATCAAGTACCTTCCTTGCTATCGGCTTGAAGTTGCTGAGCTCAGGCGTGCCTGTTACTCCGATTCTCGTAGTACCAGCTCCTTGACCTTCGGGTCGCCGTACGCGAGGAAGTTCTTCCTGTCGGATAGGTCGAAGTCCATGTCGAGCTTGTTCCCCTCAAGATCTACCACCTCTCCGCCCGCCTCGCGCAGTATGAGGCAGCTCGCGGCTATATCCACAACGCGTATCATCCTGTTGAAGTTGGTGCAGTTCATGTAGTGAGCCTGAACAGAACCCTGGGCCACCAGGCACATCTCGAGCGACGCACAGCCGAGGGTCCTCACCCTCTGTGCCAATAGCTTCACCCTGTCGGACTCCTCGGCTGCATCAATGCCGTCGAACATTATGAAGACGGCATCATCGCGGTCATATCTCGAGACTGCGATTCGGTGGCCGTTCAGTTCGGCTCCGCCACCCCTTCGGGCATAGTACGTATCGCCAGTGAACAGGTTCTTCACGAGCCCGTAGTCTATGTCCGACATGCGCCTTCTGCCTACGGCGAGGGAGACAGAGAAGAAGGGTATCCCGCGCGTGCAGTTGAGCGTGCCATCTATCGGGTCGAGGACCAGCGTCCTGTCGGCCTTCCTGTCCACGAACCCCGCCTCCTCGCTCAGAACGTTCAGCCTGATGTCCTGGTCGTCCAGGAACTCGAACACAGCGTCCTCAGCGAACTTGTCTATGCGCGAAGTGCCCTGTCCGCTCGCACCCCTTCCGACAAGCACGCGCTTGTCATAATCCAAAGGCAGCTCCCGATAGCGACTGTGGACTTCGTTGGCTATCTTCGTGAGTATATCCTTCACAGTGCAAGTATCAGATGCGCTGGCTATATTACTTTGCCGATTCCGGTGCCCCCGTCGGAGAAGAGTCACCTGTCCAGGAGAGGGGCGCCAAAGCGGGCTGCCAGTGCACGTATGCTGATGTCCTGGTTCACGCTCTCAGCCAGCTTCTGGGCCGCCTCCCGGGGCACGCCATTCGCCACAAGATTCCTCTCGATGATTCTCGACACCCTGCGCGCTCTCCGCTTCATGCGCAGGTAGGCCAAACCAGTCCTGAGAGCGACAGAGGGCAGCGCTAAGGTGATGGCGGCCACGATCGTTGGCAGATCGTCTTCGCCCTCAGTCTTCATCCTCGTCCTCTTCTTGCTTCTTCCTTCGTGAGGCTCCGCCGATCGCGGACGATATCATGCCGCCCAGGCTGTAGTTGGCCATATACTGCTGAGTCAGCTCGTACGCCATCTTGTCGTCCATGCCAGCCTCTTTCATCTTTTTGTAGAACGCAGCAACGGACTCCGCGAGCTGAGTCGCATTCTCAGGTTTGTACAGTGCGTTGCTGATCGACTCGAGGAGCTTGGGTATCTCCGTAGAAACCACCTCGAGCACCTCCTTCACTTCCTTCGCATCGTGCTTCTCGTTTCCCATCGTAGTTCACCTCTTCGGCCCATTCTCGGGCCTTGTTACAGACAAGACCGACGGTGCGGATACTTAAGCGAACTGAGCACTTGTGACCATCTCGCGGCCACGGCCGCTCTCAACGACCTGCCTTCTCGCGCTCGCTCACGGGGGAGAGTCCCAGCAGGTCATACCACTTTTCGATGTACTCCTCAGTGAGCCAGTACTCCTTGGATCTTGCTGATCCCCCGGATCTCACGACACCTATCTCCTCGAGATACTTCAGACGGCCCCTAACTATCCGTCTCGACGAAGACCCTCGCATGGTTTTCAGCCTTTCAGTTATCTGAGAGATGTTCTGCCCGTCGCGCTCGAAGAGCACTTTGACGATATCTCTGGATATCGGATCCTTGACGCCGGGCATGAGCAGGTCGGGGGAGATTGCACCGAACCTCTGGTACAGCCCGAGCATCTTGAAGTAGCTGGACGATATCTTCTGAAAACGCTCTATGTACTCGAGGAGCTGGGAGTATGGCGCGGCCACCCTGCTCAATGCCTCCTCCAGGCTCTCCATCTTGGCCGACAACTCCCTCACCTGCTCGTGGAGTTCGTCGTACTTCCTTGGTTCCCGCGCCATTGCTCTAAGGCTATGCCCCCGTACGTATAACTGATTTACCAGGAACGCCTTAGGCCTGGCGATGCCCGCATCAATCCGCCCTATCGATGGTATGCCAGGGGTTTTCACCGATGGGAAGAACCTGTACACGGTGAACAGCGTGCCGGGTGTCTCGGTATACGGCGAGGAGTTGGTGAGCGTCGGCGGGGTCGAGTACAGGTACTGGGATCCATCGCGGTCGAAGCTCGCGGCCGCCATCCTGCTCGGCGCGCGCAAGCTTGGTATGGACCAATCGACAAAGGTGCTTTATCTCGGAGCGGCATCGGGAACAACCGCATCGCACATATCGGACATGCTCACGAGCGGCATCGTTCACTGTGTCGAGTTTTCGGAGCGCTCTTTCAGGGACCTCGTCAAGGTATGCGAACAGAGGCGAAACATGATACCCATACTCGCAGACGCGAGCCGGCCGGAGGAGTACGCGCACATGATCGAGGGCGTCGAACTGGTGTACCAGGACATAGCTCAGAGGAACCAGGTCGACATTTTTGTGAGGAACATGTTCGCGTTCGAGGCTGAATGCGGGATACTCATGCTGAAGTCGAGGAGCGTCGGCGTCGCCCGGAGACCGGCCGATGTGTATGCTGAGACTCGGAAGGAGCTCTCCGCAAAGCAGCTGAGGATCAGACAGGTCGTGGCCCTTGACAGGTACGCCAAGGACCACGCGGCTTTCTTCGTGGAGGTCTAGGCTTGCCGGACAAGTTCGTGTATATAATCGCCTTCAGAGACCAAGAGTTTGTGATGGTGCGACACCGGTCACGCGCATGGGAGATGCCTGGGGGGAGGGTCGAGGCTGGTGAGTCCTATGAAGAGGCTGCTCGGAGGGAATTCCTGGAAGAGACCGGCATGGTTCTCAGGGATATCGTGGATGAGATACACATCCCGGGCTCAGGAGGGAGGGTGCTCGTGGGATTCGCAGGAGGCCGCGTCAGCTCGCCCCTCTCACCTGAGATTGCCGAGGTCGAGACCTTCTCCTCTCTCCCGAGGCGGCTGTCGTTCCCTTCGGCGGAGTACGAGCCCGTTCTGGCCAGGGCTCGGGCGATTGTAGAAAGCTTTAAAGCGGGGAAGAATATAGACGCTCCTGCCTCGCCACATACACCAATCGAAACGGAGTAGGTAGACGATGTCAAGGATGCATTCCGGCAGAAAGGGCTCCTCGGGCTCGAAGAAGCCCCTCATCGACAAGAACCCCTCCTGGGTTCCTATGTCGGCGGAGGAGATAAAGGACGCAGTGGCGAAGATGGCGACCGAGGGCATGTCAGCCGCCAAGATCGGGCTGGTGCTGAGGGACCAGTACGCGGTGCCTAACGTGCGCCTCGCGACGGGCATGACGATAACACAGATACTTGCTGAGAGGAAGCTCCGGCCCGAGCTGCCGGAGGACCTTCAGGGCCTCATGAAGCGCGCTGTCTCGCTGAACCAACACCTCAAGCAGAATCCGAAGGACCTCCACAACCTCAGGGGCCTCCAGCTGATAGAATCCAAGATCCGCCGCCTCGTCAAGTACTACAAGCGGGAGGGCGTTATCCCAGCGAGCTGGAACTACTCCCTGGAGAGCGCCGCACTGCAGGTCGAGTGATCCTCCATGGTCGGGAGCGTTGCACTCCCGGACGAGCTCTCAGACGCCCTGCGGCAGGCTTTGAAGGTCGTCAACTCTGCGGGCACGCTCAGGGTCGTGTCGCATCACGACGCAGATGGCATCTCCGCCGCCGCGATAGCCACGGGTGCGCTGAGGCGAACCAATAGGCAGTTCCACCTGACCATAACGAAAGGCCTGGACAGTGAGGTGATCGAAAGCCTCGCCAAGGAAGGAAACGAGGCCATCTTGTTCCTCGACATGGGTTCCGGACAGCTCGATGGACTTGAGGGGCTGGACGCGAAGATAGCCGTGCTCGACCACCACAAGCCCATGAGGAAGTCCAAGAAGGTCGTCCAGGTGAATCCCCATCTGTACAACATCGACGGCATGACCGAGTCCTGCTCGTCGGTCATAAGTTTCCTCATGGCCGTGGTCATGGATCCATGTAACTGGGACCTCGCCCCAATTGCGATCGCCGGCATCATAGGCGACAGGCAGCACATGGGTGGCATGAGAGGCATCAACCAGCAGATACTGGACCACGCCACCGAGAAGGGTTTCGTGAGCGTCCAGCGCGGGCTGAACCTCAAGGGTGCGACAGTCGCTGACGCGATCACGGACTCGGTGGACCCATACTTCGTTGGCATGTCGGGCAGGAAGGACAACGTGGTGGCGTTCCTCGAGACGCTGAGGATAAACCCCAACGTCACGCTCGGACAGGTCGACATTGTGCTGAGGAGGAAGCTGACATCGATGCTTTCCCTCAGGCTAATGGGGCAGGGATGCAGGCCGGAGACGGTCGAGGAGCTGGTCTCTGAGATACACTGGATAAACTCGATGAGCATGAGCGCCGCCGACCTTGCGGACCTTCTGAACGCGTGTGGACGCATGGGCCACGAGGGCGTGGGCGTGGCGCTGTGCATGGGCGACGAGGATTCCCTAGCCCTGGCAGGCGACCTCCGTCGGCAGTACAACAGCAGGATAATGGAAAAGCTCATGCAGATAGAGGCCGAGGGTGCGAAACAGATGGACCACATCCAGTACTTCCACTCCGAAGATCCCTCACTGGCCGGTGCCCAGGCGGGCTTAGCGATGCAGTACATCCTCGACCAGAACAAGCCCACTATCGCCCTATCCGAAGTGAAGGGCAAGGTCAAGGTGTCTAGCAGGGGGACGAAGTACTTGGTCTCGAAGGGCCTGGATCTCGCGGCCGCCCTGAAGAAATCCTCCGAGGCGGTCGGAGGCTATGGGGGAGGTCACGCGGTGGCGTCCGGTGCGACGATCCCGAAGGGCACAGAAGAGGAGTTCTTGAAGGTGCTCGACGAGATCGTCGGACTGCAGCTCAGGTGAGCTTCGAGCACTTGGGGCGCCTGCAGTGTGTACCGCTCATTCTCCCACCAGCTCCTTCATCCAAGGCAGATCGACCTCATCGGTCCTGAACCGCTGCCTCACAGTGCTCTCCTCAAGCCTAGTCCTCATGCCCGAGCGGTGCATCACGATCCCCGTCCAGGCTATCATCGCGCCGTTGTCCACGCACAGCGGACCTGGAGGGACGAACATCCTAGCCCCGCGCTCTTCCGCCATCGTCCTGACCATCTCCTGGAGGCGCTTGTTCTGGACGACCCCTCCTCCGAGGAGAACTTCGTCCTTTTCCACATGCGCCATCGCCCTCTCTGTGACCTCAACGAGCATGGCGAAGCACGTCTCCTGGATCGAGTAGCACAGATCCTCGAGCCGCGTTCCCCCCTTGTGCAGCTGCAATGCCGCGGTGAGTATGCCTGAGAAGGCAACATCCATCCCCTTGACGCTGTACGGGAGGTCAATCAGCTCGCTACCCTGTTTAGCCATCCTCTCCAGGTGCGGACCCGACGGGAACGGCAGGCCAACGGCTCTTCCGAACTTGTCGATCATGTTCCCTATCCCTATGTCCAGGGTCTCCCCGAACACCCTGTACCTGCCGCCAGAGTACGCGATGACTTGCGTATTCCCGCCAGAGGCGTACAGCAGCGTTGGGTCGCGGCATCCGGTGACCTTCCTGCCTATCTCGAGGTGCGCGACACAGTGGTTTACGCCTATCATGTCCACGCCGAGCGAGAGTGACAGAGCTCTCGCCGCAGTTGCTGCGGTCCTCAGACACGGCCCTAGACCGGGGCCCTGGGAGAACGCGACGAGGCCTATGTCGCGGTAACTGATGCCGGCTTTCGCAAGCGCCTCGTGCATGAGGGGCACGATGTTTTCAGCGTGGTGGTTCGCCGCCTCACGAGGATGAATGCCCCCCTTCGAGCCGTCTATCATCTTCATGAGGTTAGCCAGCACATTGCAGTCGTCGTCGACTATCCCGATGCCTATCGTGTGGGCAGTGCCTTCGATACCGAGGCAGATCATCGAATCCATATCAGTGGTCCGATAAAAAGAGTGTTGCATATCTCTCGGACGTTCGCAGTGGTCGTATCACGGCAGCGACGAACAATGCAAAGACTCAAGCGAACTGGCATTCATGGGATTTGCATGTCGCACGGAGGAATGGAAGCGCCTTTGATCGAAGACCGGAAGAGGATGTACACGCTGACAGGAACTGCTGGGGGTTTGGGCGATGTGGCGGTCGCCCTACTGTTCCTGATACTGCGCCCTTTCGACGGCGACATGG
>JAWCKF010000002.1:0-141606 GCA_038852315.1 Thermoplasmata archaeon | reverse complement strand
GCCTTTGATCGAAGACCGGAAGAGGATGTACACGCTGACAGGAACTGCTGGGGGTTTGGGCGATGTGGCGGTCGCCCTACTGTTCCTGATACTGCGCCCTTTCGACGGCGACATGGACATCTATGTCGCCGCATTCTTGCTCGCCTCTGGGGCGGGCTTGTTCTTCATCTTCTACTGGTTCATGCCAAAGAGACTGGATAGCAGTCAGTCTCTGGCCCACCCAAAGGACTTGTGATGTGACGGAACCTGAGCGCGCTGAGCATCAGAGGACTATCTGGATGGACCTGCCGACCCTCTGCTGTACGGCGTGGTCGTAGACCAGCTTTGCCGTGAGGCAGTCCTGGACCGCGAGCCCTGTCGAGCAGAACACGGTTATCTGTTCGTCGTTCTGCCTGCCAGGCTTCAGACCCGCCACGACCTGCCCTATCTCTGCGTCGACGTCCTCCTTTGTGAGCTGACCCTTCGACAGGGGGACGTTTATCTCTCCCGAGTGGCTAGCCTGCTCCCAGTCGTCTATGACCAGGTACGCCCTCTTCAGTATCTTGGGATCCATCTCCTGCTTTCCTGGCGCGTCCGCCCCTATGCAGTTGAAGTGCGTGCCCGGTCTCACCCACTCGTCCATGACGATGGGCGCCCTTGCGGAAGTGCACGTCACCACAATGTCGGAGTCGACTACGGCCTCTCGTGCCTCTTGGACGCCCTTGACCTTGCCAACATTGTCCCTGTAGTGTCGTCTGAACTCCCTCACCAGGGCCTTTGTCTTCTCCGGGAATATGTCATATATCCTGACCTCTTCGAAACGCCCGTACTGAGTGATGAGCGCGAGCATCTGTGTCCTAGCTTGGTTACCGGCTCCGATGATGCCCAGGATCTTGGGGTCCGGCCTCGCGAGGTACTTCGAGGCAATACCGCTCGCCGCCCCAGTCCTCATGTCTGTGATGTGAGTCGCGTCCATGAAAGCTAGTGGCTGACCCGTGTGCGGGCTGACGAGTACCAGCACTGCCATCACTGTCCTCATCCCGTGGGTCTTCGGATTGTCCGGATGCACGTTTACTATCTTCACCGCCGAGACGTCGAGATCTTCCACGTATGATGGCATCGTCCTGAGGTCACCGTTGAACTTCTCGTAGAACAGGTAGACCTTAGGAGGCATCTGTATCTTCCCCAGGCCCTTGTGCTTGAACGCGTCTTCTACCGCGCCCAGAACGTCTTTCATGTCGAGCAGCTTTTTGACCTGCTTTCCTGTGAGAATCAGGGTCCTAACCGAAGCGTGTTGTGCCGCCATCGTGATCGACCGCTCCGACCCACGCCTATCTGTATCGCGGATATAAGGGTAATCTACCTAAAGTCTAACTTGGTGCGGATCTTCTGGCCACCGGCCATGGAAAAGCGCTTTATGGGTGTAAGGCCATCATAACACCATCCCCCGCACTGGTCGGCACGGTGGAGGTAGCCCGACGCCAGCCGAAAGAACACTCACAGCACAAGCTTCAGCAGACCGCAAGGCGATAATCGAGGCCTTCAGGGCCAACATCGGCGGGATCGTCGATGCTTGGTATCAAGCGGCTCAACGCGCGACTTACATGCGAGTGGCCGAGCTCGATGTTCCGCCCGAGGTCCGGATAGATCAGATGCGCGCGTATCTCGAGGCGCTGTTGGCAAGGGCCGAGGATCCCACATCCGAAGAGGCCCACCAGAGGCTCAAGGCTGCTGTGAGGTCAGAGTACTCGAGGACTCTGAGGCTGAGTTCGATGGTCAGGCGCAACGCGCTCCTTCGGGATGCTATGTTCGAGGTACTCGGCAAAGAGCTACCTGGTCTGCCCAAGACCACACTCAAGTTTGCCATCGACTCGATTGTCGACAGAAGCATAGAGGGCTGCGTCACGATAGTCGAGGACTTTATGGAGCTCCAGAACTCGCTATCAAAATGGCTCCTGGCATCATGCGGGGGCGAGCCGGCGCCAGTCGATTCGTTCTCCCGGTTCTGCGCCAATGCTATGGAGTTCTTCGATGTCGACTTCTCGGCCCTGTTCACTCTCGACAAGCAGAAGTCGGAGCTGGTATGCGAATGTTGTTCTGCGAGGGGCGTGGCGCTGTCAAAAGGCGCGCGTGTGCAGCTGGCCTCTTTTCCCCTCGCTGGGGAGGCCTTGTCCTCCGGGCGCACAGCTCTCCTCAGCCAAGGCAAGAGTAGGTCGCATGAGAAGAAGCGCGTCCTCGGGCATATAAGCTTCGGGCAGTGTATGTGCGTCCCGCTCAGCAGGGGTGAGGAGGTCATCGGGATGATGGTGCTGGGTGACACTTCCAAGAGGATTCCCTTCACTCCAGAGGATGTGAGCATAGCGGAGGATGTCGCGAAGCACGTGGTCAGGGTGCTGGCAAGCTCTGACGTCTTCCAGAAGCTCAGCATCAGGTCAAGGGCGCAGCGGGTGCTGATAGAGACCGCCGCCCAGTTGCAGCAGGAGATAGAGTCTGAGGAAATATACAGGATCGTGGGCACTAGACTGGCAGAGCTTGTGCCCTCGGATGAGTTCGCGTTCTATGTGTATGATTGGACCAGGAGGGTTGGGAACCCTGCCTATGCCACGGGCCCCTACGCAGCTGAGGTGATGGCGGATAGGGATTTCCCCGCGGACATCGGTATCGCGGGCTATGTCGCAAAGACCAGGAGGGCGGAGATAGTGGCTAACACGGAGACCGACCCGCGAGGAGCGCACATCCCGGGGACTCCGCAGACGCCCACCACGATGCTCGCAGTGCCCGTGATCGGGAAGAAAGACGTCCTGGGCGTCATCGAGCTCCTGAGGTATCCGCCGAAGACTTTCACGCAGGAGGACCTCGAGATCGCTACGATGTTCGCGAACCACGCCTCAGTTGCCATAGAGAACGCCATGCTGTTGAAGGAGGTCGTCCGCGTCCGGGACCAGATAGAGTTGAGCATCGACCTCATGACCCATGATATCGCCAATTACGCGACGCCAATCAGCGCCTACCTCGACGAACTCATGAGGCGCTCCGACCTGGACTCCCAGGTTCTTTCGATGATTGACAGGACCTCGAAGCAGGTCGAGAGCATGCTGAGGTTGGTGGAGATGGTGAGAACACTCTCGAGATTGCGCGAGGCGGGCCCGCCAAAGCTTAGGCGCATGGATCTGAGGAAAGCCATAGACCAGTGCGCATCCGAGGTCAGGGCGAAGACCAGGATGAAGACTGTGGAGTTCGACATGTATCTGCCAGGGGAGAGTATGTTCGTGATGGCGGACGACCTTCTCAGCGACATGTTCACCAACCTGTTCTACAGCGCTGCGATGGTCGATCGCGCAGAGCATACGGTCCTCACTGTAACGGCGGAGAAGAAGAAGGACAAGAAGCTCGAGTACTGGTGGGTCAAGGTGGCTCAGCCGAACAAGCAGATACCTGATAACCTGAAGGGCGAGGTACTGCGGTTCGCGAGGAAGTCGAAATCGGAACTCGCTGGTGGTTTCGGCATAGGACTTGCAGCCGCGAGGGGCATCGTTTCGCGCTATTCGGGGAGCATGTGGGTCTCTGACATTGTGCAGGGAGATTCGAGCAAGGGATGCGTGTTCAACATCTTGCTTCCGATAGCCGTTTGACGCTCATAGGTTATTTCTAGGGCGTGAGCCCTCGGGGCTTCGGGGAAGAGCTCGTGCCGAGAAGGAAGTACGGCCGGATGGTCAAGGACATACCGCCTGTGCCGGAGGACAAGTGCAGGTACTGCAGGCTGGGTCTGCCGTGTCCTACCCACAAGCGCAAATGACTGCGCGTACCGGCCAGAGAATGATGCCCGCTCTGCGGTCATTCTCAGAGCAATGGGATGTGCGATGCCGAAGGAAGTGCCCATAGTGGTCAACGATGCCCCCTACGGGACGTAGAAGGCTTTCAAGGCCCTCAGATTTGCGGTCGCGCCTAATTCGCGCGGTCATGCCGTGAGGGTGTTCTCATGGGAGACGCCGTGTGCTGTGCCATACCCGGCCAGGAACCTCCTCAGGGGTGCTACAACATCTCGGAGATGCTGTTGCGCGTGCTCTCTTGCCGCGGTCGATTGGCTGCATGTGCGAGCTGCATGAGAACCCGCAGCCCGAGGATGGTTTCCCTCGTCAAAGGCGTAGAGGAGGGGTCGGTGGCGCTGCTCTCTGAATGGACCACGGATTGCGGGGCCGTCCACTCGTTCTGAGGTTGGTTAGGGTGCTCTGCCGGAATGGATGAACCCCCTGGCTACAGCTCTCACCGAGCTGAGGAACGGATGCCTCGGCGGGTTCGAGAGATCCAAGGATTCCAGCCTCTGTATCCTGAAGTACAACGGAGGGTGGGGATCGAACTTCATCCACTCACCGAGCCTGCTCACGCCCGGCTCCAGATACCTCTCCTCGAGCACTAGCCTCCTAAACCCGATCTTCTTCAGAGACTCCGCCATGACCTTAGGTTTGCCGAGTATAAGACCGGCCTCGAGATCCGCTCTGCTCTCCAGGAACTTACCGAAGAAGAATATGCACCAGAAGACGCCCAAGAGGTATAGGAACCAGAATTGGCTGATATATGGCTGCCACAAGTATATCCTGCCGAGATACTCGGTTGTGATGAGCGAGTACAGCACGATGGGGTCGCCCGACTTCAGATGGCTGAGTTCGTGTCCAACGACCACCTCCACCTCCTCCTCGTCGAGCTGCACGAGCAGCCCCATGGTTATCAGCATCGTCGCCAGCCTTTTCGTGAAACCCGTCGCCGCGGCGTTCGGGTTGACATCCTGTGTTATCACCACCGTGGGTACAGGTATCCCGAACTTCGCCGCAACACGTTCGACAATCGCATACACATCCACCCGTCTGATCAGGAAATCTTTCTTGTCTGCTGGGAGGCCAGCTGAGGCGAATATCTCGGCAACCTTCTCCTCGCACAGCCCCTCAGGGCAGTCAGCAAACAGGTCGTAAACCCTCCTCTTGGCCATCTTGATCCTGTCCAGGTACTCAGACCTGTATTTCTCGAGCTCACCTTCAGGCACGACGTGCTGGACGATGACAACCTCGCGCGTGTCCTTTGTCACGCGCCACGGTGTCCTGAGCGACATCAGTTTGCCCGCCGACAGCACCAGAGTCGTCATGATGGCTAGGAGCGCGAACGGTGCGTACTCCTTCAGGATGATCACGAGGGGTATGCCAACTATTATCAGGAGCAGGAAGAGGTTGAGCATGTTGCCGCCGAATACGATCTTCATCGGCGATGCCTTTCTCCTCAGCTCAGCCGTCTTAGGCCTGCCAGGCATGAACGCCATGTACAGCGTCGTCCGCCGCGCCTCCTCCTCGAAGAACTGTATGGCTATCAGGAGCACCTCGTTGAGCTGTTTAGCGAAATCGTCGTTCGGGCCCTGGGTTGACCACAACTCGACCACGATCGGCCTCTCGAGATACATCCTGACGGTGGCAAGATAGGTCCCCCTGTCCGGACCCGCGACGAACTCGAGATAGTGACCGCGGGTGCTTGCATACGATTCCATCACCCCCATCCTAATGCCCGGCAGCTGGCCGAAGGCCAGTCGCTCCCTGATGAACCGAGGAAAGGTCAGCAGCTGCGAATGCGACAGCTCGGTTGATATCTGAAACCTGTGGACCAGCACCGCAGCAGGGTCCAAACCGCCTCAACTCCTTCCGACGTGAAGATGCGCGCTACTATCTAGATGCTTTGCCCAAAGCATAGCCGAAGCAGTTCGCGCGAGGTTTATTGTGTGGACCGCGCAATTCCCCTGGCAGGTGCTGCGCATGAGGGAATACGGTCTGATTGTTGTCGGCTCGGGCGCTGGGATGAACGTCGTGGATGCCGCACTCCAACAAGGACTCAAGGTTGCCATAGTGGAGGAGGGTCCGCTCGGGGGGACCTGTCTCAACCGTGGCTGCATACCCTCGAAGGTGCTCATCCATGCTGCCGACGCCATAAGGGATGCCCAGGAGGCTGCAAAGATAGGCGTTGGCCTGAAGCTGGAGCACGTGGATTTCGCATTTCTTAAGAAAAGGATGTGGGACATAGTTCTGTCTGGCAGACGCGAGATGGAGGAGGGCATCAAGGCAACACCGGGCCTGGACCTGTACCCGACGATAGGCAAGTTCGTGTCGGACTACACTCTAGAGGTGGGAGGAGAGACAATCAGGGCGCCCAGGATAGTCATCGCATCTGGCGCGAGGGCACAGATACCGCCGATACCCGGCCTCGACAAAGTCAAGTATCACACATATCGGACGGTGTTCGACATAGAGGAGCAACCGGAGAGCATCGTCATCCTGGGTGGCGGATACATCGGGTGCGAGTTCGCGCACTTCTTCTCGGCTATAGGGACGAAGGTCACGCTGATAGGCAGGAACAAGGTCTTGTTGCCGCACGAAGAACCTGAAACGAGCCAGCTAGTAAAGGCAAGGCTGTCCAGGCGTGTGGAGGTTCATACAGGCACTGAGCTCAGGGCGGTGGAAGGTACCAGCACAGGCGTGAGGGTGAGGTTCAAGGACCCCGCTGAGCCCGCGGAGAGTACGGTGGAGGCGCAGCACCTACTTGTCGCAACAGGTGTGAGGTCGAACTCTGACTGGCTTAGGCCGGAGAACACCGGCGTAAGGACCGATGACAAGGGCTGGATTCTCACCGACCAGTATCTAGAGACTTCCAAGAAGAACATATACGCCCTCGGCGACGCGCTCGGGAGGAACATGTACAGGCACACGGCCAACTACGAGGCGTCTGTGGTGAGGAACAACCTGTTCGGCAAGCAGAAGGTCAGCCTGGATCTGCACGCGGTCCCGCACGCCGTCTTCACAGAGCCCCAGGTAGGGCAGGTCGGCATGACTGAGGAGGAGGCGAAGGCCCAGATGAAGGTGATGGTCGGCTTCGCGAGGTACCACGACACCGCCATGGGCTACGCCTACGGGGATGACGACGCCTTTGTGAAGGTAATAGTCGAGTATCCATCGAGGAGAATACTGGGAGCGACTGTCGTCGGGCCGCAAGCGTCCATCCTGGTGCAGCAGATAGTAAACATGATGAGTTCGGACTCGCAGACCTATGCGCCTCTAGTAAGGGCGCAGATCATCCATCCCACTCTTTCGGAGGCAATAGCCGCGGCCTTTGGAAACCTGAGGCCGGCCAACTTTGAGCCCGAACATCACCATCATTTCAGTTGAGCTGCACCTGAATCCGCCGCGTCCGCACTCCGTTTTCTGCTGCGCTTGTCCTTGCACCTTTTCCACAGTAGCGGAGTCGGACGAGGGGACGCCTAGTGTGCGTCTGGGCGCTCGCAGAGCCCCCTTTTGTGGCATGCTACTTTATCATGCTACCCGTGGATTACCCCTAGTGGAGGACATTGGTTTGGGAATGAGACAGCGACTGTACAGCTCGGGCTGGTTTGCGGCTCAGGCGAAGAAAGAGTCTCTTCGGGACGCGCTCCCCATTGGGGAGCGCATTGGTCAGGCTGTGGGCATCGTCATCACTGTCCTGGTGATCGCGTTCTTTGTTGTCCATCAGACAAGACCAACCCATTTCTTCACGGACGAATTCAGGCCTTTCCCAATGGTCGTCTTCTACGTCGTCTTGGTCCTTGGTGTTGTCCCCATGTTGGTCAGGCTCCTCACGAACCGCAGGAACGATGGTAGGCTCTGGGAGGCCGTGAACATGGCGGCGTTCGCGGCCGGCGGCCTTTATCTGCTCGTGCTTTGGCCGTTTGACTTCAGCCACTTCGCCGAACCGTTGCCGAGGGCCCTCGAACCCGCTCTGGCGTGGATCACTGACAGCATCGCGAGATGGGTGATCGGGATAGGAGTGGCCGCAAGCGCCTTCTTCGCGCCTTATACTTTCCTACTGTATGGTGCCGTGAGAAGCCTGTTGGTGGCGCCGCACCAGGCGCCCGTTCAAGAAGATTCGGGTGATGAGCCGCCAGCAGGGACACCGTGAATGTGTTCGGGCCTCCTGAGCTCAGAACCTAGCGGGATTCTATGTATCGGGCTCCGCGCATGCCAGAAAGCAGATGCATTTTGATTGCCCACGATTGAACCTTGGCGGATCGGAGAGTACGTGGCCAAGGCAGCCTTCGTGTCGGGGCCCCGGTCATCTTTGATATAGTCGCAGGTACATTTTCAAGTCCAGAGGATAAGACCCTGAGCATGCTTGCATTCCTTAGGTACTCTATGGCGTCCGTTCTGCGCAGGGGAAGGCAGCCCTTCTACGCCGTCATTGGGATCGCGATGGCTATCTCGCTCATTTCCGGCTCGTGGATTGCCATCGATTCGTCGGTCATCGGCCTTACAAGATCGGTGTTTGATGAAGTCCCTGTGGATTTCGTCGCAAGGGACTCCCGTTATTCGACGGGAGACCCAGATGACCCTTTGATCAAGACCCGATCGGCGGTGACGGCGATCGAATCCGTAGATGATGTGATTGCAGCGGCACCGATAATCTGCGTCCGCAGCCCCATCTACCTGAACGGCTCTGGAGGCGTGTACCTCGAGGAGACGGGCTCGAACTTCAGCGGCACGGCGGTTTTCCTGTCCAACAGCTCCGGACAGGTTCTCGATGCCTTCGGGATAGATGGTGATGTGCCAGAGCCCGGAACCGTCGCGATCCCGGAGGATGTCGCAGAGCATCTCCAGCTGCGAATAGGCGATAACATCACATGTTCCTTCGCAGATGTGCGATACTTCACGATTCCTAACAAGGTTGACGGGACGATAGTATACGTGACCTACTCGAGGACTACATACTTCAACATCACCGGCCCGGTGTCGAGCATCTGGACCCAGAGGGGCTTCGAGAACCCGCATGGGTACTGGTTTGGGAGCCAGATTGCGGACAAGGGCGAGGGCGACATATGGTTGCGGCTGTGCGTGAACCCCGTGGTTTTCAACCTTGCAGACTACGTAGCTCTGGGGTTCAACAGCTCGGGGTTTGACTTCCCCTATCGCATCGAGTGGAACTACTTCATCTGGGTGGATCGAGCGCAGGTCATCCGTCCAGGCAACTTGCCAGCATCCATAGACAGGCTGAGCTACATCCAGAACCAGCTTGCAAAGAGGGTATTCTATCTGGGTCTGACCGTTCCAGACAGCGAGCTCGTATCACCTCTTCAATCGTTCAGCGAGGAGCTCGAAGACAGGAAGCCTCTGTTCCTTGCTCTGTCACTGCCTGTGCTCGCGCTAGGCATATACCTGTCCGTCATAGGCGTAGATCTAGGCGTCACGGAGCGCCGAAGGGAAGCAGTGATTCTCAAGTCGCGTGGCGCGAGCAGCAGACAGGTTCTGCAGTCACTGCTCGTGGAAGCGAGCGCCCTGGGGGCGATTTCCGGTGTAGCTGGTCTTTTCCTAGGCATGGCAGTGAGCAGGTTCATGCTAGACTCAGGAGGCGTGCTCGGCGAAGGCTCTGCCGCTGGTTTGGCGGACGTGCTGGTCTCGCCCGCGACTATCTTTCTGTGCGTGCTGACCGGGGTCGCACTCATGCTCGTTTCAACCTTCGCTCCCTTCAAGCGCGTCTCTGAAACGAACGTCACGGAGGGGCTCCGGGAACACCCGCCCGTGTTGGCTCGGCTGGACTACTGGGCCAGGACGGACATCGTTGTACTACTGCTCTGCGCTCTGAGCGTGGGCGCCATGTCTCTCGGCCTCGAGTGGCCTGCGCGCCAGGGCTTCTCCTGGATAGTGGAGCTCCTTGTCACGTCAGTCTTCCTTCTGGGTATCGCGATATTCCCTGCGCTTCCGTTCATGCTCTCCCTGAGCTTGGTCAGGCTCCTGACCAGGACATCCACGAAGCTGTACTCTAGGTTCACATGGCTTCTCAAGTCGTGGACAAGGGAACTGCACTATCTCGTGAACAGGAACATCGTCAGAAACCCACGACGCGCTTCGAACATGTGCCTGATGATCTCGCTCGCGGTGGCATTCGGCCTGTTCATTTCTGTGACGATGGAGTCGAGCGTCAACTATGAGCGAGAGAAGATCCTGTTCGAAGTGGGGGCCGATGTCAGGCTCGAGGCATCACATCAGAAGAGTGAAGGCCAGGCTCTTCCAGGTCAATCGGTGCTCGGCAGCATAGCTTCACTCCCCGGCGTCGTAAGCGTCGCCGGATACTCGCAGCTGGACATGGTTTTCGAGAGCAACTGGGAATCTTACCACGCGTCGACCGCGGTGGTGAACTGGAGTGAGTACCTCGACACTGTCAAGCCAGACGACTTCTTCTTCATCGATGACGGAGCGCGGCTCCTGGAGGAGCTGGGGTACAATGGTTCGGTCTTGCTCACTGCCGACTTCGCGGACGAGGGTGACTTTCTGGTCGGTGACGTCCTGCCTGTGTTCGTGAAGTACGAGACCATTTCCAATACCAGGATCGACTACGTGTATTTCCGGTTCCAGGTGATGGTTGCAGGGTTCGTAAAGGGCCTGCCGGGTTTCGGAGGAACCGAGGCTTTCATCGACATGCGCTCTCTCTCGTTCATACCTGATCATGATTTCGATAGGCTTTGCAAGTGCGTGGGCGCATTCGTTGACGTAGCGCCCCAGATGGACCCGCACGCAGTCGCGGCCGAGGCGGTGAAGCTCTATGAGAGTGCTGGTCTCACGTGCGCATCTACTGTCCTCGAGGATAGACTGCAGGAGATGGACGAGGACATGAACTACTCCTCCCTCGTCGGCTTTCTCCGGGTAGAGTACGCGCTGTCTGTCGCCATCATGACTATCGGGGTCGGCCTTCTTGTGTTCGTCACCGTGCGTGAGCGGGAGAGAGAGCTGGCCTCTATGATGGCCAGAGGCGCATCGGGAACCCAGGTCAGGAGAGTGCTCATGGGTGAGTCCGTCAGCCTGATGCTCCTGGGGCTAGCAGTGGGCACGGCTGTTGGCATCCTGAGCGCATACGTCTTCAATGCTCTGTCCGCTGAGGAGGTATACACGGTGGTCGAGCGGAAACTCGTGTTCACTCATGTGAGTTACCTGATCGTGCTGTCTTCGGTCGCCGCACTCCTTCTCGCAGCTCTTGTCGCTAGTGCTCGCGCAGGGAAGATCAAGCTCGCCGAGGTGCTGAGGATCCGAGGTGGTTGAGTTGCCGGACATAGTCGTGAAGGATTTGATCAAGGTGTACAAGACCGGGAAGACCGAGGTCATCGCTCTGCGGGGCCTGGACTGCACGATAAAGGGAGGGGAGGTCCTGGCCATCATGGGCCCCTCGGGCTGCGGCAAGACCACCCTGCTGAACATCCTCGGGGGCCTGGACAGGCCCACGGCCGGCTCGGTTATCATAGACGGCGTGAACCTGGTCAACCTGAGCGATGCAGAGCTGGTAGAGCACAGGCGATCCAAGGTCGGGATCGTCTTCCAGTTCTTCAACCTCGTGCCGACGCTCACAGCGCGCGAGAACATCGAGCTGCCCATGAGGCTCGCCGGCAAGAAGGGGGACCACATCAGGAAGCGCACTGACGAGCTCCTCAAGCTGGTTGGAATGGAGGCGAGGAGCGACCACAAGCCAGGTGAACTCTCAGGGGGCGAGCAGCAACGGGTCGGCGTCGCTGTCGCCCTCGCGAACGACCCCCCGATAATCCTGGCGGATGAGCCCACGGGCGAGCTAGACAGCGCGATGGGCCACCAGATACTGATGCTCTTCAAGCAGCTGAGGGACGAGTTCGGCAAGACCGTTGTGATAGTCACACACGACCAGCGCATAGGCGAGATAGCCGACACGGTGATGACCATAGTCGACGGGAGGATAACGGCCTCGATACCGGGGAAGGAGTTCGCCGCGAAGGTGCTGGCGGAATCTGCGATCAAACGAAATCGCGAGTAGGCCATGTATGTGCTTTTCAGAAGGAATGAGCTAGAATTCACGGACCTGGTGCGGACTTCTACGAACAGTGCCGAAAGGAGTGGGCCCAACCGGATTCGAACCGGTGAACTTCTGCGTGTCAAGCAGACGTCATAACCGCTAGACCATGGGCCCTCGCCCGGGGTTGCGAGATAAGGCAGGCCGTTGATAACCCTTTCTGTCCTGGCCATTCGGGTGCCAGATGCCAGCGCGGGGTTTATTGCCCTGACTGCTCCTGTGGAGAGCGATGGAGACGCGGCAGATTCTCGTGTACGCCGGAGAGGGCTCCTCCCACTCGTGGACTTGGTTGGCAGACCTTTTTGAATCTGCGAGGATTACCGATGTGAGATTCTTGAGTGCTCAAGACTTCGTCGAACATTCAAAGGACCCGACGAGCATCATCGTTGTTTCCGGCGGCGACGGCTTTCAGATCGCGCATGCACTCAGTGGCCGAGGATTCACTCGATTGAGGGAGTTCGTCAACCATGGCGGGCAGTATGTCGGGATATGCGCGGGGGCCTATCTCCCACTACCATCATCCCTCGAGCCGTTCAACGAGTTCAACGTTTCCACCACCAGGATTGAGAACATCGCTTGGAAGAAGACTCGCGGTTCTCAGTCGCCGAGGCTAGCTGTTCCGTATGGAGACTGTTCGATAGTCCACCCTGTCCGCGGAGAGGTGCGTCTGAGCACCTCGTGGGGTGACATCATTGCACCTATCTTCGGCGGTCCAGTTTTCAAAGAGCCGCAAGGTGACGAAACGCTGCTAAGGTATTCCGGGTTCACCGGAGCAACCGAGTTCCAGATAGCACCTGAGGCTGCCGCGGCCATGGTCCTAGGGAAGCCTGCAGCAGTTCGCTGCCGACACGGCCTCGGCGAGCTCGTCTTGCTGGGCCCGCATCTCGAACACCCGAGCTATCCCGCCGCTAACAGGCTGTTCCTCTCCTTGATAGGACGACCTGAGGGCGCTTCGATCTCAGGCGCCTCCCAACTTCCCACTGCTTCGAATGCTGAGCTGTCCCATGCAGTGTCCGATTTGAAAGTCGCGGTGCTCGGACTTGAGAACCGGTCGTTTCTCGTAGGGAACAAGCTGTGGGATGGGAGCAGGTTTCTGGAGCTCATAAAGGCTATCGAGAAGCGGTGCACGTCGCTCGATGATGGGGTGTCCTCGCGGGTTGCGGCCCTTCTGTGGCATGTGAGGGACGAAATCCTTCAGGCAAAGGACGAGCCTCTTGACTACGCCGACGATGGTCCTGGACTGCTAGTCGAAGCCGCAAGGCTAGCAGTCGATGGCCATTTCCAAGCCCTCCGGCAAGAAAGGATGGATTTATAGTGCTCAAGCCATATAGCTGGCTACATGCCCGAGGGCGGGTATCTGAAGGAGAGGCTGTCTCTGTACCTGCCTTTCGCGGCCGGGCTACTCTTTCTGACCGCGGTCTTGCTGCTCCTGCCGTATGAGACAGTCTACGTCCGGGACCGCGCATATCTCGCGATGTTCCTGGTCTCCGTGGCGATCTGTGTGGCCGTGTTTCTCATCGGCACTCTCTTCAACGCCCTCCTGTGGATGCGCGGGAAGGGTCTGGTCGGGACACCAGAGGGGAGGTTGTTGCGGGTGCTCGGCCTTTCAATGAAGGTCATGCTCACGCGCAGGTTCTGGAGCACCCGCGGGAGATTCGTGAAGGAGGCCATCTATCTGTCGAGGCTGAAGGACAGGAGTGCGACGAGATGGCTCATGCACCTCCTCATATTGGGTGGCTTCGCAGCCATGTTCCTCCTGGATCTGGTCGTCACCTTCTCGCTCGACTTCCTCAGGTATGGACCAATGATAGATGAGTCCGGCTGGGCGAAGCTGTGGTTGAGGGATTTCGGGTTCGACCTGACCGGGGCGATGATTCTCCTCGGCCTGATGATTGCTGCGGTGCGGCGGTTCATCGTAAGGCCGAAGATCGTCAGGACCGAGCTTCCGGATGCGGCCTCCATTCTGTTTCTGCTCGCGATCGTTCTCGGCGGCTTTCTCCTGGAGGCTCTGGGCATCGCCGGTAGCATCCCGGGGCATGAGATCAACCAGCAGTATTCGTTCCTCGGCTACGCTCTGTCCATGGCTATGCCGTCTTCCTGGGGAGCGTACTACGACCAGGTCTGGCTCGTGCACGGTGTCATGAGCGCATTGTTCATCGCGTACATACCCTTCAGCAAGCTTTTCCACATGTTCGCGACGCCTCTGGCCATCGAACTCGAACACCTCTTGCCTAGGGAGGCGAGGATGTGACGAGGCGGCTCGACATATCGAAGCTCGACGTGCTCTCCCTCCTCCGATACGATGCGTGCACGCGTTGCGGCGAGTGCACTCTCACCTGTCCCACCGGAGGGGAGGCGCAGGAGGTGGAGCTGATCACTCCGCGGGGGAAGATCCTGAGACTGATGAGGATGTACAAGTCGCAGTATGGTTTTCGGGCGAGGCTGCTGGGGCCCCGGGACATCCCTGAGTCGGAGCTGAAGGAGTTCGCAGAACGAGCCTACGAGTGTACGATTTGCGGCCAGTGCAAGACGGTGTGTCCGGCCCACCTCGACACGATAGAGATGTGGGAGAACATGCGGGAGTTCTTGGTGGCCAATGGCCTCGGCCCGATGCCGGCACACCAACAGATAGTCAAGAGCATCGAGAACTATGACAATCCATGGATGCAGCCGAGGACACAGCGTGCGAGATGGTCCAAGCGAATAGAGGGGGAGGTTCGGATAAAGGATGCTCTGAAGGAGCATCCCGAAGTGCTGTTCTTCGTTGGATGTACAGCTGCATACGATCCCAACATACGGGGGATGGCTCTGGACACCGCGCGCGTGTTGAGCGTGGCTGGCGTGGATTTCGGAACGCTCGGCAACGATGAGGGGTGTTGCGGGTCAACCATGATGCGGACCGGGCTGTCCGAAGCCGCGAAGAAGACGGTCCTGAGGAACATCGAGAAGTTCGAAAAGGCCTCGCCGGCCGTGATCGTGACCAGTTGCGCCGGATGCTACAAGACGATCAGGCAGGACTACCCTCGCGTGGGCAAGGTCTCCGCGAAGGTGCTCCACATCACGCAGCTGGTGAACGACCTGATCGGGCAGGGAAAGCTTGCCCTAGACAGGAGGGTCGAAGCACGGGTTACCTACCACGATCCCTGCCACCTCGGGCGGCACAACGGGCTGTATGATGAGCCCAGGGCGATACTTCACGCGATCCCAGGCCTGGAGGTCATAGAGATGGACAGGAACCGTGCCGATGCGAGATGCTGCGGCGCTGGCGGCGGCGTTAAGACAGCCTTCCCCGACCTCGCGCAGAGAATCTCCTCCTTGAGAATCGCGGACGCGGAGATGGTGGGTGCAGAGACCTTGGCGACTTCATGTCCGTTCTGCTATCAGAGCCTGAAGTCAGCCATCGATGCCAAGGGATCGAAGCTGCAGATGGTTGATCTCATGGAACTGGTCAGGCGCGCGTGCCTTGGGTGAGGTCAGGCCAAGTCGTCTGGTGCGTTTTCAGTGCAACTGGTCCGAGTGTCCCGCTCCGACCGGCGGGGTCGATGTGAGCCGTTTCTCCTCCTTTGCGAGCGCACCCATCAGCAAGAAGGGTATGGCCAAGAGGAAGACCTCCTGCGGGGTAGCGCCGAGGTAGAGCAGGAGCATCATCGCGGCAATGGTGGAGGTCCTGCCTATGTCCAGGAGGAACTCCCTCGTCAACACCGAGTCATTCTTTGCCTCCTCGAGCTTGTCTGTCAGGATGGCGAATATGAACACGGGGAACACGAAGCTGGCAAACTCGAGCGCGCCGTTGGCGAGCGCAAATCCCTCCAGGCTCGTGGCGAGATATATCATCACCACGCACGGTATTGAGGCAAGAGCGCTAGCGGTGGAGAACATCCGCCTGTTCTGTATCTTGTCTGATATCTTGCCGAAGATGATGGCCATGATGCCTGCTGCGAGGCCGAACAGGGAGAATAGCGCCCCGAGTTCCACCTCGTCTGTCGAGAAGATGTAAGCTACCAACACGACGTCGACCCAGAAGACTCCTTCGAACCCTCCCTCCCCAAGCACGGCGACCACGTTCCTTCTCCCGATGGCCTTGAGCGCAATCCTCATGACCTGGTCCTTCGGGATGTACTTCCTGTAAGCGGCGACGACCGCCGCGGTCAGGACGATTATGGCTATCCCTAGAAGATAGAGCACCCGGTAGCTCGAGTAGGCGATCACTAGACCACCGAAGAAGGGCGCTATGAACGTAGCGAGAGGCCAGACGAAGAAGAACGCACCGTAGGTGACGCCCCTGTCGGTCTTCTCCGTCATGCGCGCCATGAGTATGTTGAACGGGGTCCAGAAGAGCGGATAGAACATCCCGAAGGCCAAGCCGACCATCAGCGACAGAAGGAGCGGCTCCCGGACGAACATGAACAGCGTGTACTCCGCTATGAGGAAGCACAGGCTGACGAGGATGGCGTTCCTTGGGTCTAGGTGAGGCGTGTACGACATCCACACGCTCACAATGATTGAGATTAAGAATCCGAGCCCAAGATATGTAGGACCGAGCCAGAGGTCCAGTTGCAGTTCGTTGAACAGGTACACCATGTTGAACGAAGCAGCGAATGTGTTGCCGAACGCGAGCAGGGTCTCGATCAGCATGAGCCCTGCGAACGCCCGCCGGTCCATGTCACCGGGAACGGGGAGCCCTCTTTAAATGTTGGTCGTCAGCGCTCCCCTTCGCCCTTCATCTCCTCAGCCCACTTCAGCTTCTGATGTCCGCCTGGGCCTCCCCTCCGCCTTCGCGCAGCCTGGATACAATCCTCGGAGTCGCAGAGGAACGATGCGAACAGGAAGTGCTTGGCGGGCTTTCCGCATATCTCGCAACACTCGTCCTCAATCTTCATCTAGGACGGCCCACAGGAGTCGGCTAGTATCTAAGCTTGCGCCTGATGGCGCCGGCCTTTCTGCCAGAGAGTATGAGCCTTCCGACCTTCAGTTCGGAGAGAGCGCCGTAGAAATCGAGGTCGGCGCCGCACTCTCGGCACAGCTCATCATCGGATCTCGTCCGTGCCCCGCAGATGGGGCACGCTGTCGTCGTCCTGCGTGCTTGCCGCGCACCCTGTCTACTGTCGGCCAGTGTCGCGCAACGCCCCGATCCGATGTCATGGTGCGCCTTGGGTGCCCCACCGAGGGAAAGCACTTGCCCGAGCGATCTGACCACTCGTGGCGCCACCCACACGAACGCCTCATGCCTGTGTTCTTGGACGAATGTTGCGAGGCGCTGCCTGAGCACTTCCACATCACCTCTGTGGTCGAGCCCGTATATCTTACACAACAGCACTAGGTCGTCGGGCTCGTCGAACAGCGATATGTCCTCCTCTGACAGCACCTCAACGTTGTAGCGCTTGTAGACTACATAGCCGAACATCAGGATTGCGACAGCGCCGAAGACGGTCACGGGCAGGGGGTCGAAACCTGAGGAGACGAGGAATGCGCATGCGGCAAGATCTGCCAGCAGGAAGAACATGCCCAGAACGCCCCACGAGTGTCTTGCGTCCACCCACATCTTCCCCCGGACAGGTGTTCTCCGGCCGCGCGGGTCACATCGGCTCTATCCTCATGGAGAAGTCGATCGACCTATAGGAGTGCGTGAGCCAGCCGAGCGATATGATGTCGCCGGCCGACGCGTACTTCTCAATGTTGTCAGGCCTGATGCCGCCGGAGACCTCTATAAGCACGCCCGGCCTGGCCTTCTTGAGTTCCTTCGCGAGCTTCTTAGCGTCTGTCGGCTTGAAGTTGTCCAGCATGATGATGTCCGCACCGTGCTTCAGTGCCGTCCGAGCATCCTGGGCGGTCTCGACCTCGATCTCTACCTTCTTGGTGGAGCACCCCGTCTTTGCACGGATCAGTGCCTGCTCCACCCCTCCCGCAAGTCGTATGTGGTTGTTCTTTATCAGGATGGCGTCGTACAGCCCCATCCTGTGAGGGTCTCCCCCGCCGAGCTGCACGGCCTTCTTCTCGTACTCCCTGAATCCGGGAGTCGTCTTCCTGGTGGCGGCCACGCGAACCTTCGGGTTGATCCTCCTGCACCTCTTAACCAGCTCGCTCGTCAAAGTAGCGATTCCGCTCATCCTCATGATCATGTTCAGGGCGAGCCTCTCTCCCGCAAGCAGAGCGCGGGCGTTTCCTGTGACCTCGAGTACGACATCCCCTTTCTTGGCCTTCGCCCCGTCGTTCTTCTTCATGACGGCCTTCGCCCCGAGCTCGAAGAACACTTCGGCCGCCTCCGCCACGCCCGCGAGAGTGCACGGCTCCTTGCACACGATCCTGCCTCGGGCGGTCTGATCGGGTGGTATTACCAGCTCTGAAGTGATGTCCCCGGGGCCTATGTCCTCCTTCAGGTACTCGGGTATCTTCGACCTCATGCGTCCGGGGTAGAGGGCATCACGGGCTTATTAGGCTTCCAATGCAGGCCAGTACTACAATGCGAACTTTTCGCCGTTCTTGGGCAGGAGCACCTCGAAACCCTCGGTCCTCAGGTCGCCCGCGAGGAGCTCTCTTTCGTCCCCGTGCATCAGCACTATCTTCTCGGGCGAGCACGCCTTTGCGAACGCGAGGAGCTCGTCATGACCCGCGTGAGCGGAGAAGTCGTACTTGAGCACCTCACACTGTACCCTCTCGGTGACCCCCCGGATCTCCATCATGCCCGTCTCGAGCAGCTTTCGACCGTTGCTGCCCTCGACCTGATACCCCGTCAGCAGTATCGCGCTCCTAGGGTCGTCCTTGACGGCCTCGATGTAGCTCAGGACGGGGCCTCCATCGAGCATACCGCTGGTAGTGAGTATAATCTCGGACTCGGCGGCGCGGGCTCGCGCACGCACGTTGCGGACCACCCGAGTCCTGTTGACGGCCTGTCTCAGGCGTTTGGCCGACCTCATGTACTCGGGATAGTCGAGGTATATCTTGTTGACCGTCTTGCCCATGCCGTCCAACCAGAACTGGAACCCCGAGTCCTTGAGCAGCAGGAGAAGCTCCTGAGTCCTGCCGACGGCGAACGACGGTATGATGCACGTGCCACCCCTGCTCACGACTTCCTCTATCTTCTTCAGTAGCTTGTACTCTGTCTTCGGCCTCGGAGGGTGGTTCCTGCCGGAGTAGGTCGACTCCATGATAAGGTTGTCGCACTTGACTGGCCTGGCTCCCAGCACCAGCCTCGTGTCGAGCGTGTGGATGTCGCCTGTCACCAGGGTCGTGCGATCGTCTGTGAGCTCGTACATCGTCGCGCCCGGGATGTGCCCTGCAGGATGCGCTATGACCTGTCCTCGGCCAGCCCTCACGGTGTCTCCGAAAGATATGTCCACGAACCTCCTCCTAGCTGCCTTCGCATCCGCGGAATCGTATGGTTCGGGATATCCCTCTGCCAGGCCTATCTTCACGCTGTCCTCTATCAGCAGCATAGATACGTCGCGAGACAAGGGCGTTGAGATGATTTCGACATCATACCGCGCGGTCAACCATGGTATCATGCCGCAGTGGTCGAGGTGGGAGTGCGTCAGGAAGACTGTGTCGACAGGCGGACACTGAGAAGGGTACAGCGGCGGGTCCGTCGCAGTCATGCCGTAGTCGAACAGTATGCGACAGCCCTCGCACTTCAGGTATATGCCTAGCCTGCCGACTTCGTGTCCTCCTCCGAGGAAGGTCCCTTCTATCTTCATCTGCCCAGGCCAACGTCTTGGCCTATTATATGCTTGCGCCAAGCCCCTGCTACTCGCCTACGACTTGGACAACCAGCTCCCTCGCCCTCGGCTTGTTGTCGAACTCCATGAAGACAATCTGCTGCCATGTCCCGAGCTGAAGTCTTCCCTCGACAACGGGCACAGTCAACGAAGGCCCGACCAGCGACGCACGTACATGAGAGTGGCCGTTCCCGTCACCCCACCTGCGGTGGTGCTCATACTCCTCGTGCTTCGGATAGAGCCTGTCCAGAGTGCTCTGGAGGTCGGAGACGAGCCCTGGTTCGTGTTCGACGGTCGTAACGGCAGCCGTGGAACCTACGACGAACACGCAGGCGAGGCCGTTGGAGATCTTGGATTTCGAGACTATGTCCTGAACTCTGTTCGTGACGTCTATCACCTCGTCCTTGGCCGCAGTCCTCAGGGCTATGGTGCCGCTCACAACTGTCAAGAATGGACACCTCTTCGAATAATCGCTTTCGGCCCGATAATGCTTTTCCGCAGCTCGCAGACGCGCCTAACGGGCCGACACGAGGTGGTAATTACCACCTCGGCGGGGACATTTCCGCGCAAGGAATATATATCGCCCTTCTGTAATAATCGCCCTGCATATGGGTTCGGGACAGGTGTACTATGGCAGGCCTCACAGGGCCTACAACGCAGACAAGAGGGTCTGGTTGGCCTCGGCGTTCCGCGTCGAACTCATACACCACGGGATAGAGAAGGCCGGGAGCATCAACAGGCTGGCCCGCGAGCTGGGCTACCGCTCGAGGATACACCCAGGGTGGAGCATCAGGCAGATACTCGTGGGCGAACAGCCGTTCCCGTACGAGAAGCTCCTGAAGCTATCGGACTACCTCGGCTATCCGATGGAAGACATCCTCCGGTACCGCACGGAGCCCGAGAAGATCACCGTCGAGAGCACGAACGAGGCGCTCCGGAAGTACGGTCTGTGGTGCTACCATGTTGCGAGGCTGAGGCTGCGCTGAGTCGTCTCAGCCGTTCCGAACACGGATTCTCCCAGCCCCATCTTGGCTCATCGCGTGCGTTCACTCTTCGCATGCCAGAAGGGGTTTCCGACACAATGCATATATACGGACCCGCCCGTTCTCTCAACCATGGAATCCGGGGCGATGGTAGCGCTCGCACTCTTGATCATAGGCATACTGATGGTTCTAGCGGAGCTCGCGTCCCCGGGCGCGTTCATACTTGTCCCTGCGACTGTCCTGATAGTGCTCGGCGGCGTGGGGCTGATATACCCAGATTGGCTACTCAGCTGGTGGTCGCCACTGGCAGCAATACTGGTCATGGTCCCGATGACCTACATCACGATGAAGATGTATCAGAGGCTGGCGCCGCCGGCTCCTCCTGAGACGACCGTAGCCGCCTCATTGATCGGCCAGACGGGGGTTGTGGAGCGTGAGGTCGTCCCTAACAAGCTCACGGGTAAGGTCAGGATAGACCACGACACCTGGAGCGCGACGGCCAACACCGTGATACCCGTCGGAAAGAAGGTAGTAGTGAAGGCGAGCGAGGGGGTCCATGTGACTGTCGAGGAGGTCAAGGAGCAGTAGGCCTCCGCTGACGAGGGTAACAAACGAGAATGGGAGAGGGGGAAGAAGGAAATGGCAGCTGGAACTGTGATCGCGCTTCTAGTGCTCGCGATCATCGTAGTGTTGGCGATTATGAGCAGCAGCATAAAGATCATCACGCCCTACGAACAGGGCATATACATGCGGCTGGGGCGGTACATCCGAGTGCTCAACCAGGGCGTCAACTTCGTCGCGCCGCTCATAAACACGGTCGTGAGGATAGATCTGAGGACGCAGGTCCTAGACGTGCCGCGTCAGGAGGTCATCACGAAGGACAACTCGCCCACGAACGTCGACGCCATCATCTACATCAAGGTCATCGACCCGACCAAGGCGTACTTCCAGGTCACGAACTACAGGACCGCCACGATATACCTCGCGCAGACCACCCTAAGGTCTATCATCGGCGACATGGAACTCGACGAGATCTTGTCGAACAGGGAGAAGATCAACCTGCACCTGAGGGATGTGCTCGACGAGGCTACGGACAAGTGGGGCGTGAAGGTCGAGGCGGTCGAGATCAGGGAGGTCGATCCCGCCGGCAAGGTAAAGGACGCGATGGAGGAGCAGACCTCCGCTGAGAGGTTGAGGAGAGCCGCCATACTCAAGGCCGACGGGCAGAAGCGCGCGGCCATCCTGAACGCTGAGGGCGAGAAGCGGGCGAAGATACTGCAGGCTGAGGGCACTCGGCAGGCGCGCATACTCGTCGCCGAGGGTCAGAGGCTTGCCACCATACTCGAAGCGCAGGGCGACGCTCAGAAGCTGAGGATAGTGGCGCTCGGTGCCACGCCATTGGATTCGAAGGCCCTCACCGTGCTGTCCCTTGAGACCGTGAAGGCCGTCGGCAACGGCCAGGCGACCAAGATCATATTCCCGTTCGAGCTGACGCGCCTCATCGAGGGCGCGTCCGAGTACCTCGGGGCTGGCAGGCTGACTCCTACGCGCGATGTGACGAAGATGGAGGATATCGAGAAGGCGGTTGGGAAGGTGGATGCCGTCCTGGGGCCTATCCCCTCCCCTGACGAGCTGAAGAAGGAGCTCAAGAGCGTTGAGGAGCTCATGGAGCAGGAGAGGCTCGAGGCAGAGAGCATCGCTGAGATCGCCAAGAAGGAGCGGATGAAGAGGATAGCAGGCGAGCCCCCAGAGTGACCGCCCCGCACGAGGAGATCTTCTCCCAAAGGGAAGTCCTATTGGGAGTTCTCCCTATGCTCGGACTTTGTCGAGGAGTTCCTCAGCAGCGGCCTCGGCCTTGCTGATCACATCGCGCTCGTCGACAGTTGCGATCCTCCCGTCCCTGAGCACGAATCTCCCGTCCACGATGGTGTGGCGGACGGCTCGCCCCGGACTCGCGTAGACAAGGTTCGAAACAACATTGTCCGGCCTCGTCGGGGCCATCCCCGCAGAACGCACGTCGACCACGGTGATGTCAGCCTTCTTGCCGGGCTCGATCGATCCCAGCTCCTTCTCGGCCCCTATGCACTTTGCGGCATCTATTGTAGCCATGTCTAGGCACTTCTGGGCGGGCATGACCGCAGCGTCCCACCTGTTGGACTTGTGCAGGAGTGACGCGAACTTCATCTCCAGGAACATGTCGAGGGAGTTGTTCGACGAACACCCGTCGGTGCCCAGGCAGACTCCCAAACCCTCTGCGTGCATCTCCGGGACCGGCGCGACGCCCCCGCTCGCGAGCTTCATGTTCGACACAGGGCAATGAGCTACGGCGACACCTGCCTTCGCGAGCGCCCTGACCTCGCTGATCGTCAGCCAGACTGCGTGGGCTGCGAGGTCTCCTCGGGCTAGGAACCCTATGTGTGCAAGGTGCTCCACCGGCCGCTTCCCAGTCCTCTTGATGTGCTCGTACACCTCGTCCCTTGTTTCGGAGACGTGGAAGTGGCAGAACGTGCCCTCGCGTTGCGCGAGCTCTTTCGCCTTCAGAAAGGTCTCGTCCGAACAGACATAGACCCCCTGAAGGGCCACTACGGGTCTGACGAGCCTCCTGTCCTTGTGGGCCCTGATGAAACGCTCGCAGTTGGCCAGAGGCCGTCCTTTCTGAGTGGTGTGCATCTCGTCGAGCACCGTCCAGCCGAGGTAGCCTCTGAGTCCCACGAGCTCCGTCGCCTTCGCTATCGCATCCTCGTCGTAGTACATGTCCACGAAGGTTGTCGTGCCCGTTCTTGCCATCTCGATGCAGCCGAGTGCAGCACCGATGTTGACGTCGTCCGCGGTCCGCTTCGAATCAATCGAGAAGGTCCTTTGTAGAAACCTCTCGAGTGGCATGTCATCCGCGACGCTCCTCATCAGTGCCATCGCAACATGAGTATGGCAGTTGATCATCCCTGGCATGACCACGCATCCGGAGACGTCGACCACCTCTTCGGGACGCGCCTTCACGTGTCCAACGGAAGCTATCCTGTCGCCGTCGATGAGCACGTCCCCGCGGATGACCTCCCTCTTCCAGTTCTGGGTGACCACGAGTCCCCCTTTCAGAAGAATGCTCAAGTCCGCACGCCCCCGGCCCGGAACGGTATTAAAGGGTACAGGCATTAAGGCTTCGCATTCATGACTCGGGTCACCTTCCTGGGCACTGGCGGTGGCAGGTTCGCCACGATCTATCAGGCCCGCGCAACCGGCGGAATCTACATCGAGGACGAGAGGAACATGCACATCGACCCCGGGCCGGGAGCACTCGTGCGCATGCGTTCCGTAGGGATCGATCCGCTGTTGACGGACGCCATACTCATATCACATTGCCATCCAGACCACTACCTGGACGCAGAGATACTCATAGAGGCGATGACCGAGGGCGGCTCACGCAAACGCGGCGTCCTTATAGCGTCTCAGAGTGTCATCGAGGGGAACGGCGAGTTCGGACCGGCCATATCGAAGTACCACCTCTCCCAGCCCAGGGTAGTGAAGGCCGTGCAGCCCTATACGAAGGTCAGCCTCAGGCCGGTGGAGATATCGGCCACCCCTTCTGCCCACTCAGACACGAGCTCCGTGGGGTTCAAGATATCCACCGGTGCGGGGGTCATATCCTATGTGTCAGACACCCAGCTTGTCGAGCAGGTGATAAAGGCGCATAGGAACGCGCGCGTCTTGATCGCCTGTGTGACTCGCCCGCTCGGACAAAGGATCCCGCACCATCTGAGCACAGAAGACGCGGGCTATCTCATCGAGAAGACCAGACCGGAGCTGGCGGTGATCACCCACTTCGGCATGCGCGTGATACAGGAGAACCCTGAGACGCAGGCGAGGTGGATAGAGGAACGTTCGGGCGTGAGGACCATCGCCGCCAGGGACTTCATGATCCTCGAGCTGAAGAAGGACTCGGTGAGCGTCGGCGACAGGATCAGACAGTCTCCGGAGAAGGCCTGATCAACTGCGCAGCGCGTCCTGAACTTGGCTCGCTCTGGCCAACATCTCTCATGTCTGTCCTTGACATCTTCTCGCAGCTATCGCAAGCGACTATCATGCCCCGGAATATCACGCAATCCTTCTCAGAACACATTTCGCCCCATCCCCGACGTACCTGCTCAGGGAATCGTCGTGCGGGATATAAAGTGGTTGAGGTCAGCCGAGCGCACGGTTCTCGGTCATAGGACGTGCTAAGACGAGCCACGTCATTCGCAAGCATTATCCGAGAGTCTCGCACTTCGGCCATCGGAATCATGGCATCGATCCTCAGCTCGCGCGATGTGGAAGCGATAAGGGACCATGTGCAGCAACATCGCGTGTCGGTTGCGATAGTTAGAACGGAACATGCCCCTACCGAGCTTGAAACGCTCCTCAAGACCCTCGCGGAGGCGTGTGAGATGAGGCTCTCGCGGAAGACATGGACACCGTCATCTGATTTCGGATTCGCCGAATTAAATTCGGACGAGAAGATATTGGTGGTGTTATGGGTGGGAGGCCCCAGGACTGAGCTGGTCAGCGTGTCGGAAGGCGACATGGCTCAGATAGCCCACATGGAGAATGAAATCTTCATGACGAACTACCTCTCGAGCAGCATAAGAGATGGCTTATAAATCTCGTACCAGACGTCCGTTTTTCGGCGCGCCGGCGCGCCCTCTGGATGGTACAACGCAAACGCTCTTATACAACCTGATGATAGGTGATAACCGGTGTCGGGAGGTTGGTGGCTCAACTTTCCTCCTAAGCAATGTGAAGATTTTAACAATCCCCACCACACCAGCCTCGACGACACCTTTTCTCCGGCCCCTTGCACGATTCTATTAATAGCCTCCCAGGGCATCATGCCGCATGGATATGAGCATCGAATCCGAGGTGCTGAAGGCCATAAAGCCGACGCCTTCGCAGGAGAGGAAGGTGGCTGCTGTTGTCGAGGAGCTGTCGAAGAGGGTGGTCGACGCCGCTCGCAGGGCAGAAGTGCACGTCGAGCCCATGCTCGTGGGATCCGTTGCCAAGGGCACCCACCTGAAAGACCCTGACATCGACATGTTCATGCTTTTCGCCGAGAGCACGCCCATTGAGGTGCTGAAGACCAAGGGGCTCGAGATCGGCCGCGCCGTGATCGACGGGCGCGAACACTACGCCCAGCACCCATATGTAAGGGGTCTGTTCAAGGGTTTCCAGGTTGACCTCGTCCCTTGCTACAGGATAAGGGACACGAAGCACAAGATGAGCGCAGTCGACCGCACGCCTTTCCACACTGAATTCGTGAGGAAGAACCTGAAGAAGTCGCAGGCCGACGAGGTCAGGCTGCTCAAGCGCTTCATGAAAGGCATCGAATGCTATGGCGCCGAGGCGAAGGTCCAGGGTTTCTCCGGGTACCTGTGTGAACTTCTGGTCATGCGCTTCGGGACTTTCAAGGCAGTCTTGGATGCCGCGCGACAATGGAAGTCGGGAGAGGTACTGGCGTTGCCAGGATATGAGGGGAAAGAGTTCGACGACCCGCTCACATTCGTGGACCCCGTGGACCCCTCGCGAAACGTCGCCTCAGCCGTGTCTTTGGAGACTCTGTTGAGGTTCGTTATGGCCTCGAGGGAGTACATCCGGACGCCCTCATTGAAGTTCTTCTTCCCGGAAGAAAGACGTCCGTGGCCGCCCGAGAAGATAAGGGAGGTGGCGGGAGAGAGGCTGAGGAACATCGTCTCAGTGGTGTTCCCAAAGCTGGACCTCATCGACGACGTCCTCTACCCCCAGCTCAGGAAGTCCCTGGCTAGCATGACCTCGTTGCTCGAGCACGCCGACTTCGAGGTCGAGAAGACAACCATCCATGTCGATTCCGAGACACACCTGCTGATAGAGCTGACGAGCATGACTCTCCCAAGGCAGAGAAAGCACCGTGGTCCGCCCGTGAACTCGGAGAACGTGAACGAGTTCCTTGCGAAGTGGAACTCGCTCGGAGCCTCGAAGCCATACATCGAGTCTGGAAGGTGGTACGTGATGGTCGAGAGGGACTACGACCGCGCCGACGCCCTCCTCAGCGCGAAGCTGAAGGACATACCCTTGGGCAAGGACGTCAAGGCCCAGGGAGGGTTCGAGATAGAGAGTGGGGAGCAGCTCCTGGCAGAGAAGCATCTGGGGGCGCTGACGAGGCACTTCGATGAGCGCATGCCCTGGGAGCGTTAGGGCTCTCACGGGAGGACGGGGACGGGCCTCACCGGCGTGAACGTGTTCTCGTTCCCATGGTCGTCGACAGCCCTTATCGTGAATGTAAGGCCCGTCGATGCATTCAGTGCGCTGCCGTTTATGACGTGCTGATACCTGTGGTCGCTGGAAGCGGTCATTCTCGCATAGACCTCGGCTCCAACCGCTATCTCGGCGTAGCTGAGCTTGCCGTTGTCTGTGACGCGGGCAGTTATGTTGACGATGTAGCCGTTGCTGGCATGTATGGGGGTGTTCGTGGGCGTCACAGAGTTGTTAGTGCCCTTGAACACCCAGACGAACCCGCCCAGCGCTTCGATCCTCTTGTACTCGATCGCCTGCCAAGAGTCGGCGTTGACGTCGTGCACGAATATCTCGATGGAATCTATCGAGGGGTCGGCGAGGTCGGAGAACGGGGCGTTCAGAAGGAGCACCCATATCGCGAGGAAAGTGAAGAAGTAGGTCGCCACGTTGCCGACCCAATTCTTTTTCGTGAACGCTGTGATGTCTATCTTGAGAAGCTTGTAGTAGTATCTCAGAGAGAAGATACCTGCTATCGCGACCAGGAAGGCCGCTCCGACAAGGGCGCGGCTCACCATCGATATCACCCCTGCAATCGCGCCTGCAAGGATGGCGAAGCCGACAGTCGCAAGGGCGACCTTGGTGTCCTTGAGCTCCTTCATCAGGAACTCTTTCTCGTCGAAGTCAGGAGGGGTGAACTCGTACTCCTCCTCCTTCTTCTCCTTCTTCCTCTTCTTCGCCATGACGGTGCAGCGAAGGCCCAGCTCCGTTTAATACCTTTTGGTCGCGGTCCAGGCAAGTCCAGATGCCATTCCTACGCCCGACCGTCGGACACTTTCGGATACCTCTAGTCAATAGCATTATATCCTGTCTGGGGGTTTGGAACTGTGCAGGTGTGATGCGCGATGTCCGAGGAGGAGATTGAGAAGCTCCCGGGCGTGGGTCCCGCGATACTCGAGAAGCTCAAGGAGGCTGGGTACACAGATCTCATGATGATAGCCGTCGACTCCCCGAGGAACCTGGCCGAAGTGGCTGAGATAGGAGAGGCGACAGCGGCGAAGATAATAGCGGCTGCCAAGAAGGCCGCCGATGTGGGCGGGTTCGAGACGGGCGACGTGATACTTGAACGCAGGAAGAGCATCGCGAAGCTCACATCTGGCTCGAAGGCTTTGGACGAGCTCATGGGCGGGGGGTTCGAGACGCGCGCGATCGTGGAGTTCTTCGGGGAGTTCGGATCGGGCAAGACGCAGCTTTGCCACCAACTTGCTGTCAACGCCACGATGCCGGTGAGCGAGGGCGGACTCGACGGCCACACTGTCATGATAGACACCGAGCAGACTTTCAGGCCGGAGAGGATAACCCAGATGGCTGAGGGCAAAGGTCTGGACCCCGACGAGGTGCTCAAGAAGATACACGTTGCACGGGCGTTCAACAGCCATCATCAGATGCTTCTGGTGGACAAAGCTTTCGAGATGGCCAAAGAGTTTCCCGTAAGGCTCATGGTCGTCGATTCTCTGACCGCGCACTTCAGGGCGGAGTATATCGGCAGAGGTGCGTTGGCGGAGAGGCAACAGACGCTCAACAAGCACATGCACGACCTCCTGAGGTTCGGCGACGTCCACAACGCGGTGATTGCTGTGACCAATCAGGTGGCGGCCAAGCCGGACGCCTTCTTTGGAGATCCGACGCGCCCCATCGGGGGTCATATAGTGGGCCACACCGCCACCTTCAGAGTCTATTTGCGGAAGAGCAAGGGTGGGAAGAGGATCGCCCGACTGATAGATTCCCCGAACCTACCCGAGGCTGAGGCCGTGTTCGAGGTATCCGAGTCTGGCATAGGTGACTGAGCGAAGGGTTAATGGTGCTCCCGGTAGCTCAGTCCTGACGTGAAGCTCCTGCTTGAGCTCTCAATGGAGTGCGAGCCCTTGGCAAGGGCGGACGCCCTCGCAGCGTGCGAGGCGCTCGGCCACAGGGCCAGGGTCCTCAGGCACGAGCCAGGGGTGTTGATAATCGAGACGCGTGCGGACGCCCTGCGGCTCGCCGCACGTGTCGGATTGTGCCACTATGTGAGCGAGTGGCTCGGCTCATGCCCGCCAGACGAGCTTGGCGCACATGCCTCTGGCATCGACGTTGAGGGTCCCATAAGGGTAAGGGCGACCAAGGTCGGCACAATATCACCGGACCTTGCCGAGGCCACGAGGGTCGTGGGAGGCGTCATCGGCAGAGGCAAGGGAGTCGACCTTAGGCATCCGAAGACGGACATACGAATCGTGTTCTCGAGGTGTGTTCACATAGGGCGGGTGATCGGCACGGTCGACAGGTCATCCTTCGAGAGACGCAAGAACAGGTACATGCCTTTCACCTACCCTGCGTCACTCCATCCCAAGTATGCCCGCGCGCTAGTCAACCTGTCGAGGGCCGCTCCCGGCGGTCGAATGCTCGACCCGTTCTGCGGCACCGGTGCCGTGCTCGCCGAGGCAGCGCTCGTGGGAGCGGTGCCTGTGGGGAGTGACATATCGGAGGAGATGATCGAGGGTGCCAGGAAGAACTTGCACCATCTCGGCCTCAGGTCAGAGCTGCTCGTGAGCGACGTTGGCAGAGTACCCGAGGTCGTGGGCAGCGTGGACAGCATAGCTACGGACCCTCCCTACGGAAGATCGGCTAGCACTAAGGGGGAGAGCCTCCCAAAGCTCTATGCGAGGGCCTTCTCCGCCTTCGCACAGGTGCTCGAGAAGGGGGCATACGTCGGGCTAGTAGTTCCGAGGAAGTCGCTGCTCGATGCCGCAGACGACTTCGTCGTAATTGAGACACATCCGCTCTACGTCCACGGCTCACTCACGAGGCACTTCTGCGCACTGAAACGCGGCTAGGCGATCCAGAACGTGACAGGCACCCTGAGCACGACCGCCTCGTCGATGTGCACGTCAACGCTTACTGAAGCAGCCCCTGGCGAAGCCAGGGGACCCACCATCACGAACACCACGAACGTGGCGGAGCCGCCCGCAGGCACCGTCAGGTTGACCTCGGGGTACATCGCACCGTCGGTCCAGTCCGTCCACAGTAGGTAATCGACGTTGCTAGGGCGCGTTTCGTTCGTCCTGAGTGTGACGCTGAGGTTCCGCCCCTCTGAGTTGTTCAGCTGGACCGTTATGTTTGCCGAGAACCCACGCGGGATCGAGACAGACGAATCCACGAGCCAGTATACGAGGGAAGGCGTCTCGACAGTGAAGTTCAAGCGGACATCGTGAGACTCGCTTGAGTTCGTCGAGGTAGCCCTGATCACCACGCTCCTCGTCTCTCCAGATACCTCCAAAGGCGACGCGATCACAGACGCGTTCAGTACTGCGCTCTCGCTCGAGTTCAAGTGGAGCAGGAGCGAGGCCCCGCTCCTCGATGCGTTGCTGTGAGCTTCTACGAAGCTGACCTCCCAGCCGGTGGGAACGTCCGCGCCCGCGATGAGTATCTCGTTGTATGCGTTCCCCGTGTTCGTCACGACCAGCCCGAGCGTGTATGAGCCGCCAGGGAGTATCGTCACATCGGTCTCCCCCTGGGGCTCGACGTCGAACGAGTAGTCGGCAGCGATGGTCACCATCGGCTGAGGCACGAATGTCAGGAGAAGCACGACGAACGCCAACACGCCCACGGCCGTCCGCGAACGTCCGATGTGTGAGATATCGTTCAGCGTCGGGGGATGCCTCGTCCCAAGGAAGAGCACGAGTATCGCGAAGATGATCCATCCGAAGTACAGAAAGCTCATGGCAACCAACGCCGCCACTGTGGCCCAACTTAGGTACTTAGATTTCTCCCCCAGAAGCGCGCGCGCTATGTGCCCCCCGTCCAACTGGCCCACTGGCAACAGGTTCAGGCCCGTGACGAGTATGCCGACCCAAGCTGCGAAGGCCGTAGGGTGAAGCAGGTAGTCGCCCGTTATCGGGAAGAACCGCTCTAACCAGGAGTATAGCAGTGGGAAGGATATCCCCACGACGTTGCCGGCCTGGTTCACAGGCGGCGGCATCGCACCCTCATTTGTGAGTATCAGCCCATATATCCCGATGGGTATCGCGAGCGCGAGTCCAGCGAGAGGTCCGGCGGCGCCTATCTCCATCAGGGCCTTCTTGTTGGGTATGGGATCCCGGAGCGATATGAAAGCCCCGAATGTGCCGAGCGGAGGAAAGGACGGGATGAAGAAAGGCAGAGACGCAGCGACTTTCCTCCTACGGGCCATGAAGTAATGTGCCAGCTCGTGCACTGAGAGAATCGCCATAAGGGGCAGAGTGAACGTGAGCACGCCCATCATGATGCTGTGAGGAGACCAAGTCTCACCTGGTGGCGTACTTGAATACGACACCCAGTCGAGGACGCCCGCAAAGAGCATCGTGAGGAATGTCACAATCAGAAAGCCAATGTTGACATATATGCTCCTGTATCTCGCTTGCGGCTTCCGGGCGACCTGGACTATGTGCTCACCCTTGTCGTAGGTGATCATGGGTATGTAGTTGTGCTCAGCCATCTCTTGGCGCAGGTTCTCGAAGGACTCCTCCAGGGTGGCAGGGTCGACCCTGCAGAAGAACTGAACCACGTCGTAGTTCACTCGCACGTCGTACACTGGAAAATGCCTCGCCACGAGGCTTCTGACGAACTCGATCTCTTGGGATGCCTCTGGCGGCACCGTCGGGGCCATTCTGTCCAGCCCAACATGGCGCAGCTACATAATGTTTTGGGGATTCTGGAGACGTGCACGCGCTGCAAAAGGACCATATATCGGACCAATCCGTTAGGACCGTCATGGACGGGGCCGTGAGACGCACCAGCCTACGGGGCGTTCTGCGTCTCTTCAGGCTGGGGAATTGTGCCATGGCGGCTTTCGGCGCCCTGCTCGCATCAATCATATGCGGGGGGCCCGACGGCGTAACGGAGAATCTTGTGGATGTCGCTCTGTCCATGGCAGTCGTAGCGCTCTTCACGGCCGCTGGGAACGCCTACAACGATTACTCAGACAGGGAGATAGACAAGAAGGCACACCCAGAGAGGCCTCTGCCGTCCGGCACCGTCGCGCCTGTTGCGGCCGCGGTTTCCGCAGTGGTGCTGTTCGCGGCCTCGGGGATTCTGAGCCTCTTCGTCGGCCTCTGGTCGATCGCGATAGTGATCACATCGATGCTCGTTATGGTCGCCTACGAGACTTGGCTGAAAGCACAGGGATTCGCCGGCAACCTGGCGATCAGTTGGCTCACGGGAGCCCTGTTCTTGTTCGGAGGCGCAGCCGTCGGCAGGCTGGAACTCGCCTGGATACTCGCAGCGCTCGCCTTCCTGGCTACGCTCGGACGAGAGATCGTCAAGGACATCCAGGACATCGAGGGAGACAAAGGCGCGAGGACCACGCTGCCGATGATGATCGGGGTCAGGAACGCGGGCCTGGCAGGCTCGGCCGCCTTCGTTGTCGCTGTCGCTCTCAGCCCGCTGCCCTACTTTCTGAACCTCCTTTCTGTATGGTACCTCGTCGTCGTGCTGGCTTCTGATGCAATCTTTATATACTGCGCCATGATACATTTCGAGAGCCCTGAGAAAGGGCAGAAAACGGCGAAGCTGGCCATGTTCGTGGCGCTTGTCGCATTCCTGCTCGGAGGTGTGTTTTGAAGGTCCGGGAATACATCACCAGCGAGCTGAAGAAGCACAAACTACACATGACACTCATCGATCCCGCCAAGCAGCCTCCGGACGCGGCAGGCGACATAGCGCGCAAGGCAGAGGATGTTGGCTCCGACGCCATCATGGTCGGTGGCTCCACGGGCGTAACACAGCAGAACCTCGACGCCACCGTCGACTCTGTCAAGTCAGCGTGCACACGCCCTGTCATCTACTTCCCATCGGGTGCGAACGCCATACCTGCGCGCGCAGACGCCGTCTACTTCATGAGCATGCTCAACTCGAGGAACGTGCGGAACATCACGGGGGAGCACTGGAAGGGTGCCCCTGTGATAAGGAAGCTGGGCCTCGAGACCATCTCCATGGGGTACGTCATCGTCGAGCCCGGTATGAAAGTGGGGGAAGTCGGCGAGGCAGACCTCGTCAGCAGGGAAGATGTAGCACGTGCAGTCGGCTACGCCATCGCGACGGAGATGTTCGGAATGGATCTGTTCTATCTGGAGGCGGGCTCTGGGGCCCCGGAGCCGGTGCCGACGGAGATGATCAGAGCGGTGAGGAGCAGCGTCAAGATACCCATCGTGGTCGGCGGAGGCATAACGGACGAGAGGAGGGCCACGGCAGCAGTCCGTGCAGGCGCAGACATAATAGTGACAGGTACGCTTGTGGAGAACGGCGCGTTCGAAGGCCCCCTGAGCAGGTTGGTCCGGGCTGTCCACAAGGGATAGTCTTCTGAAAAGCCCCGCTGCGGTGTCAATGTTTTATATGAAGACCGAGTTCTCCGGGGAGAGGAGATTCCTATGGGCATTCTCGACTATTTCAGGAAGCGTGAGAAGGATATACTGTGCCCCGAGTGCGAGAAGCATCAGAAGCATGTGAGGCTCGTGGAGACGGATGGCAAGCAGATGGAGTGCCCCGAGTGCCACTACCTACACGTCGTAAAAAGGTCGTGAACGAGAGGGATTGCTCGTCCCGACACAGGATCCGATTCCACGTGGGCTATCAAACCAACAAATCTTGAAAGCGCGAAAAAGGGTTTCTCCGGAGCCGTCGTCATGACGGCTTCCGGGACCGAGATCCGGGCAGACCAGATTCACGGAGTCAGATGCTTCTCCAACCACCTGTCTAGGTTTTGCCTCAGATGGTCGAGCGAGTTCTGTAGCCCGTCGTTCCGGTTCGCCTTCCCCTCGTGTATATCGATCGCCTTTATCAGTCCTGGAGGGCCCGACTTCGCGGGCGGAGGCGGCGGTGGGGGCGGGTACGGGCCAGATGTCACGCACACCTTGACGGTGGCTGAATCCTTCTCGCCCGTGTCATCAGTGACCGTGAGCGTGATGTTGTACGTGCCGTTCGCGGCAAACGTGTATGTCACGGTCACTCCCGTCGCGGTTCCCCCGTCCTCGAAGCTCCATTCGTAGGAAACAATCCTCCCGCCCTCGGGTGCCTTGGATCCTGCACCGCTCACAGTGACGGTGAGGTTGTCGGTCGCGACGACCTCAATCACTGCCATCGGCCGCTTTTTCTCGGGCACTACATCGATGTGCAGACGGACGGTCACATCCTGCGATGTGGAGTTCTTGGCGTTGTTGTTGTCAGTCACGGTCAGTGTAACATTGTAGGTCCCGTTCGCGAGATACCTGTACACGACCTCAACGCCTCTTCCATACCCGCGGTCGCCGAAGCTCCAGGAGTAGTCGACGATCGAACCGTCAGGGTCAATCGACGCCGAAGCATTGAAAGTCACCGTCAGGTTGTTCACATCGTAGCGGAAGTGCGGAACCGGGGGTCTGTTCACGGACTCCGGTTTCGTCTTCGGTGCTAGCGAGGCAAGGCCCACCACCACAACGACCAGAACGACCGCTGCAGTGGCAGCCACCGCCACCAGCTTCTTCATCGGACTCATGCTCCCTCCTCCCAGGGCCGGCTGAAGGCTTGAGAGTCAGGTCCCCCTTATAGTGTTTTCTCCGATTCGAAGCACAGGACCCTGCATTCGCATGGAACCATCGCGCGCCCGACCTGCGTTTCCACTGCAGGCTCTGGCTTCGGCGAGCGGCTTCGTACGGCCGTCTCAGGCAATGATCGTGACCGAGCCATAGGCCACAAAAGGTACTGAATCCGTGAACCAGCCGGAGACCCATACTGGGACATCGTGTCCAGGAGAGAGCACCTCCTGAACGCGGCACTTCTCGAACTTCAGCATCAGCTCGTCCTTGTTTTGATACTCTACCACAGGGTTGTGAGGGCTGAATTCTGTCGAGGCGTAGACCGCTCCGTTCAGCTGAACAGATGGTATGAAGACATCTCTCACGGTCCTGCCCTCGGGCAACACCAGGAGGCAGGTCACATATCTCCCGGAGCTGTCCAGGTTCAGGACCTTTGGCCGGAACTCAAGCAGGCCGATTTCGGGGGAGGCCTTCTGTGCTGCCAGAGCGCCGCCGCCCTGCGGTGCTGATCTATCAGCCCATTCCATTGCAGTCGGTGCCGATACCCATTCTGCCGAGTTCGTGTCGGCTGCGTGTAGAGGTGTGATGCACGCGGCGGCGAAGGCCGTGGCCATCAAACAGGCACAAATCACAGGAGCGAGTCTCATGGCAGCATTCCGGCAATCATTCAACTAGCGATTCCGTCGGTATTTGAGTGTTCGCGAGAGTGGGGTCTGGTGGATCTCTCCGCCAATCCAATAGTTGATATAGCAATTGAATGCCGGAAGCACCCACGGCCTAAGGGAATGCAGGGACGACCGTGCGGGAGAGGGGATTCGAACCCCCGAACTCCTATGAGACCGGATCTTAAGTCCTGCGCTTTTGGCCTGGCTTAGCTACTCCCGCGGTGCCATAATCCCCGCGGAGTGCCATAACCCTTTGCGAATCAGAACTTCGCTACGAGCTCCTCTAGAGAGGGGGAATCCAGCACTTTCAGCTCGTACCTGACCCTGACCACGGGCTTGTTAGCCTTCAGTACACGGTTCAGGTCGATCGGCGTGCCCGACACGACCACGTCGCAGTCTGCCGCGTTTATCGTCTCTTCGAGGTCCTTCACCTGCTGGTTGCCGTAGCCCATGGCCGGAAGCACCCTCTCGAGGTGGCTGTACTTCTCGAAGGTCTGTTTGATGGAGTTGACAGCGAACGGCCGAGGGTCGATGATCTCCTTGGCGCCCGCGTTCTTGGCCGCTATGAACCCCGCACCGTATCTCATCTCACCGTGAGTCACAGTCGGGCCATCCTCGATTACCAGCACACGCTTACCCTTTATGACCCTCGGGTCCTCCACAGTCAATGGTGACGCGGCGGTTATGATCCTCGCCCGGGGGTTCAGCTGCCTCACTATCTCCTTCACTAGCTCGACGTTCTTCGGGTCCGCCGTGTCGACCTTGTTTATGATGACGACATCGGCCAGCCTCACATTGGTCTCGCCAGGGTAATACAACCTTGCGTGTTCGGCCCTGTGCGGGTCCGCTATCGTGATGTGCAGGTCTGGCACATAGAACGGCGTGTCGTTGTTGCCACCATCCCACAGTATCACATCCGCCTCCTTCTCGGCCTGTTTGAGTATCTTGCCGTAGTCCACGCCCGCGTAGACTACGATGCCCTTGTCGATGTGAGGCTCGTACTCCTCTCGCTCCTCGATGGTGCATTCGTACTTGTCGAGGTCCGCGTAGGTAGCGAAGCGCTGCACAGCCTGTTTTTCGAGGTCCCCATATGGCATCGGGTGTCGGACTGCGACGACCCTCCTGCCCTTCGCTCTCAGTATCGAAGCTATCGCCCTTGTGGTCTGGCTCTTGCCCGACCCAGTCCTGACAGCGCAGACAGCGATGACAGGTACCTTTGCTTTTAGAGCCGTCTGGTTAGGCCCCATCAGCCTGAAGTCGGCGCCAGCGGCGTTCACAATCGAGGCCTTGTGCATCACGTCCACGTGGCTGAGGTCGGAGTACGCCAGGACAACCTGCTCCACCTTGTGCTTCCTGATGAGCTCGGGGAGGTCCTTCTCCGGATGGATCTCGATTCCCTTCGGGTAGAGCTTCCCCGCTAGGCTCGGCGGATACCTGCGCCCTTCTATGTTTGGTATCTGAGTGGCGGTGAACGCCACGACCTCATAGTTGGCATTGTTCCGGAAGTACACGTTGAAGTTGTGAAAGTCGCGTCCGGCAGCGCCCATTATGATGACTCTCGCTCGCATGCCTCACACCGGCCCGCGGGTAGCCCTTGCCTTCTTATATGCTTTGCTCAGCAACGAACCGCTAGGCAAGCGCTAGACTGCAACGCTCCATAGGTCGGCTTCCCATACTACTGTGGCTGACGGCCATTCTCACGACTTCTTGCGCGTCCTCATGTCGTTGCCTCACGATGTGGCAAACATTTTCGTAACTGGAGGTCAATGCCGCTCTGATGGCCTACAGGAAGCCCTCTGACACCGAGGTCGTGGAGGCGATCAAGGACGCCCTTCAAAGGCACGGTGTCGTCAGCTCCCAGCGCAAGATGACCGCCCTCGTCCTGAAGGAACTCAAGAGGCACGACTCCGATTACACCGTCAGCGAGGAGCGCGTCCGAAGGCTCGCGATCGAGAACGGGCTGGCAAAGCTGCAAATCAGGGCGCGGGAGTCCAAGCAGAAGACCTCGGCCAGGGATTGTCCTGTCTGTGGCAGCAAGACCGATAGAATCAGGAACGAGACCGTGTATGGCGGGACTGTAACGATGGGATACAAGTGTCGGAAGTGCGGCTACTGGACGGGCCTGAGGCAGCGCGTGCCGACGCTTTACGTCTTCTGCCCGAGATAGCGTCTCGTCATGCTCAACAGTTTTATGTTGCCGATGCGCCTTCATCTCGGCTGAGGGGAGCGCGTTGAAGCTCTTGGATTTCGGGCGTATGGAAGGAGGCAAGATCAAGATCAGCCGGAAGATAGGTGAGCCGCTCGGGCTCGTCGACGGCAGCGAAGTGTTCAGCTCGATGTTCAGGTACGAGGTTGATGGGAGGAGCAACTACGAGATTGTCCTATCCCCGTTCGGCCCGGAGAACTACAGAGAGATCGCCTATGTCACTTTCCAGGTGAGGGACGAGCCAGGTGCCCTCGCCCAAGCCGCTCACTTCCTCAAGGTGCGGAACATCGACATACTGAACTCGGAGACCGTCAGCTCGATACCCGGTGTCGTGATGGTCTGGGAGATGCTCGTGGACCTTTCGTTCTTCGGTGACTCCCTTGCGCTCAAGAAGGAGTTCGATGACGAGAAGGGCGCGGCCGCTCCTAACCTCTCCATGGTAGACTGCATGTGCGTTGAACCGTCCGACCTCGCGACAAGGTACACCAAGGGAATGGCGACTGAGAACCTCAGGGTCAAGACGAAGGCGATGCGGAGGACCGAGAAGAAGGCGAGCATAATCAAGGACAGCACTTTTGAGGTGCCCAAGGCCTATCTGAGCTTCCTGGGGAAGGACTCCTCGCCCATCATGCTGATAGGTGAGCCAGATACATGGATACTCTCCATAGCGTTCCTGAGCGACGACGCCAAGCTAATGCGTCTGAGCGTGGACCTCCCCGACAGGCCGGGAGCCCTTTTCGAGATAATGAAGGCCATAGGAGACGAATCTATCAACGTCCTCGCGGGATACACCAATGTACTCGTGTATTACGAGCGTATGACATGCGATCTCGTCGTCGACGTGCGGGCGGCTGCGGCCAAGAACAGGGACGATATCGAATCCCTCCTAGCACCGAAGATAGCAGCCCTCGGGCCCTCCTTCAGGCTCGTCGAGACCTCGTCGATAAGGTTATGATCACGGGTTCGACGAGCGCTTTGACCTCTCCAGTAACTGGCAGAAGTATCTGCCGCCGTCATCAACGACCGAGACTTCGTCCTCTACCTCGAGTCTGCTAGTGGTCCAGCATACTATCTTGGGCCCCTTCTTCGCGAGCTGGACTAGGACGAGGTCGTGCGGCCTGTCGGCCCCTTCGGGGATGGTCTGTAGCTTCGTGAACGAGAGGACCTTGCCCTCATCGGCCCATTCGCATGCCTTCATCAGTCTGCCGCACCTGGGGCACTTGAGCTTGGTCGATACGGTTGAGAAGCCGCACTTGCACTTCATTCCTCTCAAGGCGATTCACATCCGATGTGAGCGGCGCGCGCCTATGGTTGGCACCCGCCTTTCAGGCGAAAAAGGTTTGTGTCGCACAGCCTGGTTGGAGCTTCGTTGGTGGATAGAAACCATATTAAACGCCAGGAGTATATTCGTTTCTCCAGAGCGACACAAGGTGTATCCTGCCCCATGGGTCCGCCCCCCTACGGAACCGATGGGCTGGACGGCACGGAGGCCGTTGGTTTGGATCCAATCGAGGCATCTCGGCTCATTATGGACACCTACGCTGCCAAGATACTTGTCGCGTGCTCTCGGCGGCCGAAGCACGCTCTTGAGCTCAGCGCCAAGTTGAACATACCCATCGCCGCATGCTACAGGCGCATACACGTGCTCGAGAAGGCAGGGCTTCTCAGGCCTGTCGAGAGGGCCCTCACGCAGCAGGGCAAAAGGATAGTGCTCTACCTGTCCCAGCTCAAGAACGCGTACATATTCTTCGAGGGCGGAAAGCTCAGAGTCAGGTTCCAGATGGTCACGGGGCAGATACAGGACTTCGGAGGAGAGTGGAAGGAGATCAAGCTCATCGAGGAAGAGGATGAGGCGGCGGCCAGTGGCCTGCTCAGGCCGAAGGAACGCTCGAAGGATGGTGCATGAAGGAGTTGGGTGAGATGGTGGCGAAGAAGGAGTCTGGGGGCACGAACTTCCCGAGGGAGATAGTGAGATTCTTGTCGAGCCCTGGAGGACATTCGATGATACTGAGGGGCATGGCGGGGACCGGCAAGACTACGCTCGCGCTCCAGATCATCGAGGAGCTGGCGGCCGTTCAGCAGAGCTACTACATGTCGACCAGGGTCTCCGATCAGTCCCTGTTCAACCAGTTCCCATGGCTGCTCGAGAAGGTCAAGGAGGGAGAGATACTCAGGGCGAGGAAGAAGGTCAGGAAGAAAGCTGATTCAGAGGAGCAGGTGGAGAAGATATTGCTCGGGTTGGCAGCAATAAAGGGCGAGCTGAAGAGCGAGAAAGTCAAGAGCCCTCGGAAGGAGCTCATGAGACTCCAGGGTCTGATCGAGAGCGGCGGGGAGGAGCCCGTCGCCGAGCCTTCGGGCGAACAGGAGCTGACAGTGACTGTGGGTTCGGCGATGCCGGAGATTGAGATGGCCTACGACGTGGTCGACAAGGCTCTCCCCGAGAGGACTCTGGTCGTGATCGACAGCATAGACGCTCTCGCGGAGAAGTACGGCATCCCTCCAGCCAAGATAATCAACGCTCTTCAGAGGGACCTCGTGGAGGGCGTGGGGACGAACGTCGTGTACGTCCTCGAGACGCCAGACCCGCTCCTGGACTACCTGGGCGACGGCGTCATATACCTCAGCGTGGACAACTCGACGGGCCGGCGGGTGAGGGAGCTGGACATACTCAAGCTCAGGGGATGCGAGATACGTCAGCCGAAGTATGTCTATACTCTGCTCGGCGGCAGGGTGAGGACTTTCGAGTACTCGAGGTACCTGAAACCTGAGAAGCCTAAGCCCGTGTCCGCACTGCCGGACCCGGACCCGAAGCACGTTTCGACTGGCAACCCGGACCTGGACGCGATGATCGGCGGCGGGCTAAGGAAGGGCACAATCGCACTTATCGAGCTCAGCCCCGGTGTGCCCGTTGTGTCATCCGCTCAGATCGAGAACGCTATCATATGCAATTTCGCTCTCCAGGGCAGGGGTGTCGCTTGGATGCCCACCAAGAAGACGGGCGCAGACACAGCGAGGGAGGAGCTCGTGGGGTTCATAAGCGAGGAGGACTTCGACAACAACGTGAGGATTCTGGAGCCGCACGGTGTCTCGGGCACGCAGAAGCCGTATGCGATGACCCTCGAGGGGGAGGATGTGAGGGTTGACATGAAGTGGCAGGACATCTCATACGCCCTCAGGAAGACCGGCGCGCCCAACCTCGCCATGATAGGTTTTGATTCGTTGGAATCGGTTTACGGCCCCGGGGTACTTGACGGGCTCATGGAGTTCCTGACATCTCTGATGAACAACGACGGCGTGTTCGTGGCGACCGTCACCCCATCCGTGAAGTCGACCAGTCGGTTGGCAGATCTGGCCCACACGCACCTGCGCATCGACAAGCTCTCGGGGGTCACCACGATCAGGGGTGAGGAGCCGTACACGATGCCTCATGCGATGACCGAACCTGAACCTGGCGACTTCCGGCCGAAGCTCGTGCCCATACTGTGAGCCCAATCCGGAGCCAATCCCGCGGTTGGGTCGGACATGCTGCCTAGGAACTACGCCGTGCTCGTGGTCGGCGATCCGCGCACAGGGATGTTCGAGTTCTGCTGCTATCTCGCATCGCGGTGCCTCGCGGCTGGCGAGCGGGTGGTGTTCGTCGAGACGAACACGGACGCGGATCATGTGCGCCGTCAGTTCAGGCTTTTCGGGGCAGACCCTGTGGAGTACGAGACTCTGGGACGCCTATCTGTGACTGACTTCTCCAGTTCAGGCGAAGGCGATGTGTCTGATGCGACATCAGGTGAGTTTTCCGACCTTGGCAATCTGGAGGAAGTCCTCGAGAGGACCGAGGAAGGCATCGTTGCGGTCGGCGGTCAGCCTGTGAAGGTGATTTTCGATTCGCTGACGCCGCTCTATCTCCGCCACGACTCCAGCGTCGTCGGCACGTTTTTCGACGCGCTCGTGTCGATGGCCAAGATGAGCGGGAAGCTGACCGCGACTGTGCACCGGGACATCGTTCCGGAGGACCAGATATCGATGCTGTCCACCGTGGTAGACGGTGTCCTAGAGATGCGAATGGATGAATCCTTCCACAGGCATGTCAGGATCAGACACTTCAGGGGCCTAGATGTGAAGCCGAGATGGGTGCGGTTCGACTTCGAAAGGGAGGAGGACTCGGATGCCACCCTGCTGGGATGGCCGAGGGAGTGAGCCGTACCAGAGCGTGGCCGATCCGCTCAGTGCTTGAACAGCCTCAGACCGCTGAAGACCATCGCTATTCCGTGCTCATCCGCCGCAGCTATGGCCTCGTCATCCCTTACTGAGCCGCCTGGCTGCACTATGGCCGACACGCCGACCTTCGCGGCCTCGTCTACGCCGTCCCTGAAGGGGAAGAACGCGTCGGATACGAGCACGCTGCCCTTGGCCTCGGGTCCGGCCTTCCATCCGGCAATCCTGGTCGCATCGACCCTGCTCATCTGGCCGGCGCCAACGCCGACGGTCCTCTCGCCCTTGACCAGGAGTATCGTGTTGGATTTTATGTGCCTGGCGACCTTCACGCCGAAGACCATTGCCTCGAGCTCCTCCTGAGTCGGCCTCTTCTTCGTAACGACCTTCAGCTTGGAAGTGTCGAGTTCGGCATACGGGTCCGTCTGCACCAGGAGTCCCCCCTTCACCTTGGCCATGAAAAGGCGTCCTTCCTCTCTCTGTATCGGGACGTTCGTCCTCAGCAGCCTGATGTTCTTCTTTGCCTCCAAATGCTTCTCCGCGTCCGGATCGTAGGAGGGCGCGATGACTGCCTCGACGAAGTGAGAACCAATCTCCCTAGCGGTCTCCATGTCGACAGGTCTGTTCAGACCGACTACACAACCGAAAGCACTCACAGGGTCTGCGTTGTATGCGATCCTGAACGCCTCCGCTATTGTGTCAGCTGATGCCACTCCAGACGGGTTCGTGTGCTTTATCACTGCCGCCGTGGGCCTCTTGAAATCCGAAACTATCGCCAGCGCGGCGTCAAGATCCAGGACGTTGCAGTATGATATCTCCTTCCCGTGAAGCTTCTCAGCGGCGGCCACGCTCAGAGGCGTCTGGTCGAACAAGTCCTTGTAGAACGCGGCTTTCTGGTGCGGGTTCTCCCCGTACCTGAGGTCTCCGATCTTCTCGAAGGAAAGCGTGAGGTTCCTCGGAAACAGTTCTCCAGCCGCGAACTTCTTGCTTAGGTAGTGCGCGATAGCGCTGTCGTACCTTGCGGTCGTCCTGAATGCCTCGAGCGCGAGCCTCCGCCTCGTGTCGTCGCTGAGGCGGCAGTCGTTCTCCCTGAGCTCCGCGAGTACGGGACCGTACTGCTCCGGGCTAGTGACCACTGCGACGGCTGCATGATTCTTGGCCGCGGACCTTATCATTGACGGTCCGCCGATGTCGATGTTCTCGATGATGTCCTCGAGGCTCACGCCCGGCTTGGCTGTGGTCGCCTCGAACGGATACAGGTTGACTACGACCATGTCTATCGGCTCGATCCCGTGCCTCTTGATCGCCTCCATGTGCTCCGGTTTGTCTCTGATCGCCAGCAACGCCCCATGTATCGCGGGATGCAAAGTCTTGACGCGTCCATCGAGCATCTCGGGGAACTTGGTGACATCGGACACCCCTATGACGGGCACGCCCGCCTTCTCAAGCGCGGCCATCGTTCCTCCCGTGGATAGTATCTCGACGCCGAGCTCGGCCAGGCCTTTCGCGAATTCCACTACGCCAGTCTTGTCTGACACGCTTACCAAAGCTCTCTTCACTCTGCTCATGAGCTACACTCACTCCTTTCCGCTTGAGCATCCCTCCCCGGTGAGCAAAAGGTATGCGACAAGGTTATCCCCTGGCTGTTTATAACGTTTTTCATGCGGCTCATGCTGCGGCACGAAGCGACTACGTTGTCGGGCGCGGCAGGAGGCCAGCCATCTCGACTATCTTCGGCACGATCTCCTCCCAGGCCACAGCCATTATGTGCACCCCGTGGACGCCCTTGATGGTCTTTAGGTGCTCGATCTGCTCGACGCAGAGCTTGATGCCCTCTTCCTTCGGATCCTTAGCGTTCTTCATCCGGTCTACTATGTGGTTGGGAACTATCATGCCCGGCACCTTGTTCTTCATGTACCTCGCGGCGCCGACCGACTTCATAGGAATCACGCCGGCGAGTATGTGGATCTTCTTATCGAGCCCTCTCGAGCGCACCTCCTCCATCCATCGCTCAAACATGTCCATGTCGAATATGGCCTGTGTCTGGCAGAAGTCGGCGCCCGCAACCACTTTCTTCGCGAGTCGCGAGACCCTGAACTCGTAAGGTGTCGCGAACGGGTTCTCCGCGCATCCTAGGTACACCTTCGGCGGGTCCTTGATGACCTCGCCCCCGACCTGTTTGCCCTCGGTCCGAAGGGAGTTGAAGGTCTGCAGCTCAACGATCGAGTCGAAGTCGAAAACGCTCTTCGCCCCCTTCTCGTTCCCGAAGGTCTGGTGGTCGCCGGTTAGGCACAGCACGTTCTTGACGCCCAGCGCGGCCGCGCCGAACAGGTCGCTCTGGAGAGCTATCCTGTTCCTGTCCCTGCAGGTCATCTGGATGACAGGCTCGACTCCCTCGCGCATGATTATGACTGCGCTGGCGATGCTGGACAGCCTCACGACGGCGGTCTGGTTATCCGTGAGGTTGAACGCATCAGCATAGCCTTTCAGCATCCTCGCATGGTGGATGAGCGGCTCCGGATTCGCCGACTGCGGGGGACCGATTTCAGCGGTCACGGCGAACGCGCCTGATTCGAGCACCTTCTCCAAGTTGCTGCCAGCTTTCATGGACCAGCCTCCCCGCCCTTTTTCTGATGCGGCGTCAGTCTTGCATCCTCGCGGACGTAAACCCTGCGTCCGCCTGAGTGGCTCGTCGACCAATCTTTCGCGGGCGTGATGCTCTCTATCAGGTCGAGTCTGTTCTGCAGCTTCAGCCTGTCATATATGGCGGCCCATGCGCAGTCGATCTCGAGGTTGACCTCGCACTTCCTGTTTGCCGAGCCGCCGCACGGGCCGTTCAACATGCTCTTGGCGCACCTGGCGATGGGACATATCCCGCCCGTGGTGTGGATGATGCAGTTGCCGCACCCGACGCATTTCTCCGACCAGACGCCCTGCTCTTCCGGGACCCCGAAGAAGCCAGTGTTGAGCGCCGGGAAGCAGAGCCGCTCAGGATACATGTCGCCTATGGTCTGGGCGCCCAGCGAGCACGCCATCGAGAGCACTAGGTCCGACCCGAGTATCTTCTCTTCCACTTCCCTGACCCACTCCTTCTCGCACTGCCTCTCGACTACGAGCCCCTCGAAATGCTGACTCTTCCCGAGCTTCCGGTTCCTCACCTTGAGCGCGGATATGAGCATCTTCACTTCCTTCTCGCCGCCAGCGAGGCAGATGGCAACGCAACTCCTGCAGCCGATGACTGTTATCCTCTGGTAGGGGGCGATCATCTCGGCGATTTCTGCCAAGGGCTTCCTTTTGGCTACTATCATCGCTCCTCACCTCCGCCTAAGGGACCGAGCCTGCGCGCTACCTCGACCATCTTCGAGACTATCTCTGGGAACGCCCACGCATTTGAGGATGCGGCGTTGAACATCTCCAGCCTCTCACTCTCAATACCCGCCTCCGCCAGCATCTGCTTCACGTAGTTGACGCGCTTCCTGCCCTCGATGGAGCCCGTATCATAGTAACAGTTCTTCTCGAGACAGCCGAGCACGAACACCGCATCCGCTCCGTCCTCGAAAGCCCGTAGGAGATGCAGCCCATCCACGCGGCCGGTGCACGGCAGTCTGACGAGCCGCACACTCGCATCAAGCTGCCTGCCACTTCTTGCGGCCAGCACGGCGGCGTCGATGCCGTGCCGCTCGCAGCAGAATCCCACGACCTTGGGCCTCCGGTCGGCCATCAGAAGTCACCTCCGAGCAGGACCCTGGTCTCCTCAGTTATCTGGTCGTCCGTGTAGTTGAGCAGCTCTATCGCTTTGCTGGGGCAGATGCCCACGCATATGCCGCAGCCCTGGCACGCCTGTATCCTTATCTCGGCCTTGCTGGCTGTGCCTATGAAAGGCGCCTCGTAAGGACAAGTCCTAACGCAGGTCAGGCAGGCGCTACACTTCTCCTGAGTCACCTGCGCGACCACGCCCCCGTACTCTATCCTGCCTCTCTTGACGAACTCGCCGCCCATGGCGCCCGCGGCCCTGCCCTCCTGCTCCGCGACCTCTCGCGGCTTGGGGAAGAGCGCCGACCCGCACACGAAGATGCCTGGCCGCGGTGTGGAGATAGGCCCCCGCTGTATGCTCCCGCGCCTGATAGCCCCGTCGGCGCTCATAGGTATTCTCAGGGCATCCGCGATGGCTCTGTTGTCAGGGTTCGGAGGTATCGACGCGAAGACCATCGTGCCGAGCCTGAGGTTGATGACCTCTCCGTGAGAGGCGTCTCTGACGCTCAGTACCGTCGGAGACTTAGGGTCCACCTTTGGCAAGCCTGACTGATCGTATCTGACGAACCTAACGCCCGCTTCTGCGGCTGCCTTGTACTCGAGCTCAGTTAGGCCGAACGCGCGCATCTCCTGGAAGACGATGTAGACCTCTGTGTCGGGATGCCTCTTCCTCACGTCGATGGCGGTCTCGAGCGCCTCCTCCCAGGCGAAATCCTGCGCCTTCAGTGTCCTCCCAGCAGGGTCGGGCGTATCGAGTATCACGACGGGCGATTTCGGTTTCGCGCCGGCAGTGAGCTGCTCGTTGAACTTGTACAAAGGAAGGGAGTCTTTCACAGCCTTCGCGAGCGGCCCCCTGAGCTGGGTCCATCCGCCGCCCGTTGCTATGATGACCGCAGCAGCCTCGAGCTCCTCGATCTTGTCTCCGGCCCTTATCCTGAGCTTGAAGTTGCCTCCGTACCCGCTGGCACCCACGATCTGGGTGTGTGGCATGATGATGCCAGGAGCCTTCAGCGACTTGCCCGACTTCTCGACGAGGATGGTGTGCGCGCCCAACCTTGCAGCCTCTGCGGCTGCTGCCAAACCCGCCACGCCCGCTCCGACGATGACGACGTTCCTAGTCTTCATCTCTTCCGTCTTTCTCTCGAGGGGCGTGAGCATCACAAGCCGGGCGAGCGAGGCCTGAAGTCTCGCTTCCGCCTTCGCCTGCGCGCGCACGGGCTCGGATGCATGCGGCAATACGATGTCGTCCCTTATGTCCGCGACTTCGATGAGGTGTTCGTTCACGCGCGCGCGTCTGTATGCCCTGACGATGCTTGGGCCGACGTCTTTCTTGTTGCACGCGAGCACGAGCACCCTATCAACCTCCTTCAGCTCAGCCTCGGCCACCGCGTCAGCAAGATTCTTCCCGTCGCAGGCGAAATCCACAGTCACAACGGAGAGGACGTTCCTGGACTCCTCTGCCATCTTTCTCAGCCTGCTGAGGTCCAGCACAGCCGGCATCTCCGTGCAGCAGCTGCAGATCACGACCTGGACCTTCGCCTTCATCGTCTCGCCTCCGCTGAGATCGCCATTCTGGCCGCAAGCGCAGTCGCCCTCACGGCAACCTCCTCAATGTCCATGGGTGCGGTCACGGCACCGCACACGAACACCCCGTTCTTTTCGAGCGTTTCCTGGTGGACGGCAAAGCCCATGGGGTCTGTGAGGACGCCCAGCCCCTTGGCCAGTTCGGCCGTCGCACCCTGGGGGCGCATGCCAACGGACAGGATCACCAGGTCGTACTCGGTCTCCATGATCTCCATGTCAGCCTCGGATGCCGCCCTGACCGCCACCCTGCCCTCTTTGCCCTCGAAGACCGCGGCCGGCATGCTTCTGATCAACCTCACAGTCTTCTTCCCCTTCGCCCACTGCTTGAACTCGTCATGGGGCTCGTACAGCGTCCTCAGATCCATGAAGTAGAAGTCGATGTTCAACCCGGGGTCTATGTCCAGCAAGAGTTGGCAGATCTTTGTGGCGTATTTGCAACAGAACTTCGAACAGTACTCGACACCCTGCTTGACGGACCGCGACCCCACACACTGGATGACCGCTATCTTCTTCGGCTGCCTCCCATCAGAGGGCCTCCTGAGCCTCCCATCCGCGTTCAACATCTTCTCGACCTCGACGCTGGACATCACGTCCTTGAGCGTCCCGCAGCCCAGCCTCGTCACGTCAGCGGCCTCCACGGGTTCGATCCCTGTCGCGATTACGATGGCGGCTACCTCTCTCCGGACGTTCCTCGCGCGTTCCTCGTAGTCGACCGCCTTGGTCGGGCACACGGCCGCACACTTGTCGCATTTGGCCTTCCTGAAGTGGAGGCACCGGCCGCGGTCTATCCAGTAGGTCCTCGGCCTCCCACTTCCCGTGGGAGGGAAGATGGCCTTGCCCTCGACGGGGCACACATCAGCGCACTTCCCGCAGCCGATGCAGTCGTCGGTCACGTACCGCGGCATCGTCTTGATCCTTACGGAGTATCCTTGTTCGGTCCTCTGCGCTGCAGACACCTCGGACAGGAGCATCACCTCGATGTCGTCGCACGCAGCAACCTCGCTCGCCCTGTCGATTGCGAAGCACACACCGCAGTTCCTGCACTCGACAAGACCCTTGCAGGTCCACTCCCGTGCCCTGCCGCCGAGCGATTCGCTCCTCTCGACAAGCACCACGGCGGCCCCTCTGTTTGCAAGCGTTCTCGCGACCGTCAGGCCCGCCGGGCCCCCTCCTATGACGAGGACATCTTTCATGTCAGGCCTCCCATCATCCGTTGGTCAACCGCAGGGCTTGTTCGGATGCTCCTGCGGAGGCAATCTCGAACCGCGAAGGGAGGACAAATACCCTCCCGAAGGTGGACATCGCAGAGAGGTTTTTCCTCCCGGGCACTCCTCGGGAGCCTCGGGAGGACGAGAAGCCGGCTCAGCTCAGGCCAGTGATGTACCCGTTCTCGTCTATGTCTATCCTCTCGGCTGCGGGCGTTGTCGGCAGGCCAGGGATTGTCATGAGCTTGCCCGTCAGCGGGACTATGAACCCTGCGCCAGCACTGAGTCTGACCTCTCTGACGGTAAGCACCCAGCCCTTCGGAGCGCCCTTTTTCGAGGGGTCGTCGGTGAGCGAGTGCTGGGTCTTCGCCATGCAGATGGGCAGCTTGTCGTTGCCCGCCTTCTCTATCGCCGCGATATCGGAAGGCGCAGTTCCCGTGTAGACAACCCCGTCCGCGCCGTATATCTCCTTAGCCAGTATCTCGATTTTCTTCTTGATCGGCAGCTTCTCGTCGTAGAGCACCTTGAAGTGCGACTTCTCCTTCTCGAGGCAATCGAGCACGGCCTTTGCCAGCTCTATGCCGCCCTCGCCTCCCTTGGTAAAGACCTCGGACAGGGCGTACCTCACACCGACCTTCTGGCAGTGCTTCTTGCACGCCTCTATCTCAGCGTCGGTGTCCGTCGGGAACCTGTTGATGGCCACCACCGTCGGCACTCCGAACTTCTTCATGTTCTCGATGTGCTTGTCCAGGTTCGCGAACCCCTTCTCGAGATACTCGAGGTGCTTCTTTTCGTCCTTGCCTTCCGGCATTTTCTTAGCAAGCAGTTCCTCGAGTTCGTCGTCGCTCATGCCGCCGTGCATCTTGAGAGCGCGTATGGATGCAACCAGAACGGCGCAATCAGGCTTGAAGCCGGCCGTTCTGCAAACGATGTCGAAGAACTTCTCCGCGCCCAGGTCTGCAGCGAACCCAGCCTCGGTTATCACATAGTCTGCCAGCTTGAGAGCGTACTTGGTTGCTATGATCGAGCTGTTCCCGTGGGCGATGTTCGCGAAGGGGGCGCCATGGATGAAAGCTGGCTGCCCCTCCAGAGTCTGAACGAGGTTAGGCATGAGCGCGTCCTTGAGAAGAAGGCACATCGCCCCTATGCCCTTGAGCTTGTCAGCCGTCACGGGCTTGTTGTCATAGGTGTAAGCCACGACGATCCTCGACATCCTCTCTCTCAGGTCCTTCATGTCCTTTGAGAGCGCCAGTATCGCCATGATCTCCGAAGCGACGGTGATGTCGAACCCGCTCTCGTGCGGCACACCTCCCTCTGACCTTCCGCCGAGGCCGACGATGATGTTCCTCAGCTCGCGGCAGTTCATGTCGATGACCTTCCTGAGGACGATCCTTGTCGGGTCGATGTTGAGCTGGTTCTTCTTGGCGATGTGGTTCTCGACCAATGCGCTCAGGAGGTTGTGCGCGGCCCCGACCGCGTGTATGTCACCCGTGAAGTGGAGGTCTATGTCCCACATCGGGTAGACCTGCGAATAGCCACCCCCTGTGGCTCCTCCCTTTATGCCGAAGGTCGGGCCCAAGGACGGCTCCCTGAGAGACAGCATCACCTTCTTGCCGAGCCTGCCCATGCCCTGGCATAGGCCTATGGAGGTGACCGTCTTGCCCTCTCCAGCCTTGGTGGCCGTTATGGCTGTGACAAGAATCAGTTTCCCATCCTTGTTCTTCTCGAAACGCTTCAGCACGCTGAGGGGAACCTTGGCCTTGTATTTACCGTAGAACTCCAGGTCGTCCCGCGAGAGACCGATCTTCTCCGCAATCTTCTCGATATGCTGGACCTTGGCTTCTTGTGCTATCTCGACGTCTGACTTCATCGCCATCTCAGGGCCTCCTTTGGCTGGGGGTAATGTGCTCTCCTAGAAAAGCTTTCCGAGAATTGCGACGAATATCGCAAAATCGGAGACATTATGACCAACAATCGGACGGGACGTGGTCACTTTTCGTCGCGGCACACGGTCTACGCAACCGGCCAGAACTCCAGATACGGCATGCCGTAAGGGAGGCGCCCGAGGAGCTCCCACTGCTCTGCCAGGCGCTCGTGGGAAGTCTGGTCTCTGGACCAGGTCCAGAAGTCGAACGGGCCCAGGAACGCAATCCGATGAGACGCGAGGTCGACCAGGCATTGCCCGTCCGGCATGTCAGTCTGGTTCGGCTCAGAGTAGCCGAGGGTGATCAGGCTGGTGAAGTTTGACCACAGTAGCTCTGAATAATGCGTCATGAACATGACTTCGTCGTCAGGCCATTCGAATATCAGCACTTCCCCTGCCGTCAGGTTGAAGCAGGCGGGTGTGTACTCTTGGGACGAATCTTCAGGCATCCTCTGAGACATCCCTTCCCATTTCCAGCAAGGCTCTCCGGTCTCCGAGGAGTCCGTGGCGGTGAGGGCGAACTGCACGGCGGTGTCGACATCGATGTCTGAGAACGCAGGACCGATCCGCGCATCGAGAGTAAAGTCCTCGAACCACCAATCGGTGGGCATGAACGCCTCGTGCATCCACAACGCCATGAGGGCCTCCATCCCCCACGTGACCACATCGTACGAGAGCACGATGTCGGACGCAACCTTGCTTGCCGTGATCGAGAACCGGAATATCTCGAGCGGCCACTCACACATCTGGGCCACATCCAACCTCCCTGGTCCTGCCTCTTCCACCAGCCAGTTGGAGTATCGCTCCTGAACCTCGACCGAGTTGTTTGACCACCAATCATCGAACCTTTCATAGCCATCATCGGTCAGATTGAGCACAGCCTTCGCCGCCTGTTCGTCAAGGGTCACCGTCCCATTGAGCGAGATGATCCAGCCATCGTTCATTGCGGGCGATAGACCCCTCGTAACCATCTCAGCGTCTGTAAGGTACTGCATGTACCATCGGATGTGCGCATGTCCCCCTCTCTCCAGACCGAGGTAGGGGAGGAACACAGGGTGCCCGTTCATGTTCATCTCCGTCATGTTCCGGCCCGTTATGCTCAGCCTGACCGGGCCGTAGAAAGTGGGCTCAACGGGCCCGTATCCAGGCCAACGCACGATGTAGGGATAGCTGTCGGTGCAGCAGTCCTCTATCCATGGTCTGAGCATCCGCCCTCTCCACCACTCGCCGAACGGTACATCGAACATGTCATACCATCGGTATGAGACGGCCCTCGGAGGCGTCGGCAACACTTCAACAGTGGTGTTGCAAGATATCGACCCCAGAATCTCATGGTATACTGCCACGTCCACTACTACGGATCCGGGTACCGCTGCGGTCAGCATGACCGAAATCCCTGTGGTCCTGTTCAGCTCACAATGAGCGGAGATTGCGCCTCCGATGGACCATTGCGCAGTGAAACCTGAAACCAACCTGCCCAGCGAATCATGGGCTATCACTCTGAGTTCCAGGCTCTGATTGTTCAGAATCTGAGGGCTGTCTGGAGTCACGTGCGCCTCAGCGAGGAAGGGCGCGTCTACGCGAATCGGGATCGTCGCGTTCGCGGTCCGGACTTCAGGGTAGTCACTGAGCGTCACAGTGCACGTGAGGTTCCCCTCTCCGGCCTTATCGCTAGCGCGGAACCAGATGGTGTTGCGCCATCTATCCTCGAAATCTCCCAGCCAGGACGGTGAAACCACCCAGTCGTACCTCACGAACGCCGTATCGCTGAGGTTCTCCTCGCCAAATCGGGCGTTCGCAGTCAGCTTGATGCGCAAGCCGGCAGGGAGACTGACCGAGGCCGGGTCGATTGACAGATTGAGCACAGGCTCATGCTTGGGAAAAGGAGGCCAGACGAAAACAAGCCACAGGACTAGGATGACAGAGACCACTAGGACAGACGCGATGACCAGGATGTTCCTCCTTGACCTAGTTGGCGGGGCAGAGATCGCAGAGGAACCCAACATGGGCTGAGAAGCATCCTGAGACACAATCCTTTCCCCCATATCCGGCCTGTTCATGGCCGGAAACGAATCGGTAATCACGCTCAGTGTTCATCTTTTTTTGCTCCCTAGTTGTTCGAAAGCGGAGAAGTGTTAAGTACGCCAGCGGCATGCCCGTTGCGGAGGGAGCGAGAATGGCAGCCGCCATCATCAACGGCAACGAGATAGCGAAGAGCATACGGGAGGAGATCAGGCAAGAGGTCGCAGCCCTCAAGAAGGCGGGGATCCAGCCAGGTCTGGTCGTGATAATCGTCGGTGAGGATCCCGCATCCCAGGTATATGTTCGGAAGAAGGGTGAGGCATGCAACGAGCTCGGGATATACTCCGAGACCGTGCGTCTACCTGCGAGCACTACAGAGGAGGAACTCCTTGCGCTGATAGACAAGTACAACAATGACCCCAAATTCGACGGCATACTCGTCCAGCTGCCGCTGCCGAAGCACATAAGCGAGGAGAAGGTCCTGCTCAGGATAGATCCGGGCAAGGACGTCGACGGCTTTCACCCTGTCAACGTCGGAAGGATGGTTGTCGGTGCCGAGACTTTCCTCCCGTGCACCCCTCACGGTTGCCAGGAGCTGCTGATAAGGAGCGGGAACAGCCCCGAGGGAAAGCACGTCGTCGTGGTCGGCAGGAGCAACATAGTCGGAAAGCCGGTTGCGAACATCCTTGTCCAGAAGCAGAAGGGGGCCAACGCGACGGTCACCATCTGCCACTCAGGCACGAAGAACCTGGCGGAGATAACGAGGCAGGCGGACATACTCATAGCTGCCATGGGTTCACCCAAGTTCATAAAAGCGGACATGGTGAAGGAGGGCGTCGTGGTGATTGATGTCGGGGTGAACAGGATAAGCGACCCGACGGCCAAAGGTGGCACGAAGCTCGTCGGAGATGTGGATTTCGAAGAGGTCTCCAAGAAGGCGAAGGCAATCACGCCGGTGCCGGGAGGAGTGGGCCCGATGACAATCACGATGCTGATGCAGAACACGGTGAAGGCCGCGAAGATTCATCACGGTTGGAAAGGGTGAACGGGGCGATCGAAGGCGACATCCGTTATTGATCTACGCCGAGCCATCCCGCCTAGTTCGTTATTCGCCGTACTCTGTCGACAATCGTCGCCGAGCGGGCCTGTGGCGCTTTCTGTACATCGGGCTGCTTTCCAGAAATCGCTATTGTCGCATCGAAAAGCATTATAACGATATTCTAAATCCGGTCGGTGGGATGTTACGAGGGGCTCTGCGCGTGGGCAAAGTTGGGGCGCGGAACGCCTCGGGTTGAATCTGAGCAATCGTCTCAAACGTACATGAGTGTGACAAACATGGCGGAGAAGGGCACGGAGCTGTTGCGCGAGAACCTGGTGTACAAGGACATGTCGAAGCTGCGCCTGAAGCCGAATCTTCAGAACTACGAGCAGCTTAGGAAGACATTCAAGTGGTCCGATGCAGACAAGTACATCGACTGGTTCCCCGGGGGAAAGGTAAACGCGGCCTACAATGTCATTGACAGGCACGCGAAAGGACCGAGGAAGAACAAGGTCGCTCTGATTTACGACGATGGCGAAGGACATGTCCAGAAACTGACATTCCAGCAGCTCTACGAGCAGACCAACAGGTTCGCGAACGTACTGAAGAAGCTCGGAGTAAAGAGGCAGGACAGGGTGTTCGTCTTCCTGCAGAGGTGTCCTGAGGCCTACATAAGCTTCCTTGGTGCGATAAAGTACGGCGCCATCGCGAGCCCCATGTTCCCTGCATTCGGACCCGACGCCATCAGGGACAGGCTCTCAGACAGCGAAGCCGTGGTCCTGGTGACTGACAAGGAACTCAAGAAGAGGGTCTATGAGGTCAAGAACCAGCTCCCGGCACTCAAGCACATGATCATAACGAACGAGGACAACCCGCCCGCGGGCGAGCTCAGCTACGCGAAGGAGATGGCCGCCGCCTCCGACAATTTCGAAGCCGTACCAATGGACCCAGAGGAGTTCATGTACATGCTCTACACGTCGGGCACGACCGGCAAGCCGAAGGGCGTGGTGCATGCACACAAGGACATAGTCCAGTGCCACCTGTCCACGTACTGGGTGCTCGACGTCCACGAGGAGGACATATACTGGTGCACGGCGGACCTCGGCTGGGTGACGGGGGTCGTGTACGGAGTCCTGGGACCCTGGTCGAACGGCACGACCCAGGTTGGTCTCGGTGGCAGGTTCGAGCCAGAGAGGTGGTACAGGACCATACAGGATCACAAGGTCACCATCTGGTACACCGCCCCGACGGCCGTCAGGATGCTGATGGCGAAAGGTGATGACCTGCCGAAGAAGTACGACCTTTCCAGCCTCAGGGCTCTATACTCGGTCGGGGAGCCGCTGAACCCCGAGGGGGTGAAGTGGGCTCTCGAGGTTTTCGACAACAAGCCCTTCCACGATACATGGTGGCAGACCGAGACGGGGAGTATCCTGATAACGAACTTCCCGGAGCTGCCCATCAAGCCTGGCTCGATGGGCAAGCCCCTGCCAGGTATCGAGGCTGCCATCGTCGATGACGACGGAAATGTCCTCCCGCAGGGCGAGGAGGGCAACCTGGCCATCAGACCAGGCTGGCCGTCCATGATGAGGCAGATATGGAAGAACCCGGCGAAGTACAACGAGTACTTCAGGCACGGGTGGTACTACACGGGCGATACCGCTCAGATAGACAAGGATGGATATTTCTGGTACGTCGGGCGCGCTGACGATGTGATCAAGACTGCAGGCGAACGGGTGGGCCCGTTCGAGGTCGAGAGCGCCCTGATCGAGCATCCGGCGGTCGCGGAGGCGGGTGTCATAGGAAAGCCCGACGAGCTCAGGGGCAACATAATCAAGGCGTTCATCGTGCTGACGCCCGGCTACACCGAATCCGACGAACTCAAGGCCGACATCCAGAAGTTCGTGAAGAGCAAGTTGGCTGGACATGCATACCCGAGGGAGATAGAGGTGGTCAAGAGCCTTCCCAAGACCAGGAGCGGCAAGATAATGAGGAGGCTGCTCAGGGCCAGGGAGCTCGGGTTGCCCACGGGAGACACTTCGACGCTGGAAGACTGAGTACCCAGCACCAATATCCTTTTCTAGAGGGGGTGCATCCCCCTCCCAAAACTCCCGTTCCGGGGCGCGTCGGAAGGGGGCGACCGATATGCAGGCGGCTGCTGCTGACAGGAAGGGCAGGCTCTTGGAGGGCAACATGCTCTTTCGGAAGACAGTAGATCCTGCCCTGCTCTCGAACTTGGCCAATGCAGGACAGAAACCGTCGATCGCCATCCTCGCGTGCTCAGACTCCCGAGTTGTGCCGGAGAAGATCTTCAGCCTGTCCCTCGGCGACGCGTTCGTTGTGAGAGTAGCTGGTAACACTGCATCCGATGGCCAAGTTCTGGGGAGCCTCGAATACGCAGTGGACCATCTTCCTGTGAGCGACGTAGTAGTGCTTGGCCATACTGACTGTGGAGCAGCCAAGCTCGCACTTGAGGGGATAGAGTGCGGGAACCTCGCTCGCGTGGCGAAGGAACTGGAGCGCACGCGCTGCAAGCTGCCGCCGGACAGGAGCAAGGATCCCGACGCCCTGTCCGAGGCGAACGTCAGGTCGCAGCTCATTGTAATACGGGCAAACAGCCCGATCGTCGAGGAGGCGGTACGGAGTGGGCGTGTCCGACTCTACGGTGCAATGTACGACGTGAGGACGGGCTCCGTGAGATTCCTCTGACAGGCAGCACGCTGAAGACAGGGAGAGGGAAAACATGGCTCAGGAGAAGCAACAGAACAGATGGACGAGAGTGATCGGGGCGTTGCTGGTTCAGCTCGCCCTAGGATGCATATACGCCTGGTCGGTGTTCAACAAGCCTCTGGCATCCCAGCTCGAGGAGCCCGCGAAATCGTTGCAGGTCCTCGGGATTTTCGCAACGAGCCTGGCCGCCTTCGGCCTGTCCGTGCAGTTGGGAGGGCGCATGCAGGACAAGAGGGGGCCGAGGGACATAGCCATCCTGTCGGGTGTGGTCTACGCGGCCGGCTACCTGATGTCGTGGCAGTTCAACGACAGCATGCCGATGATGTATCTGTCCTATGCCGTGCTGGGCATGGGCGTCGGCATCGGCTACAGCTGCCCGTTGTCGTGCTGCATAAAGTGGTTCCCAGACAAGAAGGGGCTTGTGAGCGGCATCTCGGTCGCGGGGTTCGGTGCGGGGACTTTCATCTTCGCTCAGGTGGCGCAGTACATCATTGACCAGGCGGCCAGTCCGGCTGAGGGGCTCAGCGCAGCATACCTCTACCTGGGAATCATCTTCCTGTTCATGGTTGCCATCGGAGCACTGTTCCTGACAGACCCGCCCGCTGGTTACTGCCCCCTCGGGTGGACGCCCCCGAAGGAGGGCGCGGGCAGCATCGCCAAGAAGCAGTTCAGGCCAGGAGAGATGGTCAAGACCAGGAGCTTCATCCTGCTCTGGACGATGTTTGTCCTGTCTGCCACATGTGGACTTATGATGATAGGGAACGTCTCGAACGTGGCTCAGAACCTGGAGGACATCTTCGCCGCCAAGCACCCAGGTTTCAACCCTGCCACTGATAACGTCATGGTCACGGGCCAGGTAGCGACAATGACGGGCATACTCGCGGTCTTCAACGGAGCCGGCAGGATCGCCTGGGGGTTCATCTCAGACAGGATAGGGAGGACGAAGGCGATGAAAGTCATGTTCCTCACTCAGGCGGTGATACTGTTCTCCGCGGCCGGCTTCATTCTGAGCAAGCCGACGGACGAGGTCCTTGCCTTCCTGGGCCTCACGGCGCTGGTCTCCCTGGTCGGATTCTGCTTCGGCGGCAACTTTGCGCTGTTCCCGCCGACGACCTCCGAGTACTTCGGCAACAAGTACTTCGGCAACAACTACGGCATCGTGTTCACATCCTACGCGGTGGGCGGCGTCATCGGTGGCCTGATGCCTGGGATCATCAAGGGCGGCTTCGAATGGGTGTTCATAGCGACTGCAGTCGGCTCGCTCGTGGCCTTCATGTTGGCCTGGGTCACGGGCCCACCGAAGGTTGAGAGCGAGGTTCCGAGCGCCTGAGCATCAGGGCCGTCGGGCGTCAAACCCCTTCCACAAAGCACTCTCACACCTGCCGTCCCCTTGTCGGGCCATCTCAGTCTGGCCGGATGGGAAAGCTTTTATGAGGTTCAGGCATAACCGTGAGACCGGGTCTTGGCATGCTTAAGGAGTGCAAGCAGCACGGCTATTTCAGAGCCGAGCTGTGCCCCGTCTGTGGCGACGAGGGCAGGTTTCTCATGAGCGAGGAGGAGTTGGATAGGCTGAGCAGGACCATGGCGGGCGTCCTGAGGCATTTCCCCGAGAGATTCGACCTGAAGATGGACAGGCACGGGTTCGTGGATCTGAGGGCGTTCGTGAGCGCGCTGCAGAGGAAGCAGCGACGGTATCACTGGCTTCGCCCCCACCACATCATCGCGATAATCGAGACCGACAGCAAGGGTAGGTACGAGTACCGCGACGGGATGATAAGGGCGACCTACGCGCACTCGTTCGAGGTGGAGTTGGACCATCCATCGGGCCTTGCCCCTGACAAGCTGTACTACCCCACGACCGAGGAGGAGGTGGACATCGTACTCGAGGTCGGACTGAAGCCGTCGGACAGGCGCATGGTACACCTGAGCAAGGGCATCGGCGACGCGGTGAACGCTGGCCGTGTGAGGACGGACAAGCCGGTCATCCTCGAGGTCGACGCCAAGGGCGCGACCGAGGACGGCATAATGATCCAGAAGGCCGGGAAGACGGTTTATCTCGCCACGGACATACCTCCGAAATACCTGAAGAGGATAGACGTGGACCTGTCCGAATTCCCTTGGGACAAGCCTCCTAAGCGCGAGGCCGGTGAGAAGAGCGACCGAGCGCTCGATGAGGCGCCTTCGGACGACAGCCGTCCCGCGGACGGGCCAGAGTAGATTTCGAGCCCTCTACGGCTAAATCCTTAATAGTCCATTGGCGGACTACTCGTCCGCAATGCTAGCACGGGACGATCAGACGCTGGTAGGGGAGAGCGAGGAGGACTACCCTCTGCACGCGCTCGAGTTCTCGTGGGATGGGTTCAGGCCAGAGCTGACGTGCTACGACCTCAGAGATGGGTCCGTATCGTCGTTCGATCTTGAGAGGGTCGACTTCTCCGTGAGCAGGCGTAAGACCTGCGTCGGATACTTCGACGGGGATGGCAAGTACATCCCCTGCCCGGCGAAGGCCGTCGTTGACCGGTTCCACCAGTGCCAAGGCTGCTCCAGGGAGGTCTTTCTTCCCTATCAGGACTGCGTGTTCGAGCCCAGGTGCGAAGGCGAGGTGTGCGACATCGAGTTCTGCAGGCGGGAACACGTGATATACATAGCGTTCTACGACACCCGCATGAAGGTGGGGATGAGCTCGACAAGGAGGGTTGAGCAAAGATTGATCGAACAGGGGGCTGATGCGTTCTTCATCATCGGCAAACTGCCCTCACGGAAGAAGGCTCGTGAGGTCGAGAAGAGCGTCTCATCGCGCCTCGGGATACCGCAGTATGTCAGGCAGGGGATAGTCCTTCGCAATCTGGCCCACAAGGTTGACGTGGCTGGAATCGAGGGCAGGTTTGAGGGTTTGAGGAGAACCATCGGCGAGATGTATCACCTGGAGGTCGAGCCGCTGCGGTGGCTCACGGACTATCCCATCGAACAGCCGCTCAAGGAGGTACCTCGGCTCCGGGAATCGTGGGGAAAGCACAAGGGTCGTCTCGTGGGCATCAAGGGAGGCCTGATGGTCTACGATTCCGATGGCCTGAAGGCGCTTAACCTATCCGACGTACCGGCAAGATACCTCATGCGCGAACTGTGAGCGTGCGCTCCAAACACAGAAATAGCATTCCGACGTTTTGAGTCCCCGAGTGGTCATGATGAAGGTCACTTGGCTGGGCCATGCGGCCTTTTTGATAGAGGGCAGGGACAGGATTCTCGTCGACCCGTTTCTCACGGGCAATCCGAAGGCGGCGATATCTCCCGACAAGGTGGGGTGTGACATAGTTTGTGTGACCCATGGGCACTCCGACCACCTGGGCGACGCTGTGGAGATAGCTAGGCGCACAGGTGCAGTGGTAGCGTCAATAGTGGAGATGTCGAACTACGTCGAGAGGTGTGGTGTGAAGGGCATCGGCTTCAACCTGGGCGGCTCCGCGAAGATAAGAGAAACGACGATCACGATGGTGCCGGCGTTCCACTCATCGAGCATAGGGGCGCCTGGGCTGGAGTTCTCCGCCGCCATGCCAGTCGGCCTCGTCATCGATTCGGGCAAGGTGGTCTATCATGCTGGCGACACCTCCGTGTTCGGCGACATGCGGCTGGTGGGAGAGCTGTATGAGCCTGACGCGGCACTGCTGCCCATAGGGGGGTTCTTCACCATGGACCCCAAGCAGGCTGCGCTCGCAGTCTCGCTCATCAAGCCAAAGGTCGCGATTCCGATGCACTATGGGACATGGCCGCCGATCGAGCAGGACCCCAGGGAGTTCGAGAGACTGGTGAAGAAGTCGTCACCACGGACAAAGGTCGTCATACTCGAGCCAGGGCAGTCAACGGAAGTCTGATGCAGCATGGCGGAGGTACTCACGCCTGGCGAGGTACGCAGGCGGCACGGCCAGCTGTTCTCCAAGCGCCTCATAACAATGGTCGACGAGCGCGCGGGCAGGGCCAAGATCGTCGAGGAGTGCTGCGCCCAGGGCCCGGTCGAGTGGGACGCAGTCAACAGGCTGAGGGCCAGGGGCGTGGTCGAGCACGTGGAGGTACAGGGCACCACGCTCATAATGGATGCGCGTATAGGGGAGGGAGAGGTGCGGTTCGGTCCAGCATCGAAGGACACCGGAGGACAGGCGCTGAGGTCGATCGTCGTCAGAGATGGCAAGGTCGAGACGACATGGGTGGGGCTCGCGGGGGCTTCCGTGGGGGTGGGCGCCTGCCTGCCCCAGGCCGATGGAGTCGAGAAGGTCGAGTACCTCGGCGACACTATGGTGGGTGGCGGAAGGAAGGTCGAGATACGGATAACCACGCCGGCTATGAGGCGGCTCGTGATAGCCGTCGACGACACTGACACGAGGGAGAAAGGCGCCACTTGGGTGCTCGGACTGCGCATGGCCAGGGAGATGCCCGTGGGAGCCTTCCTCTCACACAAGATAGTCCAGCTGAACCCTCACGCCCCCCAGAAGACCACCAACTGCGCATCAACGGCCGTGGCATTCGCCTTGAGGCCCGAGGATGTTGAGACGGCCGTGTCCTGGGCGAAGGAGTTCGTGTCTAAGGGCACGTATTCCGAACACACGTGCATGGCCGTGTTCGAAGGCCTCGAGATACCCAGGGGACTGGTCAAGTTCGGCGCCGACGCGAAGGAGACCATCCTTTCGATACACGATGCTGAACACGCCGCTGAGAAGCACGGGGTTCGGCTGGTGGAGGTGACGGGCAGGCGCGGCGCCATCGGCGCCGTGGCAGCGATAGGATGCTTCGACCTGGGGCTGTACAGCGCAGGCCTCCCAGAGGACTTCAGGCACGTATAGCTTTATGAGCCGCGCCCGCATTGGAGGGCACTGAGCAATGTCTTCCGACATATCCAGGGCAATCTCGTCGACCGCATACAGCACTTACGAGAAGCGGCTGCTGAAGGAGGTGCTGTCGCGCCCTGTCCCGCACCATGTCGCTATAATAATGGACGGCAACAGGAGGTATGCCAAAGACTTCGGCCTGATGGTGTCAGAGGGGCACGACAAGGGCAGGCAGAAGCTGGAGGACGTGCTCGAGTGGTGCATGGAGATAGGCGTCCGCATGCTGACCGTCTACGCGTTCTCCACGGAGAACGTCGGCCGGCCCAAGGAGGAGGTCGACGTCCTCATGCGGATGTTCGTCGAGAACTTCAGGCGCCTGGGGGATGAGCCCAGGGTGCACAAGCACAAGATAAGGGTGCGCGTGCTCGGGCAGAGGGAGCTGCTTCCAGAGGACCTGCGCGAGGCCATAGAGTACGCTGAGAGGAGGACCGAAGGTTACGACCAGTACTTCTTCAACCTCGCCGTCGGCTATGGCGGTCGGGAGGAGATCCTGCAGGCCATCAGAAAGGTCGCCGAGGCCGTCAAGGAGGGCAAGCTCGACATCGAGGACATCGACGAGAAGAAGTTCGCCGAGTTCCTGTACACCAAGGATATGCCCGATCCGGACCTGATACTCAGGACGTCGGGCGAGGAGAGGATATCGAACTTCCTGCTCTGGCAGCTGGCCTACTCGGAACTCTACTTCTCGGACATCTACTGGCCCGGGTTCAGGAAGATCGACTTCCTGCGGGCTGTCAGGTCATACCAGCTCAGGCAGCGCAGGTTCGGCACATGACCACTTTTCGACATTGAGGATGCATCCAATCGTCATCTGTTCACGGTGAGACATCGAAATCGGCCCAAAAATGCCCATTCTCGTTGTGGAATCCGTGACATTCAAGTACGCGTTGCCCATTCACGCGGCGGTGTTCGGATGCCAGCGGAAAACGCGAAGGAGTCGCCGTGCGAGCTGATGGAGAGGTGGAAGGGCCTCGACCTGAAGATGCTGCCCATCGACAAGACCGACATAAGGATACTTTGCGAGCTCCGGGACAACGCGAGGATGAGCAACTCGGAGATCGCCAAGAAGCTCGGCGTGACTGAGGCCACCGTCAGGCGCAGGATAAGGGCGCTCATAGAAAAAGGCATCATAATGCGCTTCTCGATACACATCGACTACAGGCTGATCGAGAACACCGTCAAGGCCTACATCCATGTGAAGACGGTCACTGACAAGCTCGACGAGGTCGTGAGGCATGTAACGAACCACAACAGGGTGGTGGCTGTCTATCGAGTTACCGGCGAGTATGACCTGCTCGTGGTCGCGCTCTTCGTCGGCATGACCGAGCTGCAGGAGTTCATAGACACCTTCCTCAAGATCGAAGGGATCAAGGAGACTGATACGCAGATCGTCATGAGCGCCCACAAGGGCGTGCCCTGGACGGGTATCTGATTGTCCGGCACGAGCGTCGCCCAGGTGGTCAGGGAGCTGACGGGAAGGGCCGACCCCCAGAAAGTCGAGGGCATGGCCAGGTTCGGCATCAACCCCCGGGGGACACTGGGCGTGAGCGGGAAGGATCTCAGGCAGATTGCTAAGCGCCTCGGAGATGATCACGCGCTCGCGGAGGGGCTCTGGGCCACTGGCATTCAAGAGGCCAGGATACTTGCGGCGTTCGTGGACGAGCCCGAGCTGGTGACCGACCGGCAGATGGAGCGCTGGGTGCGCGATCTCGACTCCTGGGACGTCACGGACCAGGTCTGCAGCAACCTCTTCGACAAGACGCCCTTCGCCTATGCGAAAGCGGTCGAGTGGAGCGCGAGGAAGGAGGAGTTCGTGAAGCGCGCGGGGTTCGTTCTCATGGCCGCCTTGGCAGTCCACGACAAGGCCGCGGACGACGCGCGGTTCGAACAGTTCCTGCCGATCATAGAGCGGGAGTCGGTGGACGACAGGAACTACGTCCGAAAGGCGGTCAACTGGGCCCTCCGGCAGATCGGGAAGCGCAGTCCGGGCCTGAACAGGAGCGCCGTGTCGGTGGCGAGCAGACTCAAGACTAGCCGCTCGGCAAGTGCCCGATGGATCGGCTCGGGTGCGCTCAGGGAGCTGACCAGCGGGGCGGCATCTCGCAGGTTCCCAGGTGAACGGAGGTGAAAAGGCCGCCCGCGAGGGGGCTCGGAGACACTCCCTCGACTCAGACCGCCTGCAAAGCGACCTGAACAACATCCATGGTCTTGATGTCCAGTCCGGCTCTCTTGGCGCCTGCGTTGAGGTTCACTTGACAGAACGGGCACGATGTGACGATAACCTCCGCGCCAGCGTCTACGGCCTCTTTGACGCGCTCGGCTGCGATGCTCTCAGCCATCTCGTTGAAGGCCGACTTGAAACCTCCTCCCGCACCGCAGCAGTGCGAGTCCTCGCGCTCATGTTTGGTCTCGAGCAGCGTCAGGCCAGGGATGGCCTTCAGCACGTTCCTCGGTGCTTCGTAGACCTTCGCGTGCCTGCCGAGATGGCACGGGTCATGGTAGAAGACCTTCTTCTTGAACTCCTTGGTGAACTTCAACCTGCCCTCCTTAATCAACTTCTCCAAGTATTCCGACACGTGGTAGATCTTGAACGACGGGTTTCCCACGAGCTTCGGATAGTCGTTCTTCATCGTGTTGTAGCAGCCAGCGCAGGCAGTGACCATTGCCTTCCAGCCGCGCCTTTCCATCTCCCGCACGTTGTGTTCGGCCAGCTCGTCCCTCACCACGCCCCTCTGGCCCGTCCTCAACAGGGGGGAGCCACAGCACCACTCCTCCTCTCCAAGTATGTTGAACTTCACGCCTGCCTTGGCCAGCAGCCTGGCGGTCGCGGCCGCGAGCGGCTGCATCCTGTAAGCCTCTGTACAACCGGTGAAGAACACGACCTCGGGATCGGGGGAGAGCTTGATGTCAGGCGGCAGCCAAGCAGCCCGCTTCTCCTTGGGCTCGTCGTAAGGGTTACGCTTGGAGACGATCTTCTCCCTGATCTTCCTGTGCGCCTCCATGGGTCCGTAGCCCTGCTCTATGAGCCACTCCTTGACCTCCTCCCACATGTGCGCGAAGTCTATCTCTACATGGCAGTTCTCCTCGCACGCGGCGCAGGATGTGCACTGAAAAATCCTTTCGACGAGCTTGTCGCTGATCTTCGGGGTCCTCCGAAGTATCCGGTCAACAGGCGTCCTGTGAGCCATCTGCTTGAGGTAGTAGACCTTACCCCTGGGAGATGCCGACTCCCAACCTATCTGTCCGCAGACCGGACAAGTCGCCCTGCAGTATCCGCACTGTAAACAGGCATCGAGGTCCTTCTCAATCTCCGAAAGTTTCCTCATGATGTCACCGGCGTCCCTCAGATTCGCATCCCCCGGGCCGGACGCTGCCAGTGGCAGGGGCCGAGGTGCACTGGACTCCCCGGCCAGAGGGATACCTTCAATGTTGATAAACCTAGCGCATTCCGCGTTTCATCGGCCAACTGCTAAGTCTCAGCACCTTCTCTTTCTCGGCTCGGTGTTCTTAGGCAGGAGACGGATTTCAATAACTTCGCCCGGCTGGAAGCCCTTTAGGCTGCCGAGTACGCCCCTGACGGCTGAGTCGACCACGCTCGATGCGAATCTGCCCATCGGTAGCGTCTCACCGCCGATCCTGACCTCCGCCTTAACGTCCGGAAGCTCTCTGCAGTCCCGCACTTTCCGACTGCCAGAGGCGATTGCACGAGCCAGGCTGTCGCAGTCGAGGCCGCATTTGCGGCAGTCGAGGCCTGGGAGCTGCGCCCGGATGCGCTCGACGGCCACCTCACGTTCGACGTATCCCACCAGCCGTTTCAGGCTCGGGTTGGAGAGCACAGTGCCCCTTCGTATCCTGACGTTCCCGACGGCCACCTTGGGGAACCGCCCCTCCTTCGCCCCCTCGACTATCAGCACGTCGGGTTTGAAGCGCTCCATCATCAGCTCCGCTATCTCTTCCCCGGACATCGCGCGGTGGATTATGATGACCGTCTCCGAGGCGGACGAGAACACCACAGGGTCGCTCCCGGCCTTCCAGTGTCTCCAGGTGTCCTTGCCGTCGCAGTCCATGCTCTTCCTGTGGGGCGTGTGCTTGACCGAGGCTACCGAGTACCCCCTTCTGACGAGCGCGCGCACGAGACGCTCCACGAGGGTCGTCTTGCCGGAGTCCTGATAGCCATATATGCCGAGTATCATTGTCGGGCTCGGGATGTCATCACGGTGGGCGTAGATAAACCATCACGGCACCCGTCATCTCCGCCTGAGCAGGGCACCGACAATCCTGGGTATGCTGGCATATATCGAGCTCTCCGACCAGTCGAGCTCCTCCTTCTCGCACACCGTCGATTCGCTCAGGCTCGCGGCCAGGTCCTTGAGGGCCTCCATGTCGTCTTCGCTTGCCTTCCCGTGCTCGACGATCTCGTCTATCCTCTGCGCGAGCTCCCTGGCGGCGAGTATCCTCCTCTCCGTCCTGTCGGCGACTTCCTCCTCCACCAGCCCCATCCTCCTCTTTATGTCGTTGAGTCCCAGGCCTGCGGAGTAGCTGCTCTCCACGATGTCGCCTCTGGACATCCACTTGGTCTCGTAGTTCAGGACGTGCTTCCAGCTGGGCATCGTGGCGAGCGCCACGTGCTCGCCCAGCGTGCGTGCAAACAACCTGAAACCGTGTGCCTCAGGGTGCTCGAAGGCGTTTCCACCAGGGTCCAGGAAGGGCGCTAGTGGACTGATGAACGGGAAGAGGCGCTTGCCCTTGAATTTCCCGAACAGCCTCTCGGCGTACGCCACCGTGGCATCGACCGATTCGCGCGTCTGCGTCGGGAGGCCTATCATGTAGAACATGTCGAACCTCCCGCAGCCCGCATCAAGGAAATGCATGGCGGTTCTCTCCAGCGCATCGTTCGAATAGTACTTACCCTGTGCCGCCCTGACGCGCTCGTCGTGCGTTTCGGGGGAAATCTGGACGCTGAACCGCTCGACGGACGACGCGAACCTCTTTGCGAATTCCACGTCCGCCGGTGTGAACAGCTCTATCACCACTTCGTTCCTCACCTTCTGGCGTTTCAGCTCGGTCATGAACTCATCGGCGTACTTTCTCCCAGCCTGACGAACGTCGCCCACCACGAATGTGGCGCCCTTGAGGTACTCCTCAGCACGTGCGACGTCCTCGGCCAAAAGTCCTGGAGATCTGTACGCGGGCCTCTGTCTCCCGAAGTTCCTTGAGAAGGAGTCGCACGATCCAGCGCAGTTGACGCAGTTGTGGGTGCATCCTCTGACCGAAACGGCTATCGACATCGGGTTCGACTTCCAGTTCTTGTAAGGCAGGTGACCCTCCAGGTCCCTGTACCTGAGCACCTTCCTGACCATGAGGCCGTAGTCTATCTCGATAGAGTCGAGGTCTGCGGGCACGTGGCTCAGAGAGTTCGCCCTCGTTCTGCCGCCGTCCCTCCAGGTGAGGTTCGGGACGGCTTCGAACCCCTTTCCTGAGCTCACAGCCTCCATGAGCCGCTCGATGGGCACCTCGGTCGAATCACCCCGCACCACGAAGTCAACCTCCGGATGACTCTTGATGAGGTCGAGATGATAGTAGGACGCGCTGAACCCGCCCATGATGAGCGGCGTCGACGGGTGGTGCCTCTTGACCATCCTCGCCAGCTCTAGTGCCCCCTGGACATGCGGCATCCAGTGGAGGTCGATGCCGAACGCCGAGGCATCAAGCGATTTCACGAACCGCTCGGGGTCGAACCTCGGCGACGCTAGCATGCGCGTGGCAACGTTGACGATTCTGACCTCGTACCCTGAGGCCTCTAGATGCGAGGCTATCGTCGTGAAACCTATCGGATACATCTCGAACACGGGGGTGGAGGGTATGAGGTCGCTCACAGGTCCCAGCAGCTGCGTCCTCTTCCTGAAATCCATCACGCTGGGCGGATGCAGAAGCACGAGGTCTGGCCTGGCCATCGACCGGGGACTAGTGGCCCGGCCTTATTAGAACATATCCCAGGAAAACGTGAGCGGAAGGGCGTTCGCAGCGCGATGCCGAATAAGGACGCCGTACAGCGATGCACAACGATTATATCGCGATGAATTGGTTAGATGTCCGGGATTCTGCATGTGGGGTCGGATCGGTGGGTCGGTTCTGGCACTTTCTGTCGTGCTCGCGGTTACCCTCAGCGGCGATGTTGCTGCCGAGACAACTTCGCTCTCACAGGGCGAGAGCTTCTCCAAGATGATGACGGGAAGCCTGGGTGACTTCATCAACTATACCTGGCACGGACAGATTACAGGAGGTACTTTCACAGGCAACATCAGATTCGTGGTCACAGACCCCAACGGGGCCGTCGTCAAGAACATCACGGATTCCTCCGACGTGGGGGCAATATGGGTTTCAGAGGAAGGCACATACACGTTCACTTGGACCAACCTGGAATCGTTCACCGTGACGCTCGTCTACGCCCTTGAGCTGTGGGAGATCGGCGTTGGTCCTGAGGAGGCGTTGGACGCCGTCCTGCTAGCGCTGATCATAGGGGCGATACTCGTAGTCGTAGCCGTCGTCGTTGTTGTCGTCCTTCTCCTGAGAGGCGGGCGGGAGCGCTCATTGGGGCCGGCCTCCGTGGGGCCGGTGCAAAGTCGTCCCTCGGGTGAGGCGCCTGCACCTTACGTGCCTCGCATGTGTCCGAGGTGCGGAGGCCCGATAGACTCTCAGCATGTGTTCTGTCCTAGGTGCGGCGTTCGGGTTAGATAGCCCCCTGCGCAGACCTCCGTTTCCTGTGGAAAGTGACGGCTGGGACGTGCAGGACGGGTCTTGCCTCTTCCAGCGCCTGCCCATGCACGGTCGTTACGCCCTGTCAGGCAGCCAGAAAAACGATTTATACGGAGTCAATAATCCCCAAGCAATGCTGAGCGAGGAGTACATGGGCGTAGCGGTGTTCGCTATCATCGCCCTACTGATACCCCCGCTCGTGTTCCTTCTCTCGAGGTACTTCCGGACCGACAAGCACGATCCGAGGGGCGAGGTCACATACGAGTGCGGAGAACTCCCCATAGGCGAAGCGCAGATACAGTTCCACTTCCAATACTACATGTACGCCATCATTTTCGTCGCGTTCGACCTGGTCACGGTCTTCGTGCTGATGTGGGCCTTGGCGTTCGATGACATCAGCCAGCTCGCTAAGGTGTTCGTACTGATGTTCCTGGGCGTCCTTCTCGCGGGTGTCGCCTACGCGCTCAAGAAGGAGGAGATAACCTGGATATGAAGCGCGGGACCGCCCCCTCGGGCCTGGGTCAAGTCATAGTCTTCAGGTCTAAAGACTTCCTGAAATGGTGCGACAACGTCCTAGAGGGCGTGCTGAGACGCTCGCCCGTCGGCTCAGCCATCGACGCAGTCACCAAGGATTTCTTCAACTGGGCCACCAGGAACTCGATCTATCCCCTCCACTTCGGCATAATGTGCTGCGCACTCGAGATGGCCGTCGCATCCGCTCCCCGGTTCGATGCTCAGCGGTTCGGCATAATATACCGGTCCACTCCGAGGCAGTGCGACGTCCTGCTCGTGAACGGCCCTGTCAGCAAGAAGCTCAAGCCTGACCTGAGGCGGCTCTACGACCAAATGCCCGAACCTAAGTGGGTCGTGGCGATGGGCGAATGCGCCATATCCGGCGGGCCTTTCTACAACAGCTACAGCATCGTCCCCGGCGTGGACCAGTTCATACCTGTCGACGTCTATGTGCCTGGCTGTCCGGCACGGCCGGAAGCCCTCATAGACGGCTTCCTGAAGTTGCAGAGGCTGATCAAGGAGAACAAGAAGGGTCTCCTGACGGGCAAGTGATAGCATACGAGGGGTACAGGGCATGCGGGAGCGGGGGAAGGGTGAGAAGGAGCAGGGGCTCGAGCGTGCTCCGACCGTAGTCGGAGGCGAGTCCGAGGAAAGGGTTGTGCGGTCGATGCTCGAGGCCTTCCCGAACGCCGTCTCCGAGTTCGAGAAGCTCGGAAGGGGCGTCATAAGGTTCAGGATAGATCGCCGGGATTTGTTTCGCGCGTGCAGGTACCTCAGGGACAGCCTCGGGTTCGAACACCTGTCGATGATATCCGCGGTCGAGTACGACAACAGGTTCGAGATCGTCTACCACATAGCATCTTACCAGCACAGGCTGCTGCTCGAGGTCATCACAACCACGCCCAAGGATGACCCCAGCGTGGATTCAGTTACCTCTATCTGGGGAGGGGCGAACTGGCAGGAGAGGGAGAGCTACGACCTGATGGGCATCAGGTTCAACAACCATCCGAATCTGGAGCGGATACTCCTGCCCAGGGATTTCCTGTATCATCCGCTCAGGAAGGACTTCAGGGGGTGACCGCGCATGGTTGAGATGTGGATAAACATGGGTCCGCAGCACCCCATGACCCACGGGCTGTGGGACCTGAGGGTAAAGGTGGACGGCGAAACCATAGTCGACGCCCAGCCCGAGGTCGGGTACCTCCACAGGGGCATAGAGAAGCTGGCGGAGGGCAAGACCTATCCGCAGATAATCCCGCTCGCCGACAGGCTATGCTACGGTTCTTCCATGACATGGAGTCACTTGTACTGCCTGACAGTCGAGAACTTGATGGGAATAGAGGTGCCGGAGCGGGCGGAGTACCTGCGTGTGATGGCGATCGAGATGCAGAGAATCGCCTCGCACCTGATGTGGCTGGCGGCATACGCCGCCGACCTAGGGCTCATGACGGGATTCCTGTACGCCATGCGAGACAGGGAGGTGTTCATAGACCTCCTGCAGGCGCTCACGGGCTCCAGGCTCACGTACAACTATCCAAGGATAGGGGGCGTCGCACATGACATGCCCCCCAACTTCGACCGGGACGCCCTCCGGGCGTGCTCGTACATGGAGAAGCGGCTCAGGGAGTACGAGGACATGTACGATGGGTCGAAGGTCTTCATGTTGAGGAACGAGGGGGTGGGGATACTGAGGAAGGAGGATGCCATGAACCTCGGGGTCACAGGCCCGCCCCTCAGGGGCAGCGGCGTCAAGTACGACCTCAGGAAAGACATGCCCTACTCAGTCTACCCCGAGCTCGATTTCGAGCCTAAGACTCATCCTGACTGCGATTGCTATGCGAGGTACAGGGTCAGGATGGATGAGATGTACGAGAGCTGCAAGATCATCCGGCAGACTATCCAGAAGATGCCAAAGGGGAAGTGGCGCATCACGGCACCGAGGAACGCCCCCGAGGGCACAGGCATAGGCAGGGTGGAGGACCCGAGGGGCGAAGGGATGATGTATGTCGTCGGCGACGGCAGCGACAGGCCCTACAGGCTGAAGATCCGCAGCCCGATATTCGTGACACTGTCTGCAGCGCCGAAGATGCTCATAGGCTACAAGGTGGCCGATGTCGTGGCTATAATGGGCAGCCTCGACATGTGCATAGGGGAGACGGACAGGTGAGCGGATGAACCTATTCCAGTTCTCGTACGGCATCATCCACTGGCTCGTCGACCTCGTGAACAACCTGTGGTACTGGCTGGGGGACGTGCTCCCATGGTACTTCGGGGATTTCTTCACCGCCGTCGGGGACTTCGCTGCGTCCCACGGCAACATAGTGTTCTTCGCCATCCTGCTGGAGGTGCTCATAGTCCTCATAGTCGCAGTCATCAACGTGCTGAACTTCATCTGGATAGACCGGAAGTTCATGGGAAGGATGTTTGACTTCTATGGGCCGTACTACGTGGGATATCGGATAGGCGGCTGGCTGCAGAACATCGCGGACGGCATCAAACTCTTCGTCAAGGAGATCATCGTCCCAAGGAAGGCCGACTCGCTGGTCTTCCTGCTCGGACCAACGATATTCGTCTCCTCATCATTCCTGGCACTCTCCACCATCCCACTGAGTCCAGACTTCGGCGTGGCAACGAACGACTCGGGCGACGGCGTTCCTGCGGGCGTGCTCATAGCCTTCGCGTTCTTCGCCATCGCACCCTTCTCCATACTCCTCACTGGGTGGTCGTCCAACAACAAATACACGCTCATCGGCGGGATGCGCTCGGCCGCTCAGATGATGAGCTACGAGATACCCATGCTCCTCTGCGTGGCGAGCGTGTTCCTGTTGTCCGGCAGTTTCGGTTTCGAGGGCGTCGTCGGCGCCCAGGAGGACGTCTGGTTCGCGATACCTCTCGCGCTCGGCCTCATCGTGTTCGTGACATGCCTCATCGCGGAGGTAGAGGTGCAGCCTTTCGACCTGCCCGAGGCGGAGGCGGAGCTCGTCGAGGGCTGGACGACGGAGATGTGCGGGATGCGGTTCGGCCTGTTCATGATGACGGGCTACCTCAGGAGCTACATAGGCGGCGCGCTGGTGACGGCGCTGTTCCTCGGAGGCTGGCACGGGCCCGGGCCGATTCCTGAGGAGATATGGTTCCTGATAAAGGCATACGTCGTCTTTGTTGTCATTGTGTGGATCAGATGGTCCCTGCCCAGGGTGAGGGTGGATCAGATATTGAACATCGGCTGGAAGCGCCTGCTACCGCTTGCAGTCCTCAACCTTCTGATCGCGGTGGCCATGAAGACCGTGGGGTGGTTCTGACATGTCTGAGGCCAAGACCAGACCGAGGCCTGTAGGGTTCGTCCTCAGGCCGATGAAGAGGACGATCACGCAGGTGAAGACTTCGCTCATAACAGGCAAGCCGAACACGGTTCTCTACCCATATCACAAGCTCGATCTGCCGCCGGTGTACAGGGGGAAGCACGTCCTGGACTTCAAGAGGTGCATAGGCTGCGGGAATTGCGTCCAGTTCTGTCCCAACGACTGCATGTGGATGGAGAAGCTGGAGGATGCCGAGCTGGGAAAAATCGAGCGCCCTGGCATAGACTTCGGAAGGTGCCTGTTCTGCGGTTTGTGTGTTGAGATATGCCCGACGGCCGCGCTGCACGAGGGTCCGGAGTTCGAACTCGCCGACCACGAGAGAGCGAAGCTCAGGTACGGCCCTAGGGATCTCAGGGACGACACCTACGCCGACAAGATAGTGGAAGAGCGTCCGAAGAGGCTGTTGCCGCTCCTCGACATGTCGAAGTGCACATCGTGCGAGAAGTGCGCTGGGGAGTGCCCTGAGATGGTGATAGCGATGATGCCCGTCGAGGGGACCGGCAGGAAAAGGCCAGAGTTCAATCTATCGAAGTGCACATCGTGCGAGAGGTGCGCGAAGGTATGCCCCGAGTCAGCCCTCGAGATGAGGTGGGTCTACGACTCCTACTACGAGATGCCGGAGCCTGAGTTCGAGCTGAAGAAGTGCACGGGCTGCGGGGCTTGCGCGAGGGCCTGTCCCGCTGATGCGATATACCTGCTGGAGATGCCCGGCACCGAGAAGGTGCTCAAGGACGGGAAGAAGTCGAAGCCGAAGAAGCGGGCGGTGTTCGTGCTCGAGAAGTGCGTCGGGTGCGGCAGATGCTTCAGGGCATGCAGGTTCGACGCCATACGAATGCCGGGGGCGAGGAAATGACCTGGGAGATGTTCGTGTTCCTGTTCCTCGCGGCGTCAGCGCTCGTCTCCGCGCTGTTCGTGATACACTCCAAGGAGATAGTCAGGAGCGTGGTCGCCCTGGCGACCTGCTTCATATCTGTCGCCGCGCTGTACATCATGCTGAGCGCGGAGTTCGTGGCGATAGTACAGATACTCGTGTACGTCGGCGCGGTCGTCGTCGTCATCCTATTCGGCATCATGCTCACGAGGCGCGAGATCATGGGAGGTGGCCAAGGATGAGGGAGATCGTGCTCAGGGCCGGTGCGGTCGCTGCCATGGCGCTCATGTTCGTGGGCGCGGTTCTCATGGTCGACTGGCCGACCGAGGGCGGCGTCGATGACACATCGAACGAGGACGTGGCGAGGGCGATGTTCGGGACCAGCGACGCCGCCGGGTACGGGCTCGTGGTGTTGCTGATCGGCCTGTTGCTCCTCGTGGCGCTGCTCGGCGGCGTGTTCCTAGCGAAGGAGGAAAGAGAATGATACCTCTCTCTTACTGGTTGGTTTTCAGCTCCCTCCTTTTTGCGATCGGTGCATACGGCGTCCTCACGAGGAAGAACGCCATCGTGGTGCTGATGTCAATCGAGGTGATGCTGAATGCCGCGAACATCAACCTCGTGGCGTTCAGTTCGTACCACACGATGCTCCACGGGCTCCCGGACGCTTCAGGCCAGGCGTTCGCCCTGTTCTCGATAGCCATAGCTGCAGCGGAGGTCGCGGTAGGTCTCGCCATCATACTTTCTGTTTACAGGAGGTATCAGACGATCGATGTTGACAAGATCAACATCCTGAGGTGGTGACTGTGCTCGAGTACGCTTGGCTCATCCCCCTGTTCCCCTTCGTTGCCTTCGTGCTCATCGGCCTGCTGCCGAGGCGTACGCTTGGCTGGGAGGACGGCGGCGGTTACGCAATAGGCGGCGCTGCGGGCGCGTTCATCCTGTCGATGCTCGTAGTCTGGGAGGTCCTGAACGGACACACCCTCACCGACGGCTCCGTCAGGTTCCAGTGGCTGGTAGTCGGCGGGTATGACGTGACCTTCGGCCTGTGGATAGACCAGCTCACGGCCATCCTGCTCGTGGTCATATCCGTCGTGGGCACGCTGGTCGTCATCTACTCCGGGGGGTACATGCACGAGGAAGGAGTCGGGAGGAGGCGGTACTACGCCGAGATCATGCTGTTCATATCTGTCATGTACGGACTCGTTCTGGCGGACAACTACCTCGAGATGTTCATCTTCTGGGAGCTGGTCGGCCTCTGCTCGTATCTCCTGATAGGGTTCTGGTACGAGAAGCCCTCGGCTGCGAGCGCGGCCAAGCGCGCGTTCATAGTCACACGCGTCGGCGACATCATGTTCATGGCGGGCATCATCATCTTGCTCAAGTACACGGGCACGCTCGATTTCATGACGCTGTTCGCCGATGGCGCTAGGGGGACGAGCGAGGCCTTCGCGTCCGACCCGAACATGCTGACCCTCGCGACAGCACTGATATTCGGCGGCGCGATAGGCAAGAGCGCCCAGTTCCCGTTGCACGAGTGGTTACCCGATGCGATGGAGGGTCCGACGACCGTATCGGCGCTCATCCACGCCGCCACGATGGTCAAGGCGGGTGTGTACCTCACTGCCAGGACCTATCCGCTACTGGTCCTCACACCTGACAGCCTCATGTATGTGGCTGTGATCGGCGGCGTCACTGCCTTGCTCGCTGCAACGGTCGCTCTCGTCGCCACGGACATAAAGCGCGTGCTCGCCTACAGCACCATCAGCCAGCTCGGTTACATGATCCTCGGTCTTGGTGCGGGCGGATACCTCGTCATACATGGGGCGTCCGCAAGCGGCTATACAGCAGCGACATTCCATCTCATGAATCACGGGTTCTTCAAGGCGCTCCTGTTCCTCTGCGCGGGCAGCGTGATACACGCGGTCGGCACTAACGACATGCGCCTGATGGGCGGTCTGCGGAAGAAGATGCCCATCACATCCGCCACCATGCTCGTGGGCGCGCTAGCCATCGCTGGCATACCTCCGCTCTCAGGCTTCTGGAGCAAGGACGAGGTCCTCGCGGCCGTGTACCACGCGGGCGAGTTCGACGTCACCTTCTTCGTGCTCTGGGCCATGGGAATCGGGACCGCCTTCCTCACGGCTTTCTACATGTTCAGGATGTGGTTCATGACCTTCTCGGGAGAGCCGCGGTCCGAGGTGCACGCTCACGAGTCACCTAAGATCATGACCGTGCCGCTCATCATACTGGCCTGCCTCGCCGTCGTCTCGGGCTTCGCCCTGTTCATAGGCGTCGGGTTCAAGTCGTTCATGGCCGGCGCGATCGAGGAGCTTGGCGTGGTCGAGCACGAGACGCTGGCTGACATCGCGGTCGAGATATTCTCCGACCCGCTCACATACCTCTCGATAGCGCTCGCGGTGACAGGCATATTCATCGCATACCGCATCTACTACTTGCCTGGGTTCGATAGGTCGGGCTTTTCCAGGGGGGTGCCTGGCACGTTCCAGCGCGCACTCGAGAACAGGTGGTACATCAGCAAGTTCTACGATGACTTCGCTTACATCCTGTGGTACGGGTTCGCACTGCTCGCGGACAAGTTCGACAGATATGTCATAGATGGAGTTGTGAACGGCATCGCCCATGTCGCCACCGCTCTTGGCGGGATCATCAGGAAGGCGCAGTCAGGTGATGTCCGGAGGTATGCCAGCGTCGTCGTTCTCGGGATAGTCCTGCTGCTGTTCTTCGTGATATACGTCCTGCCGTGGCTGACCAGCGGGGAGCCGCTGTTCGGGAGGTGGTGGTAGGTGTTCGAGGGCGTGCCGATAATCTCCATCATCATACTCCTGCCGCTGATAGGCTCCCTGACCACGTTCATGCTCGGAAAGCGCACAGGCTACGCCAAATGGCTCGCGGCAGCATTCTCGGGGGCCGCGCTGATGCTCTCGGTCCTCGTCGCCCTGGACTTCAGCATCTCTCCCGGCCCCGATGCTGTCGGGTTCCACGACGGCCGTGGCTACTTCGACTTCCAGTTCTACGAGGAGTATCCGTGGATCGAGTCGCTTGGCATCAGCTACACGGTCGGCCTGGATGGTATCGGCCTCCCGCTGTTCGTGCTCACCACGCTGCTCTCGTTCCTCGCTATAGTGTTCTCCTGGGACACCACCCTCAGGCCAAAGGAGTACTTCGGACTCATGCAGATACTGGAGGTGGGCGTGCTCGGCGTATTCGTCGCGCTCGACTACTTCGTCTTCTACGTGTTCTGGGAGGTCGTCCTGATACCGATGTACTTCATGATAGGCGTCTGGGGGGGACCGAACAAGGACTACGCGGCCATCAAGTTCTTCATATACACCCATATCGCGAGTCTTGCGATGCTGATATCCATCATGGCACTGTACTTCGAGGCGGGCGCGAACACTTTCAGCATGGAGCAGATCGCCCTCCAGGCCCCTCTGTTCAACCGCACCTTCCAGGTCGCGGTGTTCGCCGCCATGTTCTTCGGGTTCGGCGTGAAGCTGCCCATGGTGCCGTTCCACACGTGGCTGCCGGACGCGCACGTCGAGGCGCCCACTGCAGGCAGCGTGCTGCTGGCAGGCCTGCTGCTCAAGATGGGCGGGTACGGGATAATCAGGGTCGCGATGCCGACGCTGCCCGAGGGCGCGTCCGAGCTGCAGCTGGTGATGGCGGCGATCGCCATCGCGAGCATCCTGTATGGCGCACTGCTCTGCCTTGCCCAGCCCGACCTCAAGAAGATGGTGGCGTACTCCTCCATCAGCCACATGGGGTTCGTTCTTCTGGGGTTCGCCACGTTCTCGTCGTTGGGCATAGCGGCTGGCGTGTTCCAGATGTTCGCGCACGGACTCGTGACGGCGGTCCTGTTCATGATGTGCGGCGTGGTGCAGCATCACTGCGGCACCAGGCTGATTCCGAAACTGGGCGGCCTCGCGAAGAAGATGCCCGTGGCTGCGACGCTCATGACGATCGGGTTCCTCGCGTCGCTCGGACTGCCGGGCCTGGTCAGCTTCGCAGCCGAGTTCATGGTCTTCGCGAGCATGTTCAACACATGGGCGATGTGGCTCTTCTTGCCCATACTCAGCGTCGCCATCACCGCGGGGTATTACCTCTGGGCGCTGCAGCGCTCCATGTTCGGCCCGCTGACGGATAGGATTGACACGTCCCACCTGCACGATGCGGCATGGTACGAGAGCGTCCCCGTGAGCGTGCTCATTCTGCTCATAGCCGTGTTCGGCGTGCTGCCTTCGCTGGTGTTCCAGCTGATCAATCCGGCCACAGACATAGTGCTGCCCATCCTCGGAGGTGGATGAGTTGGCTGTCTGGACCTATCTCGAGACGCTCACACCGCAGCTCGTGCTCGTCCTGTTCGCGCTGCTGTTGCCTGCGTACGACTACATGTTCAAGGACAAGCGCCTGCTCGCAGGCTTGACGCTCGTGCCGTTGCTCGGCCTTCTGGTCGCCGTCGCCTCGTGGCTCTTCCTGGGACTGTGGGAGCCGCCGCCGAGCGAGATATCTCTGCTTGAGGTCGACGCGTTCAGCGGCCTCCTCATGCTCGTGTTCGTGTCCGTGGGCGTCGTGGTCGTTCTCGGCTCCCCTGAGTTCATCAGGGCTGACAGACACCACGGGGAGTACTACTCGCTCATCCTCCTGGCCATAACGGGTATGACGATCGTGGCCGAAGCGGCCGATCTCATAGCGCTGTTCATAGGCCTGGAGATAGCAGGCATATCATCTTTCGCACTTTCCGGGTTCCGCAAGACGGAGAAGCGCTCCGCCGAGGCCGCGACGAAGTACTTCATCGTGGGCGGGTTCTCGTCCGCGCTGACGCTCTTCGGTATCTCCCTCCTGTACGGCGTCGCAGGCACCACGAACATATCGGGCATCCATGACGCTCTGACGAGCGTTTCGAGGCCATCTTGGATCGACAGCTCGGACTCCGTGACACTGCTCGCGACGGTGCTGTTGTTCGCCGGGTTCGGCTTCAAGATAGCTGCTGTCCCGTTCCACATGTGGGCGCCTGACGTGTACGAGGGCGCCCCGACACCGGTCTCGGGCCTCCTGGCGGCGGCATCCAAGAAGATGGGCTTCGCGGCGTTCTTCAAGGTGTTCCTGATAGGCCTCGTCGCGTCGATAGCCCAGTGGGAGGAGGCCGCGGCAGCGCTCGCGATATTGACGATGACCGTGGGCAACGTGATCGCGGTTTCGCAGACCAACATCAAGCGCATGTTGGCGTATTCGTCCGTCGCGCAGGCGGGGTACATATTGATCGTCCTGCCCATAGGCACTCAGTACGCAGTCGCTGGTGGGCTGTTCCACGTGCTCACGCACGCCTTCATGAAGTCAGGGGCGTTCATGGTCACTGCGGCGATGGGCGCAGTCGCAGTCGGCGAGCGCCTGGATGATTTCAAAGGGCTCGCGAAGAGGGCGCCATGGCTCGCGTTCGCGATGACCTTGTTCCTGCTCTCCCTGGCTGGCATACCGCCGCTCGCGGGCTTCGCGAGCAAGTTCGTCCTCTTCTCGTCTGCGGTGTATGCAGCCGCGCCTGGCCCTGACTGGCTCGTCTGGCTTGCCATCGCGGGCGTGCTGAACAGCGCTCTCTCGCTTTACTATTACGCGCGCGTGATCAAGTACATGTACATGGAGAAGGGCCAGGAAGGGCGCCTGGAGCTCACGCCGATGCTGAAAGTCGCGGTGGCCGTCGCAGCGCTCGCAGTGGTCGTCATAGGCCTGTATCCGGAGCCTGTCATTAAGGTGTGCGTCGATGCCGCTTCGGGCATGTTCCCCTCGCTGCCTCAGGGTACATGAGCTGCTAGCCGTAGCAGGGTGCGCTTTCTCGCGCGGCCAGACGTGCGTCCTCCCAACGGCCAGCAACCATCACCATTAAGTAGGCCATGCATGATATGCGCAACGCATGTCTTCCGCGCCCTGGGATTTTGGCATCCAGAAGGAGCTCGACATGGTCGAGAAGAAGCTCCACGACATGGTCAGGTCGCAGGAGAGAGTGTTGACGGAAGCCTCGCTCCACGTGATCGACGCGGGAGGGAAGCGCCTCAGGCCTACAGTGACGCTCCTTGTCTACAAGGCCCTCGGGGGGACAGATACAGAGCGCATCGTCGACATAGCGACGGGTTTCGAGCTCATTCACTCCGCAACCCTCGTCCACGACGACATCAACGACGGCGGTATGACCCGCCGCGGCAGAGAGACCGTCTACAAGAAGTACGGCCTTCACGACGCCATAGTCACCGGCGACTTCCTTTTCGTTCAGGCGTTCGCTCTCGGCGGCAGGTTCGACAGGAACGTTGTCGAGACCACAGCGGACGCGTGCGCGAAGCTCGCTGAGGGCGAGGTGATGCAGTTCAGGTACAGGCATCGCACGGACCTGTCCGTGGACGCCTACCTCAAGATCATGGAACGGAAGACGGCTTATCCTATCCGGGCGGGCGCGATGGTAGGTGCCTACCTGGCGGGCGCGTCGCCGAACCTCATAGAGAGCATGGGTGCGTACGGCATGAACCTCGGCATCGCGTTCCAAATCATCGACGACGTCTTGGACTTCGCAGGGGACCAGAGCAGAACGGGCAAGGAGGGCGGCGTGGATTTGAGGGAAGGCCACCTCACGCTTCCCTCGCTGCTGGCGATAAGGGACTCCGCAGCGGCCAAGGAGCTGGTCCTGAGGATCGTCTCGATGGACTGCCCTCCCCCGGAGCTTGTGAGGGCAGGCGTTAAGGCGGTTGTCGAGAGCGGCGCTGTCTCGAAGGCTAGGAGCATGGCCGAATACTACGGCATGGAGGCGGTTAGCCATCTCGGCGCGCTCCCGAAGACGCGCGAGAGCCAGGCACTCAGAGACCTTGTGAAGAGGGTGCTTGAGAGGGATTCGTAGGGCGGTGGCGTGCTTGGATAGCAGAGGCATGACGCACGATGAGTGGGCTGAGCTCGTATCGTCCTTGGAAGAGGTAGGGCCGTATTACGAGCGCATGAACTGGCTCATGACCTTCGGCCTCGTGGACCGTTGGCGGAGAAGGGTGGCGGCCGAAGCGGCCCCGGACGACATCGTGCTGGAGCTAGGTCCCGGACCGGGATACTTCACAAGGCACCTGCGGGCGAGGGAGATCTACTGCCTCGAACCCTCGACTGAGTTCAGGTCGTCTGCGATGGGTATGCTCGATCCAGAGCGCGTGACGGTGCTCAGAGGCGTCGCGGAGAGGATACCTCTCGCTGAGGGCTCGGTTGACAAGGTGTTCTGCGTCTTCTCCTTCAGAGACTTCTACGACAAGCCTTCGGCGCTTTCCGAGATGTACAGGGTGCTGAGGGAGGGCGGGGAGGCGCTCGTGACGGACGTGGTCAAGCCTGAGTCAGGCCCGTTCGCCAAGATGCTCGACCTGCATTTCCGCAGGGTGGTGCCCGTCCTCGCTCGCATAGCTGTGAGCCCGCGCACGCGCGAGTTGTGGGCGCGCGATCCCTACTCGAAGCTCGCCGACACGTGGGCCGCCTACGGGCCGCCCTCAACATACGAGAAGCTCTTCGAGAGGTTCGGATTCACCGATGTGAGGACGGAGTTCCTGGACATGAAAGGCGCGGCCGTCACCAGGGGGAAGAAGCCTTGGAGGTCGACGTCCTAGTCGTGGGCGCCGGCCCGGCGGGCAGCACGGTGGGAAGGTACTGCGCTGGCAGGGACCTCGATGTTCTGATCGTCGACAGGCGTGCTGAGATAGGCTACCCCGTCCAGTGTGGCGAGTTCCTGCCAGCGGCAAAGGAGATGTACTCCATGTTCCCCAGGAGCATGGACCTTGAGGAGCTCTTCTCCCTTCCCGAGGAGGTGGTCGCCGGAGAGGCCAGCTGCGTGGACATGATTGCGCCAGGTGGGAAGACCTACAGGTGCGCTTTTGAGGGGTGCACGCTCGATCGAAGGGCGTTCGACAAGCACCTAGCAAAGCTGGCTCTCGAAGCTGGCGCGAGGATAGAGACTGGCGTTTCGTTCAAAGGTCTTTCAGACGGCGTTGCGAAGACGACGCTCGGAGATGTGAAGGCGAAGATAATCGTCGGTGCCGACGGCCCCAACTCGAGGGTGGCACGCTCTGCCGGGCTCGAGCGACCCTCGGTACGCTATCCTGCAGTGACGTGCCAGGCGGAGGGATACTTCGAGCCGGTCATCAGGATGTACTTCGGGCAGATAGCGCCCGGAGGTTACGCGTGGGTGATACCTAAGAGGAAGGGTGCGAACGTCGGGGCGGGTTTCAACCCAGCGCTTCTGAAGGGCAGACGTCCGTCCGAACTCTTCAGAAGGTTCGTCCAGAGCCTAGGCGTGAGGTACAGCGATGTGACGATGGGCTTCGTGCCACAGTCAGGCCCGGTGTCGCGTACGGTCTCGGGCAACGTGATCACGGTGGGAGACGCTGCGGGCCATGTGATGGCCACGAACGGCGGCGGGATCCCTATCGCGATGATAGCTGGACGCATAGCTGGGAAGACCATCAGGCAGCACCTGAAGGAGGGGACGCCTCTTGAGGAGTACGAGCGTCGGTGGCGCTCGGTGCTTGGCAAGCCGCTCGCTGATGCCCTGTGGACGAGGAAGCTCGCAGACATGTTCTTCCCCTCGGACAGGAGGACCAGGTTCGCGATGGCCGTCCTCGGAAGGCGCGGGCTCTCCCGAGCGATCAGGTGCTCCAAGGTCTTCTATGTCTTCTAGATGAATGCGCATCGAGGGTCAGTGCCTCTTTCTCCGGGGCCTCGTCTCGGACCCACAAACATCGCACACCCTCACGTTTGCGGGGAACACTTTCCCGCAGCCCCTGCACCGCGCCAGCCACTCGAACACCTCGGTTATGCCCCTCTGATCGAACCCGCGGCAGGGTATCCCCATGACCCTCGCCAGGTTCTGTATCGAGTAGTCGTCTGTGACGAGCTCGTACCCGAGCTCGGATGAAAGTGCCAGAAGTTCCTTGTCGGTCGGCGATAGCCGTCTCGAGTCTCCGGTCTTGCCGGCCTCCTTCTCGACCCTCTCGAGGGAGCGTTTGCTAGGGGAAGATACCCTTATCCTGGTGGCGAGGAGCAGCTCGAGTCTCTGACCCATGCCCTCCTTGTCGAGCTCCCTGATGACGCCTGGCGTGACCACCAGCTCGAAACCCTCGGGGAAGTCTTTGCCATAGTAGAGCACCGAAGTGTCGAGCACGTAGCCTTTCATATGACCTCCACCGCCCCTTCGACCTCCTGTTCAACAAGGCTCTCGATGGACACCCTTCCCTCCTCTGCCTCCACCGCCTCGAGCCTGCTGTAAGTTGAGGGCTTCTTGGGCGCTATTGTGCAGCACATCCCCGGGAGTATCGATATGTCGTAGGTGCCTATGCTCTTCGCTGTCCTCTCTATCTCGATCTTGTCGAAGCCTATGAGCGGTCTGAGGATAGGCAACCTCGTCGCACGCTCCTCGACGGCCATGTTCTGGAGCGTCTGGGAGGCGACCTGTCCGAGCGACTCGCCGGTCACTATGCACTGAGCGCTGTGCCTTTCCGCAAGCTTCTCAGCCACTCTAAACATCATGCGCCTGCAGAGCACGCACTCGAGGTTGCGCCTGCAGTTCCTTGCGAGCTCTGCCTGGACGTTCCCGTGAGGTACGAGCAGCTTCCTGCTCTCGCGCCCTAGAACAACATCCAGCCTGCGCATGAGCCTGACTGCCTTCTCGACCTCCTGGTCGCTCGTGAAAGGTCTATTGTCGAAGTGCACGAGCACGAGCTCAAGCCCCTGCCTTCCCATAAAGTATGCAGCAACGGGCGAGTCTATGCCACCGGAGAGAAGAACGACTCCGCGCAATCAATCACCGACGTATTTCGAGAACACGGTCTTCGCCTTTGCGATGTCCGTCGTGTTCGCCACTATCGTCCTGCCGTCCGGGAACACGGTCAGGTCGACCTTGCCGTCCCTAAACCTGAGGAGGCCGTCGACCGTCTCCGTTCTGCCTAGCTTCGAGAGCTTCTTCCGAAGAGGTTCGAGTCCGCCCCTTAGCGGCCTCGAGGGCACTATCTGGACAGCGTTCCTGCCGCACAGTGACGCAACGAGCTTCCTCCTTTTCGCCTGGAGGAACTCGAAGTTGCGCTTCCCGCAACACTCGCATTCGGGATTCCTCATCACTCTGATGTGCTGTATCTCTCCCTGCCAGACATCAACGAACATGAGCTCCTTCAGCGGCTCCTTGCCCAGCATGATCTTGAACGCCTCGGTGACCTCGAGCGAGGCTATCACGCTCGGGAGCGTGTTGATGATCCCCACGGTGTCGCATGTGGGCAGTTCGCCGGGAGGAGGTGGGGAGACGAAGACGCACCTCAGGCATGGCCCTCCTGGAACGATCGGCATGACCATGCCCGTCGTGCCGACCGCTCCGCCATATACCCAAGGTATCCCGAGCTTGACGCACGCGTCGTTCACGAGGAACCTCGTATCCATGTTGTCAGTGGCGTCGACGACGACGGTCGCGTCTCTTACGATGCTTTGTATGTTCGCGAAGGACACATCCGCCACTAGCCCCTCGATATGGATCTCAGAGTTGACGGCTCTGAGATGCTCCTCCGCGACCTTCGCCTTCGCGCGTCCTATGTCCTTCTCAGAGAAGAGAGTCTGACGCTGGAGGTTCGACTCCTCTATCACGTCCCTGTCGACGACACGCACCTTTCCCACGCCAGCTCTCACGAGGAATGAAAGGGCGTGCGTTCCGAGCGCCCCGCAGCCTATCACGACAGCCGTGCTCCTGCCGAGCTTCTTCTGGCCCGCAGGACCTATCTCTGGCAGCAGCGTCTGCCTTGAATACCTGCTCTCCTTCAACGCGGGAGAATAGGGAGGCGTGATATTAATGGGTTTCAGGCCGGCTACGGCCAGCGCGACAGAGCTTTCAGAAGGCGTACTGTATGCTGAATCTCTTCCTGAAGGCTTTGACCTCGTTCTTGACATTCTTGCCCTTCGCAGCCTCCATGAGAATGTCTGCAAGCTCAGGCATGTCCCTTTCCTTGACCCCGATGCGGGTCACCTCGGCCGTTCCCAGCCTCCCGACAGAATCGATTATTATGTTAGACCTTTCCAGCCTGACAGAGAAATCGTTTATGCCCACGCCGTAGGCCGCCCTTAGCTTCCGGATGTCCATCAACAGCTGGTGGGATCTCGTGAACCCCAACTCCTCGAACATGATCGGAAGACCGCGCTCGCTCAGCTCCTTCCCGAGTCTCTGGGCGTTCTTCACGACCTGTCTTGCGTACGCCTCCCCGAACCTCCGCATCTCGAGGAGCGCCTGCCCCAGCGCGGCGACCCTGTTCCAATGGGCGTTGTCCAATATCCTCCAGGTCAGGTTCTTCCTGACGGCGGAGTCTAGATGCTCGCTGTCGGTCAGCACGATGCCTCCCTGAGGGCCGAAGAAGCTCTTGTGGGTCGAGCCGTACAGGATGTCCGCACCCTCCTTGAGAGGCCGCTGGAACTGCCCTCCGGCGATGAGCCCCAAAACATGGGAGCCGTCGTAAGCGAGCGTAGCCCCGACTGCCCTGCACGCCTCCCTCACGGGACCGAGGTCGTAGGGGAACAGTATGAACGACGCGCCAGCGATGACGAGCTTGGGCTTCTTCTTGCGGATCATGACGGCGGCCTTTTCAGAGTCCATGTTGTATCTCGGCAAGTCGAACGGCAGGGCGAAAGACCTCAGACCGAGTATGTCTGGTATATACGGTTGGGCGTATCCGTCGTAGCCACCGTGCTCAGGGGGTACTGCGCACATGGTGTCGCCCCTTGAGGTTGTCGACACTATCGCTATCATGGCCGCGATATGCCCTGACAGAGGTTGAACGCAGGCGTACTTCGCTCCGAAGACCTCCCTGGCGACCTCTTCAGCCTTCAGCTCCACCTCGGTCGTTATCTTCGTGCCTCTGTAGCTGTTCTCCAGGTACTCGCCTGCGTACTCGGCGTTCACGGGGAGGGTGTATCTGTTGCCGAAGTCCGATGCCAGGAGCGCCCTGACCTGAGGGCTGCTCATGTTCTCGGACGGCAGGAGGTTGATCGATTCCTCGACCCTCCACTTCTCCTGTGCGCGCATGGCCTCTAGGAAATAGCTGTTCCTCATCTGCCGTCCCCTGATCGAATAGGGTTTTCCTGCAAATGCTGCGCGGCGAGGCCTTCAGTTCAGGATGTTGAACCTGTTCTCGCTGTTCGGGTACGAGGGGAACTCCGGCTCTTCCTCCTCGAAGTCCTCCTCCATGACGACGTTCACCAGCACGTTCACTATCTCTCGCAGCTGCCTCACGTCCTCCCTGAGCCGAGCGATCTCAGCGAGCAGTTCCTTTTCGTCTGCCAATGCCGCCCCCCTTCTGCTGGCTGTCTATCCGCATACACGAAGTTAAGCCTTTGCATGTCACAGCGAGAAGTTGCGGTAGTCGTCCGCAAGCTTCCTGTTCTCGGTCCTGTCACACCTGTCGCAGTAAAGTCCCCTGCCCCTGCGCTCCAGGGGCGACCTGCACCTCGAGCAGAGCGCCCTCACGACGCCGTAGTGGGGCCCCGCGGTCGACAGCTGGACAGACGGCTCCGCCTGTATGACGACCGCCCTTATGAGGTCGCCCGGCCGCATGACGTCGCCCGGGTCCTCCACGTACGAGCTGGCTATCTTCGACACGTGAACGGATGCCAGGGTCTCGCTGGACACCGCCCTCTCCCTACCTTCCTGGGCGATGATGGTGCAAATCGCCATCGCCGGCTTCGTGTCCGTCACCTCGGCGAGGACCACGTCGCCCTCCTGGAGTACCACCGGCGGGTTGTCTAGGACGACCTTCGCGACCTTCTCCTTCGGGTCGAGGTCGAGCTCCCCCACCGCGCTCGCGTATATCTTCCCGTCGTGCTCGTAGGTCCCCTCGCCCGACATGTACTCCTCGGCTATGGCGACCTCGTCTCCGGGCAGGACCTTTCGACCTGTCTTGGCCAGTATGATCACCTATCTCTCAAACCTCAGCAGAACCATCGAGAAGTGCTCTTTCGGTTTCCTGTGGAAGTCGAACGCATATGGAATCTCGAATTTAAACCTTTTGACTGGCTCGCATCTCGCGCCCAGCGACTCGACCATCTTGACGACGAAATCCTCCGTGATGGCATTGTGTAGAGAGTACACCCTCGGCGCGATCTCTATGGACTTCGCTATGAAGGCCCTGTCGGCGCTCCTTTTCTGTGCCCCGAATGGCGGATTCTGCACAACCGTGTCGAACGACCCCTTCACTGTCGTGACGCTCCCCTGCCTGTAGCTTATCTCGAGCCCCTTCGCAGCGGCGTTCTCCATCGCCACCTTGACTGCCTTCGGGTCGATGTCCACGCCCGAAACCTCGCGCGCGCCAAGCAGCTTCGCGCCGATGGACAAGATGCCGTTCCCGCACCCGAGGTCCATCACGGTCCTTCCAGAGATGTCGCCCCTCATCAGTGCCTCCCAGAGCAGATCAGCGGCGATGTCCGCTGGTGTGGCGTACTGTTCAAGTCTGGGGTCGCGCTCCCCGAAGGGCGCAAGCCCCTGAAGTATCATCTCAAGCTCCTTGCGCTTCATCTCAGATACCCAGCTCAGCCACTGGCCTCGTCGATCATCTTCCAACGCCTGAGCTTGTTGACTTCGGAGACGTCCCTGCCGTGTACATCCCGCTCGACGTCCGACAGATACTCTATGGCGGTCAGTAGCGCATCCTTCGTGGGAGCGTGTATGTTCACACCAGCTCTCTGGAACTCCCGATCCACGATCTCCATCGCCTTTGGCGTGTCCCCGTACTGCTCGCAGAAGTCGCTTATGATGTCGTCTACTGCCTGCGCTAGCGAGGCCGACGAAGGCTCGGACTCGGGTTTCCTCTCGCCGAACTCCTTCTGGAGCATCAGCTCCCCCAGCTTCCTGAAGACATGTTCGACGTTCTCGCCGGTCTTGGCGCTGCACAACATCCAGGGCATCTCGTTCTTCTTCGCGAGCTCCTCGACCATCTTGGCTGAGACGCCGTCCCCGGAGACCAGGTCAGCCTTGTTGCCGACGAACACGACGGGCAGCGGCCCGAGGATCTCCCATATGTCAGGCAGCCAGAACTCCTCCATCGACCTCAGCGTGTCCGGCCTGCTCAGATCCCCGACCAGTATCACGCCGTGCGAGCCGCTCAGGCCCTGGGCGCGCAGTTTCCTGTAGTCCTTCTGGCCCAGGATATCCCATATCATGAGCGTGAGATAGATGGTCTTGTCGGGCAGCTTGTACTCGATATCCCTCTTGCTGACCTTCGTGCCGATCGTGGCGACGTACTTGTCGTCGAACACGTCCACAACGAACCGCCTTATCAGGGAGGTCTTCCCGACTGCGGCGTCGCCCACGAGGGCGACCTTCTTGATGTAGCGCTTCGACTGGATTATGCTCATGGAACGCCTCTGTGCTAACGTTGGACTGCTGTCGATGTCACAAGCCTGACCTGGGAGCAATCTGATGGGGTGGGGATGATGCGATTGCCCCATAGCTACATAATTGTTTCCGAGTGTGCAGAGGTTCGGAGGCTTCGCACCACTGTTAATATCATGCGAGGCCTATATAAAGCCTGACATCCCAGCTTCCCTCGGTTGACGTCGTGGATGCAAAAGCTCAATACGAGATAGCCGATAATACCCACAGGTCTGCATGGAGTCAGCCTCCCCTCCCCCCAGCGCGCCTTCCCCATCAGGCACTTTCACCAGGAAGAACTTGGAGAACTATGCCATCGCATACATAGGCGCGTACATGAACACCATCGCGAAAGAGCGACCAGACCATCTCCCTGTGCTCGCGAGGTGTCATCCCGTGGCCATTGAGGTTTCGCTTCTCCCGAACAACTGCTTCGTCATGCTTTTCGAGAAGTCGGACAAGCAGACGGTCACAGTAAACCAGAAGGATTGGGCACAAATCGAGGAGCGGGTGATGGAGGGGGCGACGCACTTCGTCGCGGTCTACGCACACGAGGGCGTCACAGTTGCCGATGCCATCTCGAGGGGGAAGAGGGACGCCATAAGGGACATCAGGTCGGTCGAGGATTCTGCCATCGCGAAGGCTGTGGGGGAGCTCGAGAAGATCGTCGCAGCTATCTCTGCCACGCTGGAGGAGAACAAGGATGTCCTCAACATAGGCGAGGAGCAGCTCGCGAAGCTCCAGCCGATAAGGGAAGCCATCGCAGCCGCAGGCCCGAAGGTGGATATGCTGGCCATGCTGGACGCTCTCAGGAACTACTCGACCGCGGCCGAGGCGGGAGGTATCGAGAGCGAGGAGAGGGTCGTACTGGAGGAGGTGGCCAAGCAGCTGGAGGATCTTTCGGATGTCATCCAGCGAGTCGAGGCCGCCGACCAGAAGCTCGCCGCGCTCGAAGAGTCGATGAAGAAGACCGTATCGGAGCTCAACAGGGCCATAGACGAGCGTATCAACAAGGGCTTAGCTGTTATTCTGTCATCAACAGACAAGAAGATCGACAAGGGCCTGACGGTCATAGCTGACACCGCCTCCAAGAACATATCGACCGATCTGCCAAGGGACCTAGAGGTGCGCCTCGAGCGGCTCGAGAAGGTCGCGTCGATGTACGAGGTCGAGAGGGCGAGCCCGCCGCCGCCCGCCCTTATGCGCATCCCGCCGGAGCTAGAAGAGCGTCTGGCTGCGGTGGAGAGGGCGCTGGGCGAGATCAAGACTCACGAGTTCAAGAGGCCTGATCTGTCGGGGGAGCTTGTTGCCGCAATCGCGGACCTGCGGGAGAACATCGCGCGGATAAACTCGAGGATAACGAAGATCGAGCAGTTCCTCGTGAGCGTGACCGTGCGTCAGAGGGTTCTGAAGCAGAAATGAATCTGCTCGGTTGAGGGACGGCCGGGGGATGGCCTCGTGCAAGCGCGTGTTTCTTTTCTTTGTTGTGACCGAGGAGAACTTGACTGGCCATCGTCCGTTAACACAGCTTGATTACTCCCTGAGCATCTTCTCTCATCTTTGAATTGTTTGGGCAGTCTTCACTCGGCTTCACAATTGGTGGTTGCTTCTTGGTTTCAACGTCTCGTAGGCCGGCGGGAACGACTTGAAACGAGAAACCCTTCGCGAGAAGATAGAGTAGGCCCGACCAGATTTAGACCGCTCAAACCACCAGCTCCTCCAGCTCATGTGCATCGACTCAGATACATGGCATCTCCAAAAGGGTATCAGAAACGAGGGTCTGACGGCCTCTCCAGAAATCCCTTTGACTCACCAGAACTCCTCGGTTCCAACAGTGTGGCTAGACCAGGAATAGAATTTCCCATCATGAATTGCATAACTGACCTCCCAGATTACCCACCCTTCGTCAGGGCCGCCGACAAAGGCTAGCGCAATAGTTTGTGTGACATCGTTCTGCAGAGGCGGCCCACTGAAGATGACATAGTCTCCCGCATCAAGCATGCCATCCCCGCTCGATTCGTATATGGTAAGATTCACAAAGTATTGCGTGGGCCTCGAACCGATCTCTCTGACGACCGTGACACTCGAACCTGAGCTTAGAATGGCCTGGTCAAGATCAGAGGCCAACGGACCCCCCCAACCCTCAGTCCCAGTCCGCCAGAAGAACTTCGTTTTGTTGTAGCTGGCCTTCTGAAACGACCAGATTGGGTGATCCCATCGGATCCCATTGTTGACAAGACTCAGGGGCGTCGTTTCTGAAGGGTAGGGCTGCTCGGGCTGCCCGAAGTATCGCCCTAGATTCAGTAGCTGAAAGAGGTTGCCGGCGACGACAATGAGTAATGCCACCACGAGAACGACAACGATGTCTGCGGCCCTTCTAGGCTTTGCCGCAAAGTATTCAGTGATTCTCTTTAACACGCCAACTCCACAATTTGTCAATTCGACCATGCTATATTAATCATTTGCATCACCTTCGCTTCCCCGCGGGCTTTTCAAGGATTGAAAAGTAGGTGGGCCCAACCGGATTTGAACCGGTGATCTGCGCTGTGTGAGAGCGCTGTCATAACCACTAGACCATGGGCCCTTCGGTCGCTTCGCGCCGATGAATACGCCCTCGGTTTAATAGTCTTTTGTCACTCCGAACCACTTCTACTTTTATCCACCCTCGCCCATTCGCTCTGAGACGAAGTATGCTCGTGCGCACCGCCAGTGGCAAGATTGATCTCAGGGCGATATGGATGACCCGCGACGTGGTCAAGATGATTGACCAGCGGCTCCTCCCCAGAAAGCTCAGGATTGTGACTGTCAGGAACCACATCGAGATGGCAAAGGCCATATCCAACATGACCATCCGCGGCGCCCCGTCAATCGGCGCCGCTGCGGCATACGGGATGGCACTAGCATGGCTCAGGAGAGCCGATCTCGCCAAGGCCGCGAAGATCATAAAGGCCACCAGGCCGACCGCGCACGACCTCTTCTATGCAATAGATTTCATGCTGTCAAAGCGGGACGAGGATCTCGTCAGTGTCGCTGACGCGTACGCCGATTCAATAGTCGAAATGTGCCGTCGGATAGGCGAGCACGGATCGAAGCTCATCAGGGACGGATACAAGGTACTCACACATTGTAACGCAGGCGCTCTCGCTACGGTCGATTTCGGGACCGCTCTCGCGCCCATCAGGGTCGCCCACAGGGCAGGGAAGCAGGTGTTCGTCTATGTAGACGAGACCCGCCCTCGGCTACAGGGTGCCAAGCTCACCGCGTGGGAACTCGCGAACGAGGGCATCGAGCACGCGATAATCTCCGACAACGCCGCTGGACACTATTTGAAGGAGGACATCGACCTCGTAATAGTCGGGGCGGACAGGATCGCTAGGAACGGAGATTTCGCTAACAAGATTGGCACATATGAGAAGGCCGTTCTCGCCAAGGAGAACGGCGTGCCTTTCTATGTTGCCGCGCCCATGAGCACGTTCGACCCGAGGATCCGCTCGGGAAAGGGCATCCCCATCGAGGAGCGGTCGGAGGACGAGGTGCTGTGCCTGGAAGGGGTTAGGATAGCGCCTGATGAGTCTCATGCCCTCAACCCTGCTTTCGACGTGACACCCGCGAAGTATGTCAAGGGTTTCATAACGGAAAACGGCGTCGTCACGCCAGGCAGATTTCCGAGGCGAGGCTGATTTGGCGCTGTGGGTTCAATGAGCGCGAGATTCCCTCTTCTTCCAAATGCCCTTCGTCACGAAGTTGTACGCCTCGTTCATCCGGTGGAGCAGCGGGTTCGAGCCCATCCTCAGGGAGATTACGGGATTCTTCAGGATGTTATGCCTAAGCTCCTCCAGACTCTCACAATCCTCGATCGTGGTCCTTCCGTTGCCTATCTCCACGACCATGTGGGCGTCAGACGAGGCGAAGCCCGGCTTCGAATGCCTTTCGGCCAGTGCGGCGGCGCGGGCGTTGCTTCGCTTGGTGCACGTCGAGTTGAAGGTTTCGAGCCCGTCGGCGAGGCGGAGCTCCAGTTCCGTAATCCTTGGTGAGTCAGCGGGATGCGGTATGATGCTCACGCCGGCCCGACTTCGTATCTCTTCAATGACGACCGCAAACTCTCTCGAGCGAAGCTCCTCGTCTACGAACAGTGCGAGGACGTCTCCCTTGTCGGTCTTGATTTCCGCTCCCGGTATCACTAGGATACGTCCATCGGCAAGTCTTGTTGCCTCCCTCGCGCCCAGCCAGGAGTCATGGTCGGTGATAGCGATTGCCCCTAGACCGAGTTCCACTGCCCGCGCGACGATATCTGCCGGCCTCGCCCTTGAATCGGCCGAATGGTGGGAATGGATGTGAAGATCGACTTCCAAGGTGTCCTCGCTCCGAAGGCCGATTGATGTGATGCATACAAGAACCTTCCATGTCGAGCGTCCCGGCAGCCTTTTTATCGGGGTTCAGGATACAGAGCTGAGCTGAAATGATACTAGTAACCAAATGGTTTGGAGCGTTCCTCTGCGAGGATGGGAAGGTGCGCAGGGCGGCCCTCTTCCCCAAAGACCCCGAGGAGATAGCCAAGCGCCTCGAGGCGATGCGCAGGGGCGAGGTCCTCGCGGAAGAGCACAGCCTGGCATCATCTGCCAAGATGGTCACTGACAAGCGTCTCGGCGAGTTCGGCAAGCGCGTCAGGTTCGATTCGTCGTTCATCAAGCCCGAGGAATACGGCTTCACTTTGGAACTGTACCGCCAGGCAACCATCGCCCTCGCGAAACAGGCTGTCAGGGAGAGCATCGGCGCGGACGTCCACTTGGGTCAGGCGGTGAGGGCTTACGACGATCTCGTCGCTACCACGAACCTGCTCTCGGAGCGTCTGCACGAGTGGTATGGGCTGCATTTCCCCGAGCTAAGCAACGTCCTCTCGGGCGAGGCATATGCGAAGGCCGTGGCAGATCACGGCGACCGAAAGGCGGTCATGGCCTCGCTCGACTTGGAGATGGATTCCATAGGATCCGAAGTCGACCTAACGGATCTGGGTTCGATAAGGGATCTAGCCGTCGCGCTGAAGGAATCCATGAATACTCGTGCGAAGTTGGAGCGCTACATAGACGTCAGGATGAAGGAGGTGGCCCCCAACTTGAACGCTATCGCTGGCCCGGTCATAGGCGCCCGGCTGATAATGCATGCGGGCAGCCTCCGACGGCTAGCGACGCTGCCCTCAGGAACCGTCCAGCTCTTGGGGGCCGAGAAAGCCATGTTCAGGCACCTGAAAGAGGGCTCGCGACCCCCCAAGCACGGCATACTCTTCCAGCATCCTCTGGTGCATTCGGCGCCCTACTGGCAGCGGGGGGCGATTGCAAGAGCGCTGGCCAGCAAGATATGCCTGGCCGCGAGGGCCGATGCATACAGCCGGAGCGACATATCAGCCGTGCTCAGGTCGCAGCTCGATAGGCGCCTCGCAGAGATCAGGCAGCAACACGCGTCGCCACCCAGGAAGAAGCCTGCTGGCAAGGGGAAGAGACGCAGGCGCTGATGGATAACTATTTTAGACGACCGTTGGTTACGGTTGGCAACGGGTGAACCGTATGTCCACGGAGCAGGCCGAGGTCAGGGAACTCAGGGAGGGCCGCTACATCAACATAGACGACGAGCCCTGCAAGATCATCAGCATATCGACTTCCAAACCGGGGAAGCACGGAGAGGCCAAGGCGAGGATTGAGGCGATCGGGATATTCGACGGGAACAAGCGCTCGGTAGTCTATCCGGTCAAACACAAGGTCCAGGTGCCAATGATAGACAAGCGCCAGGCCCAGGTCGTATCGCTCCATGGAGCCGAAGCGCAGCTCATGGACCTCGAGACATATGAGATGTTCTCGCTGCCGATACCCGAGGACATGAAGGACTCCCTTCAGGCTGGGGGCGAGATCCAGTATATCGTTGCCATGGGCAGAAAGAAGATCACGCGGGTGTGATTCGCTGTGCCGATACGCGGCATGCTGAGGTTTGCAGACGCTCTTTCGAGTTTCGAAGAGGCCGAGTTCGTCATAGTGGGCGTGCCGTTTGACAAGACCACGACATACAGGAGCGGCACCAGGTTCGCCCCGACTACGGTCAGGGAAGCCTCACAGACCTTCGAGAAGGAGAACTTCGAGCACGGGGTGACGTTCGACGAGATACCTGTGCACGATGCGGGCGACCTGTTCGAGGAGGGCACCGTGGACGAGATGGTCGCGTCCGTCGAGGAGGAGGCCAGGAGGATAGCCTCCGCGGGCAAGTTCCCTCTGTTCATTGGTGGGGAGCATTCCATCACCCCGCCCGTCGTGAAGGCACTCGGAGATGTGTCAGTCATAACCATAGATGCGCATCTGGACTTCAGAGACGAGTACCAGGGTCTGAAGAACAGTCACGCATGCGCGCACAGGCGCATCGTGGACCACGTCGGGAAGGGCAACGCGTTCGCGTTCGGCGTCCGCTCGATATCGTCGGAGGAGAAGGTCGAAGAGGCGCTCTACGCCGACGCCTTCAGGGTACACGAGGAGGGCGTGGGCAAAGTATTCGATGAGATGCTCTCGAAGCTGAAGAGGGAGCCTGTGTACCTTTCGCTGGACATAGACGGCATCGACCCGGCGTACGCCCCGGGCACGGGCACGCCTGAGCCGTTCGGCCTGACGCCGTGGGACGTGAGGTACATCATCAACAGGCTCGGGCCCAGGCTGGTGGGGTTCGACGTAGTCGAGATATGCCCTCCATACGACCAGGGGAACACGTCGATCCTCGGTGCCAGGATGATGCGGGAGGTCATGGCTGTAAAGTGGAAGTCGAAGCACCGGAAGAAATGACCGCAGATGCATGATCAGGCTTTGACCAGGCTCTCGACGCGCTTCTTGTACCTCTCGGCCAGCTCCTTCGCCTTCGACTCTTCTTTCGCTTCGGAGAATATCCTGAAGATCGGCTCCGTCCCAGACGGTCTCACGATGACCCAGCAGTCATCGAAAAGGATCTTCACGCCGTCGGTCGTGTCGACCTTCAGCCCCTTCGCCTCATCGGCCAGCCTGCGGATGACCGCGTCCTTCTTCTCGTCCGGGCAGGGGGTCTTCGTCTTGAACTGACAATAGGAGGGTATCTCGTCGTTGAGCTTCGACAGCTTGCCGTTCTTCGCGACTGTCTCGAGCATCTTGGCCGCGGCCATTGCGCCGTCCCTGCAATACTGGAAGTCAGCGAATATCAGCCCGCCGTTCTCCTCCCCTCCGAACACGCCCCCGTACTCCTTCATGACGCGAGCGATCGTGGGGGAGCCTACGCGCGTAAGCATTATCCTGCCGCCGGCCATCCTGACTGCGTCCTCAACGCATCTCGAGGATGCGACGTTCGTCACAACCAGGCTCCCGGGCTTCGCCTTGCACATATGGTATGCTAATATAGCCAGGCTCCTGTCGCCAAACAGGTATCTCCCGGTCTCATCAATGAACACGGTCCTGTCAGCATCCCCGTCATGGACTATGCCCATGTCGAACCCGCCGGCTCGAACGAGTTCAACGACGTCCCTGGTGTTCTCTGGCGTCGGTTCGCTGTTGTGGGCTGGGAAAGCGCCGTCTGGGTTTGAGTTCAGCGTGACATACTTCACGCCCAACCTCTCAAGCACCTTTGGGGAGACGAGGCTGCCAGCGCCATTGCCGCAATCGAGTGCCACCCTCAGGCCGGCCTTCCTGATTGCCTCAGCATCCACCCTGGACACAATGTCTGTGACATATCTGTCGATAACGTTAGTGTGAGGCACCAACCGACCTACCCGATCCCAGCTAGCCCTCGAGAATGCTTGTTCGGCGTATATCCGCTCGATGGTTTCCTCGCTCGCCCTGCTCATCTCGGTGCCATCAGAGTCGATGCACTTGATCCCGTTGAATTCGGGAGGGTTGTGACTCGCGGTTATCATGACGCCGCCAGCCGCATCATCGGTTCTGACGGCATACTGCAGCGTCGGCGTCGGAACGACGCCGCAGTCCAGGACATCGCAGCCTGTCGCCATGAGTCCGGCCGCGCACGCGGACTTGAGCATCTCATTCGACGTGCGCGCATCGGTCCCGAGCATCACCCTTCCCTTCATGAACGTACCTATCGCCATGCCGAGCTTGAGCGCGAACTGGCTGTCCATCTCTCTCGAATTGACGATTCCGCGCACGCCATTCGTGCCAAACAGTCTGGGTACAGCCGCAGGCCGGGTCTTCTTCACCATCGCTTTGTGGATGTCCGAGTATCCAATAAAAGCTTCCGCCTCTACGTCGAAACACAGAGCCGTTCCAGGCCCTGCATAGCCGCCGGTCGAGCCGACAGCAAGGGTTAAAACTCCCCATCAGCATGACCTCGCAAGGGGGAAGGACGCGGATGGGATTCAAGGAATGGATAATCCCGCAGGACAAGCACTTCTTCGACCTCCTTGAGAAGCAGGCCGACATCGTGCTCGAGGGGGCGAACGCGCTCCTGGATATGACAAGGAACTTCACGCGCATCGCCGAGAAGCGGGACCACATAAAGGATATCGAACACAGGGGTGACGATGTCGTACACACGATCGCTCAGGAGCTGAACAAGACGTTCGTCACCCCAATAGACCATGACGACATGTCGGAACTCGCGTCGAAGCTGGACGACGTGCTCGATTTCATAGAGGCGGCATCGCACAGGATGTGGTCGTACGAGATAAGGTCGGTTCCGCCCGACATGGTGAAGTTGGCTGAGGTGATACTCAGTTCTACCAAGGAGGTGAACCATGCCGTGAAGGACCTGAGGAGGCTCACATCAAAGACGGACATCCTGACCCATTGCATCGAGATCAACAGGCTGGAGAACGTCGCTGACGATGTGACGCATACGGCCGTTGCGGGCCTGTTCAAGGGTTATGATGTCATCGACATAATCAAGCTGAAGGAGATATACGAGTACATGGAGATGGCCACAGACAAGTGCGAGGATGTCGCGGACATCATAAAGGACGTGTTCATCAAGAACTCCTAGGTGCGTCCGATGGACATCTTGGGCCTCAGCCTTCTCGGAGCTGTGACGATATCCGTTACCCTTGTCTTCGAGTTCGTCAACGGCTTTCACGACTCGGCCAACTCGATAGCGACCATCGTCGCGACGAAGGTGCTCTCGCCTGTGAGGGCGGTCGGTCTCGCGGCGGTCTGCAACCTGATAGGCGCGGTCTTTTTCGAGGGCGTAGCGAAGACTATAGGCACGGGGATAATCGATCCGCATCTGGTGCAGGACTACGGCATCATACTCATCTTCTGCGCCGTGGTCGGTGCCGTGATATGGGACCTGATAACCTGGTGGATGGGCCTTCCGACATCGAGCAGCCACGCCTTGGTTGGTGGGCTAATCGGTGCGGGTGGTGCGATTGCATTTGTTGACGCTGTCGTCTGGGAGGGCACACTGAGAACAGTGGCTTTCATCGTGATATCGCCCGCTGTCGGATTCGTCGCCGCGTTTCTCTTGACGGCGCTCGTCATGAGAATCGCGAGGAAGCACTCGAGAGCCCATGTGAACAAGTACTTCAGAAAGCTCCAGATCCTGTCTTCGGCGTTCTATTCGTTCACACACGGCACAAACGATGCACAGAAGGGTATGGGTATCATACAGATGCTCCTGCTCGTCGAGGCAGGGACTCTCCCCACAACCGCGTTCGACGTCGAGCTCTGGGTCAAGATCATGTGCGCATCGACCATAGCTCTGGGGACGTTCTTCGGCGGATGGAGGATAGTCCGGACCATGGCGTCCAGGATAACAAAGCTCGACCCCTACCAGGGTTTCTGCGCGGAGACTGGTGCTGCGATGATGCTCTTCGCCACCGCCAGGCTGGGTATACCCGTGAGCACGACACATACGATCTCGGGCGGCATAATGGGTGTCGGTGCCACACGCAGATTCTCAGCGGTGAGGTGGGGTGTCGGGAGAAAGATCATCATAGTCTGGATACTCACCATACCAGCGGCAGCCACGGTCTCGGGCAGTCTGTTCTTACTGCTCAGGTTCTTCGGGTTCTAGGGGGCCAGGGCGACGAGTCATCCCTGGCCCTCCTGAGCTTCGATATCCGCCTGTACCGCTCGAAGTAGTACACGCCTACCGTCGCTCCTAGCGCAAAGGCCAGAGCCAGGCCGACGGTGGCCGACTGGCCCAGGCCAAGGCCGTGCCCGACGACGGCCCCGATCGCCATGAAAACCCATGGTACGAGCAGGTCCACTGCGATTCGGAGAGGGGATGCCGGCACCTTCCTGATCTTCTTCGCCATCGGACGCACCTACGGCTCGTCTGGCTTCGAGTTGCTCAGTATCTCGGATTGCACAGTCGCCCCGTCTGGTACAGTGACGCCAGCATCGATTATCGAGTCGACCACAACGCATCCCGTGCCTATCCTCGCATCCTCGTAGACCACGGACCTCTGCACTATCGACCGCAACCCGACCACAGCCCTCTCAGAAATGTACGCCTTCGGACCGATGATTGCCCCGGCCACGACGGCTTCCTCCCGGATTACATAAGGAGCTTTCAGCTCCGCCCCCTCGATGACCGCCTTCCTGTCGAGCTCCCTTGAGTCTCCGCCCATGATCGTCCAAAAGGCTTCCAAGAGGTCCTCCCTGCGGCCGCAGTCCACCCAGTAACCATCGAATCTGTACCCGTACATCCCCCTGTCAAGTATCCGTGGGAAGACCTCTCGTTCCATCGAGACAAAACCTTTCCCGATGTAGTCGAGAACCTCGTGCTCAAGGAGATAGACGCCCGCGTTTATCAGGTTGGAGAATGCCTCCTCCCTCTTGGGCTTCTCCTGGAATCTGACGATCCTCCCCTCCCCGTTGAGCTCGACGACGCCATAGGGCGTCGGATCCTCGACCGGCCAAAGGGATATCGTTGCGAAGGCCCTCTTCCTCCGGTGGAATCTGACGAACTCGCCGAGGTCGAGCGACCACACGCTGTCGCCGTTGATTACGAAGAAAGCCCCGTCGAGCATGTGTTCGACGTTCTTGACGGCCCCGCCTGTGCCGAGCGCCACTGGCTCGTCGACGAGCGTGACCCTCCGGCTCGGCGGGTGCTTCCGGAGATAGTCTTCCATCATGTCCTTCTTGTAGCTCACCGGTATGATGACCTCGTCAACCTCTTTCGGGATCTTGTCAAGGACGTGCATCATCAGAGGCTTGCCCATGACGGGCACGAGCGGTTTCGGTATTCTGTATGTCAGCGGCCTGAGACGAGTGCCCATGCCTCCGACAAGTAGGACCGCCTTCACGTGCTTCTGGATGTCATTCGCCGTAATAAAAGGATGCTGTCCCAAGAGGGTGCACTGCGTGCGCCGGGCCAATACAATCAGAACTGGTCTGCGGAATCACTGAGGAGATATGCTGACCACGTTGTTTCCGCGGAGAATGACCGTCCCGAGGCGCTTCACGTTCTCGCCGTTCGTCTCCTCGGTGTCCTCGAGCACCATGTTGAGGTAGTCGTCGAAACCGACGAGGGTGCCCACAAGAAGCCTGCTGTCCTTCAGGAGCAGCGTCACCTTCTTGTTCATGGATTTCTCCAACAAACTCAGAGGCATCACCATCTAAATCACGGCCGAGTCAATGGACAGGCTGGACTTAAAGGTTTGCGTCGTTAGGCCGCCACGACCAGCGGCTGGCAGGCCACCCAAGTATCACTTCTTGCCCGACATCTTGGCGAGTTGCTCCTCGAACCAGGCCTTCACGTCCTCGCGCGAGCGCGCATCTATCCCGAACGTCTCGATGAACTTCTTGGTCGTGGTCAGCTCCACGCTCTTCTTCTTCGGCTTCGCCCTGACCAAGCCGAGGTCCGAAAGGACCTTTACGTCCTCGTATATCCTGCTGCCGATCAGGTCGTACATCTTGCTCTGGAGGACTGGCTGGTAGTAGGCTATCAATGACGCGGTCTTCAGAACCTCTTTGGGTATCTTGAGCTCTGCCAGGCGCGCGGCCGCGTCCACATACTGCCGCTTCACCTGCATAGCATACCTCGGTCCCATCTTGGCTATCTCAATCGCCCTGTCCGACTCGTTGTACTCCTCCATCAGCTTCTTCAGGGCAGACCTTATGGTCCTCGGGTCCAGGCCCGTGACCGTGTTCAGGTCAGTGACCGTCACAGGTTTCGCCGCTGAGAAGAGCGCGGCCTCTATGACTCTCTCGCTGCTGCTCACTTGATCACCGGTGTCTCGACCTTGACGTTCTCGACGGCGACGGCATCTTCGAGCTGGGCGATGTCCCAGGGCACCTTGACCTCGAGGAATATCTCGCCATACGGCAGCTTCTTCTGCCAGATCGATATCTTGCCCAGCTTGGCGAGGTAGAGTATCGCGACGAACGCCGTCACTCTGTCCTCCTTGTCTCCGTTGCATATGTCGGTGAACGGGATGGCCCCTCCGCCGCATCTCTGTATGCGCTCCCAGATCATGACGATGTCGTCCTCGAGGCTGTCCTTGTGAGCCTTGTCGTCGAACTCCGGCCTGCGGTACTTCTGCATGAGCCTGGCGAGCTCCTGCCTGATGTCGCTCTCCTTCTTGGCCTCCTCGAACGCGTCCAGGAGGTCTATGAGTGTGACGGGCCTGTCCGCCTTCCTCCTGACCTTCTCTTCTATGGGCACCTGCTCGGAGTGAAGCAGAACCTCGCCTGTGCCGAGCTCGAACGGCTCTACGAACATCTCGAGCCCATCAGGGTCCCACCCCTCGAACATCAGCTCGACCGTCTCGGGCCTGTCGACCCTGCGGAGGACCTGCTCGCTCTGCATCCTCAGTATCTCCCAGGCCATGTAGACCAGCTTGCCCGCGACTATAAGGTTGAGTTCGGAAGCTTTCCTGACCTTGCTCAGATACATCTTCGAGAACTCCACCAGGTCGATGTCCCACGGGTCGAACTTCTGCTGGACGACGAGCTCGAACACGAGCGCGACGCCCCTCTCGAAGGGGTCGTCGGACGGCACGAGCGTACCCTGGCCCATCTCGTTGACCATCCTGATGTAGTTCTCCAGCCTCGCACCCCTGTCCCCTGCGCCCTCGGAGTCGTCTATCAACGACTTGTGGAACACAAGGTGGTCGAGCACGGCCTGCGCATCAATAGCCATCGCCATGGTCAGCTCGCCCCCTGCTCCGCCTGTTCTGGCTCGACAGCCTCCTGCGCCTCGATCTCGTCTCCGATGTTCGGCTTCATGACGATCTCGGAGATGCCGTCGCGCTGCATCGTCACGCCTATTATGTGATCGGCCTCCTTCAGCGTGACCTTCCTGAGGGATATCTGTATGAACTGGGCGTTCTTCGAGCTCCTTTTCACGGCCTTGGCGACGTTCTCTGCGTTCACGCCGTCCAGGAACATGTCCACTTCGTCGAGCAGGTAGAACGGCGACGGCTCGTGGGCCTGTATGGCGAATATGAACGACAGCGCAGTCAGGCTCTTCTCCCCGCCGGAGAGCGCCTCCATCCTCACCGCCTTCTTGTCTTTCGGACGGGCCCTGATTATGAGTCCGCCCGCGAGGGGGTCCTGCTCGTTTTCGAGCAGCAGCTCCGCCTCGCCCCCGCCCGAGAGCTCCGCGAAAATCTTCTTGAAGTTCTCGTTGATTGCGCCGAATATCTTGTTGAAGCCCAGCTTCTTCTTCTCGTTCAGCTCGGCCACGAGCTTGTTCAGGTTGGCCTTCTGCTTCTCGAGCTGGCCTATCTCCTCCTTCAGCTCATCGTGCCTCTTCTTCTTCTCCTCGTACTCGTCTATCGCCTTTAGGTTCACGGCGCCGAGCGTCGACATCTGCTTCTCGCAGTCGGCTATCGTCAGCTTCAGGTCCTCCGCTGAGGGGAGCTCCTCCGGGAGTTTCACTGAACCGAACTGGGCCAGCTCCGCCTCGGCCTCCTGAAGCCGCTTCTCCGCGTCCGCGAGCTTCGTCTGAAGAGTGAGCACGAAGTCGGCGCTCGTCTGGGCCTTCGTGGCGATCTTCTCTATGCTCGCCTCGGTGTCAGTCTTCTTCTTGTAGAGGGCGTCTCGTCTGCTCCTGAGCGAGTTGAGCTCGTCTCCCATCGACCTCTCCATCTTCATGAGGGCCTTCAGCTCAGTCTCGAGTTGCTCCTGACGCTCCGAGCTCTCCTTTGCCTTGTCGAGCTGCTCCTGGATCTTCTCAGCAGTGTTCTTGAGGCCTGCCTCTAGTTCCCTCTTCCTGCCCTCGACGAGCTCCACTTGGGTCTTCACGGTCTGTATGTCGGAGCCGAGCTTCGCGACCTCGTTCGATAGGTCGAATATCTCCGCTTCGAGCTTCTTCAGCTGCTGTGAGAGCTCCTGGGGAGTGGCCTCCAGGAGCTTCTTGTCCTTAGCCTCCTTCTTCTTCTTCAGCCTCTCAATCTCGTCTGTGAACCTGGATATGTCAGCCTTGACCTTGTCTATCAGGTCCAAGGTCTCCGCCAGCTCTGAGTTCTTTGCGTCCAGCTCAGCGTTGAGCGACGCGAGCTTCTGCTCGAACTCCTTCTTCTTCGTCTCGAGGGCCTCGAGCTTCACGCTCTCTCCGCTGCCCTTCGCGTTGAACTCCCTTATCCGATTCTCGAGTTCGGCAATCTCAAGCCTCAGCTCCGAGAGTTCTTTCTGGACCTTCTCCGATTCCTCTATCGCCTTCCTCAGCTCGGCGGCCTTCTTCTCGATCCTGCTCTCTGATGGTGCGCCGAACTTCATCAGGCTCTTCTCGGGCGTCCCTCCTACCATGGCGCCGCTCGCCTCTGCCAGCTCCCCCTCCATCGTGACGAGCCTCACGCCCCCCATCAGCTTCCTCATCTCGTCAAGGTCCTTCACGACGACGGTGTCGCCGAACACGAACCAGAACGCCGTCCTATACTTCTCGTCGAACTTGACCAGGTCTATCGCAAACCCTACCGCACTCTTGGCAGCCAGTATCGCCTTGCCCCTGGGCCTGCCATCGATCATCTTGTTCAGCGGCAGGAAGGTCGCGCGACCTCCCTTGCTCTTCTTGAGCATGCTTATGCACTCGGCTGCGACCTCGTCCGAGTCCACGACTATGGCCTGCATCCTCGGGCCGGCGGCGACGTTGAGCGCGGTCTCGTATTCCTCGTCAACCTCCGCCAGCTCGGCGATGGTCCCGTGTATGCCCTTGATGGTGCCTTTGTCCCTCGCCTCGAGCACGGCGCTGACCGCGCTGCTCTGTCCGCGCTTGACGGCGTCTATCGCCTCCGCCTCGGCCTTGAGCTGGTTGTATTCTCTTGTGAGAGTCTTTACTGCGTTCTCCAGCTCCTGAGACTGTTCCAGCAGCTTCCGCTCCCTGTTCCTCTTTGACTGGAACTCCTCCTGGAGCTTCCTCACACCCTGGCCAGCCGTCTTCGTCTCGCTCTTCAGTTCCTTGATTGACCACTCCGCATCCTTGAGTTCGAACTCGTAGGTCTTCTTCGTCTCCTCGAGGTTGGCGATGTCTATCCTGAGCCTGGAGGCCTTCTCCTCGAGCCTGTCGTGCTCAAGGTTGAGAGCGTGCAACTTCTCGCCCTTGTTGGTCAGCTCCACGGACATCTCGACGGCCTCCTTCTGTAGAGCGCTGAGCTCTGAGTCCGACTTCGAGACCTGGTCCTGGTACTCAGTCAGCTTCGCCCGCTTGCTCTCCAGCAGGGCGGACTTCCTCTTGTGTTCCTTCTCCAGCGGATCGAGCTTCTCCCTGAGGACGTCAAGGTCTTTCTGGACCGCCTTGAGGTCCTCTGACTGCGCCAGCTGAACCTCCTTCAGGGACGAGACCGCGTCGGCCGCGTTCTGTGCCGCGTCCTTCGCGCGAGCGATCTCAATCCTCAGGCTGTCGATCTTGTCCTTGACCTGCTTCGCCTCTTCCCCGCCGCGTTCCTCTATCTCCTTCTCAACCTCTCGAAGCTGGCCAGCTATCTCCTCGAGCTCTCGAGCGAGCTCCTCCCTCTTCTTCTCGGCCTTGTCCTTCTCCGCCGTGTAGCTCGCGATCTGCTCGTTTATCGACGCGACCTCGCGGTCAACCGACTCCTTACGCTTTACGGCCATGCACGCCTGTGCCAGCTGGAGCTTGTCGTGCAGATCCTTGTACTTCAGCGCCCCCTCGCGGTCCGCGTCCAGCTGCTTCATCTGCTTTCTCGTCTCATCCAGTATGATGCCCAGCCGCTGGATGTTCTCCTCGGCTGCGAGCTTCTCCTTCTCGGCGCTCTGGATGTCCTCGTCGAACTTGGTGATGCCGGCGATGTCGTCGAGTATGCGCCTCCTCTCCAGGTTGGTCATCTCTACTATCTTGGTTATGTCGCCCTGCTGGACGAAGTTGTACCCGTCGGCGCTTATCCTGGCGTTCGCAAGCAGGTTGTCGAACTCGCCCAGCGACGAGCGCTTGTCGTTCACATAGAAGTAGGAGTAGTAGCCCTCAGCGTTGTCGGACACGCGCACGACGCGCGTGAGCTTCACGGTGTCGGAGTCGATCGGTATGAGCCTGTCCGAGTTGTCGAACACGAGGCTGACCTTGCACTCGGTCGCTGGCTTCTTCTCCTTGCCGCCGTTGAAGATGAGGTCCGTGAGCTTGCCCGCCCTGATAACCCTTGAGCTCCTCGGTCCGAGCACGAACAGGATAGCGTCGGATATGTTCGACTTGCCCATCCCGTTTGGGCCCGTTATCGCAGTGTATCCCTGGAGCAGGGGTATCCTGGTTTTCCGGGCGAACGATTTGAAGTTCTCGAGTTCTATCTCCTTAAGGTACATCCGATCCCTCTCCGCGCGGGATGCGAAAACTTGGCGTGGTCGATGTGAGCGCTGTACGCTGTTCTCTGCATCCCATCCCGTGCAGTCCGACACGTGTCGGACACCAATAAAATGGGCATCAGGGTATATAATACTTGGCTCAGGCTCCGCGCACCAAGGCCTTGTAGGCCTTTAGCAGCTCATCGCGGCTGCGTGGCCATGAAAGCTCCTTCTCGAAGTACTCTTTACCCTTCCTCCCCATGGTCGCCAGGAGCTTTGGATCGGCCTGTGCGAGCGCGAGGGCGTCTTTGAAGGCCTGCCGGTCGTAGGGTATCACGAAGGCGCAGCCAATCCTCCTGAGCAGATTGGAGATCTCGAGCCCCTCCGAGACCACGACTGGCCTCCCGCACGCCATCGCGTCAAGCACCTTGACCGGCGTGCTGCTCCTGTAGTTCGGGTTGTTCGGGTCAAGCATCGCCACGACGAGGTCGCTGGCGTAGGTTACCCTGAGTGCCTCATCGGTATCGATAGTGCCCAGAAACTTGATCCTCGAGTTCGACGCAGCAGCCTTCTCGACAACAGGCCTCAGAGTGCCCTCTCCGCCAATCGCCAGTGTAACGCCCGTGCCCGGCTCCATCGAGCTCAGCATCTCCTTGACGAACCTGCCGGGTTCGAGGGAGCCGAGGTAGGAGATCACGAAACCCCTGAGACCGTACCTGTCCCTGACCTGCCTCACATCGAGCCCGTCAAGGATTCCCGTATCGGGGCTGTTGGTGACTATCCTAGCGGGCTTGGCCCGTCCTTCTGAGAGCCTCGCTGCGAGGCTCTCGTTCACCGTGACTATCTCGTCCGCCTCCCGAGACAGGCGTCGCTCGAGCAGCCAGACCAGGTGCGAGAGCCACCCGATCTCTCTCTCGACCATCGAAGAGTATATCTCGTGGGCGTCGTACAGCACAGGGCTTCCCCTCAACCTGGAGATCAGGAGCGCGAGCGGGAGCGTGTCGAAGTCGTGGGCATGTATCAGGTCGAACCTCAGTCTTCTTGAGGCGAGCAACGCTCTGAGCCAGAACCGAGGCAGGCGCGATGCCACTCCAAGCGCGGACCTGTATGGACACCTGGGCCCCACCCTGATGACGTGTACCTCGTCCTCAACCGATCTCGCCGGTCGTCCTCCTTCTCGGTCCCATGCTATCAGCTGGACCTCGATGCCGTGCTTCGTGAGCGCCCGCGCCTCCCTGAAGACCCTCGGATCGGGTCTGTATGGATATGTCAGCAGCATCAGCGATGATGGCATCCCTCTGTGAATCGGCTGAGGCCCTATAAAGCCCGTGTGTCAGGGGCGGAGGGTCAGAGCCTGACAGCTCTCTTCTCGGCCATCGACCTCTTCGCAGCCTCTATCAGCTCGACCGTCCTAACGCCCACAGAGCCGCTGTTCCTGGTCTCGGTTGCGGGGTCGCTGAAGGATTTCACGAAGTGCACGAGCTCGTCCCTGATGGTGTTGTTCCTTTCCACGTGGAGCTTGTACGTGTACCCGCTCTCGTAGACGGTCACTTCCTGGGCCACCGCATCTACGATTGCGGTCCTGTTCTCACCAACAAGGACTATCTGCCTGGTCTTCCTCGGCACAAGCCAGCTTATGTTAGCCATCGCGATCGCACCGTCTGCGAAGACCGAAGTGACGTAGGCGGTCTCCTCTCCCTGGGCTCGCCTGAACGGCCCTCCCACGCAGCTGACCTCGACGGGCCACTGCCCGAACAGGTAGTTCTGGATGTCGAACATGTGCGGGGCGAGATCGAACAGCACGTCCCTGTCGGGGAACGGCTTCTCCAAGTTGGTCCAGTCCTGCTCCATCAGGAACAGCCTTCCGAAGAACTTCTCCTCTTTGATCAGCCTTCTGACCTCCGCCAGGGCGTTGTTGAACCTGAATATGTGCCCGACCGAGAGCGTGAGTTCCTTCCTCTGCGCCAGGTCCACCAGCTCCTTTCCCTCCTTCGATGAGAGGGTTATCGGCTTCTCGACAAGGACGTGTTTCCCAGCCTCCAGTGCGTCCCTGCATATCTGATAGTGCGTGTTGTTCGGGGTCGCGACCACAACGGCGTGCAGGTCGCCCCTGGAAAGCAGCTGACGGTAGTCCTTGTACCCAGTCTTGACACCGTAGCGGTCAGCGCAGAACGCCAGATTCTTCTCATCGACGTCGGAGACGCCGACCACCTTCACACTCTCGACCTTGGTGAACTCGTCCACCAGCTTCTTTCCCCAGTACCCCACGCCGATTATCCCAACGTTGAACTTACCCATGATGATCCTACCTGTAGAACTCCTTGACACAATCGACCACATATCTGATCTGCTCTTCGGTGATGTCAGCGAACATGGGTATGGCGATTACCTCGCTGCAGAGGCGTTCGGAAACGGGGTAGTCGCCCTCCTTGTACCCGAACAGCTGCCTGTAGACTGGCTGCAGATGGATGGGTATCTCGTAGTTCAGACCGACCCCGACGCCCTTCGACTCCAGGAATTTCTTGAGCTCGTACCTCCGCTTGGTTCGAAGAGTGTACAGATGGTAGACGGGCTCCACGTCAGGGCTCGGTTTCGGGGGCGTCACTATGTCACCGACGTCCCTGAGTTCCATGTCGTACTTCCGCGCGGCCGCCCTCCTCTTCTCGTTCCACTGGGGAAGCATCTTCAGCTGCTCGAGCCCGATGGCTGCGTTCGCCGAGTTCAACCGGTATGTGTAGCCTATGACGTCGTGCACGTAGTTGCTGCCCTTGGCCCGTCCGCAGTGCCTCATCCGCTGACACAGGTCGGCGATCCTCTCGTCGTTCGTCGTTATCATGCCCCCGTCCCCGCCGACATGCATGTTCTTCGTCGGATAGAACGAGAAACATCCTGCATCTGCTAGATTCCCTGCGACCTTGCCTTTGTAGCGCGCGCCATGCGCCTGACACGCATCTTCCACCACTCTGAGCCCGTGCTTCCTCGCAATCTCGTTTATCTCGTCCATCTTTGCTGGATGGCCGTAAAGGTGCACGGGCATGACGGCCTTCGTCTTGCCGTCAATCGCGGTCGCGAGCTTCGCCGGGTCGAGGTTGTAATCTTCCTCAGACGCATCCGCGAACCCCGGGAGGCCGCCGAAGGCGACGTACGAGTTGGAGGACGCAACGAAGGACATGGGCGAAGTGATGACCCTGTCCCCCGCCCTTATGCCACACGCTTGTAGCGCCAGCTGCAGCGCTGCAGTACCGGAGCTGACGGCGATGGCGTACTTAGTCCCGCACATCCTCGCGAACGCCTCCTCGAACTTGAAAACACTCTCGCCGAGCGTCAGCCTCTCGTTCCTCAAGGCGTTCGCGGCCGCCTCGATCATCCTCTCGGTCATGACTGGCTGTGCTATCGGGACCTTCATCTCTTCCGCCTCCTGTCGATTTTCTTGCCGCTGGCATCCCGCGTGCCCACGATTCTGGCAGGGACGCCCGCGACGACAGCGTTCGCAGGTACGTCCTTCGTGACCACCGCTCCTGCACCGACGAGTGCGTTCTCGCCTATGGTGACACCGCATATGACCGTCGCGTTTGCCCCGATTGATGCGCCCTTCCTGACCACGGTCGGCACCATCTCCCACTCCCCGACGGCCTTTGGCACTCGGTCGTTTGTGAAGCATACGTGCGGGCCGATGAAGACCTCATCCTCTATGGTGACGCCGGACGGTATGAAGGCGAACGCCTCTATCTTGCACCTGTCGCCTATCCTGACGCCGCGCTGTATCTCCACGTATGCGGCGATCCTGCAGCCCTTTCCTATCTTGCATCCGTAGAGGTTGACGTAGTCCCTCACGACGGTGTCCTCGCCGATCTCGCAGTCGTCTATCCTGTAGTGTTGGGCCATCAGCTTCAAATCGAGCCCTCGGTCAGCGAGAATCCCCACTTAGCTATAATAGGTTTGGGCGCGAACAACCTCGCGCGGGCCAGAGGGCGGCCACTCACCTCTCTGCCCTGAGGTCCGGCCTCTCCCGGCTCAGCTCGATCGTCGCCCTTATCCAGTCGGATTTGCTGCCGATGTCGAACCTCCTTCCCCTGAACTTCAGCCCATACAGGTCCGTCTTCCTGCACATGAGTCTCATCGCGTCCGTGAGCTGGTACTCTCCACCCTTCCCTGGCCTTATCTTCTCGAGGTAGGAGAATATCTCGGGTTCGAACACATACCTCCCTATGATCGCGAGGTCCGAGGGCGCCTGCTGGGGCAGGGGCTTCTCCACCAGGTCATGCACCTTGTACAAATCCTTCCTGATGCATCTGCCCTTGATAACGCCGTATCTGGATATCCTAGACCTGGAAACTCTCTCCACGCCGACGACGCTCGCGCCCAGCTCCTCGTGTATGTCAGCCAGTTGACCTATACACGGCCTCTCGTTCACGACGATGTCGTCCCCGAGCATCACGGCGAACGGCTCCTGCCCGATGTGCTTCTTCGCGCAGAGCACCGCGTGCCCGAGCCCCAACTGCTCCTTTTGACGGATGTAGAATATGTCGGCCATAGAGGCTATCCTCTGTATCTCTGCGAGAGCCTCCGTGTTGCCCGTCTCCCTGAGCTTGTGCTCGAGCTCGTAGGACCTGTCGAAGTGGTCCTCGATGGCTCGCTTGCCCCGGCCCGTTATGATTATGATGTCCGTCATGCCTGCGGCTACGGCTTCCTCGACCACGTATTGTATAGCCGGCTTGTCAACTACCGGGAGCATCTCCTTCGGCTGCGCCTTCGTTGCTGGCAAGAATCTTAGGCCCAGCCCGGCGGCCGGGATGACGACCTTCACGGCACAAATGAACGCCCAGAGGCAATATAAGCGTTTATGTCCAGTTCGAGTGCCGCTGGGCTCCCGCGCCTATTGCTGTGGCGGAGGCGGCTGGGGCGGCGGCTCCTGTGGCGGAGGTGCTGGCGGGGCGGGCACCTCGGGCGGGCCACGTTTGCGTCGGCTGGCCACGAACACCGCTACAACGGCGACGACTACGATCACAGCAATGACCAATGCCACTATCAACATCCAGCCTGTCTCCATGCCAGTGTACTCATCGACGGTGAAGCTGTTTATGATGGATGTTATCTGCGGCGCGAACCCTGTCCAATCTTCGTCGGCGCAAGCGAAGGCCATCGCCCAGCCCATGTTCCACTCGTCGCTCGCAAGCACCACGAGCCTCTCCCTGACGACCGGTCCAGAGTACGCTACCTTTAGGTCTGCCTGACACGCCTTGATCCCGTTGATGGTCGTGTTCGCGGGCGGAATGGCCACGGCGAAGTATGTAACCTCGGGATCCTCTGCCACTTCGTTCATTCCGAGCTTCAGCTCGGCCCACAACGTGTTATTGCTGACGGCCTTATCCCAATTCGTGTGGGTCAGAAGTCCATAAGCTAGAGTCCCACTTGCGACGCACTGCATTTCGAGGTCGTAGAATTCTCCGTCGCTGGTTACGTTCCTCTCGTACGTCCACCCAGCAGGAATCTCGAGCGTGATATGGATGTGGCTCATCCTTACGCTCGCTGCCGCGCAGGAGCCGACATCAATCAACATCAGAGCCGAAACGAACAAGGCTGCTACGGGCGCAAACCTCAAGTCCATTCCTCCGAACTCGCGAATGACTTTGTAGTCTATTCAACCTTTGGGCGTCGCTTCTGCCACATGTGTTGTGGTGGCCAGTCCTCAGAGCCGACGCATGGAAAGTGTTATTATCGCGCCTATATGTTCAAGTGCCAATGAGGATATCAGTCATCGGCGCGGGTTATGTGGGCCTCGCGACCGCCGTAATGTTCGGCAAGCTCGGCCACCGTGTCGAATGCTGCGACATCGATGAGCAGAAGGTCAAGTCGGTCGCCTCGGGCAGGCTGCCGTTCCATGAGCCTCCTCTCGAAAGGGAACTCAACAAGCTTGTGAGGTTGGGCAAGCTCACGGCGACAGCGGAGACGGCGGAGAGCGTCATCGATTCGCAGGCGGTCTTCATATGCGTCCAGACGCCCTCGCTGCCCTCAGGGCGCATCGACATCGCCCCGCTGAAGTCGGCATGCAAGAACATCGGGAGGGGCCTGAAGACATCCGAAGGATACAAGGTGGTCGTGGTCAAAAGCACAGTAGTGCCTGGCACCACGGATACGACCGTCATCCCTCTTTTGGAGAAGACCTCAGGAAGGTGCGCTGGGCGCGATTTCGGTGTGTGTGTGAATCCGGAATTCCTCCAGGAAGGGAGTGCGCTGAGGGATAGCCTGCACCCGTCGAGAATAGTCGTAGGCGCGGACGACGTGAAGGCCGCTCGATTGGTCGTTCGGCTGTACGCTCCCATAAGGGCCCCGAAGATAACTACAGACCTGAGGTCCGCGGAGATGATCAAGTACGCTTCAAACGTCTTCCTCGCGACAAAGATCTCCTACGCCAACGAGATAGCGAACATGTGCGCAAGGTTCGGGATAGACTCCGAGCAGGTCCTGCGCGCGGTCGGGCTAGACCCACGGATAGGCCCGCTTTTCCTCAAACCAGGCCTCGGCTTCGGAGGCAGCTGCCTGCCTAAGGACGTCCGCGCCCTTGACAAGGCCGCGAGATCCAAGGGCTACAGGTCAAGGTTGCTCCCGGCCTTGATGGCGATAAACGACGCGCAGCCTTCCGAAGGCGTGCGGTTGCTGGAGAGCGCGCTCGGGGACCTTCGAGGAAAGCGCGTGGCGGTGCTCGGCCTTGCGTTCAAGGGCGGGGTCGACGACACCAGGGACACGCGTGCTGTTCCTCTGATAGCGCAGCTTCTCGCGAAGGGCGCCCATGTTGTGGCCTTTGACCCCATGGCTATGTCAAGCTTCATCATGCTCATGCCAGGTATCGAGTACGCCAAGTCGGTGGCTGAGTGCCTCAAGGGCGCCGACGGATGTATAGTTCAGGCGGACTGGCCGGAGTTTAGGAAGCTGGGGAGGCGGGAGTTCTCGGCCATGCATACGCCTGTCGTCGTGGACGGCCGGCGCTGCCTCGATCCCGCTGCCGTGAGGAGGGCGGGCGCGAGGTACCTCGGAATAGGCTACGGCTCTGTCGGCAGATGACTGGTTGTGTCAAGCTCCCAGGAAACCATAATATGTGGCTAGGAACTTCGGAAGGCGTCGGCACATGAAGATAAGCATCGTCCTGAATCTGCTGAACGAGAAGAGGCACATCAGGGATCTTCTGGACAGCCTAGTAACGCAAGAGCCGCCCTTCGAGATAGTGGTGGTCGATGCCGGGAGCTGGGACGGCACGGTCGAGGCGGTAAAGGAGTATATGAAGGACCATCCAGAGATACGACTCTTCCACCACCCTGGGAGCAGGGGCGAGAGCACCAACTACGGCATCTCGAAGGCGACGGGCGAGGCCATCGCGACCATAGGCGGCGACTGCATAGCAAACCCGTTCTGGCTCCGCGAGCTCAGGAAGTCGCTCAAGGACTACGACATAGTCGCGGGCAGGACGATAAACATAGGCTACCACGCTTTCGAGGATCTCGAGCGTGTGGAGCTCTACCACAGGGGCGTGGACATCTCTCATCCGAGCGCGAGCATGGCCTGGAGGCGGGAGGTGCTCGAAGCCGTCGTCGGGTTCGACCCGTGGTTCGTCACAGCAGAGGACATCGACATCAACTTCAGAGCCGTGTCGAAGGGTTTCAGGCTCACATACAATCCAAATGCGATAGTCTATCACAGGACCAAGGGCAGCTTCCGGGCCTTCCTCAAGCAGGCCTTTTGGAACGGCTGGGGGAGAAAGCAGCTCACGATGAAGCACGGGTATCTGTGGTCCAGCTACAAGCCTCAAAAGCTGCTCGAGAACACAAGGTCTTTCTGGGCCGTGGTCAGGCTGGCGTTCGCGCTGCTCGGCTACCTCTGCTGCAAGTTCTTCGAGAAGTCGCCGTACAAGGCTCCCGAGGGCCCCAGGCACAGACGTTTCAGGCTGCTGTTTCCGGGCAGGTGACCTGCGTGGAGAAGGGGAAGCTCTCGGTGGTGATACCTACGATGAACGAGGAGAAGAGCATAGGCCTCGTCATCGACGAGGTGAGGTCTGCTCTTGGCGATTCGAGGCCTTTCGAGGTGATCGTGGTCGACACCGACTCCCATGACAGGACGCGGGAGATAGCCAGAGAGAAGGGCGCCATCGTGGTCGAGGAGCCGAGGAGGGGTTATGGTCGCGCCTACAAGACGGGGTTCGAGAGAGCGACGGGGGAGTTCGTCGCCACCCTCGACGCCGACATGACGTACCCCGCAAGCGACATACCTGCGCTGGTCGACATGCTCGAGCGGGAGCAGCTGGACTTCATCACGACCAACAGGTTCGCCCGTATGGAGAAAGGTGCGATGGGGGCGAAGCACAGGTTCGGGAACTGGGTGCTCTCGGCCACCGCGAGGATCCTGTTCAGGGTCCGCCTCAAAGATTCCCAAAGCGGCATGTGGGTCTTCAGGAGGTCGTGTCTCGAGCAGCTGGATGTCAGGAGCGACGGCATGGCCTTCTCCGAGGAGCTGAAGATCGAGGCGTTCAAGAAGCTGAAAGCCAAGGAGGTCCCCATAACCTACCGCGTGCGCGTGGGAGAGGTCAAGCTGCAGAGCTGGAAAGACGGCTGGAGCAACCTGAAGTACCTCTTCAAGAAGAGGTTCTGAGTGTCGCGGGTGTTAGCCGCTCCCTGAGCCTCGTCTGCGCTCCCGGTGAAGCAGGACCGCGAACACCAGGATCAGCAGCGAGGGGAGGAGCGCGAACGCGAGCCCGGCCAGTGTGGGTCCCCAGCCCTCTGGCGACTTCAAGAGTTCGACCGATACTGATGTGCTCCGTGAGGTGATGCGGACCATGCCTTCACCCAGCAGTTCGTGCGTCCTGCTGTCGCGTACCTCTATCATCACCAGCTCCCCTACATAGGCCTCGGTCGGCACGATCACCCGGGCGGAGAACAGCCCGCCGCTGTCTCGGGCGGCCGCGACGCTGCCATTGTTCAAGAGCAGTTTCACATCGACCCCGCTGGATATCCTTTCGCCACCCAACCTGACTTCGATCTCCACCAACACGCTCCCGATGAGCGTAACGTCATGCGTGGAGTGCGCCCTCACGATCCCTCCCAGGAAGGCAGCTGCAGAGAGTGTCAGGTGGCCGAGATAACCATCGATGATGACGGTCCCCGTCGTGCTCTCTTCTGTTCCGACATACGACAGCCCTTCGGGCGTCGACTGGAATACCCAGATGCGCACCTTGTCGAATCCTGGCCCCCACGAGACAGTTGCGATCTGGTTACCTCCTTCGCCCTCGGAGATCTGGATGTTTGGTCCAGGCCCGAGGGGAATCTGGTAGGTTGCGTTCCTGAGTTCGACTGCGAATGCTTCCCAGCGGGTTTCGCATATCCCGAGCGTGAAGTACTCGGACTCGTAAGGGGCTGAGCTGACGGCGTAGATTGCGAGGCCACTTGCGTTTGTGGCCCTTACGCCGTCCGATGCGTACGGGTTGTCGTACCTCGCGAAGTGGATGACGACTTCATCGAGCGCAATCAGGGCGCGATAAGCGGCATACTTCAGCTCGAGGGGCACGTCGGCCGCCATTATCTTTCTCATGTAGTCCCCGAAGTCCACACTATAAGGCCTCTCGTACTCCTCGGCAGACTCGAGAGCTTGTACGAGCTCTGAGTGATATGCTGGATCAAGGGCCTTGCCAAGCTCCGAGATGTTTGTCAGTTGGTCTAGCAGACGGGTTAGTGCAAAACCCCTGCCTTCCAGAACGGCCATTGTGGTCGAGTAATCTGTGTTGGTCATTGACCACGAGACATAAGTGTCCGCGATCTCCCTGCCGAACTCAGCTGGCGTCATGTCGGGGTTTGTCGCGAGCCTGTCAAGCACGAGCGTGTAGGGAAGCCCTGCGTAGGGGACGTCCTTCTCGGAGGCGACTACGACGTTCACAGGGAGACGTTGGGCGAGAAGCTCCACCGTTGCCAGGGCGCACGAATCGACCACAAGCAGATCCACAACGCTTCCTACAGCAATCACGGCTCCGTCCAGCGCCGATTTCAGCTCGGTGAGGTTCAGTAGGTCGCGTCCGTCAGGGCACACGCCCGGCCAGCCGGCTCCATGGCCCCAGAGCACCAGCGCATACCTCTCGGCCGGGTACTTGCCAGCGGCGAACTCGATGAAAGCCCTGAGTGTGTCAGCGCTGGCCATGTCAGCCTCAGAGCCAGGGTAAATGGCCCCCTTCTGGTCAATGTAGGTGGAGACGATGGTCGGGTCGAGGAAGTTGGGGTCGTGCTCCACCTTCAAGAGCACAGTGTTGTCAGGCCCGTAGTCGTCCACGAGTGCGATGATGGTTGTCCCAGCCCTCTGCACGGCCGCCTCCATCTCGTTGACGTCGTCCTGCCAGTTGAGAGGCATCTCGAAATCGTCCGCCATGTAAACCATTATTGTCCAACTTCCGGCTGCCGCGCTCTGGGCCACAGCAACCGTCCGGAAGACCGGATGCACTGCAAGCGCCAGGGTGAGGATGATCGCGGCGACACGGGCTACGCTCATCACAGGACGAGATACAGCCTGGGGAGTACAATAACATTTCAATGCGGTTTCGACGCGCGCTTCCCGAGGCCAGCCTCATGTAGGCTCGTCCTTATGGCCTCCCTGAACGCCGAGAGGTTCTTTCTCTGGTAGAGGCACGCAGCAGGATGGTACGAGATGACCACCTTGGCCCGCACCCCATGCACCTCAGCGTCGAAGACCCTCCCAACCAACGAGCTCATCCTCCCGTTGCATCCGATGAGCGCGGCCGCGACAGTCTGGCCCATCGCACATATGACCTTCGGCCTGATGCGCTGCAGCTCCGCCTGAAGGAAGCGTGCGCAGGCCTCGATCTCATCCTTCCTCGGCCTTCTGTTGCCCGGAGGCCTGCACTTCACTAGGTTTGCGATAAAAACATCCTGTCGGCTCGCACCCCCGTCGGCGAGCGTCTCGTCCAGCAGCTTGCCGGCGCGGCCCACAAACGGCTCTCCCCTCCGATCCTCCTCGCTACCAGGGGCCTCGCCCACGAGGACCAAGCTCGTTCTCCAGGAGCCCTTCCCAGGGACGACCTGCTTCCTGCTTCGGCTGAGCCTACACCTGGTGCACGAAAGGTCAACGACCTCTGGCGTCATACCAGATCCTTGGCCTTGAAGATTGAGACGAGCTCGATGCCGTGTTCCCTCAGCATCTCGCTTGCGCCCTCTTCGCGGTCCACCACGACCACGGCCTTGGACACGTTCGCCCCCTTCTCGCGGAGGGCGTTGACCACCTTCAGCGTGGAGCCCCCCGTCGTTGCGACGTCCTCGACTATGACGAATCTTTCCCCGGGATTGACCTCGCCCTCGATGAGTTCTTTCGTTCCGTGGTCCTTGGGTTCCTTCCTCACCATTACGAACGGCCTGTTGGTCTCCAACGCGACCGCCACGGCCAGCGGCACCGCACCGAGCGCCATTCCGGCTATCTTGGCATCGTCGATGTGCGGGGCCATCTCCTTCGCTATCTCGCGAAGTATCCGCGGGTCAGTGCTGGCCCGCTTGATGTTGACGAAGTAGTTACTCCTTCTCCCCGACGCGAGGACGAAATCCCCAGTCTGGACTACCTTTGCGTCCTTCAGCATCTGCTTCAGCACCGCACTTGCCCCCCTACCACGGCACATCTTTCTTTCCCATCTTATAACCTATGATGTTCACTCCCCTGTGGAGTAGCGGCACGATCGCCAGGAACACCAGCAGCGCCACCCACCCGTGCCCAGTCACATAGTGCTGAAAGAACCAGCCAGGGCGTGTAAGGAGCGCGAGCAGGACCGCACCGACAACGAAGTTGTACTGATCCAGGACAGGCGCCCTCGCCCCCCTCTCCACACCCAGCCTTCTCTTGACGAAGGAGCCGACCGCATCGCCCGATAGCGACCCAAACGCGAGCGCGAAGGGCGTTACGAGCGACTCGGGCCAACCGCCGTAGCCCCATGTGGACTGCGCCCCCAGCACCTCGCTGAGGCTCAGGATGATGATGCCGACCAGTGCGCCGGTCAGCGAGCCGCCGAAGAACCCCCTCCACGTCTTGCCGTCGCCGAGGATACGCCTCCCCCGCCAGCTCCTGCCGAAGTCCATGGGCGTGCCGCCGCCCCAGAGCACGGCTGCGGAGTTCGGCACGAGCGCGGGCAACATTAGCCACAGACCAGCCAGCACAGTCTCTGCGACGGACATCCTCCCGCGTATCGTGCAGGGGTGTTATAATGCAAGCGCCGGGTCAAAGCTGTAATCCGCGCCGCTCGGTCAGCCGTCCGGCGCGAGCGACCTGCGCTGCGTCTGCTGCTCGCTCGAAGAATTGCTTGATGTCCTCCACAGGGTCCTCGGAGCGCGTCGCGCCGAGCGTGTCCTTGAACTGCACCGCACGCCTGTCCAGCACGACGGCGACACCTCTGTCCGTCTCGCTCCTGATCAGCCGACCTATGGACTGCAGGAGCTTCCTCGCGGTCGGAGCCTTCACGGCATGCTCCCATCCGTCCCCGAACCTCAGCTCACAGAAGTGTTGGAGCGCTCTCTGCTTGGCGGTCGGCTTGGGATAGGGTATCCCTGCGATGATTGCCAGCTCCAGCTCAGCCCCAGGGAAGTCCATGCCCTCGCTCACCCTCCCGCCGGCGATAGCGTGCAGGACAGCGTCGCCCGGCTGCAGCTTGAAGTCGCGGACGACCCTCATGAGGTCACCCTGATCCATCTCCCGCTGCTCATAGAACACGGTCCTCCCCGCGGAGGCGCGCACCGTCCTCGACGATATACGCTCCATCAGAGCGTACGAGGGGTAGAAGATTATGGTGCTCCTGCAAACGCCCGACAGCATGTCAGATATGCGCTCGGCAATCCTTTCGACCATCTCCTCGTCACGCTCAAGCTCCTCATACCTCGTCGTTACGTCGTCGACGTACAGGACCAGCCTGTTCTCTGGCGGGAACGGCGATGGGACCTCCGCGAGGCGCGCGTCCTTAGGCAGTCCGATAGACTGCCTGTAGTCCTCGAGCGGTCTGAGCGTCCCGGACATGTGAACGCTCGTGTGGCACTCGAGCAGGGGAGCGCAGGCCTTGGATGCGTCCAGGCAGTAGACCTCGAACGCCCGTGTCGTACTTTCGGTGATGAGCTTTATGTACTCCCCCTCTTCGACGGCGCTCCAGAACGTCAGGAAGGCCGCGGTTGCGTGCACATACGATCTGGGCAGCCTGCCCTTGAGCCTCTTCTGGTCGCGGACCATCTCGCCGAAGTTGGCTGCCTGAGCTAGCAGGCCCGCAACACCCCTGCTGGTGAGCCTTGTCCGCGACATCAGCTGCTCCTCGATGTGCGACTGCGGGATTATGCCGTCCTCGTCGATCAGGTACTCGTCGACCGTCTCGTCCAGTATCTCCTGAAGCATCGATACGAAGTCCCTGAGGCTTATGCCGTCTGCAACCTCCGGGTCGCCGAACTCGTCAATCTCCTTATCCGCCGCGATTAGAGTGAGGTTACTGAGGTCTGCGGACTCGAGCTCCCTCGCGTACGAGGGCAGGTTGTGAGCCTCGTCCACAACGACCACCATGTCCGGAAGGGAGCACTCCATCCAATCCAAGAGGGCATGCCTGATGAACTTGTCGAAGAACATGATGTACGGGGCGGTCACGACGTCCGCAGCCGGCACATGCAACTTCGCCACCTCATAGGGGCAGAGTTCGCGGTCGACACAATACTCGACGAACTCCTCGGCCGTCGGCAGCTCGTCTCTGGCATACCTCATCACGGGTGCGAGATCCTCAGAGACGGTGGCGGAGTAGTACCTGCAGGCCTCCTCGTCGCCCTTGAGCACCCTCGCCTTCCTCTCGCTGCACACCTTCGAAAGCTCCTCGGGGGTGCCGGAGGACAGCTCAGGGTCGCGTCTGGCGAGCGGACACATGTTCCTCCTCCCCTGAAGCGCGACCCCGAAGACCTTCATGCGCTCGGATATCTGCCGAAGCTCGTACATGACCTGCCTCTGCTGCGAGTTCGTACGCGTGAGGTACAGGAGCTTCTTCCCCCGACCTCTGCAGAACTCGAGGCAGGCGCTGAGGGTGCATACGGTCTTCCCAGTTCCAGTGCCACTCTCCAAGACCAGGTGACACCGGTCCTCGCACGCAGACCTGACCAGCGCCATCAGTCTATCTTGGCCGGGCCTCGGGATGTAGGGGAAGCATGCGGAGGTCATCTGACCGATCAGCTGTCCGTGACGACAAATCGCTTTCGCTCGGCTGTGTGAAAGTGAGAATGATCGAGCGTCTACTCCCTGCTCCAGATGTCCTCGGGGACCTCGTCATAGACGCTCTGAGCGTCCTCTGGCTCCTGGTCGCGTTCACCCTTCCCGTGGATGAGTTCGTGGATCCTGTCCTTCCTGAACATCCAGTAGTGGATCCTCCACTCCCGGCCGTCGTACAGCGTGGTCTCCTCGCGCTCAGTCATCAGTATCCCCGCATCTTCGAGCATGTAGAAGGCGTCCCTGTCCTCGGGCTCGAGCACGTTGTCTATGATCCTCTCGCTGTACCCGAAGAAGTTCATCACGTGCTGGGCCATGGCCCTCGCCTCCTCCTCGGGCATGCCCTGCTTGTCTATGCTGTTCTTTATCGCCTTGGTCAGGTGCTCGACGGTCAGTGTGTCGCCCAGCTTCTCAGGACCCGACTTCCTAAGCTTCGTGACTATGTTCAAAGACTCCCCGCTCTTCCTCGACCTCACAACAACACGACCCCTTCAAGCAGACGGAAAGCTTGCAAGACTTCGGAAACTTCATTTAGCAAGTCGGCCTATAAATACATTCGCGTCCTGAGCCTGGATTCAACACGTCAGATTTGATAGGCGGGAGGCGCCAGTATCAGGCCGCTGGACATATGTGTACTCAGAGGGGATGCTATGCTCGCGGAATTCAGCGTTGTCCCGATCGGCAGTGGGGAGAGTGTAAGCCAGTATGTGGCGGAGTGCCTCAGGATCGTGGATGAATCGGGTCTCGACTATCGTATCAACCCTATGGGCACGGTCCTGGAGGGGGACTTCGACTCCGTCATGGCAGTCATACGGAAGTGCCACCTCAGGGTCATGGAGCTTTGCCCCAGGGTCATAACTACGATAAGAATAGATGACCACAGGGGCAGGAAGAACATGCTCGACGCAAAGGTGAGGTCGGTCGAGCAAAAACTGGGCAAGAATCTGAAAAAGTGAATGGGTTTCTTGCGGTCCGCTCCCGAAGGCCCTTCCAATCATGCGGGTACATCCGCTTCCGGGCTTACCAGAAGCCGCCCCAGAAGCCGACAAAGATCATCAGCAGGGTCACAGACGCGACCATCGCAACCCTAACCCACTTCTCGATGTCGTGCCTCAAGAGCGCGCCCAGGAACAGGATGACAGACAACACCAGCATCCCGAAGGACTTGAGGCCCTCGCCCCAGTCTCTGCCGCCCGCCGAGTCGGCCGAACCCCACACCACCGCCCCGATCCACACTATGAACAGTCCAACGACGACACCCAGCGCCAGTATCCAGTCGGAGACCAGCGTCTTCATCATGTCGTTCATCGTCCTGTGCGGTGGTTGGTATACTGGCTGATATGCGGGATAAGGCCCCGGAGCCATCGGTCCTGCTTGTCCTGACATTTTTATCCCTTCCAATTCGATATTGACTTCTATATAAATAGCCTTTTCGGAGGACGCACGGACCACCGCCAGTGGAAACAGAGGGTGGTTTCCACAGGAAAGCTAGGTCCCTAGTGCTGAGAAGTGGGTCGTGAATCGCGCGCTGATTACGGGATCATTCGCCAGCATCGCCGTCGTTCCTGTCGTTAGCCCTCCTCTTCTTGACCACGACGAGTCTGCACTTCCTAACGCGCGCCACCACCGGCTTTCCAAATCGTACTTCCATCATCGGACCTTCTGTGAGACCATCCCCCACCCCTAAGACAGTCTATGTCCAGCACGCGCTACTGGCAGTGCTGTTATCGGTCTGTCGGTATATAAAACGGACGATTCGCTTTTCGACACCGATAATGTCCAAGTCCGGTCCCTATCGACAGTTTCACAGCGTACTGGCATAAAGCTTGGCCTTTGCAGCGATCAACCGAAGGTCATGCCTGACCCTGTCGAGTTCCGCAACAGATGTCGTCCTCGCGACCTTGCCGGGCACTCCGATAACGAACGACTCCGGGGGTATCTTGGCGCCAGGGGAGATGAGCGTCCCCGCAGCGACAACGGAACGCGCCCCGATGGTCGCCCCGTCAAGGATTATGGCACCTATTCCGACAAGGCACTCCTCGGAGACCGAGCATCCATGGAGCCTCGCCCCGTGTGAGATGATGGTTCCTTGCCCGATCGTAACAGGCCTGCCCTTGGGCGCCTCAACGAAGGCGACATCCATTATCGCACTGCCTCGGCCCACCTCAACGAAGTCGTCGTCGGCGCGCACGACTGCGCCGGGCCAGATGCTCACACCGTCCCTCAGCCGGACGTCGCCTATCACGACAGCGGTGGGGTCGACATAGACTCCGTCGCCGAGCACAGGCTCCTTGCCACCGACACCCCGCACAGTCATCGGACAGCGTATGCTATTGTTGTGGTAATAACCTTGGCTCACAATCCCTGACATTCGCCGCCGACTCCGCATCGCGCCTCGAACGTATTATCTATCCTCGACACCGTTCCCTTCGACCTCTATGGCTGCAAAGGTAACCCCCCGATCCTCAGGAGGAGGCTGTCTTGCCCCTTGACCGTACCCTCCAGCCGGCTACAGTCGAGACCATCGTAAGGATCAGCGAGAAGCTCCGCGCAGTCACCAGCGAGGAAGAGGCGGGCGCGGTCATAACAGCGGAGGTGCGGGAGATGGTTCACGCCGACTACTGTGCTCTGTTCCTGATCGATGAGACAGCCAACAGACTGAAGGTAGTAGGCGTATCGGGGGTTCGGAATGAGATTCGGGAGAAGTTGCCACCGGTTCAGACGGACCCATCTTTCAGGGCCGCCTTCAAATCGGGCGAGAGGCCAAAGGTGGTCAGGATAGATGGCATAGAAAGCTTCCCACCCGTCGCCAGGCCCTTCGCAGAAGCGCTCGGCCTCCAGACCGGGATAGTCAGTGCTGTGGTAGCGCGCGGCAACGTCCTCGGCTACCTGGGTGTGGCGACCTCGCGGGGTTCCCCCGAGTTCCCGCCTGAGACCGAGGTGGTGCTGTCATCCGTCGCCGACTATGTCGCTGTTGTGATCGAGAGCATGGAGAACATGGCTGCGCTGCTGCGGGCGAAGCAGGAGACTGAGCAGCTTGTCACGCACGCCCCTATAGCGATGTTCACATGCGACGCCCGCGGGATATTCATGTCCGTGAACAAGCAGATGCTCGAGATTCTCGAAAGAAGGTCAGCTGAGGAACTGGTGGGCACAAGCGTGTTCGAGATTCCAGCGGTCATAAAGTCAGGAATAGACGCCCTAGTGGTCCAGGGCATGGAAGGCCACGAGGGCGAGAAGGTGGACATACACTTCGTCCCTCGGCCGGACAGGGCGTATTACCTCCACGCGAGGGTCACGCCTATAAGATCTGAGAGGGGAGATGTCGAGCGCGTCCTCTTCGTGGCGATGGACGTCACCTCCAAGGTGAGGCTCCAGAACCAGCTCGAGCGGTCGTACGAGAAGCTCACCCAGACCTATCAGGAGCTCGAGCGCGTGAACATGATGAAGACACAGTTCATAGACATCGTTTCGCACGAACTGAGGACGCCCCTCACGGTCATGCGCGGCTACCTCGAGCTGATGGAGAGCGAGTACGCTTCCAAGCTCGACAAGAAGTTCGCCTCCAGGCTGGCAACCATCAAGGCCAACACCGACAGGCTCTACACCCTTGTGGAGAACATGCTGGACGTCAGCAGGCTCGAGAAGGGCTCTCTGCAGATACATCCGGAGCTCATCAGGATAGAGGCGATCCTCGAAGAAGTGGTCCGACAGCGGATGAAGGATGCGGAGGCCAAGCACCAGACGCTGTCCGTCGAGGTCGAAGGGCAACTGCCCCCCGTCATGGCGGACCGCCGGAGGATCAAGGACGTCTTCAACAACATCCTGGACAACGCCATACGCTACACGCAGGAGGGCGGGAGGATACAGGTTGGGGCCCGTGACGAGGGCAGGATAATCCACATATGGTTCAAGGACAATGGCATAGGCATACCTCTCGAGAACCTCGGCAGGATCTTCGACAGGTTCCACATAGTAACAAGCAACGACCTCTCCCACCAGGTCGACAGGCTGGGCCTCGGCCTCCCCATCTCAAAGGGCATAGTCGAGGCCCACGGCGGCCGCCTGTGGGTCGAGAGCCAGGTTGGGAAAGGGAGCGTCTTCCACATCAACCTCCCGAAGGAGTTGCCTAAGTAGCATTCTAATACTAAGGGGCATTCTCTTCCGCGATGCCGCAGAGAGACTTGAGGCACGGAGTCTACCTGACCCTTCTCGCGAGCCTCATATGGGGGACTTCCTTCCCTGGGGCGGAGTGGGGCCTCCGGTATGTCGGCAACGATGTGCTCTTTCTGTGGCTCAGGTTCCTGGTGGCCTCCGTGGTGACGCTCTCGGTCGTGCTGCTTGTTGGCAAGTTCTCTTTCTCCGTCATGAAGGAGCCTGTCATCTGGCTGATCGGGGGGTTCAACGCAGCGGGATTCATACTCCAGTACGTGGGGCTTGTGTATACCACCGCGTCAAAGACCGCGCTGCTGGTCGACATCAATGTGGTGGCGGTCGCGATAGTTTCCTATTTCGCCTTCCGCGAGAGGCTCTCGAGACCGCAGTTACTGGGTGTGGTGGTGGGCTCCCTCGGGGTAGTGCTGGTCACGTCTGACAAGGGCCTATCCTTCTCTTCGTCGGAGCTGCTGGGAGACATACTCGCGTACCTCGCGGGCTGGAGCTGGGCCTTCTTCATAGTGCTCAGCAAGAAGACGCTGGCGCGGCGTACTGCAGTAGAGATAAGCTCTGGCGCAATAGCCTCGTGCACGCTCTTCCTAGCACCCGTGGTCGCGTACTTGGCCCTGACAGACAACGCCGACCTGGCCGTTGGCCTGAACGGATGGCTCGCGGCGGTTTACCTGGGAGTGTTCTGCACTTCGGTCGCGACTCTCCTCTGGGCCATGGGCCTGGAGGGCGTGTCCGCGACTGCCTCCGCGACCATCATGCTCGTAGAGGTCGTGACCGCGCTCGTGATAGCCTTCGCGCTCTTGGACGAGAGCCTTAGGCTGACGGCAGCGGTGGGTGCAGCCTGCGTGCTGGCCGCGATATACCTCGTCTCCGCATCTGAGCCCGCAGAAACTACGAAGGTCAAGCCGATTTGAGGCCTGGATCACGCCTCGGCCTCTCCGGGAGGTAGCCAGTACAGCCCCATCTGGGGCTGCTCCCGCTCAACAGCCAACGGATTCTTGCCCTCTCTCATGAGCTCGAGCGAGGGTTTCAGCCTCCGCTGCATGTACCATGCAGCCAGCTTCATACCGTTGGCCTTCGCTGACGAGAGCCTGTTCTGGGCGAACAGCTCCTCCATGAGCACGCGCACCCATGAGAAGTCGTGCTCTATGCACTCGGCCAAGAGCATCCAGTGCTCAGGCAGCATCGCATTTGGCCGGAAGAACTCGCTCTCCTTAAGCTCACCCAAGGGCACGAAGAAGAGCGGCACTATGAGGCTCTTGTACTGTCTCAGGTCCCTGACCAGCTCGAGCGTCCTCGAGACGTCTTCCGCCCTCTCACCCGGCATGCCCATCACGAGCGTGCCGCATGGCACCCAGTTGTTGTCGGCCAGGAGCTTGAAGCTCTCTCTGACGACCTCGGGCCAGCGCTCGGGCTCGAACGGTTTGGCCTTTCCTTTCATGTGCGCCCGCACGAGCTTGGGCGAGCCGGTTTCTATACCTGTCTGGCCGTACACCTTCCTGCCGGAGTCAGCTCCTACGATGTGAGACAGCTCCTCAACGAGTTTCGGAGCTGCGAGTGCGGAGGAGAGCGCGAAGTGGCTCATCCCGATGTTGCCAGTCAGCTTGGCCACACGCTCGAACAGGCCTACCACCTTCTCGGCATCCGGGACCATGCCTTTGGCTTTGTAGCGGAGCACGTCCTCTGCGTGCAAGCAGGTCTTCTCCGTGCCCGAGGCCAGGTTAAGCTTCACCTCCTCGAGTATCCTTTCTTCGGGGAGGTGCCGTATGGTCCTCATGTTGGGGTTGCAGAACTCGCAACCTCTCCCGCAGCCACGGCTTATCTCGACCATGCCGTTTATGGTGGGTCCGGCGATGAGAGGTATCTCTTCGACGGGCGTGGTCCCACCGGTGACCTTCTTGGGAAGCGGCCTCCCCTCGAGCGCGTCCTTGAACAGCTGAGGGGCCACCAGTTCTCCCTCTCCCTCCACGAGAGTGTCTATCCCCAGCCGTTCCCTGATGGCTTCGTCCCCGAGCTGCCACGCTCCCGCCCCGCCGACTATGACCTTCGCACCGGACCTCCTTATCGCCTCGTTCGTGACGAGCGTCCTGAAGAAGAAAGCGGTGTACGGCTCCTTCCCGATCAGGCTGGAGAACGTGCTGGAGGCGGGTCCCAGTCCCATCGGGTCGGAAGTGTTAATGCCAATGACCTTGGTCTTCTCGTCGACCACCCTGTGGATGGAGTCAGGATAGGCTACCGCGATGTCCTTTTCGGGTATGCCCGAGCGGATGAGAGCGGCCTGTATCTTCCTCAGGCCGCAAGGGGCGAACTTCGCAAGCCCGTTCGGGTGCGGCTGAGAAGGACAGAAGAGTCGGGTATAGAGCCACCTCGGCAGTACCCTTGGGAAACATGCGGCGAAACCGATGAACATGCTCTGGTTGTAGCTGGACATCAGAGTCTTGTCGGCGGTCAGCACGACCTTGTAGCTCGTCGCTATCCCCCCGTCCAGGCTTGTCGGGCCGGCGCGAGTGCACGCCATGCTCAAACGTCTTGTGGGCGCATCTCCGCCGCTCGAACCAGACCTTGAAGTGTGCCCGAGCATATTTAGGGTCTTCGGTTGGTGCGGGGATGTAGCGTCAGCAGCAGTCTCAAACAAGCACTGGCCTGCCTCTGGCACCCTCCTTCTGCTCCCATGAGCACCTTGGACGGAGGGGGACGAAAAGCATCATTTCAGTCCTAGCCCTTTCCATGCCCGGATAGGATGACGAGTTTCGATATCGAAAGCGTCTACAGGCGGATCGACTCGGACTTGAAGAGGCACCTGAGTAGCATGCGGAGGCTGCTGATGCAGCCGAGCTCAAGCCAGGAGGACATCGGAGTGGACGAATGCGCCGACCTGGTGGCAGACATGTACAGGAGGGCCGGTTGTGACGAGGTTGAGATTGTCGAGACTCAAGGCAACCCTATTGTGTTCGGCGCGTGCAAGGGCGCCTCTGACAAGACCCTTCTCGGATACTTCATGTACGACACCATGCCTTTCAACGAACCCGGGTGGAGATATCCGCCACTCGGGGCCAAGCTCGTGGATATGAGGCTCCCTGCGGGAAAGGTGAAGGCGATCGTGAGCCGCGGTGCGGACAACACGAAAGGGCCGATGGCGATGTTCCTCAACGCCGTGGAGGCCTGCACGCACTCTGAGGGAAGGCCGCCCGTGAATCTGCTACTTGTCGCAGAGGGCGAGGAGGAGTTGGGCTCGCCTAACTTGCCCGTCTATCTAAGGAGGAACAAGCGACGGCTACAGAGGGCGGATGCGTGCTACTTCCCGTACTGCGCTCAGGACGGCGATGGCGCGGTGAACCTGTTCCTGGGAGTCAAGGGGGTCGTGTATTTCGAACTCGAGTGTTCGGGCAGGTCGTGGGGCAGGGGGCCACAGGAGTTCGCGATACACAGTGCCAACAAGGCCTGGGTCGATTCCCCAGTCTGGCGCCTGATCGACGCCCTCAGCACAATGACCGAGGAAAACGGCAGCAGGGTAACGATAAAGGGTTTCTACGACGACGTCGCGCCGCCATCGGACGAAGACGAGGAAATCATCGCGCGCGCCGCCGAGAAGTTCAACCCGAAGACGACCAAGGACTCGATGAAGGTCAGGCAATTCATGATTCCGGAGGACGACAGGGTCGCACTTATCAAGCAGTACTCGTTTACGAGCACGCTCAACATCGACGGCATCTGGGCTGGATGGACAGAGAAGGGTTCGAAGACGATACTGCCGCACAAGGCGACGTGCAAGATGGACATACGGGTAGTGCCGAACCAGCGGAAGGACGCCATGCTGACCCTGGTACGAAAGCACCTCGACGAGCGCGGGTACGACGACATCGAGATCAGGGAGGTCGATACGGGCTACGACTGGTGCAGGTGCAGCGTCAAGGAACCTGTGGTCCAGGCGATGATCCGAACTCTGACCAGATTCAGGGAGGAGCCCAGCGTGTGGCCGACCAGCGGAGGCTCCGTTCCCTTCTACGCTTTCAACAGGATACTCAAGCTGCCGTTCACGATGGGTGGCCTTGGGCACAGCGACCTGGCACACAGCCCGAACGAGTTCATCGTTGTTGAGGGCAACAGGAGGATAGCGGGTATGGCCGAGGTGGAGAAGTCCATGGTCTACTTCATGAACGAGTTCGCCCGGTCATGACCGAGCGCCCTGCTGTACTCTCGCATCACGGTCCTGGCGGTGTCGTCCCATGAGAACGCCTTCACACGTTCCCTCCCCTTTGAGCCCATCTCAGCCCTCAGAGCCGGGTCCCTGAGGATGCGAACTATTGCCTCTGCCAGGCCTCTGACGTCCCCCGGGTCCACGAGCACGCCCTCAAGGCCATCGTTCACTAGCTCGGGGATGCCTCCAACCCGGCTCGCTACAACGGGCTTCCCACAGGCCATCGCCTCCATGAGGGCCAGCCCCCAGCCCTCGGTCTTCGAAGGAAGCGCGAGCAGGTCGCAGTCTGCGTACAACTGCAGGAGCTTCTCCTGAGTCACGCCCTCGTACGCCTCCAGGTTCGGTCGGATGCCCAGTCTGTCGGCGAGCGTCTCGAACCAACGCCACTGCTCGGTGCCTCTGAAGCCGGCCCTGCCAACCGCCACCAGCCTCGCTCTTGGAATCTCATCTGCGACGAACTCCATGGCCATCATCAGGTACTCGAGCCCCTTCCTCGGCTCGAGGCCGCCGACGAACAGAACGGTCGGAACATCGCTCGTCCGCTCGGGGAGATGCGAGAAATCATCCATATCGAGGCCGTTGTATGTGACAACGGATTCGTACCCGAACTGGTCCTTGAGGACGCGTTTCCAGTACTGCGAGACGACGAACCTGTAGTCGGCACTCGCCACAGCCCTCTTCTCGAACTCGTAGAGCCTCGGCTCTGCGAAATCGTCGACATGGTGTATCGTTCGGAAGACCGGTGAGGATATCTCGCCCCTGGACTTCATGCGCGCGAGTGCTGTGCAACCCACGCAGTCCTGAGCGTGATAAACGTCCGGGTCCCTCGGGAGGTTCGAGACGTATGCCTCTATCATTCTCTCGAGCCTCTCCATTACATCTGAAGAGTGGTCGTAAGAGAATATCTCGAACGGCACATCGACGCTCCTATAGAATCCAGACCTGCCTGAAGGATCGTCAGAGCGGGCGAGCGAGTAGATCGTCACGCCGACGCCCAACGCCGCGAGCCTCTCGGATAGCTTGAGGGCATGGACCACGCCCCCTCTGGGCCTGGTGCTGTATGTCAGCATGGCGACTCGCAAGGTATCACACGGGATTCGAGAACACGCTCCTCGCATAATTCCTTTGCCGACGCTCTCGCGGAGTCGGCTAACCCAATCGGTTGGACAATTCTGGACATGTCGCGAAAGGGCGGCCGAGTCCGAATCCAGCTACACTGGACGGTCATTCGGGAAGGGCAGTTAGTTGAGAAATGTTATTAAGGCCCGGACATTTATCCCGAAGCTGGGCCAGCCGCTCAGCACGTGGCGCTGCACCTGGCTCGCGCGAAACCCTAGGCTGGGCACCTCGCGCTGCCGTCGCCTCGGCGGCGAGTCTGAGGTGTCCTTTCAGGACGGGGCGAAGGATGGTCGAGGGGGCGGAGGGATCGCAGGCGAGGAACAACGAGCACGTGCTGTGGTTCGAGAACATCAGCCTCGAGGATCTCGCGAAAGTAGGGGGGAAGAATGCTTCCCTGGGGGAGATGATCCGACATCTCACCGCCAAGGGCATAAAGGTGCCCGAGGGCTTCGCGATCACCACGACCGCGTTCAGGAAGTTCGTCGCCGCTGCGGACCTGTCCAAGGTCGTGAAGGAGACGCTCACTGGCCTAGACCCTGACAACCCCGTCGATGTCGCCGAGCGGGGGGCACGCGTCAGGAAGGCCTTCTTGGAAGCCGAGTTCCCCGACGAGCTGAAGAGGGAGATCGCCTACAGCTACTGGGAGCTCGGGCGCAGGCTCAACATGCCGAACCCCAGCGTGGCGATAAGGTCCAGCGCCACGTCGGAGGACCTCTCGGGAGCGTCGTTCGCCGGCCAGCACGAGACTATACTCAACGTCCGTGGAGAGGCCGCCGTGCTCAAGGCCATAAAGCACTGCTTCGCATCGCTCTTCACCGACCGCGCCATTGCTTACAGGGAGCACAAGGGTTTCGACCACGTCGACAACGCCCTCTCTGTGGGCGTGCAGAGGATGGTCAGGAGCGACCTGGCATGTTCGGGAGTGATGTTCACGCTCGACACGGAGAGCGGCTTTCAGAACGTCGTCTACATCACCGGTTCGTGGGGCCTGGGAGAGATGATAGTCCAAGGCGCTGTGAACCCCGACCAGTTCTACGTGTTCAAGCCTTCGATAGGAAAGTTCGAGGACCCGATAATCGAGAAGAAGCTCGGGGGGAAGCACGTGAAGCTGGTGTACGCCTCCAAGGGCCCCGGGATGGTGGATGTGGAGGTCCCCGAGCGCGACAGGAAGAGGTTCGTCCTGGAGGACCCGGAGATCGTGAAGCTGGCGAAGTGGGCGTGCCTGATAGAGGAACACTACGGGAAGCCGATGGACATCGAATGGGCCAAGGACGGCATCACGGGGGAGCTTTACATCGTCCAGGCACGGCCGGAGACGGTGCACGCAGCGAGGGCGGGCAACGTGCTCGAGCGGTATGTGCTGGAGGAGAAGGGAGAAGTCATAATCACAGGCGAGGCGGTCGGAAGCAAGATAGGCCAGGGAACGGTCAGGGTGCTCGAGAGCGCATATGAGATATCCGAGTTCAAGAAGGGCGAGGTGCTAGTCACTGACAAGACCGACCCCGACTGGGAGCCGATCATGAGGATAGCGTCGGCGATAGTGACCGACAGGGGCGGGAGGACGTGCCACGCGGCGATAGTCTCGAGGGAGCTGGGTATCCCCTGCATAATAGGCACTGGTACGGGCACGAAGGTCATGAAGACGGGCCAGCAGGTCACTGTCGACACATCTGAGGGCGAGGGCAGGGTGTACAGGGGCCTGCTGAAGTACAGGGTGGAGCGGACAGATCTCAAGGACCTCCCGAAGACGCGAACGAAGATCATGATGAACGCGGCCGTGCCGGAACACGTATTCACCCAGAGCCAGATACCGTGCGACGGCGTCGGGCTGGCGAGGCTGGAATTCATAATCGCATCGCACATAGGCATACACCCCCTGGCGCTGGTGGAGTTCGAAGAACTCAAGAAGAGGGCCGAGTCGGACCCCAAGCTCTACGCGATAGTTGACAAGATCGAGGAGCGGACGCCCGAGTACGAGAACAAGGAGGACTACTTCGTCGAGAAGCTGGCTTGGGGCGTCGGAAAGATCGCAGCCGCGTTCTACCCCAACGATGTGATAGTGAGGCTGTCGGACTTCAAGACGAACGAGTATGCCAGCCTTTTGGGGGGCGAGCTGTACGAGCCGACGGAGGAGAACCCAATGATAGGGTGGAGGGGCGCGTCCCGGTACTACGATGCGAGGTTCAAGGAGGCCTTCAGGCTCGAGTGCGTGGCGCTGAAGCACGTGCGCGAGCGCAAAGGCCTGACCAACGTCAAGGTGATGGTCCCGTTCTGCAGGACGCCAGAAGAGGGCAGGAAGGTGATACAGACTATGGCTGAGTACGGTCTGCGGCAGGGCGAGAACGGCCTCGAGGTCTATGTCATGGCCGAGATCCCTAGCAACGTAGTGCTCGCGGACCAGTTCGCGGAGGTGTTCGACGGGTTCTCGATAGGGTCGAACGACCTGACACAGCTTACTCTCGGCCTGGACAGGGATTCGGAGTTGGTGTCCCACCTGTACAACGAGCGCAATCCCGCGGTCAAGCACATGATCGCGTCGGTGATCAAGACGGTGAAGGCCAAGGGCAAGAAGATAGGCATATGCGGTCAGGCGCCGTCGGATTTCCCAGACTTCGCGGAGTTCTTGGTCGAGTGCGGGATTGACAGCATATCGCTCAACCCCGACAGCGTGCTCAAGACCCGCCTGCTCGTCGCCGCGAAGGAGAGGAGCCTCGGAATCATCCCTTGAGCCGGGACCGAATTGTTTAAGTACAGCGTCTCTGCAGCTTGTGTACTGACTATATAAGACGCAAGACTTCTTTCATCTGGAAAGTACCCAACTTCAACACGTTATCATTTGTGATAACATTTTTAGCTATGCACATCCATCAGCCAACAGGAATCCTCCCCCCTTTTTTCTACTAATCGCTCAGCGTTAAGCCTACGCGAAAGCGCCTGCCCATCAGAACCTTCTCAGCGCTCTCAGCTTCCTGATCCGCTTCGAAGATTCTACTTCCTTGCCCCAGTAGTACAACAGTATGAGTGCGACAGGGGTGATAGCGAGGGCGAGGAGCATCATTGTCGGCCTGGTGCCTACTTCGTTCGCCACCAGTCCCGCAGGCAATTCGACCGCAGTTAGGAACGCCGTGAACATCAGGCTGGCGATTGCCACGATGGTGGACCTGTGCTCCGAATCCACCCGCTTGTTGATGTACCCGCTTATGATAGGCCCCTGGAGGTACGATACAGCGTATATCGGGAACTGCACGAGTATCGCGATTGGCGAGCTGACCAGGAACACCACCGCGAAAGATCCCAACACAGTCAAGTAAAGGAACAGCAGCGACCGCTTCTCCCCGAGCGCCCCCTCTATCTTCCCGGCCTGGGAGGCCGCGAAGCCGCCGAAGAGAGTGAACGCCCCGATGAACGCGCCGATCTCCAGATACCCTAGCCGCAGGTCTTCGTTCATGTAGACCGACCTGAAGACCGCCATGACATAGATGGCTATCTCTATGACTATCTGGAACATTATGAGGATCAGTATCGCCTTGGTCGTCAGCACCCTCCTGAAGCCGTCCCGGAGGTGCGTCGTGTACGACTTCATCCGCGACCTATCCACTTTCGGCTCCTTCAAGGTCAGAACGGTCATCGAGCCCACCATCGAGATGAAGGAGCTGATGATCAGCGTCAGGTCAAGCCTCGCGGGCTGCGTGTACTCGACCATCATCCCTCCGACCACGCACGCGGCCGCGTTCATGACGGAGGCCACGGCCCAGCCCTTCGCCATGACGGGTATGAACTCCCGCTGGCGGTTTAGCTCGAGGAGCGTGTCGTAGACGAACGGACTCTCTCCGCTCACTATGAAGCACACGCCCGTGGCCCACACGACGTTAGCCGCCAGCAGCGACCAGACCTCCGAGCTGAGTCCGAAGGCCAGTATGCCAGCTGCCCACAGCAGCTCCCCCGCGAACAGCACGGTCTTGCGGCCGTACTTGTCCCCCAGGAGCCCCGCGGGTATCTGGAAGACGATCATGGTTATCCAGAAACCGACGTCCACGAGCGTCAGAAGGAAGTAGTCCTGGAGGTTCTCATAGGCCCAGAGCGTCCAGAAGGGTATCCACAGGGAGAAGTTCGTGACCGCCCTGAATACGTAGTACCTCCTTATGCGGTCGTCCCCCGGAGCCATGGTCGGGCGTAATAGTGACACCATATAAGCTGGTTGTCAGCGGACGCCGCATCTGCAGAAGAAGTCGGAGAAAAGATTCGATGAGGGGCAGCGCCCCTCGTTTTGTCAGCCCGACCTACTTCAGCCTCTTCTCCTTGTAGTTCATGCCGAACTTCGGGAGCATCTTGATGAACGGGTCGGGGTCCATCATCTCGGGCGGGAACACGCCCTTCAGCTTTATCTCCCCGCGCGCGAACAGTATGGCTGCTATCGCCGCGGGCACGCCCACGGACCACGCGGTCGCGCTGTTCTTCCACTTTCTGTAGCACTTCTGGTGGTCCAGGGATGTCCACATGTACCATGTGACCTCCTTCCCGTCCTTCACTCCTTTCGTGATGGTGCCGATGGCGCACTGGCCCTTCGCGAGGTGGCCGATCTGCGACGGATCGGGCAGGACGGCGTTCACGACGTCCCTCGGGGCGACCATGACGTCCTTGACCTTGATCTTGTTCGGATTGTCAAGGCCGAGCTTGCCGATCATCTTGATCGCCTCGACGTACTCATCGCCGAGGGCAATCTTGAAGTCGGTGTACCTGCAGCCCTTCCCGAGCACCTCGCCGATGTATGTCCCGAGCGTCTCCGACTCCTCGTGCGCCACGTTGTATATCGGCAGCCTACCCACGCCGTCGGGGAAGTCGAAGTACTCCTTGCCACTGAACGGCGGGAGCTTCTTGTACTTCCCGTTCTCGAAGTAGGTGGCGGGCATGAGCACCTCTTCTATGAGAGTCTCGGGCGACCACAGGGGCGCGAACTCGTAGCCCTCGACATAGCCGTTGTCGCCGTCCCTTACGAGCACCTCGCTCACCCTGTCCAACCTGTCCGCCGCCTTCCTCGCGAAAAGGTTCGTCAGGCCGGGGTCACACCCTATGCCCAGCATCGCCGTCAGACCCAGCTTCTTCCACGCCTTGTCCTTCTTCAGGTACCTGAAGGACGGCGGCGCCGGCTTCACAACGCCTCCGGGAGGCGTCTTGTCCAGCGCGATGTCCCACGCCGTGTCCAGGTAGTTAACCTTCGCCTTCTCGCAAGCCTCCATTATGGCGAAGTTGTACCTCGGTATCGCGAGGTTGCACACGATGTCGAGCCCTTTGAAGGCCTTCACCATCGCTGGGACGTTCGACGCATCCAGCTTCACTACGCTTACCTTGTCAGAGCCTATCTTCTTCTGCAGCCTCTTACCCTTCTCGGGGTTCCTGGCGCCCAGGACGACCTTCGTGAACTCGTCCGACTCCGCCAGGCACTGCGCGGTCACAGATCCTATCGCACCGACTCCTAGAACCATTGCCTTCATTCTTTCAACTTCTCCTAAATACGGGGAAGATCCCCGATCCCCCGGGCGTCAAATGACTGATGCCCTAAATAAACCTCTCCCATACGTCTGGCCCTGGGCCGAGAGAGGAGGGCGTAGAACCGTACCCCGGCATAGGGGACGGGCGGCCGTGCTTGCGCCTCCGGCACTCTCAGTAGCGTATCTGCTTGAGAGTGTGCACGGGCATGCCGTACTTCTTCAGCATCTCCGGCCACGGGCCAGGATCGAGCATCTCCGGCGGGAACACGCCTCTCTGCTTGATCTCCCCGCGCGCAAAGAGTATCGCCGCGATCGCGAACGGCACACCGACCGAATAGGCGGTTGCGCTGTGGCCATACTTCCTGAATGTCCTCTCATGGTTCAGCTGGACCCAGATGTAGTAGCTGACTTCCTGACCGTCCTTCACGCCCTTGGTGACGGTGCCTATGGCGCAGTCACCCTTGGCGCGCTCGCCCAGCGTCGAGGGATCGGGCAGACACGCGGCGACGACGTCCCTGGGTGATACCTTCTGTCCTTTGACGTCAATCTTGTTCGGGTTGGCCAGGCCCAGCATGCCTATGAGCTGTATCGCCTCCACATAGGTGTCGTCCAGGGCGATCTTGAAGTCGCAGTAGTCGCAGCCCTTGCCGAGCACCTCGCCTATGAAAGTCGGAAGCGTTTCTGACTCCTCGTGGTCCACGTTGTATATCGTGAGCCTGCCCACGGGCTCCGGGAAATCGAAAGGCTCCTTGCCGCTGAAGGGCGGCAACTTCCTGTACGCTCCGTCGGCGTAGTATGTCGCCGGCATGAGCACCTCCTCGATCAGAGTCTCGGGAGACCAGAGCGGCGCGAACTTGTGGCCCTCCACCGTGCCGTTGTCGCCGTCCCTCACGAGTATCTTCTTCACCTTGTCGAGGTTGTCGGCTGCCATCCTCGCGAATATGTTGGAAAGGCCAGGGTCGCAGCCGATCCCCATCATGCCTACGAGATTCGCTTTCTTGAAGGCATCGCTCAGCCGCAGCTGGTGCCACGCTGGCGTCTCCTTTATGACGCCGCCAGGCGGCGTGGTGTCGAGAGCCACGTCCCACGCCATGTCGGCGTAGTTCGAGCCGGCCTTCAGGCAGGCCTGCATTATTCCTAGGTTGTATCTCGGTATGACGCCGTTCAATACGAGGTCGACGCCCTTGAAGGCCTTCGTCATGCCCTCCACATCCGACGCGTCCACCCGCTTGACGGATACCTTGTCGCTCGATATCCTCTTCTCCGTTCGCTTCGCCCTGTCTAGGTTCAGGTCGGCTAGTATCACCTGGTCGAACTCCTCAGCACCCGCGAGTATCTCCGCGGTGACCGAGCCAACCGCTCCCACTCCCAAGATCATTGCCTTCATTATGTCACATACACCTCGGATGCTGGCGCTCGGGGCCAGTATCCTCGTCTTCCCCCAAGCAGGGGCGGTTCATTAACCTTCTCACGCCACTAGGCAAGTCATAGGGCACCGGCTGACCCTTGCCGTGAGCGTGGAGCCCCGCCGCTGGTACGGGGGAACCTGCCAATGTCCCTGTGTGGGAGGAACATGGCCATCGCGAACTCGCTCTGAAAATCCTTCTCCGCGGCTAGCTCGATGTATTCGACCTCCTTGGAGAGCCTGTCCGCAAGGTCCCTCATCCTGGTCGACTTCAGGCACATTCGGGCACCCGAGCCTGCGGCGTTGCCTATGAACCTTATCCTCTCGACCGGGACGTCAGGATACATCCCGATCGATATGGCGCTGGCAGGGTCGACATATGTCCCGAAGGCCCCGGCGGCGTACACCCTGCTTATCTGGGAGCACTTGAGCTTTAGTTTCCTCATCAGTATCGAAACCCCGGTGAATATCGCAGCCTTCGCGAGCTGTATCTCCTGGATGTCCCGCTGGGTGACCACTATGTCCTCCCCCGTGGCGGTCTCGCGCGCAGGGGCGAGCACGAACTCGGGCACCCCGTCAGGCCCCTTCCTGGTTCCAGGGTTCTTGGACGAGATCACCAGTTTCCCGGACGCGTCGACGATTCCGGCCTTGAGCATCTCCGATATCGCATCGACTATGCCGGAGCCGCATATTCCGCGCGGTGGTGCGTCGTCGACAGTCCTCACTCTCACCTCTTTCGACTCCGCGTCGATCCAAACGCGCTCTATAGCGCCCGTCGAGGCCCTCATGCCGGCCTTGATGTGCGCCCCTTCAAACGCGGGTCCGGAGGCGCACGAGCAGCTGAGCAGCCTGTCCTTGTTCCCCGCGATTATCTCGGTGTTCGTGCCGATGTCTATCATCATGCCTATCCTAGTGTCCTTGTAGAGTCCGCTGGCGATCAGGTCTGCGACGGCATCCGCGCCCACGAAGCCCGCTATGTTCGGAAGAGAGGTGACCCTGCCGAACGGATACATGTCCAGGCCGACCATGCTTGGGCTCACGGAGAGCGAAGTTCTCACTGCGGGTGCATATGGCGCTGCGGCGACATGTTCCGCGGGTATGCCGAAAAAGAAGTGATGCATGGCGGTGTTGCCCACGACGAGCGTCTCGAATATCTCCTCTCTGTCTATCCGGGCGGAGGAGCACAGCTTGGCCATGAGCTCGTTGAGCCCGTCAACGATCACCTTCTGCAGCAACCTGCGACCATCCCTCTCTCTCATCGAGAACGATATTCTGGACATCAGGTCCTCGCCATAGGGTATCTGCGGGTTCGGCATGCTCTCCGTCGCTATCGTTTCACCCGTGTTGAGGTCTACGAGGTACGCCACGACCTTCGTCGTGCCTATATCGACTGCAACCCCGTAGAGCGAACCTGTAGTGTCGCCGGGGTCGGCTCTGATGATCTCCGTTTCCCTGAACAGTGTCACGGTTGTCCTCCAACCGCCCTTCCTGAGCGCGTGTGGGATGTCTCTGTGCACACCCGCGGATATGTGCGCCTTGACCCGCGCGCGCCTGCTGAGGGTTTCGAGCAGCCTGTCATCGTCGGCCCTGAGATCCCTCATCGTCGCAGGTGGTAGAGTGAGCAGAATCTTCCTCATGGCAGGTTCCAGCTTGACTCGCGGCTCCACTCCGGCCACGAGCAGTCTGTGGTGCCCCCGGCGGCTCTGTTCAGGCACCTCGACGACGATGCCCGCCCTCTTTGTGACACGCGCCTGACAGGCCAGCCTGAAGCCATTGTCGACCTCGCGGTCTGACAGGAGCCGCTTCTCACTTGAGGATAGGGCGGAGATGTTTGTCGATCCTGATCTCAAGATGACCTTGCACTTGCCGCACCTGCCGGCGGAATCGCATATCGACTCTATCGCGACGCCTGCCTCTCTCGCAAGATCGAGGAGCGTCCGGCCTCGCCGCGGCTCGATCTTATTGCCCAGCGGCTGGAAGCGGAGAACCGGGGCGGGCATGTGCGTCACCTGTCATCGGTGATGGTGAGCGGCGATATATCTTCTCGCCCCCGCTATGCGCTCAGCTCCTTCTTGTAGAGCGTGAAGTGCATCTCACTACGATAGCCCATCGCCTCGTAGAGCCTCAGGGCTCCCGAAGGATTCTCCGAGTCGACGTCAAGGGTTGCCTTATCCGCGCCTGCCTGTCTGAGCACCCGGAGGCTCCGCGCGATAAGCGCTTTCGCGACGCCCCTGTTCCGCCAGGCCCGCCTGACGAAAATCCTCTCTGTGTGCCCCCAGTTCCTTCCCAAGGCCCTGTTCTCTTCCTTGTTGATGTAGTTGTGCACGCCCCCGACCACCTCGTCCCCGTCCCACGCGATCTGCCATAGCTCGGGCATGAACATGGGGCTCGAGAAGAACTTGCGGTAAGCGTCCTCGTTGTGCCTCTCCTCGAGGTACGACCGCTCGTCCATCAGCGCCTCCTTGCTCGCTTCCCATATCTTCCTGTAGTGTTCCGGCCTGACGGGGCGCACCTCGATGCCTTCAGGAAGGGGCATGTCAGGGACGTCGTCCAGCTTGTCCCTGACCATCTCGAAGATGTGCCACGACTCCGTGTAGCCCTCTCCGACGAGGACTCGCTTCCAGTCGTTGTCCGCGCTGTTCGCATAGGTCTCGATCCTCTTGGTGAGGTTCCTCGGGTGCCTCCGTGCCTTTGCCACTATCCTTCTCTCCGCCCATCGAACCATCGCTTCGCGGACCCCCCTCTCTCGCCATTCTGGCAGGAGATGCGCGTAGTGGCTGTATACCCTGACCCCGTCGAGTTTCCTTCGCCAGGTCGCTGTCGTGTGGCCCACTATCCGGCCATCCCCCTCGACGATCAGTATGTCAGTGAGGGGATTCATGTTGACAGGTCTCTCGATGTCAAGTCGGAACTCGCCTTCGTCTATGACGAGGTCGACGAGGTCGGCCATCAGGCTCTCGTTCATCGCTGCGACCATCGCCGGGACGTCAGACAGGCCTCGGTACCGTCTGAAAGACAGGCCAGACACCTGAGGTGAGTCCTTGACCCTCACTTCGAAGGCCGTGTCGTCATTTCTCACCTTTCCTCACTTCTCTCAGCAGTTCAACCTCGGGTCGTTGATATAAGGGCATCGCGTGGGGATCAGCCGACAACAGGCACTCCAGCTCAGCAACGCTTTTATACGAAGACCATCTACTGCAGTCCGCTCTTATCCGCAGATAAAGGGCCTGTGAATGATGAAGGCGCAGGAGCGCCCGAAGGAGGTGTCAACTTGGCGAAGCCAGTATATGTGAAGTTCGAGATGCCGAAGGAGCTCGCAGACAAGACATACGAACTCGTCGAGCTAGTCAGAGACGGCGGTAAGCTCAGGAAGGGGACTAACGAGGTCACCAAGCTCGTGGAGAGGGGAGAGACCCTCATGGTGGTCATGGCCGAGGACGTCTCCCCGCCCGAGATACTGATGCACATGCCAGCATTGTGCGAGGAGAGGAACGTGCCCTACGCGTATGTCCCCAGCAAGGCGGAGCTCGGCAACGCGTGCGGGCTCGAGAAGCCCACGGCGGCGGTTGCGATACTCGATGCGGCCAAGGGCAAGCCCATGCTGGATGAGATTGCCGAGAAGGTCAAGGCACTGAAGAAGTAGGTGGCGTAGATGGCGGAGGACGACAGCATCCCCTCAACGGTCGTGGAGATCATCGGCCGGACGGGCATGACTGGCGAGGCGACACAGGTCAAGGTCAGGGTCATGGACGGCCGTGACAAGGGCCGGATAATCACCCGCAACGTCATGGGTCCTGTCAGGGTCGGGGATGTGCTGATGCTGAAGGAAACCTCGAGAGAGGCCAGAAAGCTCAGCGTACGCTGAGCGCAGGCGTTCGGGGTCATCAGGAGTTGATGTTCCATGGTTGAGCGCAGGGTTTGCACGTTCTGCGGCGACGAGATAGAGCCAGGGACGGGCAGGATGTACATCAAGAAGGACGGCGTGGTCTACAACTTCTGCTCCTCCAAGTGCTTCAAGAACCTGGTCGTCCTGGGCAGGGTGCCCAGGCGGACGACTTGGACGAGGTACTACGAGCGCGAGAAGCAGGTCAGGATGAAGGGCGCGCAGGAGGAGGCGAAGCCGACGAAGGCGAGGAAGGTCAAGAAGGCCGAGAAGGATGTTGAGGAGGGCTCGGCCGAGAAGCAACAGGGTCAGGCTAAGGAGGAACAGGAGCCGACGAGCGAGCCCTCGCACACCAAGGCCAGTAAGAAGGCCGAGGGCGCCAAGCCCGTCGACAAGAAGAAGACAGAAGCCCACAGGGGAGAGCGGGCGAAGGAGAGCCCGAAGGAGGCGCAGGGCGGATGATAGAGAAGACTTTCGTCATGATCAAGCCAGACGGCGTCCAGCGGGGACTCGTAGGCAGGATAATCCAGCGGTTCGAGGAGCGAGGGCTCAAGATCTGCGCGATGAAGATGATGAGGATCCCGCGGGAGCTTTCTGAGAGGCACTATGCAGAGCACAAGGGCAAGGCGTTCTACGAGCCGCTCTTGTCCTACATCACCTCGGGGCCGGTCGTATGCATGGTCCTGGAGGGCGAGAACGCCGTTGCCGCCGTCCGGACCATGATGGGCAAGACCAACCCCCAAGACGCGGCGCCAGGCACTATCAGGGCGGACTTCGCTCAGGCCACCGGCAGGAACATAGTGCACGGCTCGGACTCGCCCGAGAGCGCCAAGAGGGAGATACAGCTCTTCTTCAACGATTACGAGATTCAGAAGTACGACAAGATCGACGAGGCCTGGCTCTTCGAGAGATGAATCGCGCCGCAGCCGTGCCCCGTTCACACTGGCAACACCAGCCGAGTTAACTTGAAGTACGCTCCAGTCGTTGGTGATTCCATGCCTGTACGCCACCCTATAGTATCCGTTCTGGGCCACGTGGACCATGGCAAGTCCACTATCCTTGACAGGATCAGGGGGACTCATGTCGTCGCGAGGGAGGCTGGAGGGATAACGCAACACATAGGCGCCACAGACGTTCCGATCGATACGATATACAGCCTCTGCGGGAAGCTGATAGGCGACAGGAAGTTCATCGTGCCCGGCCTGCTCTTCATAGACACGCCAGGGCATTACTCGTTCGTGACGCTCAGGACCCGTGGCGGAGCGCTTGCAGACTTGGCAGTGCTTGTGATCGACATCAACGAGGGGCTGAAGCCACAAACTATCGAATCCATAAACATACTCAGGCAGTTCAAGACGCCATTTGTTATCGCCGCCAACAAGATCGACCTCATACCAGGGTGGAGGCACCGCGAGGGCCGCACTTGCAGCGAGGCCTTCGCAGAGCAAGACGCTAGGACTATCCAGCAGCTTGACGAGATGCTGTACAACCTCGCCGGAAAGATATTCGACAAGTTCGGGTTCAGCGCAGACAGGTTTGACAGGATAACGGACTTCACGAAGACTGTGGCAATCGTGCCTGTTAGCGGGAAGTATGGCGAGGGCATCCCCGACCTCCTCCTCGTGCTGGTGGGCCTTGCGCAGAGGTTCCTGGAGCAGGACCTCAGGACGGAGGAGGGACCAGGTGAGGGCACCGTACTCGAGGTGAAGGAGGAGAGGGGCGTCGGGACCGCCATAGACACCATCGTGTACAAGGGCACGATGAGGGTCGGCGACCAGATTGTCGTCGCGTCTGTGACCGGAAAGCCAATAGTCACGAAAATCAAGGGCCTGCAGAGGCCCAAGCCTCTGGATGAGATCCGCGACCCCACGAAGAGGTTCGATCGGGTGAAGGAGGTGTCCGCCGCGGCGGGCATCCGCATCATCGCCCAGAACTTGGAGAACGCGCTCGCGGGTGGCACGGTGAAGGTTGTCAGCGGGAACCTCGACGAGCTGATCGAGGAGACCGCTAGAGAGAGCAGGATCAATGTAGATCTCGCCGACGAGGGGATAATAGTCAGGGGCGATGCGGTGGGCTCATTGGAGGCGTTCGCCTTCGAGGCCAAACAGAGCGGCCTACCTATAAGGAAGATCGACATAGGCAACGTGACGAGGAAGGATGTCGTGGAGGCCTCGCATTTCGACGACCCCCTTCACAGGGCGATATTCGCGTTCAACGTCGGCGTGAACGAGGACGCGAGGGCGGAGGCTGAGGCTCTGGGCGTGAAGATCTTCGAGAACGATGTCATGTACCGCCTGCTCGAGGACTACAAGCTGTGGTGTGAGGAGAGAAAGAAGCAGGTCGAGGCTGAGAAGCGGCTCGAGATAACCTTCCCTGGCAAGATATCCATACTCAGAGACCACGTGTTCCGAGTGAGCAAGCCCGCCATCGTCGGCGTGCGCGTACTGGCTGGGAGGATAAGGCCCGGGCAAGGACTCGTCAAGCTGGACGGTCGGTCCGTGGGCAGGATAAAGAGCATACAGAGCGAGGGCAGGTCGCTCGCGGAGGCGGTCGCCGGAGCCGAGGTCGCGATATCGATTGATGACGTGACTGTGGGGAGGCAGATCGATGTTGAGGACGTCCTTCTTGTGGACATCCCGGAGGGGGATGCCCACGAGCTCGCGAAGTACCAGCTCACGCAGGACGAGCTCGAGGCCTTCGAGCAGCTGAAGGAGATCAAGCGGAAGGAGAAACCCTTCTGGGGCAGCTGAGGTCAGCGCACGTGCGAGTCGTATCTCGGGGCGGTGTCGCCGAGGCGTTTTTTCCATCCGCCAGACTGCTCTTGCCAGCTCCGAAACCTATATAACTCCTCGCGCATTAGGGCGTCCTGCGGCACCGGAGTGGATCTCTTGGCGGACTTCAGGGCTGTTGTCAGCGACCCCAAGGACGGGAAGTCATACCAGGTCACAATCACAGGACATCATGCGAACTCCTTGATAGGGAAGCGGATAGGGGACATTGTCGACGGGATATTCGTGGGACTCCCTGGGTACAAGCTCCAGATCACTGGCGGCAGCGACAAGGACGGGTTCCCCATGCGCCCCGACCTCCCCGGCCCGAGGAGGAAGAAGCTCCTCGTGTCAGACAGCATAGGCTTCCACGCGGAGCGCGGAGGGCTTAGGAGGAGGAAGAACCTGAGGGGGAACACTATTGCGCCCGACACTCTCCAGATCAACATGAAGGTCACTCAGCACGGCATGAAGCCGATCGCGGACCTCGTGAAGAAAGAGGAGAAGAAGGCGGAATGAAGGTACCCACCCAGCCAGAGACCAACATCGGCATGATAGGCCATGTGGACCATGGCAAGACCATGCTGACGAAGGCCCTGACAGGGGAGTGGACGGACAGGCACTCTGAGGAGGTCAAGCGGGGCATATCCATCAGGCTAGGGTACGCCGATGTGGCGTTCTACAAGTGCAGGAGCTGCGAGGCCCCGGAATGCTACACGAACCAGCCTACCTGTCCCAACTGCAAGGGCGACTGCGAGCTCCTCAGGTCCGTTTCTTTCGTCGACGCGCCCGGGCATGAGACCCTCATGGCTACCATGCTCTCTGGTGCGGCCATAATGAACGGTGCACTCCTGCTCGTCGCCGCGAACGAGTCCTGTCCCCAGCCGCAGACCATGGAGCACCTCATGGCCCTCACCATCATCGGCGTCGACAAGATAATCGTCGTCCAGAACAAGATCGACATAGTCACCAAGGAGCAGGCGAGGGCGAACTATGCGGAGATAAAGGAGTTCGTCAAGGGCACCATCGCCGAGAAGGCCCCCATCATACCGATATCTGCCCACCATGACATGAACATCGACACTCTCATCATGGCGATAGAGAAGTTCATACCGACACCCAAGTGGGACAGGAGCAAGCCTGCGAGGATGTACATCGCGCGG
>JAWCKF010000001.1:0-142669 GCA_038852315.1 Thermoplasmata archaeon | reverse complement strand
CGCCAGCGGCAGGACTGCACTCGACGTAGCCCTCAAGGTAGTGTATCTCGACTACGCTCCCGTCCTCCGCGTCGAGAACCCTGAGCTGGCCATCCCATTCTGTGAAGTACAGGTGTCCGTTGCTGTACACGGGACCGCATTCGACCCAGTCCGTGCCCGATGTTGACCACACGATCGACCCGTCTGAAGCATCCATCGCGTAGTACCTGGCCGCGTCGGTTCCGAAGTAGAGGAGGCCGGTGTGGTAAGCAGGGCTGGAGAACCAGAAGCTTCCGAGGCTGCCCGTTCTCCACACCAAGTCCCCTGTTCCGGCGTCGATGGCGTACATCGTGCCCATCTGCGTGCCGACGTACACGCATCCCTCTCCGTAAACGGGTGTGACAGCCGCGGTGTAGTCCAAAGGAGACGACCACAGATAGGCGCCCGTTTGCTGGTCGATCGCTACGAGATATCCTTCGTCCGTCGGGCAGAACAACGCTCCAGCACCGGCCGCGAGGCCACCGACAGGCCTCATGCCAACGTTGGTGCTCCAGACGAGGGCGCCAGTATAGGCGTCGAGTGCGAATATCTCACCGGACCATGCAGTCCCGAACGCGAGTCCGTCTATCACGAGCTTCTCAGTCCTTGCGGCCAGCTCGAAACCCGAGCCAGGTCCGAAGGACCATAGCGTCTCGCCAGTGAACTCGTCGAAAGCGAACATCGTGCCGGCGCCGGTAAGAGTGTAGAAGGATGTGATGACCATGCCGTCATAGACGTTCGGAGAGGTCGTGTAGTAGTATTCCACGCCGATCTTCCTCGCCCATATCAGCTCGCCTGAAATGGCATCATGGGCCCGTATGTACCCGTCCGCGTTCGTGGTGAAGAGCATGCCATCGGCGTACGCGGGGCTGACATACCAGACCCCGACCTCGGTGCCGTTCCGGTCAACCCATCGCATCTCGAGCGGAGGGCTCATGGCACCGGGCCACTCGCCCCGCCTCGAGACGTCGTTGTGGAACATCGGCCACTCATCGTTGGGCGGGGCCGCGAGCTCGATCACAATATCACGTGAGCCTGATGCGTTGGGGTCAAGCGAGGAGGTGCCAGTGACCGTGACCCTGTTGACAGACCCCATCTCTGCATCGATGGGAACCTGTACCTCGACGACTATCGTCGAGGAGCCGAGGCCGCCGATTACATCCGTGTCGGGGATGCCGTCCCCGTCGTGATCCGAGAGGGGCGTCACACCGTCCGATTCGTACAACGCTGTCGGCCAAGCCAGCACGTCGGAGGTCGTGAGGTCGATAGTGTCAGGCATGGCGCCTTTGTTGCGCACTTCCAGAGTTGCCGAGGCGATATCGCCAGGGCGGAGCGGGAAGAACTGCCTCGGTCCTATCCAGACACCAGGTGGTGGCACGGTGGCCGTTATGAGGGCGCTCTTCGTCACAGCGAGGTCGTTGCTGGACGAGAATGTCAGGATCGACGTCTCCTCGTCTCCGATATCCGCATCCAGAGGTATTGTCATCCTAGCTATGAGCGTCTTCGTCTCGGAGGTGGCCAATGGGCCTGTGTCCACGATTCCGTCACCGTCCGTATCAGTGAGCGGAGAGACGCCGTCGCCCTCGTAGAGATCGACCGTCCATCCCATGGCACCCATGGTCAGCGAGATGTCGAACGTGTCAGGCCCTGATACGCCGATGTTCCTGACCGTGAGATTGAAGTCCGCGGCGCTCGACGGCACGACGTCCTTCTGCTGCTTTATGGGAGCCACGACCAGGCCAACGGGGATCTTTCCCAGGAATCCGAAGATCGTGCCATCGTAGTTCTCAACCCAGACCCACCCCTCTGCCGTGGCCGGGGACGAAACGCTCAGTGTGCCGATCGAGTGTGTTTGGACGATATCGCCATTCGCCGAGTCGACGACGTACAGGAGCCCGTCTTGGCAGGCGAAGTAGAGGTAGCCATCGACATATGCGAGAGAACTGCCGATGGCGCTCCCAGCCGTTGTCACCCACTGTATGCCTCCATCGGATGCGTCTAGGGCCCAGACGTTCCCTCCCAATGTTCCGAAGTAGATGTTAGTGCCGTCATAGGCCGGCGTTCCGAAGTCAATAGGGCTCAAGCCCGAAGTCAACCATTGAAGCACACCAGTCGCGGCGTCAAAGCAGTACATGTTTCCAGATTCAGTGCCGACATAAACGCAATCCTGAGCGACGAGCGCGGGTCCCACCGAGAGGTCGTCAAGCGAGCTCCGCCATACCAGCCCGCCCGAGTATTGGTCGATCGCCACGATAGAGTAGCTGTTGTAGAGCGTCACGAAGACAAGTCCGAGGCCCACGGCCGCGCCAGCTATCGAAATGTCGCCCGTCTGGTACCTCCACTCGACCGACCCATCCATCATGTCGACGGCGAATATCTCGCCCGACCAGGAGCATCCGAACAGCAGTCCCGAGTCATGAGCAAGAGCAGTCCTGGCGCTTATGTCGAGGCCGGTTTCGGGCCCTATCGACCATATCGTATCGCCAGTGTACAGGTCAAGAGCGTACAGCCTACCCTCTTCTCCGGCGGGAGCGTTCTTGTAGAAGCTCGCGTAGACGACCCCGCTCTCGACCGTAGGGGAGCATGTGTAGTAGTACTGTCCCCCGAGCGTTCGCTTCCAGAGCACCTCCCCCGTGTACGGGTCGCGTGCCCTGATTGCACCGTCGAGAGTCGTCGAGACCAGCACGCCATCACTGTAAACCGGGCTTGTCCATAGCTCCAGGAGGTTCGGTCCGTCGGACCACATGAGTTGCAGTGGAGGTGCCATCACCGCGGGCGAGGCGCCCTGTCTTGCAGGGTTGTTGTGGTACATCGGCCATTCTCTGCTCGAACCGGGCAGTTCCGGCCGCTCAGGAGTGACGAACCAGTAATACAAGGAACCATTGTCATCCGTTGCCGTGCTTCCCGCCAGGTCGGTCGACTGGACTGCGAAGCAATAGGTCGTGTTCCCAGTGAGTCCAGTCAAACTGACGGTATGGTTCGAGACCATTCGCGGGTCGCTCTTGACGTTCGTCGGAGGCGCAGTCGTGCCCCAGATGACAGTGGAAGAGGACTTCTCGTCAGTGCTCCAGACGATGGTGGCCCTGTTGAACCTCAAGTTGACAACGCGCACGTCGAAAATCATGGGTGGCATGTCATCAACCTCGGCATGGTCGTAGACGTAGCCGCTTCCGCCACGTCCGTCATCCTCGTCATAGTACGCGGCGGTGATCATGTCGCCGTGCTTGGTCTGAAGGTAGCCGTCGTCTGGTACGGGCGAACCGCTTCCTTCGAGCGGTATGAAGCCCATGAATACGCTTGACGAAGGCGCCGTCTCCCAGAGCACAACCGCCTCGCCACCGGGTTCGGTGTCGCTCCAGATCGTGACATTGGCCGAATCCGCCGAGTAAGGGTTGACGTCGAGGCTTGTGTCTACAACCGAAATCCAGACAGTGGCGTTTGACCTGTATCTCTCGCTGTCGAGGGAGATTGTCCCCCTCTCAGTAGCTATCCCCCCAGTCATGACTATAGCGTAGCTCTGCGGACCCCATGGGACGTTGAACGCATCGACGATGACAGTCCACAGTCCGGGCTGCGGGGAGAGCACGAGGACACTCTCCACATTGTTGATGTGGTCGTTGTCGTAAGAGTTCGGTATCGACTCGCCTGGGTTGTAGCCCTGGTACATGTTGCCCCGGTATACAGTTCCGTCGGGCGCTATGACTGTTAGATCAAGGTCGTTGACGAGGTTGGGAGTGCTCATGGGAGTCCCCGGGTAGTCGGTCCACACCAGCGTGATCTCGACCGGCGTCGTGTCGTCGCCAACCGCCAGAGAGTAACTCGAGCTCTGTCCAGTGTTGAGCCCTGCCCTGTTGTCGTCCACCACTAGTCCGCGAGTTTCGCCTTCGAAATACAGGGCATCGTCGAGGACAACCCTGCCCCAGCCCTGGTTGTAGTTGGGGTACCTGGTCTCGCCGTTTATGTACGCCCCGCTCCCGCTCATCTCGATCGCGCTGTTGATGAGAGTCGCCTTTATCAGAGCCGCAGAGGGCACGAAGCCGTTCGTTGGTTGCCTCGACCCCGTCGGGTACCAGCCGTCCATATAGTACTGCCTGATAAGCGTGACCGCACCGGCACATGCTGGCGTCGCCATGCTTGTGCCGCTCAGCTGGAAGTAATCGTCGTAGACGCCTCCAGGGTCGCCCCCGCGGGCCGACCATGTGTTCACGCCCGGTGCCATCACATCTGGCTTCAGCCTGCCATCGGAGCAAGGTCCGCGCCCGCTGAACGACGCGACGTCCTCTCTGCTGGCGCCGTTGAGAGTCGCACCCACGCCTATGACGTTCTTTGCTGATGCGTACGAGCTTATCCATCCGAGGCCGGAGCCAGGGTTCCCGGCTGCGAAAAGGATCGTGAAATCCTGGTTGGTCCAGACGAACTGGTCGGTGTCGGCGCATTCCTGGACGTAGTAGTACTCTGGCCCACCCCAGCTGTTGGTGTGTATGTAGGAGCCCCTGTCGAGTGCGTTCTGATAGAGCACGGCGTAATCGTCAGGAGGATACACATAGTATCCGTCAGGGGAAAGGTCCTGCATCTGTATCTTCGCATCGAACGCGTGTCCGTCGTGCGGTCCCAGACTCCCAGTTGAACCCCAGGGATCGCCGTCATAGACGTGCCAGGTGCCGTCATCCCCGGCCACCGTGCCTGAGACATGTGTACCGTGGTTTATTCCGTTGTCAGAGTAGTCTCCTCCCCCGCCTGGCGGGACATAGTAGTCTGTGACTTTCCTATGGGAAGGGTTCGGCGTGTTGTTACCGTAGACATCCTCGAAGGCGTTGTGCTCATAGTCCAGGCCGCTGTCACAAACCGTGATGGTCTGGTTCGTCCCCCAGATTCCGTGCTCGTGGATCGGCGCGGAATAGCTGAAATCGTCGTTGGATTGGATGACCCATCTCGCGATGTCGTTGTAGACAAAAGGCTGGACGTATCTGTCGATCCACATCACGCCCGACATCTTCGCGATCTCGGGGATGAGGGCGCGGTCCACCCTCGCCCTCAGCTTCCCCGAGGTTTCGAAGCTGTACCTGATGTCCTTCGCGCCGAGCTTCTCAAGTCCCTCTGCCACGCTGAACACCTGCGCCTTCTCGAACGCAACTATCTCGACTTCAATGAAGGGTCCGCGGACAACAGCCGAAATCATCTCATGAGCCCTTTTCAGGGCCGCCCTGTCGGAAGCTAAGTAGGAGTCGACAGCTGCGCCCGTATAGGGATCCACTGCCTTCGCCTGAGGAGATGACGAGAAAGCAATCGACGAGCTCGCATAGGTGGTCGTTGCAGACATGGCTCTCTCCAGCGCGGCCTCCAGTACCGCATCGTGTTCCGGGGACAGCCTCTCGCTGACCTTGTACGCAGGCTCGAACTCACCTATCCATCGCACCGCTTGGATGCTTTTCAGCCTGTGAAGAGTGGCTTGGTCCGCGCGCACAACATACGCGTTGTAGCTTATGTAATGGAGGAGGCTCGCACCCGCATCTTGTACGGATTCACGCATGGCGGCTGTGACTGGTCCTCGGAGCTGCACTATGTAGTACGAAGCCGAATCGCTGGACGGGACATACTCAAGCCCGAGAGGCATTCTCGGGAGTCCCTGGAGCGGATCGAACTTCATCCCGTTGATGTGGATGTAGTTCATGAAGGAGAGGTCGGCACAAGCTGCGTCGGTAGCGGGAAATGCATCGGCAGTCACTGCAACCGTGACTGGAGCGAGCACAGTCGTAACCATGAGCAGTCCCACGAGAACAGACACTACTAGACAACGCACAGTCATCTCCTCCTCCCCGCCGTCGAGCCCCCGTCCGGCAGGTTCGGATGGAAATGACAGTTGCCGCTAGTTAATACTATGTAAGGCGTCCCATCCGCCTCGGAAATCATGCGCGCAAATCGCGCGGGACGAAGCAAAGCTATTGGTTTCTATTGCATGTGGTGGTTGTCTTTAAATAACGGCATCAGGGTGTCTCAGGCTGCGCAGGGGGAGGCATGGCCGGTGAACTGACCGTCTCGGAGCGAATCCTCTACCATCTGAACAACTACACCAGGTACGAGGACAGGTACGAGGCGCCCTTTGACATGACGCAGGATGGCGTTTCTCAGGCGTGTGGGATATCTCGAGCGCACGCAGCCATTGAACTAAAGAAGCTGAAATCCTCAGGGATCATAGAAGAGAGGCTATGTCATGTCCGTAAGGGTAAGACACGGAGGAAAGTGTACTTCCTCACATCGCAGGGAAAGGCAAGGGCTGCGAAGGTCTTGCAGTACGTCAGGGACAACAACATAACGCCCCAGGTGGACGCTTCAAGGATATCCCCCGACTACTCCTCGTCCAGAGTTAGGCCTCCAAGGAGACCGCCGACCTTGCCAACTGTCGCACAGTTCTTCGGGAGGCGCACGGAGATCGAACAGTCCATGGCCGTACTCAATTCCCCTACCACAAAGCTCCTCGCCATCCGGGGCATCGCGGGCATCGGTAAGACAGCTCTCGCAGCCAGGTTGTGCTCAGACCTCCGAGATCAGCGTGTGTTCTGGTACTCAGTAAAGCCTTGGGATTCTGTCCGTAACCTCGAGGATGCGCTGGCAAAGTTCTTCGTGGAGGCCGGCTGTCGAAAACTCGCATCGTGCCTGTCCTCGGGCAGAGCGGAGCTCAGCGAGGTGAGCTTCCTGCTTAACGAAGAACTTGCGGAGAACGGCTATGTGTTCGTCTTCGACGACGCTGATGTGTCACCTGCGTTGACAACATTCATGGATATGTTCAGGCACAGTAGTGGCGCGGCCAAGATTGTGATCACTTGCGAGAGCAACCCGAGATTCTACGACAGCTCCGACGTGGTCGCCAAGAAGGAAGTCTTCGAGCTCGAACTCGGCGGGCTTGATAGAGAGGCGTCCTTGCAGCTGCTGAGGGAACGCGGCATCGAGGGCTCTCTCGCAGAGGAGCTCGTGCGGGTGACGAACGGTCACCCTCTCTCGCTCGAGATGGTGACCGCGACGTCTTCGACAGAGGCGCTGCACCAGGTCTCGGAGTTCCTTGAAGAGAAGTTCTGTTCCGCGTTGACGGATGATGAACGCAGCCTTCTGCAGCTAGCTTCTGTTTTCCAAGGCCCGTTCGCCGCAGAGGCGATTCCCAGAGAGCTCAGGCACGCAAGGAAGGGCTCGATGCTTAGGGACGTTGCTCCGGGGATGGTGGAGATACATTCAGCGCTGAGGGACTTCGTCTATCGACACATGACCAAGGATGACAGGGCTAGATGGCACAGCGTCGCAGCCGATTTTTTCCTGCGGACAGGCGACGTTCACGAGCGCCTGTTCCACCTGATTCGATCAGGGAGGATGCTGGAGGCAGAGATGCTTGTTGCCAGGTCTCCCGACGACCTCTTGGCCAAAGGCAACATTCAGCGACTGTGGGATTTGCTCTCCGTTTTCACGCCGAGCAAGCAAAGGTACAGGCTGCGAGTCCAGATGGTCAGGGCGAAGGCTGCGAGTCTTGCCGGGAAATACGCTGATGCTTGGGAGTTCCTCGAAGAACTCAGAGGTGCAGCTGATGGGAGGATGGTCTCGGAGGCCCTGTGCGAGATGGGCAGGATAAGGAGCAAGCAGGGTCAGCTTGAGGAGGCGTCGAAGCTGTTCCAGGAGGCCCTGGATAAGTCAGGCAACTCGCCCGGTGACCGTGCAAAGGCACTGCGGGGGCTCGGCGTCGTCGAGGGAAAACTGGGCAACTACGACCGCGCCCTGGAGCTGCTCGAGAGGAGCGTATCCGATGCGATGGCCGCCGTGGACCAGAAGGGCATACTCCTCGCCCAGATGGAGCTGGGGAACATCTTCATAGGCCGCGGCTTGTACAGAGAGGCCATCAGCCATTTCTCCAATTGCGCTGGCGGCTTCGGTCCTGTGGAACTTGCCAGCGTCTACGTGAACATCGGGGTGGCGCATGCGTTCCTGGGGGAGCTCGATGACGCCCGTACACACCTGACGAACGCGGTCAAGCTGGCCGAGGAGACGGGTCAGCCGCGCGTTAGGGCCTACGCCCTCTCCTCGTTGGCGGAGGTGCTCATAAGGACGGGACAGATTGAGGAGGCTAAGGAGCGCTGCTTCGCCGCGCTCGAAATCGTCACCGAGCTGAACGACAGGCTCGCGATATCGGCTGCCTACGCTAACCTTGGCATGGCCGAGCGGGTTGCAGGCAACACTAACTCAAGCGAAGAGTTCTATCGGGAGAGCCTCAGGGCGCTCGAGGGCATGGATGTGCCTCGTAGCATCGGCATGAGGAAGCTCGAGTTCGCTCTGATGCTCAGGGAGAAGGGCCAACGAGCAGCAGCTGAGCAGCTTCTGAGGGAGGCGAAGGCCGCCTTCGAGCGCTTACGCGCCGACGACTTGGTCACCCGAGTGGACCTGGAGCTTTCCCGCTGAGTCCAAATCGGTGTCCCGAGGCTATCCGTCACTGCCCAGGCGGGGGCGGAGGTGGCGGGGGCATGTACGGCTCCGGCCCTGGCTGAGGCGGTGGTACCGGTGAGGGCGTCCTCCTCCTACCCCTCATCAACATCAAGGCGATGGCGACCACTACGACCGCCGCCACCGCCAGGCCTATCACCAGGATCGTCGCAGCGCTCGAGAGCCCCCCTCCGCGTGAGTATGCTTTGAGGGTCATGCTCGAGAAGCCCGTGGCTATGTCCCCGTCACCCTCGACCTTCACGAAGTTGCCCACTTCGTCCGAGTAGTAGTAGGTGGTCGACAGGTTGGGTTCGTCGGTGGTCTCTCCGGTCACGAGCACCTTGTAGCACTTGAAAGTCCCAGCCGGGGTGCTCACTTCGACATCCGAGGCGACAACCTGCATGGTGAGATCTACCTCGTCCGTGGATGTCCCGGTCTCGTTTGTGCCCATCATGTTGACCCAGGTGGAGCTGGTCGCCGACGAGTGCGAGTGTATGAGGGCACCCACGGTGAGGTCCTCGTCCCCCAAGTAGTCGTTCATGACGGGCTCGTAATCGCTCTCCATGCCCATGCTCATCGACATGGTCATGCCCGTGACCACCATGTCCATGCTCGCAACCATCTGCATGGACGACATGCTGAAGTTCGAGGCGAGTCTGTGAATCTCACCCGTGAAGGTCATGTTGGCTGAGACCGCGAATCCCATGTATGTGCCGGAGAACGATGCCGAGCCAACCATGTCGAGCACGAACACTTCCCGTATCTGTCCCATGACGGTCTCCTGTACTTTGTCTTTGACCTCCATCTTCACGGTCCCGCTGGGGGTCACGTCGATCTCGGGGATCTCTGCCGTGACCTCGTATTCCCACCAATCTCCGGTACTGATATTCAAATCGGCTGCTACCGCCGGCGTCGAGAACGCCGCGATGGCGATAGCTACGAGGACCAGCGCACAGGACCTTACGAACCTCATCATCTCCCTCCTGAACTCCGAGCCTTCATCTGAATCCCAGGAATATAATGCTTGCCTGCGGCCATCCGGATCCTCACATGGCCATAAGCAAGAGCAGACTAGAGCCGTGGCCGGCTTCGGACGTTCACACCTGCGGGATCCGTTTGAGCCAGTCAATGTCTGAGACGTATATGTCTCTGATGTCTTTGAGCCCCCAGATGAGCATGCCGAGTCGTTCCAAACCGAGCCCCCATGCGAGCACAGGCTTGTCGACCTTCAGGGGCATGGTCACCTCTGGTCTGAAGACGCCCGCACCTCCCAGCTCCATCCACTGGCCGTTCCATAGTATCTCGACCTCGACGGATGGCTCCGTGTAGGGGAAGTACCCCGGCCGCAGCCTGACAGTCGTGATACCCATCCGCCTGTAGAACTCCTTGAGAACGCCGCAGAGCATGTCGAAGCTCGCGCCATCCTCGCACACGATGCCTTCGATCTGTGTGAACTCCGGCAGGTGAGTGGAGTCCATCGCCTCGTTCCTGAAAATCCTTCCTATCGAGAACACCTTGAACGGTGGCGAGGGGTTCTCGGCGATGTATCTGATGGTGTTCACCGTCGTGTGGGTCCTCAGCAGCGCCCGCTCGGCCTCCGCCCTGCTCCACTTGTACCTCCAGCCGAGCGACCCGGTCTTCCATCCGTTCTCGTGGACCTGGCGCACGATGTCGACGAGCTCCTCATGCTCCGACAGATCCAATCTCTCCGGATCCTGGATGTAGAATGTGTCCTGCATGTCCCTCGCAGGATGGTCCTGTGCGGTGAACAGCACGTCCATGTTCCAGAAGGCGCTTTCGACGTATTCTCCAGAGATCTCCTTGAAGCCCATCTTCAGGAACGCGTCTCTGCACTTCTCTATGAGGATCGTCATGGGATGAAGTCTGCCGCCATATATCGTTGGCGCGAAGGCCTTCACGTCGTACTTCCTGACTTCGACGTCCCTCCACCTGCCGCTCTGAATCAACTCCGGCGTCAGCTGCGCAACCTCTTCCTTGATAGGGAGGTCCATCGCGGCTATCTCCTCGCCCTTCTTCGTTAGCGTGATGGTCCTAACGGTCGTGTGCTTCTCGATCAGGATGTCCTTCCTGGACTTCAGCTGCTCCAAGACCTTCCCGTCGATCTGGTCCTCGGAGAGAGGTCCCTGTGCGAGCCTTTCGATCACGAGCTCGTCCTCGCCCCTCTCGGTCAGAGCCCTCCGGCCAGCGTCCGTGAGCACTATAACCGTGTCCTTGCCGTCTCTGTTGACCTCGCCCCAGCCCTTCTTCCTTATCCAGCCGAGGGCTATGGATATCTCGTCGTCCTTCAGCCTGCCGCTTCGCTTGAGGTCAGCCATCGAGCCGCGCCCGCCTGGACGCTCTGCGAGCACTGCGACGGCTACCTTCTCCGGCAATGGCCGCGAGGCGGCTTCGCGGTTCTTGAGTGTGTAGTGCTTGGTGATTCTCTCGTCTATCCTGACGAGGCCCTTCGCCTGGAGCCACGAGGAGGCGTTCATTACTTCGACCAGCTGCTTCAGCCCGCTCGATCTCAGTATCTCATCTGGGCTCGCGCTTCTCTTCTGGGCCAAAGCCTTGAGCACCTTCTTCTCGAGGTAGCTCAGCTGTTCGACGACGTCGTCGCGCGCCATTTCGTGGCCGGATTGGGAGCGCATCTTATCTAGTTTTCCGGCCCATCCTGACGGACTGGTAGTCTATCTCCTCCTCCCAGGGCTTGATGTCGTAAACGGGCGATCCGTCGAAAGCGTCGAGACCCCTGACCTTGACAACGCCCTTCCTGACGCTGATGAGCTCGACCAGGGTGAGTCCGAGCTTGTTCGGCCGTGTTGGAGAACGCGAGGCGAACACACCCACCGCAGGTATGGAAGAGTCGTGCCGGGGATGCACCCTCATAAGTGTGTCTCTCATCCTGTGGAAGCCGAAGATCACCCATATGTGCTTGAAGTGCCCGAGCCTGTAGAGGCCATCGATGTAGTCTTTCTTGAACTCCAATCTGGATATGATATCGTCCCAATCGTCTGGCGTCTCCTTGACGCCGTTTCTGACGACCGCGATGGGTCTGAGCTTCAATTGGATCAGTCCCTCACGAAGAACTCGTCGAGCCTGTCCCTGGCCTTCTCTCTCTTCTTCTGGTGTTCCTCGATGAACCTCCAGACCTTCTCGAAAAGCAGGGCCTTGCACTCGCCGCACATGATTCTCCCAGCACGGCAGCTCTCGTACAGCTCCCTCAGCTTCTTGTCGTCGGGCTCGAAGAAGAAGGTGTTGTATGCGTGGACTGAACAGATGTCGGGATCTCCCCCGAGCCTTTTCTGCTCCTCCACAGACACCCTCCCTCCCGTGAACGCATTACCTATCTTCTTCTTCACGGTCTTCCTGTCGTCGGTGGTGAAAACCGTCGTGTCATTGCCCCTCGAAGTGGACATCTTCTCCGATCCCGCCAGCGAGGGCATGAGCTTCGAGTGTATCAGCGCGGGCTTGTAGTAGCCCAGCCCCTCCGCTATGTCCCTGGTTATCCTGAAGTGCGGGTCCTGGTCGATGCCGCACGGTATGAGGCAGGGGACCTTCCTGCCCTGCTGCATCGATTCGAGGAAGCACGGAACCGTCTGGATGCTGGTGAAGAATATGCTCCCGATGTTGTTCGAGTTGTCGAACCCGAAGACGGCCTTTATCGTGGAGAAGTTGATCTTCTTGGCAGCCCTGATGGCGGTGGGGTACATCGTCTTGATGTACTCCGTGTCGAGGAAGATGTTCGTCAGCTCGGGGTCGAAACCCAGTGCCACGATGTCGAGTGCATTGTCATAGCCCCACCTCTTGGTCTCCTCGAGCGTGAGGTGGTCGTAGAACATGAACTTCTCATCGTCTGTGAGCTGAAACCAGAGCTTGGCCCTGAAAGTGTCCTGGAGATATTTCGCGAAGACCCAGGGCATCAGGTGGCCGAGGTGTATCGGTCCCGAGGGCCCCCTCCCAGTGTAGAGGGTGAACTTGTTGCCCTTGTCATACTCGTCCAGGAGCCAGTCCAGATCCCTGTGGGAGTAGAATATCCCCCGCCTCAGCATGTGGTGGAGCGGGGCGTACTTGCCTAATCTTGCGAGCAGCTCCTCGTCGATCCTCTTTGTGCCGAATCGCTCGATCAACACGTCATAGTCGATGTCCCCGCTGACCCTGTAGGGTGTGACCACGAACTCATCGGGCATCAGAGCACTGTCCTGGGTTACACTATCCGGCGTTATATGCTTTTTTCATGGTTGTGGCGCCCTGGAGGACCCTCCAGGGCGACAGGAAAAATTCCGTGACCTTACTGTTTCGGGGTAACGAGATAGTAGCCAGCAGCCTTCTCTCGGGCCTTGCGCTTGACGAGCCCCTTCGCCTGGAGTTCATCCAGGGCCCTCAGAACGAAGTTCTTAGGAGCCTTTGCGAGGCCCACGATTCTGTCGGCATTCGCCATCTTCTCCTCGCTGTCCAGTCCCGCGCTCTTCATTGCATTGTACACCTTCTCGGCGTACATCGATAGTCCTTCTGGCATTCGGATCATCCCCGAGCTTCGCCCGCCTTCGGACGCACGTCGCTGCGGCGTCGGGGGCGGGTTACTGGTGGGGAGCATTTTGCTGGCCTCTCTTAATACTTTCCGAGCCGACAACAGACCGGTCTGAAGGCGTTGCCAGACTGTTGCCCGCAGGTCTTTCGTGAGCTCAAGAAAGCTATATATCGCAGCCGAAAGGCTATGTCCACCTGTGGATGCAAGCGTGGGGTCGATGTTGGCTCTGTCGAAGACGTCGTCAAACCTCCTTTCGGTCGCCCCGGCCCTTGTCATCCTTGTCATTGTCGTGTTCGGAACGGGTTCCGCCCAAGCCCTTCACCGCGTCTCGGGCGAGTTCTGGGTCTATCAGGTGGAGGCTGTCGCTCAGCTCGGACCAGCGCCAGTTGCAGTCAGCGGCGCCATCACCGTAACATGCAAGGGTGTTGAAGGCCTGAACGTAGGGAGAAGCCAGGAGGATGTCATCGTCCTCGATATCAAAGGCTATATGGACGGGGAGTCTGAATGGATGGGTGAGCCTGTTACGGCGCATGTGACAGCAGCGGGGTCGCTCTACGAGAGGATTGAAGATGCCGGAACGGTCATGACGGACATCCGCGTGTTCATGAGCGGGACCATCGGCCCTGACAGTTTCCCGACGGCATTGAGCACGGAGTCGCGCGTGTTCTTCATCTGCCTTCCAGGCTGGCTGTCCGGCTTCGTTCCCGGCATAACTCGCCCAGGAGAAAGCTGGGTTGAGCGCGTACTCGTGGAGGATGCCTTCGGCGCTCGCGAGGAGAACCTCACCGTCTGGGTCTCGAGCACGCTCGAGACTGTCGGGACTCCCGCGGGTGAGTTCGACTCCCTGAAGATCACTCTGGGCTCCGAGGCGAGTCTGGAGGAGGTCCGTTGGTGGTCTGACGATGTGGGGGCTTTCGTGAGGCTGGAGGTCCGAGAGAGCCCGTCCAAATCCCCCTCGCTGGTCATGGTGCTGGACAGCTACGGGAAGTCCGATGAGCCCAAAGGGCGGCTGTTTCTGGCAGTCGGGGTCGTGGGTGCAATCGCAGCCTCATCTGTGCTGGCCACAGTCATCCTCCGGGATCGTAAAGTTCCGTAAGGTTGATGAACCCGATGGGGACAAGCTATCTCTCCGTTTTTATATCCGTACACTTTCACCCCGTGCTGAGGATACGATGGCACGAGCCGTCTGGAACCCCCTCAGCAAGGACGAAGAGGACGCGATACACGCAGAATCGTTGAGGATACTTGAGGAAGTGGGCATCAAGGTGACTAGCCCCAGCGTTTTCAGAACACTCGCTGACCTTGGTGCGACTGCGGATGAACGAACGCAAGTCATCAGGCTTCCTGAAGAACTGGTCATGGAATCCCTGTCGAAAGCACCCAAGGAATTCGTCATGGCAGCCCGGGACAGGGGCCATGACCTTCACCTTCCAGCAGGAGTGCACATCCAAGGGTGCAACGACGGCCAGCCCACTGAGGTGTGGGACACTGACGCCCAGATGAAGAGGAAGTCCACCGCTAGAGACCTTGTCGAACTCACCATCGTGTGCGACGCCATGCCGGAGGTCGACCTTTACTGGCCACAGGTCGTCGCGACGGACATACCTCCGGGCGCATCGAACCTCCACGAGTTCGTCGCATCTCTCTTCTTCACAGGGAAGCACATACAGCACGGGGCTGGCAGCGCCAGAGATGCTAGGTACATCATAAGGGTCGCCGCAGCCGTGGTCGGAGGTGAGAGGGAGCTGGAGAGGCGTCCGATAGCCTCCATAACCCACACGCCAATAACGCCTCTGAGGTTCGAGGAAGGGGATGTCGATGCTGTGGTCGAGTTCGCGAGGGCCGGCCTCCCTGTCGTGCACCTCTCGATGGCCATATCAGGCTCTGTCGCCCCCGTCACGCTCGCGGGCACTGTGGCACTGGTGAATGCGGAGAACCTTGCAGGCTGTGTGATATCTCAGTCTGCGCGGGCAGGCGCGCCTATCTTGTTCAGCTCAGAGAGCGGGCCTATGGATATGCGGACTGGCGTGTTCCTGTCGGGATCGACGGAAGGCGCCTTGATAAACGCTGCGGGGTGCCAGATGGCACGGAGGTACGGGATACCGTCGCAGGTGGGCGGGATAGCTGCATCGGGATGCGTGCCGGGCTTCGAGGTCGGGTATCAGAAGGCCATCAGCGGCCTGCTACCCGCGATGGCAGGCGCTGACCAGGTCGTAGGCATCGGCGGCTTCGATAGGTCCGGTTGCGAGTCGATGGAGCAGATCGTCATGGACTGCGAGCTGTGGAGGAACGTGCTCAGGGCATGCAGGGGGATAAGGGTCGATGCCGAAGCCCTTGGGTTCGATGCGATCGCTCGAGTCGGTCCCGGGGGCTATTTCATGAAGGACTTGCACACGCTGAAACACTTCAAGCAGGAGGTTCTGCTCCCTAAGCTGGCGATGCGTGCAAGGTCGTCTGGCACAGCTGTGGAGCCCATGGTCTCGGCGGCTAGGGAGGAGGTCAGGCGGATACTCAGGGACCACAGGCCTCCGGAGCTGGACAGCTCGGTGAGGAAGACGGTCCTAGAGATACTCGCCGAGTCGGACATCGAAGTGCATGGCGCGCGCGTGCCGACGCGATATCTAGAGAGGAGGCCGTGACCTGGGCCGCCAAGGCTTCGCCGGTCTTGCCCCAAATCGGCTTTTCCTTGTGTGGAGCCACAGGAAAAGTAGATGCACAACCTTCAGCATCCCCTGGAAAGGTGCTTGCAAATGGACGCCTTCCGAGAGTGGTATCCGAAGTCTCTGACGCGGGCGGCAAGGGCTGCGATGAGAGATGTGCTCGCGGTCAAGAGAGGGGAGCGCGTTCTGATAATCACAAACCCTCAGAAGGAAGTCGCGCAGATATCGGCCGCGCTCTTCAACGCTGCCGCGGAGAGGAGGGCATCGCCAGTCCTCATGTTCCAGGAGGAGAAGGGGCAATTCGATTTCGCGGAGGAGGAAGTCATCAAGGCAATGACCGCGAACCCCCAGGTTGTCATATCGATCAGCGCAGACCGCCTTGGCAAGGACAGACACGGGCTGGCAAAGGGATACGTAGGCCGGAAGCGCCGGTATGACCACTACTTCGACCTGCTGTACGAGGAGCGTGGGATGCGCGGGTTCTGGTCTCCAGGTGTGACGGTCGACACGTTCGCCAGGACAGTGCCCATAGACTACAGCCAGATGAGGTCCGATGCAGCATTGCTCTCCAGGAAAGCCTGCCGTGGGGAGACAATACTCGTGACCGCCCCTGGCGGCACTCACGTGTCCGTCGGCATAAGACGAAGGAGGTTCAGGCTGGAAGACGGCAATTTCAAAGAGGGAGGGAGGGTTGGCAACCTGCCCTCGGGGGAAGTCTTCGTCTCTCCCGAGCTCGGCACGGCCAACGGGACCATAGTCTTCGACGGGTCGATGGTCTTGAACGAAGGAGAGGTAGTCACGAAGACCCCTATCGAGGTCGAGGTCTCGAAAGGGCGCATCATGTCTGTCACAGGAGGCAGAGAGGCCGCCCTGTTGAAATCGTCGATCGTTGAGGGAGAATCAAGAGCCAGAAGGATGGGGAGGTCGGGACAGATTGCTCCCAGGCTCGCCGAGCAGTATGCTAGGAACGCCTGGTGCATCGGCGAGCTCGGGATAGGACTCAACAGGAAGGCACGGATAGTCGCGAACATGCTCGAGGACGAGAAGGTCTATGGCACTTGCCACTTCGCCGTGGGCAGCAACTACGACGGCGACGCCGAGGCGATGATCCACCTCGACGGGATTGTCAAGAGGCCGACTGTGTCAATCATCTCGAGGCGTGGACGCGAGGAGCAGGTCATGGTCGACGGGCGCCTGGTCTGGGACTGAGCAGACCTTTAATACAGCACATCCCTTCTCGCACCCGATGCCGCGCTCACTCAAGCTGGGGGAAATGGACGATGACAGGTTCGACAGGTCCAGGAGGATACCCTGGCTAGACCTGAGGGCCCTCTCGTGTTCCAACGTGCTCATGGTCGGCGCGGGCGCTCTGGGGAACGAGGTCGCGAAAAACCTCGCGCTGTCAGGGTTCGGCAGGATGACTGTCGTGGACATGGATCATGTCGTCGGATCTAACCTGAACAGGTGCCTCTTCTTCTCTGACGAAGACGCCCGATGTGGAAGGAGCAAGGCAGTGGCTTTGGCCGAAGGCGTCGAGCGCCTCGCACCCGGATGCAGGGCCGCGGCGTATGTCGGTAAGATTGAGGATGTGCCCTCTGCGGTTCTCGCCGAGCACGACATCGTCCTCGGATGTCTGGACAACGTAGACGCCAGGATTTACACGAACGCTTGCGCTTACTCCCTGGGTCGAGTGTACATAGATGGCGCCACTGATGGGCTGCGCGGGAAGGTGATGGTGACGACTCCTCCCGAGGGAGCTTGCCTCCAGTGTGGCATGAACCGAACGCACGCCAAGATAGCGAACGCGAGGTTCAGCTGCACTGGCAGGGACGTCGTGTTCTACGAGCCAAGGCTGGCAGCTGAAATCACCACCACGAGCGTCATATCTGCGGTGATGGTGAGGGAGGCGATGAAGGCTGTCTCGGGACGCCGAGACATGATGCTGAGGAACACCTTCTACTACGATGGCGAAAGGAACTTGGTCGAAGAGTTGGAGGTGGAGCCCGATCCTGACTGTCCTGTCCATGGGAGAGCGCCAGGGCGCTACAGGTAGCAGAAAACGCTTTAACCCCTGCCTGTGGTCAGGTCCCCGGTGGTTTTTGTGCCGGTCAGGATAAAGGTCAAGAACGCGGAGACGGGCGCCTCCGTAGAGATGGAACTCGAGATGGAGAACACAGTAGATGAGGTGATTGAGAGCGCCGCCGCGTTTTGGAGCAAGGATATGGGCGCGTATGTGCTCAGGAAGGGGAAGAAGGTGCTCAGGGGTGGCAGCTCGCTGAAGGATTCTGGCATAAGGCCGGAGGACGTCCTCGAACTCATCCCGGATCCCGAGGGCGGATAGACCCGATGCCACTCCCTATCAGTGTGCTTCGCGAACGCCTCAGAAACGAGATTGAGATGTGCCAGCGGGAGCTGAGGCATCACATATCGATATCCGATCCAACGCTCGCGTCCTTCCCCATCCTGCTGAAGGTCACACTCTTGAGGGTGCCCGGGCCTGACTGGGAGCAGGGTAAGGTTGTCCACAGGTTCGTCCATAGGATGGCCATCATCATCACGGATGAGTATCCCATGGAGAAGCCGATAGTGAAGTGGGAGACCCCGATATTCCATCCGAACATCATGCCTTCCGAGGACGGAGGCTATGTCTGTACGAAGCTCTTGGAGAAATGGGACTTCCGCTCGACCCTAATGTCATTCATCAAGGGGATCGAGTCGCTACTGTGCAACCCCAACCCCGGCAGCCCGTTTGGAAACAACAGATGTACTATGGCGGCCGCGTACTTCAACAGGAACCGTTACCGCCCTCCCCAGGTGATGGACCAGTCCGACCAGAGCATCAGGATAGTGGGTGATGCAGATGCATAGGCCGAGGGTAGTGAAGGAGACCCGGCGCGCCGTCGAGCAACGGGAGCCTCCGACAAGGGACCGGCTTAGGGCGCATCCGTGGTTGAGTGAGGAGTCCCGCGCCGTGTTCGACGCAGCCGTAGAATCCGAAGCACCGCTCGAGTTCTACCTCTCGACCTCTGGCGAAAGCAAGATCCGTGAGCATGCGCAGGCATACGCTTCCAGGCGCTTGGAGGTCATGGGTTTCCTGCTTGGCGAAGTCGCTAGTTGGGGTGGCAGGCAATACTCCGTGGCGAGGGATGTGGTCACCACGGAACTCAAGAGCACCATCTCCAAGGTGAGGTTCGATCCAGGAGCGTTCCCGCAACTGTTCCACGGGCTCGACGGCTCAGGTTTCGACTATGTACTTGTCGGGTGGTATCACTCCCACCCGGGCCACACGTGCTTCCTCTCCCGCACAGACCTCGAGACTCAGAGGTCGATTTTCAGCCAGAGTTACCATGTGGCGCTTGTGGTCGACCCGCTCAACGAGGAGATCAAGGCGTTCAGGCTCGCAGGTGAAGGATACGAGGAGGTCAGGTTCGCGCTCTTCGACCCGTCTGGCTATCCGCCTTCGAATCCCAGGCATGTACGCCAGAGACGCCTGAGGGCACCTCCGGCAAAGGGTATCTAGGGCATGGGCAAAGCTATTTCGGCCTGTGCACCACTAGGGCGTCTGTGAGAGGCTGACCCGATGTCCGCGCCTGCAAGGACCGTTGTTGCCCTCTTGTGCGCCTTCTTGATGTGCGCATTCGGCGTAGCCAACGCTGGAGCGGACGACGAGGAGCACTTCCTCGACTACACCGAGGACAAGTACAAGGTGAACTTCATCTCGGGCAACCTGACCGCCTCCGTGACAGTCAGTTCGCCGTGGGTCGTGCTGTGGCACACCACCGACCCTTTCAGTCCCACATTCGATCTCCGGTTCCTGAAGGTGTATCTGTTCAACGACACTGATCGCAACGGCGTGTTTTCCCGTTCGGAGGCCGTCTACACATCATATCTCGACGCCGATCATGTGACATGGAACCACACCTCGGTCGAGTTCGTGAACGAAACGGCTGGGAACGAGTGTGCGAGGTTCATGATGAACGCCACACTCTCCCTCTACGGCGGTCCAGAGAACGAGACTGTCGTCCTCGCAGACTGGGCGAACGTGACCTTCTGGTTCAGCATAGCCGAGCACAACATCACCTTCACCAACTCAATCGGCAGCTACCTCGTCAGGGGCGTACTCGACTTGAGGATAAACTTCACTTTGGAAGTGCTAGAGCCGATCGATGCGGAGGGACTGGCGGTAGAGCAGCTTCTGAGCGGTGGCGGAAGCAACAGCATGTTCACCCTCAAAGAGAGGGGCAGCCACTCGCGCCTGGTCGACAGCCTGATATCCAGCAGGGTGGACGAGACGCAGTACGGAGACGATTTCACGCACATCTTCCAGCAGACTCCTTTCGCCGCCCAGGAGGTCGCGTACTCAAAGGAAGATGGGACCGAGCAGGTGTTGCTCTTCTGGGACTCCGTGCCCCTCTGCAACGCCAGCGGCGCATGGCTGCCCATTCCGTCCAACGCATCATACTACACCACGGGGACGGGCATGATCCTACACACCGCCTACCCACTCCCCTCCTGCGGTGCGCTCTTCCAGTCGCTGCACATCGGGATAAACGAGGCCGGGTTCGTCCAGCAGCTAAGGGACTGGTTCATGGACAACCTGGCGGCGATGCTCGTCGTGGCCGTCGCCCTGCCAGTCGCGATATTCTCCACCGTGTTCCTCAGGAGGCGTGTGAGACGCAGGGCCATTGCGAAGCAGGAGCGCGCACCCGATGATCCTAAGGAGAACGAGTGATGCCCTCTAGACCCAGATGGCGTGCCTGCGCCTCATCGACCCTTCGCTCTGGCCCAGTCTCTCCATCAGCTCCGCGACGACGCTGTCCAGGTATATCAGGGTCGCATCTTCGAACAGCGTGCCCAGAGGGGCGAGCCTTTTCCTGTCATCGTCCTTCGGCGGATGTATCTCTATGACCAGGTTTGACGCGGCAGCGAGTTTGGAGTGTGGATGAGCAGTTATGGAGACAACCTTCGCGCCGACCCTCCTGACTATGTTGGCCGTCTGGATGGCGGACATGGTCTCCCCCGTGTATGACACAATCACCACGAGGTTCCCCTCCTCGACTATCGGCGTGATGGTCTCCCCGACGAAGAACACCTCGAGCCCCATCTGCACGAGCCTTATCGCGAAGGCCTTTGCAATCAGGCCGGACCTGCCGACCCCGTAAAGGAATATCTTCCTGGACCCGATGAGCAGGTCCACGAACTTGTCGGTGTTCTCGATGTCTTCCTTCAGCGTCTCCCTGACCGCCCTGATGATGTAGTCAGCGCTCTCCTTCATCTTGGCTCAGCCCTTTCTTTCTTGGGAGGAGGCGTCTTGGCCTCCCTGGAGACCTTCTTGGCCAGAACCCTCTCGAGTATGACCTTCATGTACATCGCGTCGTGCTCGAGGAGAGGGGAGCCAGAGATGACCGTCACAGGCTCGTTCCTGTCGACGAGCACTTCCGCGAGGGGCTCGAACCTCAGGTCGCCCTTCTTGATCGATGTGAACCTCTTCTCGTTGCCGCCTTCGTGCTCGACCCCCGAGAAGTGTGTGTAGAACTCCCTGTCGACGAAGTCCGCGCACGAATCAAGCAACCTGTGGAAGTCCTTCGGTTCCCTGAGTATGCCCCCCTCCCTTGCGTGGTAGTGCGCGAAGTTGATGACGGGAATCACCCCGTCCACTTCCCTGCAGACCTTGAGCACCTCCTGCAGGGAGCCGAAAATCTCCTGACGGCCGCTCAGCTCAAGTCCGATGGGCACACTGATGCCTTGCTTCTTGTACCACTTCGCGAGCTCGCTTATCTTCTCCGTTATTCGCTTGAGCGCGGTTCTTGGGCTGACGCCTCCATAGAGCCCCATGTGCGTGACCACCACCGTCGCGCCGAGTTCCTGGGCCATAAGCCCACCCCATCTTATGGCGTCCATGCTCCTGAAGCTCAGTTCGCCGTCACCGACGAGGTCCATGTAGTAGGGCGTATGTATGGACAGCGCGACATCGAGCTCGTCAGCCATGAGCTTCAGGTACCTCAGCTCTTGGTAGCTGCGCGCTATGCCGCTGCCGAGCGTGACGAGCCTGTCACCCTTCCTGATCGGTTCGTCGAGGTCGGATATCACCTGCTCCTTCTCGCCCTTCTTTCGGACTATCTCGATGACCATGTCGGTGGTGAGGTTCCTGGGCTTCAGTCCGACCTCGTCAGCTTCCGCAGGCCGTTCTTGTATGTGTGCTCGGACGAGCTGCGCCTCCAGCGCAGTCAGGCCGAGGTTGTGGACATCCTCGATGCCGTCCTTGAGAGTGCGGCCCTTGCAGGACAGCGGTATCCCTGCGGGACCAAAACGAATCATGTGGACCCCCGAGGTGTGGCTGGAGTCTTCGGGTATGTCCTACTCCATATATATCCTCTGTTGAGTGTTGAGAACTTGCGTTGCTGTGCCGTTTCTCCTATCATCTCGCGTCACACACCTCAACAATATCAGAGGTGTGGTGAACCCAGTCATCTAGAGCCAGCAATCCGGGCGGATACAAATCTTTATAAACGGTACTCACATTAGCGAGCCTGCTTTCCGATGTCGGAGGAGTCAGCAATGGGAAGGAAGCGTGTGAAGTCGAATCCCAACCTCGTAGGCCTCATAAGCAAGCTGAAGGAGGCGAGCAGGGCCAACGAGGCACCGGTCTGGCGAGACATCGCGCTGCGGCTTGAGGGCCCTTCGAGCAACTGGGCCGAGGTGAACATAAGCCGGCTCGACAGGTACGCGGGCGAGAACGAGATAGTAGTTGTCCCGGGCAAGCTGCTGGGCGCGGGCGAGACGACTAAGAAGCTCACAGTCGCGGCTTTCAAGTCCTCGGCTCAGGCTAGGGAGAAGATCTTGAGGGCGGGCGGAAGGAGCATGTCCATAGAGGAACTGCTCACCTCGAACCCGAAGGGTTCGAATGTCAGGATAATGGGGTGAGAGGGTGCCTGTTGTCTTCAACGCGGATGGATTGATCCTGGGCCGTCTCTGCACCCACGTCGCAAAGCGCCTGCTTCAGGGCGAGGAGATCGTTGTTGTGAACGCGGAGCGGGCAGTCGTGTCCGGCAGGAAGGAACAGCTCCTGAAACATTACAAGCACCGGCGGGAGAGAGGCAAGAGCCACCTCACCAAGGGGCCTTACTATCCTAGGACTGCCGACAGGATACTCAAGCGCACTGTCAGGGGCATGCTCGAATACAGGAAACCCTCAGGCAAGGCCGCATACTCCCGTCTTAAGGTCTACCTCGGTGTCCCGAAGGAGTACGAGAACGTAAAGGCCGAGAGCCTCGAATCCGCCAGGAAGCCGAACCTCGCTAGGTATGTGTATCTGGGCGAGATCAGCGAGCGGCTGGGGGCGAGGTAGGTGATGCGTGATGAAGCCTAGGGTCGTGGTCGCCAGCGGGAAGAGGAAGAGCGCAATCGCGAGGGCGACAGTGAGGGAGGGCAGGGGCCTCGTCAGGATAAACAATGTGCCCCTGGAGATATACGAGCCGCACCTCGCCAGGGTGATGATAATGGAGCCTCTGACCATCGCAGGCGAGAGGTCCGCGAAAGTCGACATCGACGTGAACGTGAGCGGCGGAGGCGTGATGGGCCAGGCTGGTGCGTCGAGGACGGCCATCGCGAAAGGTCTCGTTCAGTTCCTGAAGGACGAGGAGCTGGCGAAGGTCTACGCAAGGTACGACAGGTCCCTCTTGGTCTCGGACCCCCGGAGAAAGCTCCCCAAGAAGCCAGAGGGCAGAGGCGCTAGGAAGAAGCACCAGAAGTCATACAGGTGAGGATGCCATGATAATACCGGTCAGATGCTTCACATGTGGGAAGGTCGTAGGCGGGTTGTACGAGGACTTCGTGAAGAGGGTCGAGCTGGGGGAATCTCCGAAGGATGTGCTCGACTCCCTCCACCTGGACAGGTACTGCTGCCGCAGGATGCTCCTTACACATGCAAACCTCATCGACGAGGTCGCACCTTACTGAGGTCGCGGCCATCTCAGCCTTCTTTCACCAGGGGCCCGTGGGGTAGCTTGGTATCCTTCCAGCTTGGGGTGCTGGTGACTCGCGTTCAAATCGCGACGGGCCCACCTGGCCGTTCCAACAATTCTTAGCAACCAGCCGTCGTCTTCTCTAGCACTCACTATGGCATTCGCATTTGGCCATTTTCCGCAGGACACGCGTTGATGCTGCCGGATGAGGATGGCCTCCGTCGTATCATACAACTTGGCGAAGTCCCAGTTCCATATCCATCGACCTTGAAAACATAGAACAAATGATCTGGAAGCCGGGTTGTCACAAAGAACCTGATCAACGACTCCCATAGGCAAGATTGGTCAGGCCCTGGCTCTACCCGAGCTCGCGACCTGTCTTTCGGTCGCCTTGGGCAGTAGGACCACCATCCTCGTTCCTTTCGTGTGGTCGCCCGAGACCCTGTCCTCCGCCCACACATCCCCCCCGATGGACCTGGCGATGAATCTGACCACATAGAGTCCGAGCCCGGTCCCAGGGATGGATGCATCCAGCCTGTGGAACCGCTCGAACACCTTCTCCTTTTCCTCGTCAGGTATGCCCCTGCCGTAGTCCGATATCGTGACCTTCCAGTAGGCAACGCCCTGTCGCACCTCGTTCGCAATCTCTATGTCGACGACCACCTCGCTGCTCGGGTCGAACTTTATCGCATTGGTCAGTATGTTCGTGAATATGCGCGGTATCAGTGCGTTCGCCCTAACGAACCTCGGCTCAGGGGAGCGGTCGAAGTTGATTCTCACTTTCCTCTCCGAGTAGAGCCTCTTCGCTTCCTCAATCCCCTCGGCTATCATCGACTGCAGCTCTCTTACCTCCACATCCTCCTCAGTCGAGCTCTTGACCCTCGCGAGATCCCTTACTGACGAAGAGAGTTCGTAGGCTCCCTGGATATCTTTCAGCACGACCCCGAGCAACCGCCGGTCCTCCTCCGACAGATTCCGGGACTTCTCGAGGTTGCGCAGGAAGTACAGCGCGGACATCGCGTAGTTGGTTATGTCGTGGGACATGAGGTCGTTGAGGAACTCAGCCTCTGACCTGGCCTCGGCGATCTGGGCCTGTATGACCTGTCTTTCCGTCACGTCCCTGATCACAGCCGCGACGCTCCTCCCTGACGAGAACTCAGCGAACTTGGCCGAGAGTTCTCCGAGGGCTTTGCCCCCATCCCTCCTCGATAGCTCGACCAGGTAGTCGCGCACAGCCCCCTCCTTCTCTATCTGCCACAGCAGTCTCTCCCATTCGACGGGTCCGCCCCTCAGTATGGACTTGATGCTGAGCCCCTCGACCTCGGCTTTCGCGTCATAGCCGAGCATGACAGCTGCGGCATGGTTCACGGATTTTATGTTGCCCTCGATGGTGCAAATCACTATAGGATCTGGACAGATATCCATCAGTGACCTGTAGTTCTCCTCCGAGCGCGTCAGGTCCTCCGTCTTCTTCCTGATCTGTCTCTCGAGGGTCAGGTTGAGACTCTGGAGCTCGAGGTTCCTCATGAGTATCTCCTCGTTGAGCCGCAGGACGTGCTCCGGTGTGCTCTCCTTGAGTGCCTCGAGTCCGGGTACCAGCTTCGGGAGTTCGGACGCTGGCGCTATCACAAACCTGCATTCCCTGGCCCCCGTGGCCGTGCACTCGATCTCAGCTGCCCTGAAATCTTCTCCACTCTCAGCATCCGGAGAGAAAATCAGCTTCGTTATCGCCGCCAGGATGCCGGAAGTGTAGGAGCACACGGGTTCTCTCTGGAGGTCCCTGTTTGCCTGGAACGCCCACGCCTCCATAGTGTCGGATGAACTCACCTCGATGATCTTGTGGGATTGGTCGAAGCGTCTGACCCTGAACTCGCCGAACCCACGGAGGGAGTAGTGCTGTAGCATTGTTTCGAAGAGGTCGCGCTTCTCAGCATCGCGCATCTCATAGCCCGACCCCGCGAAATAGCTGACAGTGCTCTCCCAGCCAGCCTTGAACATGAACTCCCTCTCGAAGGGGCCGACATCTGCTTTGAGGGCCTTCTTCAAGGCGTAGAGTCCGCTTGCCGCATCGACGATGAGTGCCCTCCTCCCGCTGAACTCGAACCAGCCTTCTGCAGACCGCCTCGTCGGATTCCTGCTTTCGGAGTCCTCTTCACGCCTCGGCAGATGCTCACCCCTGAAGTCGTCGGTGACGGAGGATGGGAAAGTGAGAACGTTTCTGTGGGGACTAAAATACTTTCGGGCTTGCGAACCTCAGCGCTTCAGGGCCAGGAACACCCTCAGGGCGCTCACGGTCTCCGCCACATCGTGCACGCGCACTATGTCTGCACCGTTCTCGACAGCGACGAGCGTCGCGGCCAGCGACCCGGACAAGCGCTGGTCGACCGGCAGACCAGTTATCTTTCCGATGAAGCTCTTCCTCGAGAGGCCGATGACCAATGGCTTCCCCAGTCGCTTGAAGTCCTCCAGCCTTGTGATGATCTCAATGTTGTGCTGAAGGGATTTCCCGAAGCCGATCCCGGGGTCGACCATTATCTTGCGTGGGTTTATCCCGCCCGCCTCGGCCACTGCCACCCGGTGTTGGAGGAACTCAGAGATCTCCCTCACGACATCCTTGTATCTCGGGCGAACCTGCATGGTCTTCGGGTCGCCCTTCATGTGCATTATTATGACCGCCGCGTCGTGCTCAGCCACCGTCTCGACCATGCGGGGATCTCTAAGCCCCGACACATCGTTCACGATTGAGGCGCCGGCCATGAGCGCGCTCGCAGCGACTCTCGGCTTCATCGTGTCGATGGACACCCTGCCTGGATGAATCTTCGAGAGAGCCTCGACCACGGGGACCGCACGCGCAATCTCCACTGCCTCTGGCACGGGCTCTGCACCCGGCCTAGTCGATTCTCCCCCAACATCGACTATGTCGGCACCGGACTCGAACATCTCGACACCCCGCGCGACAGCGGCGTCGACGTCGCCGCTCAGCCCGTCTCCTGAGAACGAATCCGGTGTGTTGTTCACTATCCCCATGACCCTCGGAACGTTCAGTCTGATTGTGCAGGTACCCAGTCGGATCGATCTGCTATCCCCAGCTCTCTCACGAAGCCCTCGACGGTCCGCTCCTGCGCGGGGCCTGCTGCCGCTCAACGCCGAACCCCTCCCTCAGGCTATCAAGAGGTCATCTATCAGCTCGGCTATGTCCTTTATCCCGATGTCCACTTTGACGATCTCGTTTCCATATCTGAGATTGGTCACGCAGAAGGGGCACGCCGTGACTATCAGGTCCGCTATCTGCGATGCCGCGACAACACGCCTCGAGGCTATCCTCTGTGCTGCCGCCGGGTCCGCAGCCCTCACGCCCCCGCCGCCGCCGCAACAGCGCGCCATGTCCCTGGCCTCCGCGAACTCGACTATCTTCGCATCGGGTATCATTGAAAGGACCTTCCTCGGTTCGTCGTATATCTTGAGGTGTCTGCCCAGATGGCAGGGGTCGTGGTAGGCGATTCGCTTCGCGTAAGGTTTCAGCTTCAGGTCCTGCCTCGAGAGGAACTGGACGAGGTGTTCGACCTCGAAGTCCATGTTCACGTACTTGGGATACTGCTCCTTGAACATCCGCAGGCAGCCGGCGCACGTGAATAGCATCTTCTTTACCCCCAGCTTCCTCGCGGCCTCGACGTTGGCCTTCATGAGTTTGACTATCTCCTTCTCCTTCGCTCCGATCCTCTGCATTGTGCTGCCACAGCAGACCTCCTCTACGAGGGTGAAGTCGACATTCAGCTTCCTGAGTATCGATATCGCATGTCTTGCGATGTCCGGCAGCCTGTACCGGGCGGTGCACCCGACGAAATACCCTATCTCAGCCTTCTTGACGGGCGCGGCAAGGTCAGGCTGCATCGTTTCTCCATACGGGTTCTTTGTCGCCTTGATGTTGTCAATCACCCTCTTGTGCGCAGGCAGGATGCATCCTGCCTCCACAAGGTCCGCCCTCGTGGCCTCCACAATGTCCACTACCTTGATGTTCGAAGGGCATCTCCGCTCGCAATCCTTGCAAGTGGTGCACTGATAGAGCCTCTCTACCACCGACTGGTCGGCTGGTATCTCCCTCCGGGCTAGTCCGTACGCGAGTATGACCTTGCCCCTGGCGACCGCTGGGTCCCACTGGTTGTCCTCGAAGTACGGGCAGACGCTCTTGCAGAACCCGCAGAAGGTGCAGGTGAGCATCTCCTTCTCCAGCTTCTTGGCCCTCTCGGCCTTGATGTACTTTCTTCTGGCCATGTTATCTATTGCCCGCAGCGTCCGAAAACCGCGACGTCCCTGATGCTCACCGGACCCTCGGGACGGTAATCACAGCGTCCATAATAAAAGTGACCTTGGCGTCAGGGCCGTGCTCCCTGATTGCCATATCGACCGCCTCTTGGACGCTCTTCACGGGTGTAAGGTGTGCTTTTCTCGCGATCGCAGGATCGAGCTTTGTGACCGCGAGCATCTTGCAGCGCAGGCCGATCTCGGCCATCTTCGCCGCTTTGTGATACCCGAGCTTGTAGCCTTCCGCTATCTTATCGAGTGCCTCCTTGGGCGTTTTCGCGCTACCAAGCAGCTCCAGGAAGTTGGGCGGACCCACGCCGTCCCTGCAAGCGCTGACAAGTATTATCGTCCCACCGTCCTTGACGGCGTGTTTCGCGTTGTCCAGTGCCTTCTGTGACTGGTACAGGTCGATGTCGTAAGGGAACGCCGTCACGGCCACAACTATGTCCGCCCTGGATTTGAGGTCTATGACGAACACTTCGTCGGCCTTCTCTCTCGCCCTCTCGAATGCCTTCTTCAAGTCACCCGCATACGCGGCACAGGTCCTGTGATTCTTGTCAAGAACGGTCATGATGGCGAAGATCCGTTTGTCCTTCAACGCCTCAACGGCCTCGTCCATGTCCTCCGCGACCGGGTTCCCTCTGAGGGCGAGTGCCTGGGCCTCGATGCTGAGGGCCAGCTTGTGGTTCGCCTCGATGGTCTCGTACGCCGCCACCCCAGGGAGAAACGACTTTCGGCCGCCTGTGTAGCCGGCGAAGTAGTGCGGCTCGACGCTGCTGATGACCACTATCCGGTCTGCGTTCAGGACCATCTTATTGAGCTTCACTGGTGTGCCGCGCTTCGTGTGCCCGATGAGGACGCACTCACTCTTCTTCGAATCGTGGCAGTACACATCATCCTTTATGGCAGGATATAGGTCGCCGAAGATGTAGCCGTACTCCTCTGGGGTGGGCTCCCTGTGCATCCCTGTCGCGACGAGGAACTTTATGTTCTTGTTCAGCAAGAACGGCAGGATGGCGGTGATTATCCTCCAGGATGGTGTGGGCCGGGTGGCATCGTTTACGATGATCAAGACTTCCTTGGCTCCGTTCAGGAACCTCGGCAGCGGTTCGGAATCGATAGGGTTCTTCACGGCGTCGAGGATGATCTGTACCCTGTCATCCGTAGGAACCTCCTTCTGGTAGACGATATCTCCCAGGTTCTCGTCCGGGATGACGACTACCTCCTTCCCACCCCCGTAAGGTATCTCCACGCGCATCCGGACTACCGGGCAGGAATATCCTCCCCCTTATTAAGTATGTTCATCTTTGTCATGGTCCTTGTGATTGTTCCGAACGCCCTCGCCACCGGGCTCGAAGGCTTTAATTATCCGGGACGAGCCTGTACAAATCATGAAGACTCTGGGCGGGCTCGGAGAACGCGAAGCGATTAGAATCATAGAGAAACTCGTTAAGAGCGATGCCGTCGTCGGCATAGGCGATGACTGTGCTGCTATCGACATCGGCAGCAAGTACCTGCTGGTGACCACGGACATGATGGTCACCAAGACCCATATGCCCAAGGGCATGGGACCTTACGACATAGGTTGGTCGATAGTCGCGGTGAACCTGAGCGATATCGCAGGAATGGGTGGAAGGCCCATGGGCGTCGTCACGGCCATCGGGATCACAAGGGGGCACCCGGTCGAGTTCCTCGAGCAGATGGTTGACGGGATGAACGATTGCGCCAGACGCTTCAGCACGAGCATAATCGGCGGGGACACCAAGGAGCACGACGACCTCGTCCTCTGCGGGACCGCCATAGGAGAGGTGGACAAGGACAAGATACTTCTGAGGAAAGGCGCACGTCCAGGGGACCTCATCGCAGTCACCGGTGCGCTGGGCAGGGCTGGCGCCGGGTTCTACTCCATGAAGCGCTCCCTGGGCCTGAAGGACGCTGAATCAGCTCTTAGGAGGCCCTGGCCGAGGGTGAAGGAGGGCATGGTCCTGTCGTCGTCCGGCGTAGTCACTTCGTGCATGGACATCTCGGACGGCCTGTCGGCCTCTATCTTCGAGCTTTCCAGAAACTCCGGTCTGACCTACGAGATAGACTACTCAAGGATACCCAAGGCGCCCGAGGTGGAGATGGCGTTCCACGACGTCGAACGTCAGAAAGACCTCGTCCTGAACTTCGGGGACGACTACGAGCTCTTGTTCACGCTGAAGCGCGACGCCGAGCCCGAACTGCCGCGCCTCGCTGAGAAGTGTGGATGCCCTCTGACAGTCATAGGCAAGGTCACAAGTGGCGAGGAGAACATACTGATAGACAACGGAAAGCGCGAGAAGCTGGAGAATCTCGGCTATGAGCACTTCCGGTCGCGCCAGCAATGAGGCGGAGTTCTACACGAGGGAGGGCGACAAAGTCAGGTGCCTACTGTGCCCGCACTCATGTCTCATAGCGGATGGCAGGCGTGGGTTGTGCGGGGTCAGGGAGAACCAGGGCGGTCGGCTGGTGTCCCTGATATACGGCCTCGCATCATCCATCCATCCCGATCCAATAGAGAAGAAACCTCTGTTCCATTTCCTGCCGGGGACGACGGCCATCTCTTTCGGCAGCATCGGGTGCAACCTTTTCTGCAGGCACTGCCAGAACTACACAATATCCAAGGCGCGGTTTGGCGAGTTCGAGCTCACGCCCATCACGCCCGACGACGTCGTGCGCTACGCCCGGAGGGCCGACGCGCGTTCCGTCTCCTGGACGTACAACGAACCCACCATCTGGCACGAGTTCACCAAGGTCGCCTCGAAAGCAGCTCATGCGGCTGGTCTCAGGACGAACTACGTTACCAACGGATACATCCAGGAGGAACCCCTGAGGGACCTCAAGGGCGTGATTGATGCGATGAACATTGACGTCAAGGCCTTCAGGGAGTCTTTCTACAAGGAGATATGTGGCGGGCAGCTGGCGCCCGTGCTCCGGTCGTGTGAGCTGGCTTTGGAGCTCGGGATGCACATAGAGCTCACCTACCTCATCATCCCAACTCACAATGACTCTCAGGATGAGTTCGAGGGGTTCAGCAGATGGGTCGTGGACAGGTTGGGGACGAACGTGCCTGTTCACTTCTCCGCCTTCCATCCTGACTACAAGCTGACGTCGGTCCCCAGGACACCGAACAGCACAATGATCAGAGCTTACGATACGGCTAGGAAGGCGGGCCTCGAATTCGTGTATCTCGGCAACATCTATGCGGGCGAGTATGACGACACGTTCTGTCCCAGGTGCGGAGCGTTGGTCATAGAGAGGGATGGGTTCTGGGTGAGGTCCATGGACCTCAAGGGAGACCGGTGCGGCAGGTGCGGGGCAGACTTGAACCTAGTGCTTTGAATTCCTCGGGGGACCCGAGATGGTGATCACCATAAGGCAGTTACTGTCCGAGCTACTGGCGGAGTACGGCGATCCCCATTGGTGGCCCGGAGATACGCCCTTTGAGATAGCTGTGGGAGCAATCCTAACGCAGCGCGCCTCATGGAAGAACGTCGAACTTGCGATGTCCGAACTAAAGGCCCGCAAGCTCCTGTCACCGGCAGCGATGCTAGATGCCGGGCGGACAACGCTTCAATCCGCGATAAGACCCTCTGGGACCTACAGGCAGAAGGCCAAGTATCTGATGGCTTTCTCAAAGTATCTCGTAAGAAGCTACGGAGGCGACATGGAGCGCATGCGCCAGGTGCAGACGGACAGGCTGAGGTGCGAGCTCCTCGATATACCAGGCATCGGTCCGGAGACCGCAGACTCCATCTTGCTGTACGCACTCGGCAGGCCCGTGTTTGTCGTGGACGCATACACATTTAGGCTCCTCAAGAGGCTGGGAATCCCCCACGATAGGAGATACGCAGCCGTCCAGGTCATGTTCGAGAAGGCTCTTGGCGGCGATGTCCGATCATTGGCCCTGATGCACGCGTTGATCGACGTCCACTCCAAGGTCAGGTGCAAGGTGTTGCCCGAGTGCTCCACGTGCCCTCTGAGAGAGCGCTGTGCGTCAGTACGGGAACAATAGAACTAACAGGTTGCCGAGCACGACTGTGAACACGATGCTTGCGAGGAGGAAGACGACGAAGGGGATCTTGGGGGTCACCCAGACTCTCGCGTGCCCCGCCTCAATCAGCTTGCTCGCTTCTGCCTCGAGGTCCTCCGACCGTCTCGGCCGCATGTGCATCTCGTGCCCCCGCTCCGTCATGTGTTCCATCAGCCAGACGTGCTTGCCTTTGAGTGTTGCCGCATCGGTTAGGTATCCGACTAGGGCGTATGGAAGCCGCATGTTCCCCGTCAAGGCGTTCCTCAGCAGCAACGCCAAGGGGACGAGCAAGGTGAAGACAGACGCGTTGAAGAGCACTATGAAAGAGAAGGGCAGCCACGAGTCGACGGCCGCCGAGGCACTGTACATCAACGGCAATGGCCCTATCAGCGGCCGGACCGGGAAAAGCACGGACAGCGCTATCAACGCCTTCGCGTCGGCGCCTCCCCTGACCACGTCTAGCATGTAGAGAACGACGATCAGGAGTATCATTGCTGGGACGGCGATGTAGCTGCCGAACCCCGGCTCGTTCCAGTACACGATGCCAAGACACAAGACCGATGCCACAGCGAACCCGTATGATGCGATGGGTGCAAGCTTCGCAAGTGCGGTGCCTTCTTTGAATTCCGAATACACGTCGATGAGTATCGCTAGCACGGGAAGCAGGGTCACAGCATACCATAGCGGTCGATCGTCAATCACGATCTGAACGGGTATGAGGGCCACGCCCGCGCCTGTGAGGAGGACCCAGTACTTGTTGCCTATCCTCCGCGTCCTCCAGTCAAGTACGGAGGCATATGAAAACACGGCCACGGCCAGCCCCACGCGGAGGACGTTGACTATCTCTGACTCATCCACGCGATTGGATTGGTATGTCCGTACTTAAGCTGTTCTGGTGCAGCCGGATGTCGGTGTTGATTGTGAACCCCTTAGGGCTTGGCCCCAACGGGCCCCACGCTCGCTTCGCAGCTTGGCCCTCGCGGTGCTACGTTCACCAAACTTCAGTCGCAGAGATCCAGTCCGAGTTCGGTCGCGATGCTCAGAGCCTTCTCGTATTCGGTCATTCGAAGGGGCCTCGCTATCTCAGGGTACTCTCTAGCCAGATGCTCTGGTCTATACTGGGCCATGACGTTGACCTTCACATTCTTCAGACTCTCTGATATCCAAGTGAGGGCCGGGCGCGTGCAGCACTCGATGTGACCTGGCAGAACCAGGTGTCTTATGATCATGTCGGCGTGCCGCCTGCCGATGATGTGGTTCCGATGGACGATTTCGGTGTAATTCCTCACCTTCGAAAGCCTCTGGGCGCATTCATCGTTCCCGTACTTGAGGTCCGTCAGATAGACATCAACGACCCCTTCTAGCAGGGCCATGGACTCCTCTGTGAGATACATGTTCGAATTCCAGACCTGGGGTATGTTCGCTCGGCACTCGGCGAGGACGTCGAGTATGTACGGGAGGTTGGAGGTCGGGTCCCCCCCGACCCAGTTCACGTTCCTTGCGCCTCCTCTCCACATGCCATCGGAATCCTGGTGACACCTCTTCTCGATGGTCCTGGCGAGTCGTTCGGGCGGTATGTGCATCCCGGAGCCTGGACGGGTGCTGATGTCCCAGTTCTGGCAGAACACGCAGTTGAATGTGCAGCCGGCGAAGAACACGGTGTACGAGGGCACGAGCTCGGGCTCTTCCCCCATGTGTATGAAGTCGCTGCTTATGGTCGCCTCGAGAACCCCGCAGTGACCAGGTTCTCCCGACATCCGGTCCACACGGCATCGCCTCTCGCAGAGAGCACAGTCTCTCATCATGCGCCAGGCGATTTCACGTTTGAGATCGAGCATCGAGACGCCGTCCGCCTCGCCTGCCTCCCCAGTCCTGAACTCACTCAGAGCCCTCTGGTGGGCCTTCCATAACGCGTCGGTGCTGCCGCTCAGTACCACATCGACCTTGAGGTCCTTCGCAGCAAGATACCTCGCCCTCCCCTCCCCCTGGAGGATTCTCCAGTAGTTCTCAAGTGCCATTTCGGCCACGACTCGATGTAGTTCTCGAGAGGCACATTTAAAGCTTTCATCGCATGTCTGTGTGCCGTGGCACTTCCGGCTTCGCTCCGAGATATCCCGGACATGTGGAAGGAGACTTACGGGCTCGTCGCTCAGGTCCCCACAGGGAAGGTCACGACCTACGGGGAAGTGGCCAAGGCCCTGGGAGACATCGTCGCAAGCAGATTCGTCGGGCTCGCCATGAGCATGAACGAGGATATCGTTCGCGTGCCCTGCAGGCGAGTGGTACAATCGGACGGCTTCGTTGGAGGGTACACCGGCGGTGGCCCAAGCAAGAAGGCGAGACTCCTGCGCCATGAAGGCGTCGAGGTCGTCGGCCTCAAGGTTGTCAATCTCTACAGGTACCTCTTCTCCGAAAAGGACTTCGAATCTAGCTACCCCCTCCGCAGACTCAAGGCGCGTCAGCTCAGCCTGAAGCGGAGGTTGGACACATCAGCCTCTGAGAACGCCTTCCAGAAGGTTGCGGGCGTTGATGTAGCCTATGACGGAGATCGGGCTTTCGCAGCGATGGTTTTGTTCGACTTCGAAACGGGGGAAGAGATTGGCCGGACTGTCGTCGAAGGCGTCGCTAAGTTCCCGTACATCCCAACATACCTGGCGTTCCGCGAGATACCCGTCATCGCGCCTTTGATGGCACGGCTGGAACGGGACACGGTCGTCATGTACGACGGGAACGGCATACTCCACCCGGAGGGCCTGGGCATAACCAGCCAGGTCGGCATACTCTACGATGTTCCAACGATCGGCGTTGCCAAGAAACTCCTTTGTGGCAGCGTGGTGGGCAGACCAGGCAGCAGTATCGCACGGGTGGTCGAGGGCGGGAGGACTATCGGCCACGCGGTCGCGAGGGCAGGCGAGCTGGGTGCAAAGCCAGTCTATGTGTCTGCTGGCCACGGCCTCTCATCGGAGCAGGCCGTGAGCATAGCCGTCAGGTTCATGAGGCACAGAGTGCCTGAGCCCACGAGGCAGGCCCACATCGCTGCTGAGGCAGCCAGACGCGCAGCGGCAAGCAATACATCGGCTAGAAGCAGGTGAGGTTGGTACATCTGGAAGTGTATGTGTTCGGAGCCGGCTCACTCGGATGCGCTATCGGGGGCATCCTAGCTAGGAAGCATACGGTGACCCTCATCGGCCGGCGCCCACTAGTAGAGGCCGTCCGGAGGAAGGGCCTAGTCATGAGGGGCGACATCCGTAGGGTGGTCCCTCTTCGCGCGTTCACGGACCTAAAGGGACTGGAGTCCCCTAGACTGATCATCGTCACGACCAAGGCCTACGACACCGCGGTGGCAGCCGAATCTTGCGCGGACATCGCTGACAAGGATACGATGGTCCTCACGCTTCAGAACGGTCTCGGCAATGCCGAGCTCCTGAGAGAGCGCTTTGGCCGAAGAGCCTTTGCCGGAAGCACGACAATGGGGGCGGCCATGTTGAGTCCAGGCGTTGTCAAGGTTTCTGGCCTTGGAAGGACGATCATCGGGGCCGATATGGACCGTGCAGGTGCGCGGGTGATCGCCCGGGCGTTCGCCGAGTGCGGCATCAGAGCCTCCACGACTTTCAACTCGGCAGGGGTCATATGGGAGAAGGCCATCGTGAATGCGTGCATGAATCCTATTACAGCCGTGCTGAGGGTGCGGAACGGCGTGCTCGTCGAGAACCCTGTCGTGCGCAGACTGATGATGGCTGTCTGCGACGAGTGCGTGCAGGTCGCGCTTGCGGAGGGAGTTCGCCTGCCGAGTCGCGACGTGCGCGCACGCGTTAGATGGGTTTGCAGGGAGACGGCAGGCAATCTCTCGAGCATGCTCCAGGACGTGATGCGGGGCAAGCGTACGGAGATCCGCGAGATCACTGGTGCCATCTGTTCGCGCGGTGACAGGCACGGCATAGAAACGCCGCTCAACCGCGCCCTGCTTGCTATGGTGGAATCGCTGGAGCTCGCGCACCGCCCAGGAAAAGGTTAATATCGTGCCATCGTGCATGACCGAGGCGTGGTACCATGGTGGATGTGAAAGAACTGGCAGCGAATGCCAAAGTGCTCAGGAAGAAGGGCCTGGGCGTCAGAGAGATCGCCGACGAGCTACATCTCTCGGTCGACACGGTCAACTATCTCATAGAGTACGGCGCGGAGGGGCTCCCGCCGTCGGACGTCAAGATAGGCTGGAGGTCTGTAGGCGTCTCGGGCTACAGAATAGGGCTCGTGTCCGAGCTGCTCGCCGACATAGTGGTTGAGGAGTTGGGCAAGAAAGACCTCCAGGCGGACGTAGTGCTGGGTATATCCATAAACGGTGTGCCGTTCGCGACCATCCTCTCAGAAGTACTCGGCCTGGACTTCGCCGTTTACAGGCCTCATGCCGACAGCGAGGTCGCTGGCGCCTTCAGCTCGAACTTCGCATCCGTTTCCAACGGCAAGAAGGTCGTGATAGTCGACGACGTGCTGAGCACGGGCGCGACGATAAAGAGCGCGATAGCGGACATCAAGGAGGCCGGCGGAGAGCCGGTCCTCGTCGTGGTCATAGTCAACAAGAGCAGCCTCAACGAGATCGACGGTGTGCCACTCAGAGGGCTCATCAGGGCCCGGTCGCTCGGGGGTACCATACTCGGCGGGGGCGGTACAAAGGGGTTCCCGTTCGGCTAGAACCTCTTGGCCGATGCCCTCAGCGCCTCCACCACGGGCATCTCCTTGCCGAGCATCATCCTCTCGAGGGCGCCGCCGCCGGTGCTCACATAGGATATCTTGGACTGGAATCCGAACTTATTCGCTGCAGCGTTGGAGTGCCCGCCGCCTATGACTGAGAACACCGTCGGGGAGGTCATCGCTCTCAGCAGCTCCACGGTGCCCTTCGAGAACTCTTCCTTTTCGAAGACGCCAGGAGGGCCGGAGAGGAACACGGTCCGCGATGATGAGACGATATTGCAGAACTCGGAGATGGTCCTCTCTCCGATGTCCATTATCGCGGCGTCAGCGGGCAGCTCGTCAAGGCTGTACTCTCGCCTCCGGCCGTCTTCGTTCACCGCCGCATCTACGGGTAGGTGTATCTTGTCGCCTCTTCTCAGGATCAGGGCTCTTGCCCGCTCCTTGGCCTCCTCGGACAGGTCCTTCGAGGCGAGCTCTTCGGTCTTCGAACCGATGCGCTTACCGAGCAGCCAGAGGAACGCGTAGCCCGCCAGCCCTGCCACCAGGATGTGGTCCACCGTTTCTCGAGCTGATAGTTTCTCGAGCACGGGCAGAGCATCGACGAACTTGGTCCCGCCGAATATGAATGTGGACGGCCGTTCTGGGTTCTGGAACACGGCCGCGAGGGTAACGACCTCCCTTTCCATCAGTCTCCCTGCCGCCGACGGCAGCACTGGTGTGAATCCCACGAGCGATGCGTGAGACCTGTGGCTTGAGGCGAAGGCGTCGTTCACGAAAAGGTCGAACCTGGGTGCCAAAGTCTTCACGAGCGAGCACTGAGCATGCTCCTCGGGGGTCTTCTTCGACTGCTCATCAGGGTAGGTCCTGACGTTCTTCAAGAGTATGGCTTCCCCTTCCGAGAGGCCTTCTATCGCCCTGAGTGCCCGCGGTCCCATGAGGTCGTCGACATATCTGACCTTCCTGCCCAGGTACTGTGACATGAAAGCCGCGTGCTCATTTAGCGGTATGAAGTCGTAGTCACCGGGCCTTCCTTGGTGGGCGAGTATCACCACCTTCGCGCCCCGATCGATCAGTTCTCTCAATGTGGCTATCGACTGTCTGATCTTCGAGCCGTCCACGAGCCTCAGAGTCTTCTCGTCCACTGGGGAGTTTATGTCAAGCCTCAGAAGCACTCTGCGGCCGAGGAGACAAAAGTCGTCCAGCGTGTAGAACCCCGCCCCGCTCAACCCGAGGGGCTCGAGCTTGGTGGCGCGGCCAGACGACCCGTCCTCCGCCGTCCGAGAACCCTCCCATCCAGAGCCCGCCGAGTCCGCCAACCTACGCGCCTCCGCCCCTCCTGACCGCCTGCACTCATCCTGATTGGAGGCACGATATAAATCATTGACGAATCTAACTCATTCGGAAATGATTGCGCGATGGAAAGTATTTAGAACGGGGAAGCGCTTAGCAGCGTTAGGATGGATTTCAGCCGTTTTTTCACATGACGGGAATCCTGGCTGGATGTGTTTGAGTTGGACGGCGTACAGCTGCAGAGGATGACGGTGAAGGACGTGATGAGCTCGTCCGCGGTGACGGCTACCAGACATGAGCCAGTCTCAGAAGTCATCGCGAAGATGAAGAAGCACAAGATCAGGGAGATACCCGTGCTGGAAAACCAGAAACCAGTAGGACTCGTCAGCTACGCATCGCTACTCCACAGGCGCGGCCTGCCGCTGTCGGCCAAGGCCGAGCAGGTGATGCTGCCATGCCCGCGGCTCGAGGAGGACATGCCGATCACCGCCGCCGTGGAGGAGATGATGTCCGCGGGGGTGAGGGGAGCGCCCGTGGTGAGGGCGGGCAAGATGGTCGGCTTCCTCTCGCGTACTGACCTGATAAGGATACTCCCCAAAGTGGATGAGCTGAAGGACCGTAAGGTCTCCACATTCATGACTACCAACCCTGTGGCAGTGACAGAGAAGGAGACAGTAAGAAAGGCCCAGATCATGATGAAGGGCCTTATGGAGAAGTCCCTCCCGGTCGTGGATTCCGAGATGAGGCTCGTGGGTGCGATAGGTATGCCCGAGGTCATAGACGTCATCTGGTCCCCGAAAGCAGTGGCGAAGCCTCCGAACGAGATCAGGGGCGAGAGGGAGCCGGCCGATGTCACAGTAGGGAGCGTCATGACGAGGCCGGCGATAGCGGTCTCTCCGGATGACACTGCTGGCAAGGTCGCTACGCTAATGATGGAGCACGGCCTCTCCACTGTATTCGTTCAGGAGGACGGCAAGCTAGTAGGCGTGGTCTCGCAGGCGGATCTCATGGAGCAGATACTGAGCCTCAAGCCTACGAAGGGAGTGTATGTTCAGATCACGGGCCTGAACGAGGAAGATCCAGAAGTTTACGATGTTCTGTACGACCTGATAGGGAAATCCATGAAGAGGATAGACAAGATACAGACCCCTCGCGTGTTCACTATCCATGTGACGACGTACCACACGGAAGGGATGAGGAGCAAGTACAGCCTTTCTGGGAGGCTGACAACTGACAAGAAGATGTACTTCGCCCGCTCAACAGACTGGGACCTGTACAGGACCATGGACATGATGCTGGACTCGCTCGAAAGGAGCATCAAGCGGGAGCACGAGAGGCAGCTGGACCAGAGGAAGGCGCGCCCAGGCCTATAGCCTCCAGTACTTGGACGCGAGCTGTCTGCACCTGAGTACGGTGCCCCTGCCAAGACAGCTGTTATCTACCACATCTGTGAACTCCATAGGCACCTCGATCCCCTCGGTCAGGCCTACTGTGCCGGCAACGACCTCCGAAAGGGCGGGTACATCGTATCCCCCCTCGAGGATGAATGTCAGCCTGTTGTGGCACTCCTTGGCTAGTCTCAAGAGTTCCGATGCTTCACGCAGATGTCCGTCCGATGATAGCGTGAGCGACGCCAGGGGATCCTTGTAGTGAGTGTCCACGCCCCAGCTGACCAGTATTGCGTCGGGTTTGAACGCTCGAACGACCGGGCTGATCACCTCCGCGAAGGCGACATCGAAGGTCGAGTCGCCGCAGCCTGACTGAAAAGGCATGTTGAAGGTGAATCCCTCGCCCTCGCCATCGCCGACGTAATCCACCCTGCCCGTGCCAGGGAATATGCCAAGCTGGTGCGTCGACACATATAGCACTTCCGGACTTTCAGCGAATATCTCCTCCGTGCCGTTACCGTGGTGGACGTCTATGTCCACGATGGCTATCCTCCTGTCGCCCTCCTTCAGCAGGTACCGGGCAGCGATCGCTATGTTGTTGAAGTAGCAGAACCCCATGCCGTAGTCCCTGCCCGCGTGATGTCCGGGTGGCCTAGTCAGGGCGAACGAGGGTCTTCGCTCTGCTCTCGAGAACTTGACCGCGTCGATGGCACACTCGGCCGACAGCGCTGCAATGTCGTAAGTCTCTGGATGGACGGAGGTGTCCAGAGTGATGGCGCACTCGCCGCATGTCCTGATGAAGTCTATGTAGTCCTCGTCGTGGACCAGCATCAGATGTTCCTTCGAGCCGGTCTTCGACGGAATCACATCCTTCCAAAGGCCGTGCTGTTTCAACTTGAGGATTATACCTCTGAGCCTTTCAGGTGACTCGGGGTGTAAAGGCCCTTGGACATGGCCGAGGAACTCCTCGTTGTAGAAGATGGCCACACCTCCCGAAGCTAGATGGCGATAGATAAGCGTTGCCCGAGGCATTCTGCCGGTCGCAACACAGATATCGCCTGAACAATCTACAGAGGCAGGGGTGGCAGGATGTATCGCTCCTCGATAGTGTATCTCGACGCGCCAGGTGGTGAGAACACAGACATCGTACTCGACGCAGTGGCCGAGAGGCTTAGCAAAGGCGACATATCGCACGTCGTCGTGGCCAGTGATTCTGGGAGTACGGGCATGAAAGCCGTCGAGCGCATGAAGGGCATGGGCGTCAAGGTAGTGGTCGTGACGGAGCACTGCGGATCCGACAAGGAGGGTGAGAATTCGATGTCGGCTGAGATGGAGAGGAAGCTCATTGAGAACGGCGCCACAATCGTCCGTGCGACCCACGCCCTCTCCGGCGTTGAAAGGTCCATCAGCAAGAAGCTCGGGGGCTCATCGAGGGTGGAGGCTATAGCGGAGGCTCTGAGGGCGCTCTTTGGCCAGGGTATGAAGGTCGCGGTTGAGATTACCGTCATGGCAGCGGATGGCGGGGCGATACCTTGCGGCGACGCGCCAGTCATCGCCGTTGCCGGCACGGAGTGGGGTGCCGACACTGCCTGCGTCATCCGCCCTGCCCACTCGAACGGGTTCTTCAACCTTCGTGTGCTGGAGATGCTGGCGATTCCGCGGCGCCGCTGAAGCGATGCGAAAGTAATATGATGGTGCAACCTCGTTCTGCATTCCGAGTCCAATGAACTTCGAGGCCCTGCTGATGGTCGTTGTTGCGGTCATCATCGCAGCGGTCATATTCTATGCGAGTGCGTCGCTCGTGAGCCGTGACTGGACCCTCACAGGCTCGATGGTTCTAAGGATACTCGTGGTCTCTCTCATCGCGGTCCTCGTGATCCCCGTGTTCCGTCACCTCGCTGGGGAGATTGGAGCGGGCGACATCGGACTCTTGCTTGCTTTCGTCATACTCGTTATCGCCGTCCGGTTCATAGTCGTCGAGGAGCTGCCCGTGACAGATGAGTGGTTATCTGCGATAGTCATCTCACTCATCGCAGCCGTGCTGATCTACATCCTGGACGAAGTGTCAGAGTGGCTGGTCGGAACCTCCCTCCTGGATGTCTTCTAGATTCGGCGCAGCTCCTTCGAGGCGTTCGTCAGCACCCTGCCCCCGTCCCTAGTGACAAGCACATCGTCCTCTATCCTTATTCCGCCCAGGCCTTTGATGTAGACTCCGGGCTCTACCGTCACCACCATCCCTGGCTCAAGAACCTCATCGACGTGCATCGAGATGGCGCCAGGGTCGTGGACAGATATCCCGAGACCGTGGCCTGTGCCGTGAATGAACCTGCCCTTGAACTCGGACCGGTCAATGACCTCCCTGGCCGCGGCGTCCACATCCCTGCTCTTGACGCCTCCCCGGAGAGCATCTATGGCGGCCGTCTGCGCCTCCGAGACGACCTCGTACATTCTGAGATGCTTCGCCCCGGGAGAGCCGCAAATGAAGGTTCTAGTGATGTCTGAGACGTACCGCCTGTACACCGCCCCGAAGTCGAACAGCGCGAGCTGTCCCCTCCTCAGCCTGCGCGCCCCTGGGACATGGTGCGGCTCCGCCGTAGCCGGACCGAAGGACGCGTTCGTCTCGAACGCGGCTCCCTCTGCACCTGCCATCATCATCGCATAGTTGATCTCGGCGGCGGCGTGGGTTTCCGTGTCACCTGCTGACAGAAGGTCCGGTATGTCCTCGGCGACCTTGGAGACTATCCTACAGGCCTTTGCGATGCGCGCAATCTCGTCCTCATCCTTGACCATCCTGGCCTTTCTTATCTGGTCGGAGACGTCGACGACTCTTGTGCCTTTCGCACACCTCGATATGAATCTGAAGTTCGCATGCGTGATCTCCTTGAAGTTCAGACCTATCGCGCCGTATCCTCTGAGCTTCTTCTTGAGAAGCGTGCCGAGGTCCGCCCTTCGTCTGAACACCGTGACCTTCACCCCTGCCTTTCTAGCGCTGGTCTCTTCCAGGCTGGACGACAGCACCTCAACCGAGCGCGGTCGAACTATGGCAACGCAGTCCTCGAACAGCCCGCTCGTCAGGCCTGTGACATAGAAGAAGCTCTGGTCTAGGTTCGGTTCGGTTGCGTTCATCAGCACGACCGCGTCTACCTTGTCTCCGAGCAGCTCGAAGAGGCGCCTGTGTCTCGTAGCCATCCTAACGCCGGCATCCTGAGAACGCGATGTCCGTATAAAGAGATGATGAGTTTCAGACTCCGACCCAGGCGTTCCCAGTGATCTTCCTGATGGCAGAGATGGCTGATAGAGCCGCAAGGTACGACGTCTTGGGGTTCCTGGGCGATGGCACGTTCCTCGTTACGGTGTCCAGCTCGCCGAACTTCCCCCTGGCCTTGAGGTGGTGCTCGTTGGTCTGCACCTGTGGGTCGCAAACAATCCTGATTCTTGTCTTCTCGAACCCTATCCCGGCAAGGGAGATTGTGGCAGCGACGTTTATGTTCTGCGGGAAGTGTCTCACTGCCTCGCGAGCCGAACCGCTGAAGAGCTCAGTTCGCTCCCTGATTTCGCTCGCGACTACGCCTTTCGACTCCAGATAGGGGTTGGAAGCGAAAGCAGAAGGTGGCTTCGTCGTCGTCAGAGTGACTTCGTCTATGCCAGCTATCGCGGCTGCTGAGAGGGCGTCGATCCCAGCGATTGCTCCGCTCGGGATGTACACCCGGGCGTTCTTGCGCTTCGCTAACCTGAATACGTCGGTCTGGAACTCTTCGTCCTGGAACACGCCCACGCTCATGAGCAACACATCGACCCCTGCCGAGAGGGCGAGAGGGACATAGTATCTGGCGGCGTCTTGGCTGGCAGCCTCGACCACCAATCGGATATCGCCCAGAATCGGGACTATATCAGGAACATACCTGACCTTGTGCATCTTCTCCTGCAGCCTTGTCGCGCACTCCTTGGAACGATCTGTCAGGTAGACCACGCCGATCTCAGGCATTTCCTCTGTTGCGCGGGCTATGGTGGTGCCTATCGCACCGCAGCCTATGACGCAGATGTTCACGATGCGAAACAGAGGCAAGGGTCATATAAAAGCTCTGTGAGACGACGCTCGGGTCCATGTCAGTTCGATGCTGCCCAGCCTATGGCTGCCCGTATGGCACATATTATTTGTGGCGGGAACTGACTCCATCCCGGGCGATGAAGGGCCTCAAGGCCAAGGCGATGAAGGTCGATTCGATCCTGACCCGCACCTACGGATTCAAGGAGCTGACCCTTGATGAGGATCCTCTTGACACCCTGATCGAAACCATCCTCTCACAGAACACGACCGATGTCAACTCCAGGAAGGCGTTCAGGCGATTAAAGGCCGCCTATCCCCGCTGGGAGGATCTCATGGGCGAGGATCCAGCCAAAGTCGCAAGGATCATCCAAGTCGGCGGACTCGCCGAGATCAAGGCAGCCAGGATACTCGACGCACTGGAGTTCATACATCGGGAGCGGGGTACCCTCGACCTCTCTTTTCTCAGGAGCAAGACCAGGGAAGAGGTGGACGCCTGGCTTTCCCGCATGAAGGGTGTTGGACCCAAGACAAGAGGGATAGTCATGCTCTTCTCACTGGGGCTGCCGGCGTTCCCTGTAGACACGCACATCCACCGCGTGAGCAAACGTCTGGGACTCATAGGCCCCAACGTGTCGAGAGAGGCGGCTCAAGAAAAGCTCGCGAAGCTCGTCCCGCCGGGATCCTTCTACAACTTCCACATCAATCTGATTGAACACGGGCGGGCGGTCTGCCGGGCCAGGAGACCTATGTGCGACGCCTGCGCGTTGAGCGCCTTATGCGACTATTTCCGCAGAACTTCTAGAGCACATACTTGATATACTCTCATGGGACTCCTTACAGTGTGAAATACAGGATGCTGGAGCACACTGCGGACGCGCTCGTCGAGGTTCACGGCCGAACGCTCGACGAGAGGTTCGCAAATGCGGCATATGCCATGTTCGACCTGATCACCGATCTCACAAAGGTTGAGCCCAAGGGGGAGCTCAAGGTGGTGTTGGAGGCCGACAGCAGGGAGCAGCTCCTCGTCGACTTCCTCCAGGAGCTGCTGTTCGTGCACGATACGGAGGACCTCGTGTTTTCCGAGTTCGATGTGATGACAGATGGAAGAAAGCTCGAATCCTCAGTCAGGGGAGAGAAGTTCGACGAGCGAAAGCACACCAAGCGCTCCCTCGTCAAGGGCGTGACCTATCACGGTCTGCAGTTCGATGATGAAAAGGGTACAGTCACGCTTCTGTTCGACGTGTGAGAGGCATCAGCATGAAAGCATCGGCAATCGCTCATCCGATTCAAGGCCTCATAAAGTATCATGGCCTGCGGGATGAGTCGCTCAGGATACCGTTCCACGATTCCATATCCGTGGCGACATGGCCTACTGCGACACATACCACGGTCGAGTTCGGGAGGTTCCCCACGGACACGGCGTCCATTGACGGGAGGCCCCTTCAGGGCCGTGAGCTTGAAAGGGTCGTGACCGTGGTGGACGAGGTCAGGAGGCGGAGCGGCGTCGATTTGAGGTTCAGGATGGCCTCGAGGAACAACTTTCCGTCGAACGTTGGTCTCGGAGCTTCGGCCTCCGGCTTCGCAGCCCTGGCGGTCGCGGCCGCAAAGGCCGCTGGCCTGAAGTTGTCGCTCGAGCAGCTTTCCGTCATTGCCCGGAGAGGCGCGGGATCAGCCTCGCGCTCCGTGACCGGTGCATTCTCCAGATGGCGCGCAGGGTTCGAGGACGAGGAGTCGTTCTCTTACCAGATAGCGTCTGAGGAGTTCCAGATGGGTATAGTAATCGCTCTGGTGCCCGCGCTGAAGAGCACCGAGGAGGCCCACAGGGCGGTGTTGAGCTCTCCGTTCTTCCACTCGAGGCTCGCCTTCGTCCACGAAGCCCTCGCGGAGATGGAGAACGCCATCAGGAAGCGGAACATAGACAAGATAGGGATGCTCGCAGAGCGGGATTCCCTGATACTCCACGGCATAACAATGACGGGGCTCGACGAGATGATACTCTGGAGGCCTGAGACAGTGAAGGTCATCCTCGAGGTTCGGAAGATGCGGTCGGAAGGCATCCCAGCATACTTCTCAATAGACACGGGCGCGACCGTCTATGTCAACACATGGCCTGAGCGAGTGAAGGAGGTCGATTCGAGGCTGAGGAGCCTGGGCCTCGAGACCATAGCTTGCGGCGTCGGAGGCAGCGCGAAGCTGACCAAGAACCACCTGTTCTAGTGCCGGTCTGTTGTGCCCTTTTCCTGTATCTCGATCGCGTCCTCCATGGTCAGCTCGCCGAGCGCGACCTTCCTGGCGAGTTCCTTTGAGACGGTCACTCTACCCATACTCTCCAGCCTGCTGATGCGCTGGATGTTCCTGATCTCACCCGGACAAGGCTGGACCTCCTGACGCTTCACAGGCCTGTAGCCCGGGGTCATCGCTATCTCAACGGCAGCGTCCTCGTCCGGCGTGTGAGAGCGCTTGGTCGTGTTCCTCTCGTCCACTATCTCGATGTCGTAGCCGGAATCCCACAGCGTGTTGAAAATCCTGTTCCTGTTGGTCCTGTCCCCGTTGCCTATCCGCACAATGACGCTGGCTGATGGGTAGGCGCCCGTTAGCTCGTCAACGACATCACCGATCGCCTCCGGGGACGGTGCGACTGCCCTCTCGATTACCACGCCGTCTGCCAAAGCCGCATATCCAGGCCTGGAGCCAGGATCGACCCCGATCAAGAGCTCCCGAGTCTCCCCCTCGCCGTTCGCCATCCTCCTGGCCCTTGCGACCGCGAGGGCAGGGTCGTCACAGCACACGACCCTGTCGAACGCTATCCTGTCCCTTTCGGCCTCGGTTGTTATGATGGCGCCCACGTTCGCTGGGACTGGGTCGTCGAAATCCAGAGAGACGAACCTCAGCCCCTCGTCCCTCAGGACCTCGAGAACCTCAAAATACGTCTTGGGGTCCTCTGTCAGCAGGCCGATGAGACGCATCTGGTGCGTATCTGTCCATGGCCAGATAAATAGGTTGCGCTCACGTCTCGCTCCTGAAACGTCTGAAGACCGACTTCCTGGCAGTGCCCTTGGCATACGAGCCCATGGACTCGTCCAGCTGCCTGAGCAGCTCCTTCTGATGCGGCGTGAGCTTGGTCGGCGTGACTACTGTCACCCTCACGAACTCATCCCCGTTCGAGTATCCTTGCAGGTCAGGCATGCCCATCCCCTTGAGCCTGAAGACCGTCCCAGTCTGCGTGCCCGGTGGCACCGTGACCAGCGCGTCCCCGTCCAGTGTGGGCACCTTGATCTCGGCTCCCAGGGCCGCCTGCGAGAAGGTGATCGGCGCCTCGACCCAGAGGTCCTTCCCGTCCCGCGTGAACACGGGGTGCTCCGCTATGTGGACGACTATGTAGAGGTCCCCTGGAGGGCCGCCGTCCGGGCTGGCCTCACCAGCGCCCCTTATCCGCAGCCTCATGCCCTCGTCGGCCCCCTTCGGTATCGATACCTTTATCGTGCTCGTGGTCTGGGTCATACCAGCACCGTTGCACTCCGGGCACTTCCTTATGGCCTGCTTTCCGGCACCCTGACAAGTCGGGCAGGTCGTTATCGTCAGTATGCTGGTGTATCCTCGCTTCTGCCCGCGCTGGACCTGTCCAGAGCCCTTGCATGTCGGGCAGGTCTTCAAATCTCCTGGCTTCGCCCCCTCGCCTCCGCAAGTCTTGCACACGACGGAACGAGGCACTCGCAGCTCCTTCTCCACCCCGCGAGCGGCCTCCTCGATGGTTATCTCGACGTCGTACCTCAGCGACCTGCCCTCCTGTGGCCCCCGTCTCGTGGCCCTGCCGAATATCTGGTCGAAGAAGCTGCTTCCGAAGCCAACGCCTGCGAAGTCACCGAACAGGTCGCTTATGTCCGCGAAGTGTGTGAAGTCGGACCAGTCGAACCCTCCTGTCCTGAACGTGCTCTGGACTCCCTCGTGCCCGAACCTGTCGTAGCGTGCACGCTTCTCGTCATCAACGAGTACCTCGTAGGCCTCGGATATCTCTTTGAACTTCTCCTCGGCCTTCTTGGGGTCATCCTTGTTCATGTCGGGATGGTACTTCATCGCCAGCCTGCGGTAGGCCTTCTTGATGTCCTCCTTGGAGGCGTCTCTCGCCACGCCAAGGATCTCGTAGTAGTCCCGCTTCTCTGCCATCCTGGTCCGCCTCGGGTTTCAAGAGCCTTCCCGCAAAGCCCGCGCTCCCCGCGCAGATGTCGTAGGGCGGGGGAGGGCAAAAGGGTTTGCAGAAGGTCACTTCTTGTCCTCGTCATCGACTATCTTGTAGTCGGCGTCGACATATCCCTTATCGCCGCCAGAGGGTTCTCCGCCAGCGGCCTGCTCCGCGCCCGGCGGAGGGGCCTGCTGCTTGGGCGCGGCCTCGTAGACCCTCTTGCCGATCTCTAGGAGGGCGCGCTCGAGTTCGTCCAGCTTCTCCTTTATCTTCGCATCGTCGTTGGTCTCGAGGGTGGCCTTGAGCTCCTCCGACAGCTTGGTCAGCCTCTCCTTCAGGTCGGCCGGGACCTTGTCGCCGAGCTCCTCGAGCATCCTCGGCACCTCGTAGCTCCTCTGCTCAGCCCTGTTCCTGAGCTCGGCCTTCTGGCGCTTCTTCTTGTCCTCCTCGGCGAACCGCTCAGCGTCCTTGATCATCCTCTCGATCTCGGTCTTGTCGAGCTTCGTGGTCGCCGTGATGGTGATCTTCTGCTCCTTGCCCGTTCCGAGATCTTTCGCCTTCACGTCGATTATGCCGTTCGCGTCGATGTCGAAGGTGACCTCTATCTGGGGGACGCCCCTGGGCGCAGGGGGTATTCCGACAAGGTGGAACCTTCCAAGACTTACGTTGTCCGCCGCCATCGGCCTCTCCCCCTGCAGCACGTGTATCTCAACAGAGGTCTGTCCGTCGGCCGCGGTCGTGAATATCTCACTCTTCCTGGTGGGGATGGTTGTGTTCCTCTCTATCAGCTTGTGGAACACGCCTCCGAGGGTCTCAACGCCAAGGGATAGGGGCGTGACATCCAGGAGCAGTATGTCCTTCACGCTGCCCTCCAGCACGCCGCCCTGTATCGCAGCTCCCATGGCCACGCACTCCATCGGGTCCACACCCCTCACGATCTTCGGCCCGATCACGTCCTCGACGAACCTCTGCACTATGGGCATCCGGGTGGGCCCGCCAACGAGTATCACCTTGTCTATCTGGGACGGCGTCAGCTTGGCATCCTCCAGCGCCTGCATCATTGGTTTCCTGCACCTCTCCACGATGGGCCGCACCAGCTCCTCCAGCTTGGCTCTGGTGAGCTTCATGGTCAGGTGCTTTGGGCCGGACGCGTCCGCACTCAGGTAGGGCAGGTTTATCTCGGTTTCCAGCACTGAAGATAGCTCTATCTTGGCCTTCTCGGCGGCCTCGCGCACTCTCTGGATAGCCATCTTGTCCTTCGTGATGTCTATGCCTGTCTCGGCCTTGAACTCCTTGACTATGTAGTCCACGAGCGCGTTATCCATATCGGTGCCGCCGAGCTGGGTGTCCCCGCTGGTCGAGATCACCTCGAAGACGCCCTGCCCGAACTCCATGATGGTCACGTCGAGCGTGCCGCCCCCGAGGTCGAAGACGAGTATCTTCTGCTCCTTCTCGGACTTGTCGAGCCCGTACGCGAGCGCGGCCGCCGTTGGCTCGTTGATTATGCGGACCACATCGAGGCCTGCGATCTGGCCAGCGTCCTTCGTCGCCTGTCTTTGGTTGTCGTTGAAGTATGCGGGGACTGTGATCACCGCCTTCTCGACAGGGGCGCCCAGGAAGGCCTCCGCGTCGCGCTTGATCTTCTGGAGTATGAACGCCGATATCTGCTGGGGCGTGTACTCCTTTCCGTAGATGCGGACCTTGTAGTCCGTGCCCATCTTCCTCTTTATGGCCATCACAGTGCCCTCTGGGTTGGACACCGCCTGCCGCCTGGCGGGCTCGCCCACCAGCAGCTGCCCGTCCTTTGTGAAAGCCACATAGGACGGGAACGCCTTGCCGCCCAGGCTGGTACCCTCGGCGCTAGGAATTATGGTCGGCCTGCCGCCCTCTATGACGGCCGCAGCCGAGTTGCTCGTTCCGAGGTCTATTCCGATTATCTTCCCCTTTGTTGCCATGTCGATCATCACCTCTCTTCTGTCGCTTTATCGTGATTCCTTGAGGCCGCTTCACCGGCCTGTTGAGCGTGAGTTCCTGCCACTTCTTCCCCCCCTCGCTCTTCGGGCTTCCTCGCCACCTTCACCTTGGCGGGTCTTAGCGTGTTCTGGCCGAGCGCATATCCCTTCTGGAAGACCTCGAGTATGGTCCCCTCCTCGACGTCCTCCCTCTGCTCGCTCATCAGCGCTTCGTGCACGAACGGGTCGAACTTCCCGCTCGTGCTGATCTCCTTAAGCCCCTCCCTCTGAAGCGTCTGCACGAACTGCCTCCTGAGCCCCTCGAGCCCCTGCCTCAGGCTTGCGGGGTCGTCGTTCTTCCTCGCGTCTTCCAGCGCCTTGTCGAACGAGTCCAGGACGGCTAGCAGGTTGTATATCAGGCCGTGGTTTGCCAGCCTCACGCGCTCGTTCCAGTCCTTCTCGTACCTCTTCTTGAAGTTCTCGAAGTCCGCCTGAAGGCGTTTGAGCGTATCGGTGAGCTCGGCGATCTCCTTGTCCTTCATCGCGAGCAGGTCGGACCCCTTCTGTTCCTCTGCGGGTGAGGGCTCCGGCTCCTTCCCCTCACGGGTCTCCTGCGCTGCACTCATCTCTTGCTCCGTCGACCATCCCCTCCGGTTTGTGCTCTCACTCGGCTGCCGCCGAGTCTAGCCTCTTGTCTGATAGTCATGACCAGGTTGGGATAAGTGGAAGGGGTTTAGGCTGAGGTGGCCTAGTCCAGGCCGCCCTCTTCGCCCGACTCCGGGGTCTTGGGTCCCTTGCCGCCGGCCTTCTCTCCGCCCTTCGCCGCAATCACATCGTCGATCCTCAGGATCATGACCGCGGCGTCAGTCGCAGAGCTGATTGCCTGCTTGCCGACGCGGATCGGCTCCAGGACCTTCTCCTTCTTCATGTCCGAGACCTTGCCGGTGAAGACGTTTATGCCAGCGTACTTCTTCCCGGACTTGTGGGCCTGCCTGAGCTCGATGAGCACATCGATCGGGTCCAGGCCGGCGTTCTCGGACAGCGCCGTCGGGACGACCTCCAGCGCGCTCGCAAAGGCGTCGATGGCGATCTGCTCCCTGCCGCCGACGCTAGCCGCGTAGTCGCGCAGCTTGAGCGCGAGCTCAGTCGCAGTCGAGCCTCCGCCCGTCACGAGCTTCCCGTCCTCTATCGCCACGGCCACCACGCTGATGGCGTCCGTCAGCGACCTCTCGATCTCGTCGACCACGTGCTCCGTACCGCCCCTGATCAGTATCGAGACGGCCTTCGGGTTCTTGCAGCCCGTGACGAAGGTCATCCGGTCGTCCGCGATCTTCTGCTCCTCGACGAGCTCCGCCTCGCCGAGGTCCTCGGGCTTGAGGTCGTCGAGCTTCGTCACAAGGTTCGCGCCGGTAGCCTTGGCCAGCTTCTCCATGTCGCTCTTCTTGACCCTGCGCACGGCGTATATCTTCTCCTTCGCGAGGAAGTGCTGCGCCAGGTCGTCGATGCCCTTCTGGCAGAAGAGCACGTTGGCACCGCTCTTCTTGACGGTGTCGACCATCTTCTTGAGCATCTGCTCTTCCTCGTCCAGGAACGCCCTCATCTGGCTTGGGTCAGTTATCTCTATCTTCGCGTCTATCTCGGTCTTCTTGACCTCGAGGGCCGCGTCGACCAGCGCGATCTTGGCCTTCTCGACCCTCTTAGGCATGGCCGGGTGGACAGCTTCCTTGTCTACGATTATGCCTGCTATCATCTTGGTGTCGTCCATCGACCCGCCCTGTTTCTTGACTATCTGGATGTTGTCGTCGTCGACGTAGTACTTCCCGTCCCTCTTCTCTGCCACCGCAGTGACGGCTCGGACCGCCACGTCAGCCAGCAGGTCTCTTGAGGCGGAGACGCTCTTGGATATCATCGCGGTCCTGGCGATGTCCATCAGGGTCTCCCTGTCGTTGGGGTCGACGGTGATCGCGACCTCCTCAAGTAGTTCCCTCGCCTTCGCAGCAGCGGTCCTGTACCCCCCTGATATTACGGTCGGGTGGACGTTCTGCTCGATGAGCGATTCCGCCTTCTTCAGCAGCTCGCCCGCAAGGATGACCGCGGTCGTCGTACCGTCGCCACACTCCTCATCCTGCGTCTTGGCGACCTCCACGAGCATCTTCGCGGCCGGGTGCTCCACGTCGATCTCCTTCAGTATCGTCACGCCGTCATTCGTGATGACGACGTCGCCCATGCTGTCCACCAGCATCTTGTCCATGCCCCTCGGGCCGAGAGTGCTCCGGACTGCGTCTGCAATCGCTCGGGCCGCAGCTATGTTGTTGTACTGCGCGCCTTTCCCTCGTTCTCTTTTCGTTCCTTCCTTCAGTATGAGAACAGGTGTCTGTCCAATCATACCTCTACCTCCCTTCGTTGCATCTGGACTATCGTCCATCCGCTTTCCCGTTCAACGGTTCGGGTCTTTGTATATGTTAGGGCTTCTATATAAAGCTTTCTAAAGACGAAACCGGCTCCCCCGGCACCCCGCGAAGGGTTCGAAAGGGCCTGTTCCGACCGGGTCTGGAACGGCGCAAGAAAAAGTCCATCGTGCTTATGGAGTCATCACCGGCGGGGTTGCTGGTTTCAGGGGCGCCGGACCATTTATAAGCAGGTTTCATGTTTGCCCGCTCCTGCTCATGGAGATCGTGCCTCAACTACTCATAAAGGGTCGAAAGATCCTCTCGCAGGCACACGCCCCGCAAGATCTCTCCCGTCTAGCCTCGGAGTTGTCCGAGAGGTTCAAGCACGTGTATGTCACGGACATCGACGGTGTGGAGAAGAACAAGCCGCAACTCGATGTCGTGCGTGAGATCTGCGACGAAATCCCGACGCTCTACGAGGGGGGCGTGCGCTTCTCTTCAAACGTCATAGACATGTTGATCACAGGTGCAGAGAAGGCGGTCGTCGGCTCCGCGACCTTGGTTTCGCTTGAAGAGCTCAGAGGAGCCTTTAAGCTCTCGGAGAACATTATCTTCAAAGCAGATTACCGGGATGGGATCGTGAGTTTTGACCCACAGATATCTGGCAGGGCCTTCCTTCCGCTCGCGAAAGAGCTAGCGGACATAGGTGTCCGCGAAATCGTCGTCCCGAGGAAGCTGGCCAGAGAGGCTGTGGCCGCGAAAGAGAAGTACGGTCTCACACTCGGTGTCTTCGGAGAGGTCTCAGAGCGCGCGACCTACGAGCCGCTCGGTGTGGACTACATGATAGCGAGAGATTACGGGGGATTGGATGGGCATGAGTGACCTGCAGAGGAGCATCGCGCTGCTGTTCCGGAGGAAGGGTAAAGAAGCTCTCACGGAGAAGGAGTTCGTGTTCTCAGCGTCCATGGACCTTCGATGGTTCTCTCCCAAGGACGCGCAGAGGCTCTTGGACCTTGGCCTAACGGGCGGTTATCTGAAGAAGAAGGACGGAAACCTCCTGCCGACTTTCGATCTGTCCAGCGTGGAAGTACCGCTGGACTATAGGCCTAGCAAGGAGATGCTGGACAACGTTCCGAAGAAACACTTGGACCTCTTCTCAGAGGTCGTGGAGAAGATAGTAAAGACCAAGGCCGTGCCGAAGCGCGAGGTCGTGTCTCGCGTGAACAAGAAACAGGAGCTGCTGGGCATAGATGTGGAGCCCGCGGTCCTGCTCGTTGCTTCGGACTACGGCGTCGGACTCGACAATTCCCTTATAGAGAGGGCATCTTCAGAGATACTTCACAGGGACCGCTGAGTCTGTCCCCCGAGCTACGGGATTCCTAAGACACACATAATAAGCCTGGACGACAATTCCTGCGAACAGGTGACTCCAGGGGGATTGTTCTGGTGGCAGATGCGTCCAGGAGCGGCTTCGAGAGCCTGACTGTGGGTTTCGTGCTCGTCGCGTTCGCAGCTTCTGTATTCCTTGCATGGCTGCTAGAAGACTGGTGGCTGCTCATACCGATATTCCTCATCGCGGTCGGCATATACTACTCCGTGACAGCGACGACAATGCGAGCAGCCAGGGATTCGTCCTATGCGATGTTCTGGGGCGGCACGCTAGCCCTGATAGGTGTCCTCTGGCTCGTGAACATGCGGTACCCGGACAACCTGGTTCTGCTGGCCGTTGTGTTCATCCTGTGGCTCGGGGGTTTCTCGATGGCCCTCGCCCTGTCCAGGATGCGACGCAGCCGTAGGGCCTGATGGCCTGCGAATTCAGTCCTCCTTCATCTTGATGAGATCGGCCAGCGTCAGAGCTGCCTTCGATCCCTCCTTCGCGGCCGGGACTTCGGGGACCTTCTCCTTCAGGACTATGTTCAGCTCCTTCTGCAACTTCGATATCACCTTCTCGTCCGGCCGCATCTGGTTCGACTCGATCTTGCTGATTATAGTTACGCGTTCGTTGATCTTCATGGCGAGCTCCTTCTGAGTCATACCCGCGCGCTCGCGCGCCGTGCGTATTACCTTGGCGAAGTCTTCGATGAGTTCCTCCTTTTCGACGGCCTGGAGCACGTCTTTGGGGCGCGAGCGCTTCTCCCGCACCTCCAGCCTCTTGGCTATGACGGGCTTCGGGGCCGACGGAGTCGGCGCCTCCTTCTTCTCCTCGATGCCGAACTTTGCGCATTCGGCGCAGACTTGAAGCAAGACCCCTTCTATAGTGACCTTCTTGCAGAAGGTCACGTCCCTGCCGCACATCTCGCAGATCATCGTGATCACGCAAAAGTTGCCAGGTGGCAAACAATAAATAGAGTATTTAACTCTATATAATCCCCAGCTCGGGATGCAATGAGGTGCTGAGAAGTGGACCAGGACCAGTCGAACTTGCTGGACGAATTCCAAAGGAAGATATCGGTCCTTGAGGAGCGCAACCTCGAGCTCGTCGAGGAGACCCGGAGGGTCGACGGCGAGAAGAGGTTCGTTGAGGGGGAGCTGATTCGGCTCCAGAAGGAGCTGAAGAGGCTCAAGGCCGAGCTGGAGCGCTTGAAGGCGCCTCCGCTGATAATAGGACAGATAAAGGATGTGCTCGCCGACGGCCGCGTCGTCGTGAAGAGCTCGACGGGCCCCGATTTCATAGTGAGCACATCAGACTACGTCACCCCTGACCTTCTGACTGTCGGAGCGAGGGTTGCGCTCAACAAGCAGACCCTGGCGGTCATGGGCGTACTTCCACCGTCACTCGACCCCATAGTTGTCGGTGCGGAGATAATCGAGAAGCCTGATGTTGCCTACGAGGATATAGGCGGACTCCAAGAGCAGATACTGGAGGTCCGCGAGGCGGTGGAGGACCCCCTCCTGAGGCCGGAGCTGTACAAGAAGGTCGGCATCGATCCACCGAAGGGCGTGCTGCTGGTCGGCCCGCCTGGGACGGGCAAGACTTTGCTGGCCAAGGCTGTCGCGAAGCAGACCAATGCGACCTTCATCAGGTTCGTCGGGTCTGAGTTGGTCCAGAAGTACATAGGCGAGGGTGCGAGGCTCGTGAGAGAGCTCTTCGACCTGGCCAGGCAGAAGGCGCCGTCGATAGTGTTCATCGACGAGATCGACAGCGTGGGTGCCAAGCGGCTCGAGCTTGCGACCTCGGGCGACCGCGAGGTGCAGCGCACACTCATGCAGTTGCTGGCCGAGCTTGACGGCTTCAACCCGCTGGGAGAGGTCAAGATCATAGGGGCAACGAACAGGCCGGACATACTGGACGAGGCGCTGTTGAGGCCCGGAAGGTTCGACAGGATCATCGAGATACCTATGCCCAACTTCGAGGCCAGGCACGAGATATACAAGATCCACACCAGGCGCATGAACCTTGACTCGACCGTCAACCTGGAGGAGATAGCGGCTCGGTCAGAAGGCGCCACGGGCGCGGACATCAAGGCGATATGCACTGAGGCCGGGATGTTCGCGATCAGGGACAACAGGGACATCGTCGGCATGGCGGACTTCGAGAAGGCTATTGTGAAGGTCCTCGCAGAGGACGCTGAGAGGGCGATGGAGTCCGGTCCGATGTTCGCCTAGGGACATGTCGGATGTCCTAGCGACGTCTCAAGTAGCGTCCTTCTGATGAATCAACCGTACCCGGAGGTTGCGACGCTTGTCGCTGGACAAAGGCAGGGTTGCCTGGGCCGCGTGCGTCGGTGCATTCATCGCATCTCTCATGCTATTCGCCCTCGTGGCACTGGGCATGAGATTCGAGCCTCTCCCCTTCTTCATCCTGATGGTATTCATCATGACAGTATGGCTCGTAGGAATGATCGCAACGACCACTTTCTCCGAAGAAGGATGGGTGGTCAAGGGGTCGAGGGGCGAATGGATAGCCGCGTTTCTTGTCAACCCCGTGTTCGCCCTTATGCTGTCTCACTTGAGCGAGCACTCCGAGGAGAGCGACTTCATAGACCCCGATGACGAAGAGAGGATCAGGCGGCTCTAGTCCCTCTTGCGTGGTCCAGCCACAGCCTCGACTCAGGAAGAATCATCCATCTGCTCGTCGATGTCCTTCTCGATCACGAAAGCCCCTATGTAATCGCATCTCTTGCAGTGGTACTTGTAGCCGGTTATGAGCGCGGCCTCGTAGTAGAGATCTGCGGACCCGCACTGAGGGCAAGTCAACACAGTCCTGGGTTTTTTCTTCTTCAACACGACACACCGATGCTCTCTGGGCACATTAACAGTTCCGCCTGAGGAGCGCAATCTCAGTATTGGCTCATGGGTGCCTTCATGAACTCCCTCATCAGTGCCGTGGCATAACACCCCTTGTTTAGGGTGAAGGCGAATGTGACCTCGCCCTCTCCGAACTCCATCCTGAAGCCCTTGTACGGCGCCAGCAGCTCTCTCCTGGTGCCCTTGGATGATGCTTCCCTCAGGCCGACGATCTCGAAGTCCAGCTTGCTGATGCCCTCCCTCTCTATGACCGCCCGCTCGATCTCGCCCATCTCCCCTTCAGCGAAGACAGATTGTGTGCCGTAGAGCAGCCCGCTCACGAACGCCTTGCCCTCGCGCGCGTTCCTACGCGCCTTCTCGAGGTTCTCGCCCGTGACTGGTATCGGATTGTCGTGGTCTGGAAGGTTCAGCTTGTTCAGCGGCAGCACGAGGTCACCTACGATCGGCTCCCTGATGGATATGCCTCTGCGGATCCTCTCGCTGAGGATCATGTTGAACAGGTAAGACTGGTAGGCGTGCACGAACATCATCAACAGGTTCGAAGGCAGCGTCCTGAGAGCACCCAGGTAATCATCCGGGTGTTTTCTGAGATGGGCTATCATGGTGCGTTCGAAGGCGAGCTTCCCAGGGTACTCCTTCAGTGCCTGCTCGAAGTCCCTGGTCTCCTGCAGCCGCCTACGAGCCTCGTTCGCCTCCGACGCCTCACCCTCCATCGGGAATGCGACATACCTCATCACCGCGCTCTCGAAGTCGCCCCTGATCAGGTCCCGGCCTATGAGGTGCGTTATGGGCCTTATGGAGCCGAACCTCTGGGTGCCGAAGAAGTTGGGGAAGCCACCGAGCTCGTCCAGTCGCTCCTTCACGCTCAAGCATATCGACCTGGCGTCTATAGTCGGGTCTATGTCCGACACCCTTATCCTGAAGCTGTTCCCTATGAGGTCGCCTATCTCCACCATCCTCCGCGCCCTGAATGTTTCCAGTATCTTCACGTCGGGTATGGTGAGCGCCATCACGTCCTCTATGGGTGCGTCGAAGGACATCAGCTGCGTGGCTACAGACCTGCCATCCTTCGTCCCCGCGAACCCTATCCTAGCCCTCGAAATCCTCAGGTTCGTCCCGAGCCGTCTCACTAGCCTGTTCATCTCCCAGTTCCTGTGCCAAACCCTCGCGACGACGAACCTTCCGTCCTCGTGAGCCGGGGGCAAGACGGAGACCTCGTCCACCTGGAAGTCCTCGGGGGTCTTCCTCAGCTTGCCACCTATCCCCGGCAGGTCTCCCGTGTAGAACAGCTCGAGCCCCAGATCCTTTTCTTCCATCGCATCACTGGAATCATGGAGCCGCTAGATAACTCCGCGGACTACTTGCCCAGCTGCTTCTCGACCAGCTCGCGCGCCTCGGCGAACTGGTTCGCCAGGGCCTTCGCGGCCTTCTTGAGGGCCGCCTGCGGCTTGCCCTCCTTCACCTCTACGAACAGCACCGGCTTGTCGAGCTGCGGGTGACCAGTGATGTATCTCGCCTCGGAGACGTTCTTGTCCTGGAGCAGCTCGTGGATGAGCGGGTATATGAGCGTCTCATCCGGGTCGGCGATCTCGACCTTTATGCTGTCCTTCTTCTTCTCCAGCAGCTTGAGCTCCATCGTCCTCGGGCTCACTCGTATGGGCAGAGTGTTCATAAAACTATCTGCAGGGCGGCTGACGCGCTGGCTGTGCGTAAAGAGATTTCTACCGCTTCTTCCCCTTCGCCCTCTTCTTGGGGGATGCTTTCGGCTTCTTCGCCCCCGCAGCCCTCTTGGTAGCGCGTGCCCGGGCTTTGCCTGCTGTGACGACCACCACCTCGGTCCTGCCCCTGGGGTACATCGTCTGGCACAGCTGACAGACGTCCACCTTGCACCACTCCTCGTCCTCCATCGCGACTTTCTTGACGATGCACGTGCTGCCGCAGAGCGGGCACCTGGTTATGGCCATCCTAGGATCCCCCCTCGCCGTACTTCCTTCTCAGTACCGAATGTATTCCCTCAGCTATGACCCTGCCGATACCCTCGACCTGCATAAGCTCTTCGACGTCTGCGTCCGCTATCCCTTTCACAGACCCGAACCTCTCGAGCAGCCTCTGCGCGAGCGTGGCCGACACGTTCGGGAGGCCCTGTACCAGGAATCTCTGCCTGCTGGTTATGTCGAGTGTTGTCTGAACACCTCGCTCCTTCCTACCCTCCCTCGCAGCCTCCTGTCTGTACAATGAAACTATCTGTGCAGCGGTCTCCTCCGCGTTCCTGGTGGAGAGCACTGGCATGTGATACTCCGCGAGCACGGAACTCAGAGCGTCGTAGACGGCGGCATTGCCGGCCTGCACGCCCTCTCCCTGCGGCTCACCCTGGACTATCAGTATCGGGTGAAGGTATTCATGCTTCAGCTTCGCCAGAGCGGAGAACACGCTGCCGTCCCCGATGCCCCGTATGAAGTCGTCGACGGTCCTCACGGCAACCGCCACGCGAGGCGATACGATCACGTCCGCGAACTCGAGCTCTTCTTCGCGGAGGCCGAAGCCCGCGTTCCTGAGAGGCCGCTCCAAGCCGACTTCCGACGCCCTTCTGGAGGCTGTGAGCGTGGTGGCGACAGTGTCAGACTGTCCCTCGAACTGTCCTAGCCCCTTTTGGCCCTTTCTTTCCGAGACCTTCTTCGCCAGCGCCTCCTTCTCAGTCAGAGGCTTCTCAGTAAGCATCTCCTCGAGCTGGGGTCTAGTGAGCCTCTGCGTGCCCGAAGAAGGCTCGTCAGGAAGCCCCTTCCTGGCCCTGAGCTTCCGCCTGAGCCCTTCCAGCTCCTTCCTCATCTGCAGCTCCTTCCTGCGGCTGGAGTAGAAGTACGCCTCGTCCTTCGTGTGCTTCGTGACCAGCATGACCACTCTGCCAGCCCTGCGCCTGCCCGTCCTCCCCCTGCGCTGTATGGTCCTTATCTCAGATGGGACTGGTTCGTAGAACACGACCAGATCCGTTGACGGTATGTCCAGCCCCTCCTCGGCGATGGATGTCGCCACGAGCACGTTGAACTCGCCCGCTCGGAACTTGTCTATGATGTCCTTCTGCTCCCTCTGGTTCAGGCCCGCATCGTCGCCCTTGCTTGCCTGGCCGACGAACCTGACAGGTCTGAGGCCGGGTATCTTCCCGAGCGTCTGGGTCACCAGCTCGCACGTGTCCCTGTAGTGCGTGAACACTATCACGCGCGAGTCGGGCTTGGAGGCGAACTGGCCGCGGATGATGGGCACTATCTTCTCGAGCTTTGGATGATCCCTCTCCATGCCGTAGACGAGCGTCCTGGCCTGCTGGAACCTCGCATCTTTGACAAGGTCCCTCGCAGCCTTCGAGCCGCCCTTCTCCGCGGCCTCGGCCACCTGTTTCTCGATGTAGCTCTCGAGCGCGCCCCTCCCCTGGGTCTCAGCGAGCTCTATCGCATGGTTAACCTTCATCGCGAGCGACTGGACGCTCGCCGCCCTGAACAGCTGGAACGACTTCCGCCCGGACTGAAGCCTCGCCCTTATGATGTTCCCGCACTCGAGGAGGTCCCTTGTCGTCACCGGTTTCTTCGGGTCCAAGAATCCGAACTCCCTCAGCTTCTTGATCTGCTCATCGTAGATCTGTTTAAGGAGGAAAATGACCGGGGCCATACCCTCCTGGAGGTTCACTGCGACGTACTGGATGTCGATGTTCTGCGTGTACTTCACTACGTCCTCGTCCAGTTCCGACCTTATCTCCACGTTGGTGATGCCCAGGTTCTCGCAGACCTCGGCTATCTTGCTGACGTCCGAACCTGGAGAGGCAGTCATCCCCAGCACCAGGCCTCCCTTGGTCTGGAACATCCTGCCGATGGTCACATAGGAGTAGTCCCCGACCGCTCTATGCGCCTCGTCGAAAACGATGAGCTCCACACCATCCAGCGATATCCTGTGCTCCTGCAGGTCGTTCTCTATCACCTGGGGTGTCGATACAATCAGGCGGGCGTTCCTCCAGGCCTCACGCCTCTCCTCGGGCGGGACCTCGCCCGTGAACACGGTAGGCTCGAAGCCTACAAGATGCTCCTTCAAGAAAGCTGCATGCTGCTGGACAAGCGGTTTAGTGGGCGCAAGGAACAGGACCTTGCCCCTTCTGTCCCTGAGCACGTCCGCAATGACAAGCAGTGCCACCACGGTCTTCCCGAGGCCGGTCGGGAGCACGAGCAGAGTGCATTCGCGCTTCGCAGCCTCTGCGATGTTGGTCTGGTAGTCCCTCTGCTCGATGGAGGAGGGCCTGATCAGCTCATGCTCGACGAACACGGGCCTTTGAGAGCCCGTCGGGCGTATGAATGTTTTCTCCTTGGCGGGGCGAATGTAGCCTCAGTGACAGCCCGCGCACGAGGAGCACGCCGACCCAACGCTCTTCAGGCGGACCACTATACCTGGCCCCTGCGGCGTGTCGACCGAGTCCACGACAGCATCCTTCAGGTCTTCCTCCAAGCCCCTCTCGTAGATTATCCTGAAGCCGTCTGCCGCGACCTCAACATCGTTGTCTGTTTTCTTGTCGAACCCCATCATGTACGCCGGACCCGAGCAGGAATATCCGGCGAAGAAGATCCTGATCGGTTCCTTCCGCTTCGGCTCCTCGACTATCGTCTTCATTACCTCAATCGCTTTTGGCGTGACTGTGACCATTCGTTCGGCCTCACGGCTCGCTAGGGTGGCTGATTATATAAGGCTTTTCGCGTAATGGTTGCCCCTGCAACAGCCAAAGAACATCGAGGTCGTCAATCACTAGACTGCGCGGGTATCGAGTACTCCATCGAAGCGCTGCGGAAAGGCATGAGCTGCACGATGCGCTCGAAATCCACTGAAGTGCCCAGCCCTTTCACCACCGAGTCGTTCAGCCATACATAGTCTGCCTGGACCGTGTACCAACCTGTTGGCACTGAGAAGGTGCTCGTCGCGCTCTCGCCGGGAGCAAGGGTGGCGTTAACCTTCATGACGCCGTTGACGAGCAGCCCGTACTGACAGGACAGGCTCGGGTCCGAGTTCCTCACGGTGATCGAGATCTCGCAGGTGTCACCTTTGTACACGAATGCGAGGCCTGCCAGTACTACGATGAAGGCAACGACCACAGCGAGGAGGACCTTCCATCTGGTCTTGAGGTATTGGAGGAGCGGGAACTCGACCTCTGCGGCCTTTGCGGCAGCTTCGGCGCTCATCGGGGTCGCGTCCCAGAACAACCTCAGGTACGCCAGTGCCATTAGTATGAACCCGGCCGCCGCGAAGAGGATGGAGGCGGTATCGGCAGATTTGTCGCTCACGGACAGGCGGTACTCGCTGTATGAAGTCACGAGGCTGAGGAAGAAGGTCAGGCCTGCGAAGACGGCGAACAAAGACGGTAGCAGCAGCTTCGTGCTGCCGCCGGGGTCCACGGCGAGGAACCTGTTCAATACGCTCCCCTTCTCGGCGCGTTTCCCTATCCAGTAGGGGAACACCAGCGATGTGAAGCAGAAGATTGCGGAGACGAGGCCGAGCTTGGGTCCCATGCCGTACGCGGGTATCGAGCTGATCCAGCTGGCAGTTGCGTAGGCGTGGAGGAACGCAAGGTATCCCACGATCTGGGAGATCACGCCCCATGAGGTGTAGAACAGCAGCACGGTCCCCACGACAAAGAACAGAGCTGCCAACCAGAACTCGATGGTCGAATACTGGATGAAAGTCGTCTCGAGCAGGTTCATCGGGTCTCGGAACGGTCCGGTGGGCACCGGGTCGCGCGGCGATCGGGGACCCAGCATGGCCTCCTCTCGGCCGTGTACCCATGTCAGGAATATGGATATCGCCCCAATCACAGCGCCCATGAGCGTCAACAGATTGAACCTCATCGGTCTCATAGCCTAGCCCCCGGAGCCGTCGAACCATGATACATATGCCCTTCTATGATGATTTCGCAACAGCAGCCTCTATGAAGCCAGGTGCCTCTGTGCGTGGAATGCTGGGCCCCTCTCGATCAGGAGGGTAGAACCCTGTCGAATCCCTTCGCGCCGACCGGTTTGGTCGCATCTATGCCCACCTTCGTAGTGGTTTCGTCGGCGCTGGGGTCTAGACTGCTTCCTCGAGCGTTCTCTACGACCACGAGGCCTCTGTGGCCCTGGAACCGAGTCGCGACTGCCCACTCGACCTCGCGGTCGTCGAAGATGTCGATGTCACGGTCCACTATCGTCACCATCTTCATCGATGGGTGGGAACCCAGAGCAGCCATGATGGCGTTCACGGCATCGCCTTCCCTCTGCTTCGTTATGGAAACGACGCCGTGCAGCCAGCAGCATCCGCCCTCGGTGAGGCGAACGGCGTGAACCTCGGGAACTGCGAGCCCGACCGCCTTCTGGATCACCGGTTCGCGGGGCATGCCCATCATAAGGTAGTGCTCGTTCGCCCCCGGGAGTATCAGGTGGAAGATCGCATCGTCCCGATGGTATATCCTGTCGATCTCCACGACCGGTTGCTTCCTCACGGGATCGACGGTGCCGGTGATGTCGACGAACGGTCCCTCGTCCGCTGTCTCACGCGTGATCCTGCCCTCGAATACATACTCGGCGAAGGCCGGGACCAACAGGCCGTTCCTTATCCTCCGGACGTACACGGGCTCCCTTAGGCAGAGCTGCCTGAGAGAGTTCGCAACATGAAGCTCGTCCTTGCCGAACTCGAGATTCATCGCGGCAGGGAGCAACACCGAGGGGCACAGCCCGATGGCAACCGCTATCTTGAGGTCCTCGCCCTTGTCCATGGCCCGCTGGTGAAGCGCATAGAGGTGCCTCGGCACGAGTCTGATGGCAAACCTGTTCTCTCCCAAGAGCATCAGCCTGTGGAAAGACATGTTCCTTATACCGTCGTGCTCCGCGATCACCACACCTGCGGTCACGTACCTCCCGCCGTCACTGCTGTAGAACTTCGGGATGGCCGACTCGCGAAGGTCGAAGTCCGTCAGTGTGTTCTTGTCGAACGGTGCGTTGTCGATCTCCTGGGGGGCGGAGGGAGCGTCCATGGCCTGCATCATGAGTCGCGTGAGTTCAGCGGGCTGCACGCCCATCGCATCGGCGATCCTCTCCCTGGTAGACCACAGGTTGCCGACCGCCCTGTATCCATCCAGGTTCTCGAAGAGCACGGGCCTCGTCCTCTCCTTGTGCAGTATGCGCGTGAGCTCAAGCTCCCTGCTTATGTGGCCCTTCACGACGATGGTTTCCTTGAACCTGTCCAGGAACGACCTGACAGACAACGATGCACCCCGCCAGAGCATCAACCAGAGCGTATTTCTAACCTTTCTTCCCAGTCCTGGCTACGCGCTGCTCACAACCCTTTTTATACGCTCGCGCCAATCGAGTCGGCCGTGGATGTCGAGTCGATCATCAGGAAATATGCGCTCCAGAACGCAGCGCAGTTCTCGGGAAAGGCTTCCGTCGGGGCGGTGCTGGGAAAGGTCATGGCCGAAAACCCAGAGCTGAGGCAGCGCGCCAAGGAGATCTCCTCGGTTGCCAAAGGCATAGTCGAGGAAGTCAACAAGATGTCCCGAGAGGCTCAGAGGAGGGCGCTCGAAGAACTGGCTCCAGAGCTGCTCCAGAGGGTGTCGAAGACACGCGAGGTCGGCCTTCCAGACCTTCCCGGGGTTACGGGCGAGGTCAGGATGCGTCTCGCGCCCAACCCCTCCGGTCCGCTTCACCTGGGGCACAGCCGGATGGCGATCCTGAACGATGAGTACGTCAAGCGGTATGGGGGGCGGTGCATCAACAGGTTCGAGGACACGGACCCCGCGAGGGTCGATCCGACCGGCTATGAGACGATCCCGCAAGACCTCGAATGGCTGGGCGTGAAGGTTCACGAGACCATAATCCAGAGCGACAGGTTCGAACTCTACTACGACGTCGCGAGGAGACTGCTGGAGATGGGCAAGGCCTATGTGTGCGAGTGTAGGCCCGATACCTGGCGCGAGCTAAAGAACCGCAAGGTTGCGTGCCCTCACAGGGAGCAGCCGCTTTCAGAGCAGCTCTCGCGCTGGGACCGAATGTTCGACGGCACCTACGGACCGGAGGAGGCCTCGCTGGTCATCAAGACAGACCTGGAGCACCCGAACCCAGCTATACGAGACTTCGTCGGCCTGAGGATTGACGACACGCCCCATCCGCGCACGGGTACTAGGTACCGCGTCTACCCGCTCATGAACCTGGCCGTCGCGGTAGATGACTACATGTTGAACCTGACACACGTCCTCAGAGGGAAGGACCACCTCAACAACACCTACAGGCAGGAGTACATCTACCGATACATGGGATGGAAGATGCCCGTGTTCATACACTACGGCAGGGTTTCAATAGAGGAGGCCCAGCTGAAGAAGTCCGCAACGGCAAAGGGGATACGGGATGGGCAGTACTCGGGCTGGGATGACCCACGGCTGGGAACGCTCCAAGCCCTCAGGAGGCGAGGCATACGTCCCGAGGCCATCAGGCGGTATTGGGTCGAGACGGGCATCAAGGAGGTCGACATCGCCTTCTCCTGGAAGACCCTGTACTCGTTCAACCGGGAGCTGATAGACGACACCGCAGACAGGTACTTCTTCGTCTGGGATCCGGTGAAGCTCAGGATAGAGGGGGCGCCAGAGCTCGTGGCGCGCGCGCCCGTTCATCCTGAGCATCCCGAGAGGGGCGTAAGGGAGCTGAGAGTGGGCCCCGAGCCCGAGGTGTTCGTGTGCAGCTCAGATCTGGAGCGGCGTCCTAGGCGGCTGAGGCTGAAGGACCTCTGCAACATCGAGCTGGAAGGCACCAGGGCCAGGTACGCAGGGAACGACTTGTCCATCCTGAAAGAGGGGGTGCAGATAGTCCACTGGGTCCCCACGAACTCGCTCGATGCCGAGATCCTGATGACGGACGGCTCTGTCAGAAAGGGGCTCGCGGAGCCGATGATCAAGCGAGCCCTGGGCAAAGTGGTCCAGCTGGAGAGGTTCGCATACGTCAGGGTCGAGAGCGTCTCTCCCTCTGTGAGATGCGTGTTCACTCACACCTGAGCTCACACATCCCAGAAGGGCACGATGTCGCACGCAAGGCATGCATGGCACATGGTCCTGAACTTGAGGGGAGTCAGCCCATAGCTCGCTAGTACATCCTTCTGAGCCCGTGCCAGCGAAAGTACTCTGTCAGCCGTGAGCGGAGTCAGAGGGCCCAGCGCCCTCTCCAGCTCGGCAGCGTTGTATTCGCTCTTGCGGAGCGCCCTCAGGGTCGCCACGCAACCCATGTTCGCAAGCACCTTCGTACCCTCAATGACGTCGTCATCGCTCTCCCCGAGGCCCAGAATGATGTTCGAGCAGACCCTGTTCTTGCCGAACACCTTACACGCGTGGTTTATTGAATGGAGTATGGCCGCATAGTCTCTATCAGGGCAGACCTTCTCGAAGATATCTGGATTGAACGACTCTATGTTCAGCTTGATCTCATCCGCCCCGGCTTCCCTGAGCTCGTCTATCTGTCTGGGGTGCACGGCATATGGCTCCACGCCTATCGGTGTGTCGGGCAGCATCTGCCTGACGCGTCTAACCAGTCTCACCATCCTCTCTACGGTAATCTCTGGTGACTGCGTAACAGCGCTGGTGAACGCGACAGCTTCGAAGTCTTCGTTCCTCGAGGCCTCGGCTATCATCTCCACTACCTTGTCATCTGTGAGGTTCTTGGTGACCTCGCGGCCCAGTCGCGGGGAGCTGCAGAACTTGCAGTCGTACACGCACGCGTGGTCGATGTTGATGAACGCCTGGTGGGGGGCGTGAAGCAGCGTAGGCAGAATCTCGACCTCCTCCACGAAGACCGCGCCGCGTCGCACTATCTGGAGGGTGCCGGCCTTCTCGACCAGCTCGAAGTCGCCCTCGGTCCTGGATATGGGCTTCTTCACCCTGGTGTTGCCGAAGGCGAACACCACGGAAGCAAGCCCCGCGCCGGGGCCTGCGGTCGACCTGCTCGGGAGGAAGGGCAGCCGGAAGTCCTTCGGTATCCTCACCGGACCGCCCACGATCAACTCCGCCTTTCTTCGGGCGTTCTCGGCGTTCACTTTCGCTTCCATGTGGCACCATCTTTCGAATCTCGGATCTCGATGCCTCTCTCCGCAAGCTTCTGGCGGACGGCATCCGCGTATGCGAAGTCCTTCCGCCTCCTAGCGACCTCTCTCCTCCTCAACCAGAGTTCTACCTCTTCGTCGCTCAGCCCTCCCTGGGGCATCGAAGCCGGACTCACCAGCTCGATATCGGCATCCAGCCCGGTCGCGAGCATCTTCGTGCCCTCTTCCCTCAGCACGTCGAATATCTCGTTGAACCTGGACATGACCCCCACGACGTTCGCAGCGCCCTTCGCGCTGAGCCGCCCGTCGGTCAGCATCTTGTTCGCCTCCCTCGCCAGGTCGAAGATGACCGCTATCGCATCGCGCGTGCTGAAATCGTCGTCCATGTGCTGCTCGAACCTGCTCCAAGCGTTCGCGCAAAGGCCTGATGCATCGTCCACGCCGCACGCGCTCCTCATCGCGGCCCTCATGTTGTCGTATGCGTTCTGGAGCCTCTCTAGCGCCTTGGCGGCCTCGCCGAGCGTATTCTCGTTGTACTCCAGCGGCGCCCTGTAGCTGGCGTTCAAGAGATAGAACCGTACGACCTCCGCGGGGTACACCCTCAGGACGTCCGCGATCGAGAAGTAGTTCTTCAGAGACTTCGACATCTTCTCCTGGTCGATGGTCAGCATGCCGTTGTGCATCCAATATCGAACGAACGGCGCATCATTGTAGGCCTCCGACTGGAGTATCTCGTTCTCGTGGTGGGGGAAGATCAGGTCAGTACCCCCGCCATGAATGTCCACCGTCTTGCCTATGTGCTTCAGGCACATGGCAGAGCATTCGATATGCCATCCGGGCCTGCCTTTCCCCCACGGGCTGTCCCAGCTGATCTCACCCGGCTTCGCCGCCTTCCAGAGCGCGAAGTCCATCGGGTCGCGTTTGTCCTCACCAGGCTCGATTCTCGCCCCAGCCTCCATCTGGTCGAGGGTCTGGTGCGACAACTTGCCATACTCCTTCGCCTTCCTCACGCTGAAATAGACGGAGCCACGGGACTCGTACGCGTACCCCCTGTCAATGAGGCCCTTGACCATGGCGATTATCTCGGGCACTGTCTCGCTGGCCTTCGGGTAGACGGTCGCCCTCCTCACCTTCAAGGCGTCCATGTCACGGAAGTACTCAGCTATCATCCTCTCCGTGAGCTCGAGGGTGCCGATGCCGAGCTCCTGTGCCCTCGCTATCGCCTTGTCGTCAACGTCCGTGAAGTTGGTGACGTGGTTGACCTCATATCCTCTGTACCTCAGCCACCTGACGATGACATCGAAGTTGATGGCCGAGCGCGCGTGTCCAAGATGGCTCCTGTCGTAGACTGTCACTCCGCACACGTACATGCCGACCTTGCGTCCGTGAAGGGGCACGAAGGTCTCCTTCCTCCTGGTCAGCGTGTTGTAGATGACTATAGCCATTGAATCCGCCCCTCCAAACGCCGGCGTGGGCTTAATGCTTGTCCTCCGCTGGACAGGCGACTTCAGAAGACCTGTTCTTGATCGGCGTGGGCAGTGCGATCTTCTTGTGCTCGATCCCGAGCTTCTTCTCGATCTGCTCCATGCGGTACTCCATCTCGGACAGGCTGTGGCACATGTCTATGAACGCGTTCACCACGGGGTCCGGGAGTTCCTCGTGGTGTAGGTCGATCTTTGTCGATCCGTCCCTCGCAACTATCTTCGCGGGGACGCCGACGACGGTCGAGTTTGGAGGGACCGACTTCACTACGACAGAGCCAGCGCCCACGCGCACGTTGTCTCCGATGGTAACGGGCCCTAGGATTGTGGCGCCAGCGCCTATGACGACATTGTTGCCTATCGTCGGGTGGCGCTTCTTCTTCTCCGTGCTCACGCCTCCGAGGGTCACGCCTTGGTATATCGAGACATTGTCTCCGATCTCTGCTGTCTCGCCGATGACCACGCCAGTCGCATGGTCGATGAAGAAGTTCCGGCCTATCTTCGCGCCAGGATGGATGTCCGCACCCGTGAGTATACGCGACACGTAGTTGATCGCCCTCGCGGTCTTGAAGCGTCCCTTGAGGTACAGCCTGTGCGCTATCCTGTGGAGCTTTATCGCGTGCAATCCCGGGCTGAACAGCAGCGCCTCCGCTCTGCTCTTTGGCGCCGGATCGCGCTCCAGAACTATGTCCACATCGTCCTTTTCCTCTGGCGGCATTATGAACCTTCTGCAAACAGGTCAGTGCTCAAATATCTTTCTCCAATGTCTGGCAGCACGGTCACGACCGTCTTCCCCGAGCCCAGGTCCTTCGCGACCTCTATCGCCGCCCAGGCCGCCGCGCCCGACGAGATGCCAACGAGAAGCCCCTCAAGCCTAGCCAGTTGCCTTGAGGTCTCCATCGCATCCTTCGTCGCGACTCTGATGACGGCGCTGTATATTCTCGTGTCGAGCACATCGGGCACGAACCCCGCGCCTATGCCCTGGATCTTGTGCGGCCCCGGCTTGCCTCCCGAGAGGACTGGCGAATCCTCGGGCTCGACAGCGAATATCTTGATCTGAGGATACTTCCGGCGAAGGACCTGACCTACGCCAGTGATTGTCCCGCCGGTGCCAACGCCGGCCACGAACGCATCGATCCCGTCGATTGCGCGCAGTATCTCCTTCGCGGTCGTCTTCCGGTGGATCCATGGGTTCGCCTTGTTCTTGAACTGTTGCGGCATGAACGAGTTTGGGATGCTATTGGCGAGCTCCTCGGCCTTTCTCACTGCTCCGGTCATGCCTTCAGAACCGGGCGTGAGCACGAGTTCCGCGCCCAAGGCCTTCATAACACGCCGTCTCTCGAGGCTCATGGTTTCGGGCATGGTGAGGATGAGTCTATAGCCCTTGACCGCGCACACCATCGCGAGCCCGATGCCAGTGTTGCCCGAGGTCGGCTCGATGATGGTCGTATCCTTGCCGATCTTCCCCTTCCTCTCCGCGACCTCGATCATAGCTTTCGCTATCCTGTCCTTGACCGAGCACATGGGGTTGAACGACTCCAGCTTCGCGTAGACCGTCGCGGCCCCATCGGGCACAACCCTGTTCAGCCTCACCATGGGGGTGTTGCCGACTGCGTCCAGTATTGTGTTCATAACCTTCGGCCTAGGCATGGTCTCAGACCCTCCCTCAGAATAACGCCGTTATATAAGACAATCGCCCCCGTCCAGCTCCTGGGCAGCATCGAGGAGGTGAAGGGGCTCACACCCTCTTACAGATGTCGCACTCGTCCAGGTTCGCCTCGGCTCTGTGCAACCTGCAGAACGCCTCCTCCGAGCGTATCTCCTTGCAGGCCTTGCAGAGGATGGTCGACCACTCGTACCTATCCTCGCCAGCAGCAATCCTCTTCGCTATCTCGCTGGCGTACGACTTCAACCTGGGGAAGCTCTCGACCATCTTCGTGCCAGCCGCCCTGGTCGAACTCAGGTACTGGCTAACGGAGGCCTGGGTGATACCCAGTTTCCTGGCGATGTCCGCCTGCTTCATGTGGTACCTGTTCGAGAGCTCCTTGACCACGCTCGCGCGCAGAGAGGGCATTATCTTGCTTACGACGAGTTCGCACGGGGTCTTCATGCTATGCACCGGTTTCCTCGGAAACGGCCGGGGTCGCTAAACGCCGTTATGGGCGGGATATCCAGGTCTCGACCTTAAATGTTACAGAACAACAGCATCCATCTGGGCGGGCCGAGGGGGAGAATTGAACTCCCGTCTGCGGATCTGCAGTCCGCCACATGAGCCACTCTGTCACCTCGGCACGGACGATGCAAACAAGGCCGTATCCGTATTTATTGTTTTCAGCGCTCCAGTTGGCTCGCCCTCTCACGGAATCCTCGCTGATATCAGCCCATGCGCACTCCGAGAACATGATAAATACCGGCCAATCCATGGCTTGTCGATGAAGTTCTCTGCCGTGAGCCCCTACAACGCGGCAGTCATGCCCCGACTACCTGAGAAGATAGTCATCTATGACACGACCTTGAGGGACGGGGAGCAGATGCCCGGCGTGCGGTTCACGCCGGACCAGAAGGTCTCAATCGCCACCAAGCTAGCTGAGGTCGGCGTTAATCAGATCGAAGCCGGCTTTCCAGCTGTCTCGGACGAAGAGCGCCGCACGGTCAAGAAGATAGCGTCGCTCGGGCTCGGCCCGGAGACCATCTGTCTGGCCCGCACTCTGCAGTCGGACATAGATGCGGCGGCTCACTGCGATGTGGACATGGTCCTCTTGTTCATAGCCACCAGCGAGCTGCACATGAACTACAAGCTAAGGATGACGCGCGAACACGTCCTCGACCGCGTCATCTCGTCCCTGGACTACGCGCGTGCTCTTGGCCTGAGGGCGAGTTTGAGCACCGAGGATTCGACGAGATCCGATATGGGATTCCTCCTGAGAATCTACCGTGCAGCGGAGGAATCGAAGGCCGTCAGGCTCGGAATCACCGACACGCTCGGATGCGCGGGCCCGGGAGCGATATCATATCTGGTCAGGAAGGTCAGGGAGGCGACAAGCACACCGCTCTCTGCGCATCTTCACAACGATTTCGGACTTGCGCTCGCGAACTCGATATCCGCGTTATCTGAGGGTGTCGAGGCCGTGGCGACTACGGTCGGTGGCATAGGGGAGAGGGCCGGGAATGTGCCGCTCGAGCAGTTCGTGATGGCGCTCAAGCACCTCTACAAGAGGGATCTTGGGGTGCGCACGGAGGAGCTGACAGAGCTCAGCAAGATGGTGTTCTCCTATGCGAAGCTGCAAGTGCCTCCGAACCAGCCCTGGATAGGTGCGAATGCGTTCTCGCACGAATCCGGCATCCACGTGGCCGCTGTCCTGAACTGTCCTATGACATACGAGTGCGTCAACCCTGAGGAGGTCGGCAACCGCAGGAGGCTGGTCCTTGGAAAGCACTCCGGCACGGCTCTGGTGGAGAACAAGCTCGCGGAGCGCAGGGTCTTCGCCACGGAAGAGCAGGTTTGCGAGATAGTCCGAGCGATAAAGAGGGCCGGAGAGGATCACGGGAGAGTAAGCGACAAGGAGTTCTGGGAAATCGTGGCCCGTATACTCGGGGCGAGCTCCGACGGGACCCCCCAGGAAGACAGCGGTTGACTGAAACTGTTTGGAGGGCTCGCCGCGCGGCGAGCCCCTGTCAGAACGCGTCCCCCATCCCATCATGCTCTGCCGAACGACTTGAGAGCGATCTTCTTCAGCTTCAAGTTGCGCTGGCAGTTCGGGTACGTGCAGGGAACGCAGTGGTACGTGGTGCGGCACGAAGTCTCGATCTGAAGGTACTTCTGGTTCCAAGTCGAAACCCTTTCTGGCAAGGTATCCCTCGCGTACCGTGTGGTCTTTCCAGGTACAAATCGGTTTTGGGAACGACGACTTTTTGGTGGGATGCCCGGTCCGCAACCGAAAGTCGCGCGCCCGACACGCCGATGGCGAAGGATGGCCAGCAAGACCCTCGCATGAGAGCGGCAGACGACATCGTCAGACGAACGGCGCACTCCTCCAACCAGGTCAGACAGGCGTCCTTCGACCTGCCAGGTCGAGTTTCGTCCTGCCGAGATCCTTGAACCGTCTGAGCTCGCTCAAACCGAAGACCGGCCCGTCGCGGCATACGTGCACACCGTCGATTGCACAGGAGTCGCAGAGCCCGATACCGCATCTCATCACGCGCTCGAGCGAGGCCTGGAGGGGAACGCCCATCCTCGAGCATATCCTGACCATCCTCACGATCATCCGCTCTGGACCGCAGGCGTAGACGGCATCGTAGTGGTTCTTCCCGATCAGCTCGCCCGCGAGCTCGCTCGCGAAACCCCTGAAGCCCCGCGATCCGTCATCGGTAGCGACATGAACGCTCGCGCCTGTGCGCGCAGCTCTCGAGACGAACAGAAGTTCGTCAGCGGATCTAGCCCCTATCACGACATCGACCTTTGTGCGGGCGCGCACGCCCTGAGCCACGAGCGGTGCGAGGGGAGCCATACCTGTCCCGCCTGCCACAATGAGCACTCTTCGTCCGACGAGGCTGAACCCTCTCCCGTACGGCCCCCTGAGGCCGACGAACTCTCCTGGCTCCATCGCAGCCAACGCTCTCGTGCCGTCGCCGACGACCTGATACGTGATGCCCATGGTGCGGCCGATGTACGAGACCGACATGGGAAACTCGTCGACCTCTGGAACCCAGACCATCACGAACTGCCCGGGGACGGCAGCAGAGGGGGCGTCGAGCATCACGGTCCTTATGGACGGCGTCTCCTCCACCTGTCTTACGATCCTCAGCATCCTAATGCCTGCCAGGGTGCGCCACCCCCACCATCTCAGAGACAGACTCGTATCCGAGCTCCTTCATCAGAGCCCTCAATTCATCGCATACGAGCTTGAACACCTGAGGCCCCCTGAGCCACACGGCCGTGCCGATCTGCACAGCCCTCGCACCCGCCATGATGTACTCGACCGCGTCCCTGCCCGTCGTGACGCCCCCGACACCGATGACCGGTATCTTGACAGCCTCGAAGATCTCATAGACGCACCTGAGACCCACAGGCTTGAGTGCGGGGCCGGACAATCCACCTACCAAGTTCCCCAGCACAGGTCTTCTGGCCTCGGCGGAGATGGACATCGCCTTGAGCGTGTTTATAGCGACTATGCCGTCCGCTCCTCCCCGCTCTGCCGCGAGTGCCAGGTCTGCTACGGACGACGTGTTCGGAGTCAGCTTCGCGAAGACAGGCACGCCGCTGACCTCCTTCGCACGCCTGCAGATGAGCTCTACACCTTCCGGCGACGAACCTATCTCGGCCCCCAAGCCTTTGGCGTGCGGACAGCTCAGGTTCAGCTCGATGGCATCGGCCCCTGCCTGCCCCATCCGTCGCGCTACCTCCGCAATCTCCTCCGCGGTTCCTCCGAAGACGCTCCCCACAATCGGCACCTTGGCTTTCTTTGCCACGCGGATCTCTTCAGCGAAGACCTCTATGCCGGGGTTCGGGAGGCCCATGGCGTTCAGGAGGCCGTGCTCGAGCTCGACAACGGTGGGATTCGGATGGCCCTCTCTTGATTCGAGTCCTATTGACTTGGTCACCACGGCTCCAGCGCCGCTTCTCGCGACGGCGACCATGCTCTTCCCGGTCTCGTCAAGAACGCCCGATGCGAGCATCGTCGGGTTCCTGAGGCGCAGGCCGCATATCTCAACCGAGAGGTCTACCATCGGGCTCTCGGCGAGATTGCCGGGCCGGCTACTAGAACTTTTCCCGGTCCGCGTCAGCCCTTCTTTGCCGCCATCTTGGCCTCGTAGTCCTTTATGGCCTCCCTGAGCGCATCAGCCGCTAGGTTAGAGCAGTGCATCTTCTGCGGCGGGAGGCCGTCAAGCGACTCGGCCACGTCCTGTCTGGAGATCTTCTTTGCCTCCTCTATAGTCTTGCCCTTTGCCAGCTCCGTTATCATCGAGCTCGTGGCGATCGCCGCCCCGCAACCGAATGTCTTGAACTTGATGTCCGTGATGACACCGTCCTTGACCTTTATGTACAGCCACATCACATCTCCGCACTGCGGGTTGCCCACTTTGCCGACCCCGTCCGCATCCGGTATCTCCCCGACGTTCCTCGGGTTGGCGAAGTGCTCCATCACCTTCTCACTGTACACAGCTTCCACCTTCTGCCGGCCGCATTGGCCTTCCGGGGCCGAAGGGGGATATCTCCCTCAGCTTCGAGACCACGCCGGGCAGCACCTCTAGGAAGTAGTCTACCTCCTCTTCAGTGTTTTCCCGTCCAAGTGTGATCCTGAGGCTGCCGTGGGCCTGCTCGTGTGTCAATCCCAGCGCGAGGAGAACATGGGACGGCTCGAGCGAGCCAGTCGAGCATGCGGAGCCAGTGGACGCCGCGATGCCCTTGAAATCGAGCTGGAGCACCAGCCCTTCACCCTCTATGAAGTCGAACCGGAAGTGGGCGTTGTTAGCAAGCCGTCTGGTGAGGTGGCCGTTCACGTAGGAGTTCGGTACGACCTCTGGAACAGTCCTGATCATCCTGTCCCTGAGCTTGGCCATCCTGCTGCTCGTGGATTCAAGGTCTCGCTTCGCTATCTCGGCCGCCTTGCCGAGTCCGACCGCGCCCGCCACGTTCACAGTGGAGGAGCGCAGCCCTCTCTCCTGTCCTCCTCCGTGGATTATGGGCTCGAGCTTCGTGCCCCTTCTCACGTACAGGGCTCCCACGCCTTTGGGGCCATGGAACTTGTGGGCGGAGAGCGAGAGAAGGTCTATGTGGTCGGCCTTCACGTCTACCTTGAGCTTCCCTATCGCCTGGACCGCATCTGTGTGGAAAGGGATGCCCCTGGCGGAGGCGATATTGCCGATCTCCCTTATTGGCTGGATGGTGCCTATCTCGTTGTTCGCAGTCATGACGGATATGAGCACCGTGTCGTTCCTTATGGCACGTTCGACCTCTCCAGGGTCCACTAGGCCCTCTGCGGATACGGGAACATAGGTGACCTCGAACCCCAGCCGCCTGAGGTGCTCGCAGGGCTCGAGGACTGCATGGTGTTCAATCGCTGTGGTTATTATGTGGCCCTTGCTCTTGCCCTTGTAGGTCGCCACGCCCTTGATGGCCAGGTTGTCGGATTCCGTTCCACCCGATGTGAACACGATCTCGCTGGGGTCGGCGTTGATGAGGGCCGCGACCTGCTCCCTGGCCTTCTCCAAGCCCTCCTTCGCTTCCCGGCCGTAAGCGTGTATGCTCGACGGGTTGCCGAACTTCTGGAGGAAGTACGGGACCATGGCCTCGTGCACCTCAGGGAGCACATGCGTGGTGGCGCTGTGGTCGAAGTATATCCTCCTGGAAGTGCTGCTGGTCATTACAACCGAGGGTGATGCGGCCTGACCATCTTAAGGGTTTTCCAGCGTTGTGACCGGTAGGGATGTCGGACCAGGAAACGACTAATACCGGCCAGTGCAATCCCCGCCTGAACCTATGGATCCCAAGAAGATCCGCCCGGACTTCCCGGTCCTTGGGATGGACATCGAGGGCAAGCCCCCGATATACTTCGACAATGCATGCCAGACGCTCAGGCCGCGCCAGGTGACGGAGGCAGTTAGGGAGTACTACGACTCCTTCCCCGCATGCGCTGGCAGGAGCGTCCACAAGCTCGCTACAGAGGTATCGCTGAGGTGCGACGCAGTGAGGGCACGCGTGGCTGAGTTCTTCAACGCGGAGAGCCCGCACGAGATAGCCTTCATGAAGAACACGACCGAGGGTTGCAATACGGTCATTCTGTGCTCCGGCCTCAAGAAGGGCGACGAGATAGTCACGACGGACTACGAGCACAACTCCATACACGTGCCCGTTCTGAGGGCTGTGGAGCTCTTCGGCGTGAAGCACAAGATTGTTCGGTCCTCCCATGAGGGCGTCTTCGACATCGAGGCGTTCGAGCGCGTCCTGAGCAAGAGGACCGCGCTCGTGGCTATGTGCCTCACTTCGAACGTCACGGGATTCACCTTGCCTGCGAGGGAAGTGGTCCAGTTGGCACACTCAGTCGGGGCGAAGGTGCTGTTCGATGCTGCCCAGGCGGCTCCCAGCAGACGCATCGATGTGCGCGCCCTCGGCGTCGACTACCTCGCCGCGTCCGCGCACAAGATGTGCGGCCCATCTGGGGTGGGGCTTTTCTACTGCCGAGCCGAGCTGGCTGAACGGCTGAGGCCCATGATGTACGGAGGGCACGGCGTCACCGACACGACATATGATTCTTACGATCTGCTGCCGGCGCCCGAGAGGTTCGAGACAGGTCTCCAGAACTATTCAGGCATCGTAGGGACAGGCGCAGCAATAGACTACATTTCAAGAATAGGTCTGGAGGAGATACAGGCGCACGAGGTCGCGCTGAACAGGCGCATAACACGACGGCTCATGTCGGTGGCAGGCGTCAGCATCGTCGGTCCCGAGGACCCGAACCTTCGGTCGGGAATATTCAGCTTCAACATAGACGGGCTCTCGCCCCACGACGTCGCCATGATAATGGACAATTCGAGGAACATCATGATGCGCTCAGGCATGCACTGCTGCCATCCATTCTTCCACGCCCGCAAGATAGAAGGATGTGCGCGCGCGTCCGTGTACATCTACAACACGGCTGAGGAGGCGGACATCTTCTCGGAAGCGGTTGCCGATCTGGCACTGAGGTTCTCCCGAGAGCGCTAGCTCCCCAACCTACAGAACACGAGCAGCTCTTCCCGATCCTCTATCGTCGCGAAGACCGTGAACAACTCAACGCACTCTCCCGAGGAGAATGAGGCAGTGGCCGCCTGCTTGTCAAGCTCGGCGATCTCAGACTGGTTCAGGTGCGGTGCGGCCAGCGTCCAGGTCCGAATGGGCGTGTGCGGCTGCGCCATGCACCTCGTGGTTCCGTCGCTCGCGCTCAGAAAACGTCCGTTTGTCTCAATGATGATGACCCCTCCTCCTGAGGTGAACGGCACCTGCCAGCAGACTGAACTTTCTGCCCGGGTCATGAGAAGGCCATCGGCCATCGCCGCGAATCTATCGAGGGCGGCTGCCACCTCCGAGGCAGCGCCGTTCAGGTCACGGGGCGCGTAGAGGGCGGCGAGTACCGAGGCGACCATCAGGGCGCAGATGGACATCAGCACCTTCGAGATGATGAAGTCCGCTCAAACCACCTCCGCGATTACGATGACATCGATGCCCGAGATGTGCGCAGACAGGCGTAGCGCGAAGCGTGGGCATGTCAGCACGAGCGCGGACATCGCTGGGCCGGACAGCGTCACGGGAGGGTCGGAGGCACACCTCACCAGTGATGCACCGTCGGACAACCTTAGGACGACGGACGACGCATTGGGACCGCCGGGCCTGTCGCCTATGATGATGCTCACCAGGCTGAGGGAGCCTCCGGTCGAGAGGTCCACGTCGAGCGTCCTCGCGGAGCCAGGTCCCTCCACGGCGAGGATTTGAGCAGCGGCCACGACCATGTCCATCTGGGTGCCCGCGCGTACGAGGAACTCCCTGTGCTGAAACGCCTCGAGCGCCCCCGCAGCGGGCACGACGGACATCGAGACGACGACCGCCACCACCATGAGTCTCATGGGGAGCGATTCCATGCCAGCAGGGTCGTCCTTCAGCGCCATGTATGCTCAGCTCGGGATGACCGGTATCTCGTAGCTCGAGTCTATCCCGTAATCGCCCTTTGCCACGGTCACCGTCACGGTCGCCATGCGCGAACCGAAGTGCTCCAGCGTCAGCCCTGTGAAGACGACCTGGCCGCGGTCGTTGGTTGTCCCTCTCACCGTCTTGCCGTTCCCGTCCCTTATCCCCGCGCCGTCCAGAACGACGGTGGCACCTTCAAGCCGGTCTCCGTCCTGGTCTGTCACTGTTACGGACACCACGATGTTAGAAGCCGTGTAGATGCCGTCTCCGTCGCTGTCGTGGACCAGAATCTCCGACGGTGTGACATACACGTCGCCGATCGCCTTGGGAGGCTCTATCGAGTTCATCCAGCCCATTATGATCGTCAGACCGAGTCCCGCCACCACGACCATTATCAGCAGCTGAAGTGGCAGGCCCTCTATACCACCGGCCATGTCCGCTCTGAAACCCCTGGTTCGAGTCTTATATGCCATCTTCCTGCACACCTGCCTTGCCCATCCAGCCCTTGTCGGCCCTGGCTCACAATATGACCCTCGCTATTTGTCTGCACGGATACATGTAGGCTACGCGATACCTGACGGAGCGTTATCATGGCTGATATCCAGGAAAACACGGTTAAATACGCACTGGGCCGGTGATTCTCACGAGTGTGACAGGCGTCCGAAGACAGTCCTGTCAGCGGAGCGTGTCCGAGATGGAAGCTTCGAAGTGCCCGAAGTGCGGTGACGAACCCCGCTTTATCGAGCAGATGGAGAAGTGGTACTGCTATGGCTGCAACAGCTATCTTGAAGAGGGAAGTCCTGAACACAGCGAGGTGCAGCCCGAGGCAAACACGGAAGACGTGGGCCCTGCAAAGCCTGATGGTGCCGGAGCCGTCCTCGAACCAGGGTCACTCCACCGCGAGGGCCAAGCCGTCTCGTGTCCGAGGTGCGGGGCTGAGCTTGAGGAGATAAGGGACGGCAAGATGTTCTGCTACATATGCGAAGAATACGCCGACGAGATCAGGGCGCCGGCAACGTCAACCAACGAGCCTCAGTCGCTGCTCGACAGCGCCGTTGCATCGCTGTGTTCTCAGGGCGCTCAGGCTCAGCTGGGGTCGTCGACGGCAGCTGCTCCGTCAGCAACTCTTGAGGTGGCGAAGGCACCCGAACCGCGTGAGAGGACTTGCGGCACGTGCGGTCAGCCTCTCAAGTGGATCGAGAAGTATCAGAGGCATTACTGCTACGGCTGCAGGAAGTATGCTCCGAAGGAGCAAGGACCGAAGCAGGAGGCTGAGGGTGCACCTGGCTCTGCGCCTGCCAGCAAGCGCTGCCCTGACTGCGGGAGCGAGCTCAAGTTCATAGAGAAGTACAATGAGCACTACTGCTACACGTGCAGGAAGTACCCGTTCCACAAGATGTCTGGAAAAGGTGCGCCCTCGACGACACCCGCTGCACCCTCGCAGGGTCTCGCGTGCGCGAAGTGCGGAGAGCCGCTCAAGTACATTGAGAGATACCAGAGGCACTACTGCTTCAAGTGCAGGGAGTACGCCCCCAAGGAACGCGGAGGAGCGGCCCAAGGCCAGAAAAGCTGTCCTGCCTGCGGCCATGAGATGAAGTTCATCAAGGAATACAACGAGTGGTACTGCTACACCTGCAAGAGATACTCCCTCAGGCCGACAAAACCTCTCCTCTTGGTCTGACGGAGCCGTCGGCTGTTGCCAGCATGGCCTGCCCTGCAGGTTGCGCACGTCACTGCGGACCTACGGTTCGTTCTCCCCGGCCTTCAAGCTTGCGTCGGGCGCTTCACCTTTTCCCGGCCTCTTCTTCCGCATCATCAGTGCGGCGCCGATGGCAGCCGCAGCGATCACGGCGATCGCGATGCCCCCGATGAGGAGCGTGCTGATGCGCGCGCCAGTGTCAACGGTAAAGCTAACCGACACCTCCTGCGCGTTGCCCGCTTCGTCCACGACCCTTACCCTGACCTCGTGCTCTCCGTCAGTCAGGTCCGAAAGCTCGAACGAGCTCACATCGCCGATGTTCTGCATTACGCCCTTGTCGATAGACACGTAGGCGGTCTTGACGCCGCTCCCCGAATCGGCCATCTGCCATCGGACCGTTATGGTCGACCGCCGAACGGTATCGCCGTCCAGGGGATATGTTATCGCGACGACCGGAGGAGTCCTGTCGAGCGTGACGGTGGCCGAGCGATAGGTCGCCAGGCCGCCTCTGTCCGTCACTCTGATCCAGACAGTGTGCTCACCTTCGGGCAGCCCCGCAGGCGCGGAGAACGTGTACTCCGTGTCGGCCACGCCCACCTGGAGCCACGCGACCCCGTCCCTGCTGACTTCGACAGATGCGATGCCTGAATCCTGGTCGGAGGCAGACCAGCGGAGCGTGATAGCCGCACTCGCCAAGCTCTGCCCTTCAAGGGGCGTTGTGATGGTCACAACGGGTGGGTTCAGGTCAACACCGAACGTGACCGAGACAGACCTGTTCCATCCAGCTCTGTCGGTTGCGGTGACATTGATCGTGTGCTCCCCATGCGTCACCTCGACCTGGACCGACATCTGGGTCGACGAGTTCAGGAGCTCGACCCACGGGCCGTCGTCGAGTCTGATCCAGTACTTCCATATGCCTGAGGCGGAGTCGCTGGCGGTCCAGTTCACCGTGAGGGAGGCTGTTCCCACGGTGCCGCCCTGAACCGGCCATGTGATCGTCAGTAGCGGCAGCGCGGTGTCTACTATCGTCCATGACTTGTTCCCGGCGGGCGCGGTCTCACCGTTGCCAGCGAGGTCTACGGCGAGCGAGTAGAACTCATACAGGCCGTCGCCCTCGTGGTCCTCCGCGCTGAACGCAAGCTCATACGGCGGGGAGTCGTCGCTCCCCAGGAGCGAGAAACCCCCGCTGCCGCCGTACCTGTACCAGAACTGCACCTCCTTGATGCCGTTCAGGTCGGTGGCAGTCGCGGCCAGCGTCAGGTTGGAGGAGGCTGTGACGGAGGGCAGTGCCGACATGGCAGAGGTGGGCGCGCGCGTGTCGACCGTTATATGCACAGATATCTCCCTCTGCAGCCCGGCGAAGTCGCTGGCCCTGACGGTCACCGTGTGCGGTCCGTCTCCTACCGATGCGAACTCGTGAGAGGTGGAGAGCTCCTTGTCGACCCATTCCCCGGAGTCGAGCTTGACCTCGTACTTGACGATGCCCGAGCCGGAGTCGCTGCCGGACCACACAACCGCGACGGTCGAGACAGGCAGGATTGCACCTTCGGAGGGCTCAGACACAGCCAGCTCCGGCGCATGGGCGTCCACGAAAGTCCACGTGTCGTTCGTCGCAGGGGCGGGCTCGGTGTTGTCAGCGAGGTCCACCGCCAAGGAGTAGAACTCGTAGAGCCCGTCCCCCCCGGCGGCCGAAGACGTGAATGTGAACACGTAGGGAGGCTCGTAGTCGGACCCGTACTTGGCGTACGCTCCTGAGCTGCCGAGTCTGTACCACAGCTGCACCTCCTTGATGCCGTTCAAGTCAGTGGCGGTGGCGGAGATTGTGAAGTTCTCGGTGGTGACATACTGGGGCAGGGTAGCCAGCTGCGAGCTGGGCGGCGCGTTGTCCACCTGGAGTATGAAGTTCAGCGTGTAGGTGCCGTTCTTCTCAACGGCGACCGAGCCCGTCTGTCTGAAATAGCCAGAGGCGGTGACGTTCAGGTACAGCGACCCAGCGGTCGCATTGACTGCAACGATCTCGTATTCCCCTCTGATGTCCGTGACGGTCGCCGCGAGGACGGACGCGCCCTGGTTCGCCGTCACGAGCGCGTTCCTGATAGCCGAGAGGAAGAGGGCGTCGCGGACAGAACCCGTGACGACTGGGAACCTGTCAAGGGCGAAACTGCTCACCACTGAGTCGTTCCTTGCCAGGATGATGTCGGTCGAGGAGGTGTAATGCATCGAGCTCCAGGCGGCGACGGTGACCGTGACAGACCCGCCGACCGGCGGCACCAGATCCTCGGGCAGCCAGAACCAGTACGAGCCGTTCGCGGGCGTGGTCATCCACGCCTTGAGTCCGCCGCCTGCGTACAGGGCCACTGTCGCTCCTCTGAGTGCGGTGGAACTGACGGCGTCCCTCACAGTCCCTCGGACATAGGGCACAGTCAAGGGGTAGAAATCCAGGACTGCTACCTCGTTTGTGGCGAGGGTGATGGTCGTCGAGTTGGGCACGTATCCCGTCCTCGAGACGTTCAGCCAGTATGTGCCAGGTATGGCCATGAGCTCATAGGCCCCAGACGAGTCTGTGGTCGTCGAATAGGCGTTGTTGTCGGACTCGAGCGTGACGGTGAACCCTGATAGGCCGACGGTCGTGCCAGGTATGTACACATGCCCCTTGACCACCGGGTTCTTCGGGACGACCACATGTACACCGGAGTAGAGGTACACCCTTCCCGCGTTCGGATATCCGGGTACGTTGAACAGTGGATCGCCTACAGCGTAGTCAGGTGCAGGATCGCCAGTCATGTTCGGCCCGACAGCGAGGCTCCCCCCGAAGAAGCTCGCTCCGCTATCCGGAACGAGGGTCATGTTCGGAGCTTCGGATATGCTCGCCCCGCCGAAGTAGACGTACGCTCGTCCGACGGCGGTCTCGTTCAGCCGGCTGTTCGGGGCGCCAACCAGCAGATCCGACACACCGTCCTCGCGCATGTCGCCCGAGACAACAGCCCACCCGAACCATTCGTCAGGAGCGCCCGTGAGCGTCATGTCCACCACAGTGTTGAACTTCGAGCTGCCGAAGAGCACGTAAACGGCCCCCGCGCAGGAGCCGTTGTCGCTGTTCGTGGGAGCACCTATGGCGATGTCCCCGATGAGATCGCCGTTCAGGTCTGGTACGAGAGCTACGGAGAAGCTGAAGTTCTCATATGCTCTCTTGCCCGTGACAACCGTAACAGTCGGATTGGTCCTGTCTAGGTTTCTGATCACGTACGCAGCCCCAGCGGTTCCCTGCCCCGGAGCGCCCGCAACCACATCCATCTTGGTGTCGCCGTCCACGCTCGCTCCGCCGGAGACGCTCCACCCCAGGTGCGCTCCCGCAGAGCTGCCTGTGAAGGTCCTGTCAGGGTTCTTGTCCATGGGGGATCCTCCGTAGTAGATGTAGACCCTGCCAGCCTCCGCCAAAGTCCCTGAAGTGTAGAACGGCGCTCCTGCGATCAGGTCGTCGAAGCCATCCTTGTTGATATCCCCAGCGGCGGAAAGCGCGAACCCTAGCTCCTCGCCCTCGTTCGCACCCTCTATGGTTGAATTGCAGGTGCCGTCAAAGCCGGCCCAGGCGAAGAACAGATAGACGGTGCCCGCGTCCGCTCTCCCGCCCGGGTCCGCCAAGGGCGCTCCAATGGCCAGGTCGTGTGCGCCATCTCCGTTGATATCGCCAACGTCCGCCACTGTCCAGCCGAACAGGTCCCATGAGGATGTCCCGTTGATCACGATGACATTGGCCATGGGAACGCCTGCGGCCGAGGCGTAGATCACCACGGAACCAGCGTTCCTCATCCCCCCTGCTGTAGTGTATGGTGCACCTACCACGAGATCTGATATGCCGTCCAGGTTCACGTCCGCGAGTGCCACTGACCGTCCGAGATTCTGCATCGCCTCGTTCCCGTCCACGTACTCGCTTGCGTTGCCGTACACCGTCGCACCCTCTGCGCATCCAGGCAAGGCCAGCGTCATGGACGATAAGATTGCACAGACTGCCAGAAGCGATGACACTGTTCTGTCTACTGAACCTGGTCTCATCCAACCACTCCTCCGGGGCTCGCACCGCTGAAGCCCGTCCGAAAGTGCATCGATTCCAGGCTTATATATTGACGTTGGTTGTTCGCGCCAGCCAGGTAGTCGTTCTCCCGGTTCGCTTAAGAGCCACCGGGGAGATTCGAACTCCCGACCTGCTGATTACAAGTCAGCTGCTCTTCCGGCTGAGCTACGGTGGCACGGATCCGCTGCGCTGAGTAATGAGGGCGTTCGGATATAGCTTTTCACAGGCGAACGGATCTCCCAGTTTCGGCACCTCGCTGCATCCAGCTCACCCAGTTGCTTTTCCTGGAACCAGCCGATAATTGCGGAAGCTTTAAATGGCAGCTGAGTATCCACACAGAACGCGCACCAGCGGTGAGATTTCAATGAGTGAGGAGGAGGGTGCGGACAAGCACCACGGAAAGGGCGGCCACACGGACGCGGCCGGGGTCCACGTCAAAGAGGGCGATGTTGTTCTGGCTGAGTTCGATGCCTGGATACACGACAGCAACGAGTTGTTCGACACTACCAGCGAGGAGAGGGCCAAAGAGAACAACATCTACAACGAGAAGATGACCTACGGACCACAACCGCTGATCGTCGGCAAAGGCAGACTCTTCCCGGGGCTCGATGAATCGATGCTGAAGGCCGAGATAGGCAAGGAGGTGGAGGTCATCATTCCTCCGGAGAAGGCCGCTGGGCCGAGGAACCCGAAGCTCGTGGAGCTACGCCCTCTGCGGGAGTTCGTCAAGCAGGAGATCGAGCCGAGGGTGGGGCTAGAGGTCACCGTGAAGGGTAAGCCGGCGATAATCACGGCGGTCACGGCGGGCAGGGTCAGGCTGGACTTCAACAACAGGCTTGCCGGGCGGACGCTGAGGTACAGGTACAAGATCGTCGAGAAGCCCACAAAGCCGACCGAGATCGTGAAACTCCTCATCAGGTCGGCCTACGGGACTTCAGAGGGGTTCGAGGTCGAGCACCACGGCAAGGACTTCAGGATCAAGCTCTCGGACTCGTGCAAGTATGACCAGCGCTGGATGATCGCGAAGTACAGGCTTCTGACTGATCTGCGCGAGGTTCTCGATGCTGATAGGATATCCTTCGTCGAGGAGTACGAGAGGCCCAAGAAGGAGCAGCGCGAAGAAGGCAAGGAGGAGGGCCGACCTTCGGAACCTGTTGAGTCCCAGGAGAAGAAGTCGGAGGAGAGAGCCCCCGAGGAGCTGACCGAGGAGGATAGAAGGAGCACCTGAGACCCACATCGATACTCGGAACCAGTTTATATACCTCCGGAGGAATAGTGCTAGAAGGTCTCGCCGAGGGCGTGTGGCCTAGTCAGGATATGGCACTTGCCTCCTAAGCAAGTGGTCAAGGGTTCGAATCCCTTCACGCCCGCTTCTTGTCCTTGTGGCAGCCGAATCAGGAAGGCTTCTTGCGGCTCCGGCATGGGCCGTCCGCTCCGTCTAGCAACAGAGACGGCGAGCAACATCAACGTCCGAACAAAGGGGGGAGGCAGAAGCGGATTGAACTCGGGTATCGACCGGGGCGGGAAGGATGCGTGTGGTGGTCCGGCCTTGTTAAGATGCGCCACACCAGAAGGTGTTTTATGCCCTCTGTGCCTATGGCTCACGGATGCGCACTTGGATCATACCCGCGAACACCGCATTTCTCGGATACTGCCTTGCTGCCGTGATCTCAGCGCTAGCTCTGGTGCCGGCCATCACGAGCGGGTACTCGGGCCTCGTCCCGTCAGGTCCCGTCTCGGTGATGGGCGACGATGACTGGCCGGGTGTGAGCGCTGTCTCCGGCGGTTCTGGCACATCATCCGATCCGTACGTGATCGAGGGTTTGGAGATCTCGCCATCCAGCCGTGTTATCGGGATATCTATCCACAACACGAAGGCCCATCTGGTGATAAGGAGCTGTCATCTGAGCAACTGCAGCAACGGCGTCGTGCTCTACAACGTGTCGAACGCCATTATTGAGAACTGCGAGATATCCGACTGCGGCATCGGCGTCACAGTCTCGTTCAGCAACGACTGCTCGGTGATAGCCAACTACATCAGCAGATGCGAGATCGGCGTGGGCGTCTATTACTCAGACGACATCCGTGTGAAGAGCAACGCGTACAGTGAGAACCTGAAGGACTTCGACACTCGCAAGGAGTTCGTTCCGTGGGAAACGACTTGGATCGGCACGGCGGTGTGCATAGCGGTCATTGTGCCGGTCACGATTGTTTCAGTCATCGCGCTGAGATACAGGATCGCCGCCAAGAAGGGCAGGACGCCGCCGGAGGTCCAACCCCCGTCGACGCACTAAGTTCACCACGAGGGAGGGGGGTCATGCTATCGTGTCGCGCGTAAGTTGCTCCTACCCGCACGCCAGTTGAACTCGCGTTCCCACCAAACCGCGTATCGTTTGAGCCCCCCGCTCCGAAGCGCCACGGCCTCTTTGGCGACATCATGCGCGAGCCTCGCGTGGCGTCTGGTCCAGCACCCTCTGCACCCCCGGGGTACGACCAGGTAGCTGGGAGCCTCGTCTATGAACCTCGGAGGAAGTCGGGCCAGCGCGAAGACATCGCACGCCCGTTCCCCCTGGGGAATGCCCGAGCTGTTGAACTGCGCGAGGTGCATCAGCTCGTGCCCCAACGTCCAGTACGTAGGCAGCTTCCAGCCGCCGTTCCTGCGCCGGCGGACCTCCAGCATCAGCTTGGCATCGCCCTCATCGGACTGGAAGGCGAACCCTTCAAGTGATCTCGTGATGCCTATGCGCACGCCCCCTCTAACCTCCGGAAAGTACCTGTGAAGCCGATTGAGCCTGCGCGCCAGTTCCCCCCTTACGTGCTCGGGCAGGTCGAGTGCCCTCCTCGTCCAAGTCATCCTCAGGGCCATGGCACGCGGAGAATGACGGGCGGAGCCATTATACTATCTGGCGGTGTAGTCATCGTCTTATCGTGCTCCAAGCACAACTACTCGTTCCCTAGCAGGGAAGGTCCTCCCCTCATGCACCGAGGGCGTTCCTGAGATTCCCCTCGAGAAGCAGATATGCCACAAGGAACACGAGCATCCCTGACACGAACAGCATGATGTCGTCGACACGTTCCTCAGTGAACAGCCTCCTTCCTATCGTAGCATCCAGGCCCGGGACCCTCCTCCCCCGCCACGCGGCAAATCCCCTGAGCAGGTCCCGCACGAGGTATCCGCCGTCGAAGGGCAGCGCTGGCAGCGCGTTCGTCAGGCCCAGCATGAGGTTGGCCCAGAACAGCCAGTAAAGCAGATTCAGAACAGTCCAGTAAAGGCTCGAAGGCATGAACCCCAGAACTCCGCCAGGCCCGTACAGCTCGGCCACGGGGTTCGTGACGGGCGAGTATCCTGCCAAGGGCAATCCCACGAAGTCCCTGAAGGTCTCCATGATGTCTTCCCCCGAGTCGAAAGGTCTCGCAACGCGCGAGGTCAGGCGCTCCAAGTCCTCCGTCCACACACCGAGGGGGGAGACGGAGACGGCCATGAAGCTGACGCCCTTGTACTCCTCTCTGTTGGCCCACGGATAGTGCGTCCAGTAGTAGAGCCACTTGGAGGTCAGATTCACCGTCGCGACGCTAGTGTTGACTAGATAGCCCCCCTTCCCTCCGTTGGCGCTCTTATAGTAGCTCAAGACAGTGATCTCCACAGGCTCGTGCATGGATGCGTTCTCTGTTGCCGACCGGAACTCGGAGATGGTGTGTATCAAGGTTCTGTTCAGGCTCCTCACTATCATTCCTGGCTTGAGGCCGGCATCGTGGCCGGGCCCCTCGTAGACGGCGTGTATCACAACGCCTCCCGGCACATACACCGTGATACGCGTCGACCCGCGGAACATCTCGACCCTGACCGGCTCCCCTGGCTCTGCAAAGGACGCCTGCCGCATCTGTGTGTTGTTCAACACGGGCGCGCCGCCCACCGAAACAATCTCGTCCCATGGCTCGATGCCATACACGGCAGCGGGCGAGTCCAAGGCAACGTCGGTCACGACAGCCCCCGGGTTCAGTGGCCTGGCTGCCGGTCCAACCAGGCCGACTAGCACCAGGAAGAACACGCCGGCCATCACCAGGTTCGAGGCGGGGCCTGAGGCGTAAAGTCTCCGCCTGCTCCTCCTCGGAGCGTTCCTCAGCCCCTCGTCGTCCGTTTCCACGAAGGCACCTACTGGTATGACGAACACCAGCACTCCCGTATGGAGCAGCCTTATTCCCGCAGAGGCGGCCATTACACCGTGAGCGAGTTCGTGTATTGCGATGGCAGCAGCGAAACTGACGACTACATACAGAGCTGTCGCGGCAAACCTGGCAGGCGGCTCTCCATGAGCGATTGGCTCAACCTCAAACGCGGCCCCCTCTTCGGCCGAGTCGGCCGCCTGGAGAACCAGGAAGGCAGTGAGGGCGGCTGCTGATGCTGAGGTGATGAATACCGCCAGGCTGCCAAGGGTTGTCCAGACCCTCCTCGGGCGTGCGACCCTCTCGATGAATCCACGTCCCCGCTTGGTCCTGAACATCATCACTGGGCCGAGGAGCACGACTCCGAATCTCTTCCAAAGCCCTGTCCTACAACCCACTGTGAGCAGGGTCACATAGGCCGTGACCACCAACAAGGCCGCAAGGTATGCGTTCGAGTTCGTCCCCCCTTCCCTCCGTACGCGATCGCATGAGAAGTGTATGCCGTGCTCCCCGAAAAAGGCGCTCCTCAGCACCGGCCTATCTCTTCCGGTCGAACCTGGTCAGAATGCCCCTTGGCCAGATGCGGACATAGAGCATCGAGGCGAGAACGATGACCGTCAAGAAGAGGACGGCCAGGGTCGCGACCCCGACAGCGTCCTTCAGATGTAGCGCCCTCGCCAGGTCCATCAGGGCGAATGTTGTGACGGCGAGCACGCCCAGCCAGAACCAGTACCTGAGGAAGTCGGCCAGTATCCAGTCCTTCCAGGGGAGGTGCTTGCGGGCCAACCTTCCTACCTGCTCATCGTCGAGAGATTCGTCTCTGCGGGCAGCGTATACCCTGGCACGGCGCTCGTCAGCTGTCTCCTGTGGTGGCTTTGCTCGGTGCTCTGACATGGCATGCCACGAAGTGCTCCCCGCCTATGTCCACGAGCTCAGGCTCCTTGGCCCTGCAGATGTCAATCGCTACTGGACACCGGGTGTGGAACCTGCAGCCTGGGGGCGGGTTCGCCGGGCTCGGCACATCCCCGGGGAGTATGATCCTGTCCCTCTTGAGGTCGGGGTCGGGGACGGGTATGACGGACAGCAGTGCCTCCGTGTAGGGGTGTGTCGGCCTCTCGAACAGCTCCTTCTTCTCCGCGTACTCAACTACCTTCCCCAGGTACATCACCGCGACGCGGTCGCACATGTACCTTATGGTGCTGAGGTCGTGCGATATGAACAGGTACGTCAGGCCGAAGTCGTCCTGGAGCTGGTTGAGCATGTTGAGTATCTGCGCCTGCACAGAGACGTCCAGCGCGGATGTTGGCTCGTCCAGGACGACGAACTCTGGGTCGACTGAGAGAGCGCGCGCGATGCCTATCCTCTGCCGCTGGCCGCCTGAGAACTCGTGCGGAAACCTGTAGAGGTGCTCAACGTTCAACCCCACCTTCTCGAGCAGAGCGATCGTCTTCTTCCGCACGTTCTTCGCCTCGAGGTACAGGTACCGCCTTGCGATGTCCTCGGGGACCCTATCAGGCGGCGTCGCAGGCCCTGTGGCGCCCTGTCCCTCCCTCACCTTCCCCAGTTTCGTGGCGATGACCCTCCTCTTTTCGCTCTCGGAAAGGCGGGAGTACCACTCCTGTGCCTTCTCCAGGTCCCTTGCGGAGAGCGGTATCCTGGGGTTGGCGTACTCTCGCCACTTCTTCTGGGCCTTGAGCGGCTCGGAAACGATGTCCTTGATGAGCATCTTCGGGTCGAGGGATGCGAACGGGTCTTGGAACACGAACTGCACCCTGCCCCTCAGGCGCTTGATCTCGCTCTTCCGTTTGTAGTTTATGCAGTACCTCGAGGCGACCTCCTCAATCGCCTCCTCGACGAGCTCGCGGACGTCCTCCTCTCTGGTACCCAGCTTGCCGCCGGACCCGACGGCCGACACCTGCGCCATCAGCTTCCTGGCGTCGGAGCATATGCTCCTCTTCTTGCCGGGCGAGACCTCGCACTCGGGCGCCGACAGAAGTCTATCGACGAGTTCCAACAGCTGCGTGGCCACCTTGGGTGTCATACGCAGGCCCTCGGTGCCCTTCCAAAGGTTCAGGAGCCTGGTGAAGTCAGCCACGACTTGTCTCGGAGCCCAGTAGAAGACGTAGCCATCGGTAGGAGGCGTCAGCATCATGATTGACCGGCCGACGGTCGTCTTCCCGCAGCCGCTCTCGCCCACGAGTCCTAGCGTCTCGCCCTTCCTGATGAACAGCGTCACGTCGTCGACTGCGCGGACTGCGCCGACCGCACGCTTCAGGAGCCCGCCCCTTATGGGGAAGTACTTCTTGAGGCCGACGATATCGATGAGGTTCCTGTCGTGGGATGCGCCCCCCGCACCGACCTCGACCGCGCTAGCCATGGACGTATCCCTCCGCCTTCGCCACCATGTGGCACGAGACGAAGTGGTCGGGCTCTATCTCGACCAGCTCGGGCTTCACTCTCGTACAGTACTCCCTGGCGTAGTCGCACCTCGGGTGGAACCTGCAGCCCGGAGGAGGCGTTATGAGGTTCGGGACCGATCCACGGATCGAGTAGAGCTCCTTCGCATCCATCTGCACCGAGGGCACGGCCTTCATCAGTCCCGAGGTGTACGGGTGCAGAGGCGCCTTGAATATGATCCTTGCTGGGGCCACCTCGGCCATGTCACCCGCATACATCACTCCCACTCTGTCGCACATCTCGGCCACCACCCCGAGGTTGTGCGTGATGAGGAGTATGGAGCTGCCGAACTCGGCCTTCAGGTCCCTCATGAGCTTCAGTATCTGTCCCTGGATGGTCACGTCGAGCGCCGTCGTCGGCTCGTCCGCTATCAGGAGCTTGGGGTTGCAAGCCAGTGCGATCGCTATCATCACCCGCTGCTGCATCCCTCCGCTTAGCTCATACGGATACCTCCTAGCGACCCCTTCCGGGTCGGGTATGCGGACGACCCTGAGCATGTTTGTGGCCTCACGGAGCGCCTCGCCTTGCATCTCCTTCTTGTACTGGTTGACGAGGGGTATCTTGCCCAGGTAGAACTCGGGAGCGTCCGGCTTCTTTACTATCCTCTGGAGCATCTTCCTCGTGGTCCTGGCGAACATCTGCTTGAAGAACCACCCGATGGGACCGTGGAACTGCCGCCCGCACGAAGTGCACCACTGGACATCCTTCTTGACGACGGAGCCGCACTGGGAGCACTTGAACTTCTTCTTCTCCAGCCTGACACGCCTGGGTCTGCCCTTCTGAGCAGCCACCTTCAGTTCGTCATCTATCCGCCTAAGTGCCCTGGCAGCCATCTCGGCCCGTCGATGGAGCAGGATGACCTCGGCGATCTGGTCGCCAGCCGTGAACACTGGGTTCAGAGCGCTTGTGGGCTCCTGGAATATCATCGATACCCACTTGCCCCTTATCTTCTGCATGTACTCGTTGCTCTTCGGCACCAGATCGTAGGTCTTCCTCAGTGCGTCCTGGACGACGCGGTCCGTCTTCGGGAGCTTCTTCGCCATTTCCGCCATGTACATCGCGGCGACCCTGCTCGGGACCTTGTCAGGGACAACCATCTTCTTTGCCTCCGCGGGCGAAAGGGGCTTGACTCGCTTCTTGAAGCCCGTGAAGCGCATGCCGTGAGTGAGCATCATCCTGGCCTTCTGTTCCTTGGAGAGGCCGTTCCACCACTCCTGCGCCTTCGCCTCATAGGCCTTCCTCGTCGCGCGCACTTCCGGAGGCTCCATGAAGTAGATGCTGCCAGCCTCTATCTTGCCCGGCGGCGAGAGCACGAGCTTCATGATGGTGCTCGCCGTGACACTCTTGCCGCAGCCGGTCTCGCCGACAAGGCCGAGCGTCTCGCCCTTCCTTATGATGAGGTCAACGCCCTGTATCGCCTGCACGATGCCCTGATACGTGTAGAAGTTGACGTAGAGGTCGTCGATCTCAACCAGGATGTCGTCCCTCGCCTCCATCCGACGATCACCGCCTCATCTTGGGGTCCATCACGTCCCGGAGGCCGTCCCCCATCAGATTGAACGCCATGACGAAGAGGAGTATGGCGAGGCCAGGGAAGAGGACCATCCACCAGTCGCCTCTGTAGAAATACTGCTGTCCGTCGTAGATCATCTTGCCCCATTCGGCGTACCTTGGCGGCGCGCCGAGTCCGAGGAAGCTGAGAGCCGCCATGGTCAGAACGACAGTACCCATGTCCATGGTGGCGCTGACCAACACGGGCGGGAAGGAGTTCGGGAGAACGTGTCTGAACATTATCTTCAGCTCGCCGGAGCCGGAGGCGCGCGCAGCGTCTATGTAGGTGTTCTCTCTGACCGAGAGCACCTGCCCCCTCACGAGCCTCGTGTAGCCGCACCACCATACGGCTATCAGCGCGATCTTGGTCGAACCCAGGTCTTTTCCCAGGACAGCGGCGATTGCCATGATGAGTATCAGCGACGGGATTGAGAGGAACACGTCCGTGATGCGCATCATTATCTCGTCCACTATGCCTCCCTTGTAGCCCGCGACGAGCCCGAGCACAGTGCCTATGATTATGGATATCCCAACTACTTCGATCGCGAAGCTCATCGATATCCTGGCACCCCACACCACACCGTAGAAAATGTCAGCACCATAGCTGCCTGTGCCGAAGATGTAATCCATGCTTGGTGGCTGTGGGTCAGGCTGATACTGGTCGAACGGCAGGAAATATGGGTTGGTGGCTCCCGGAGCGGGCTCTGCGAATAGCCATGGGAACGCCGCAAGGACCGCGAGCACGCCCAGCAGGATGAGGCCTGCGATGGACGTCATGCTCTTGGACATGAGATAGAGGTCGAACTTCAATTCCCTAGCCCACGGTCTGAGGGCGGCGGCAATCTTGCCCTCCCGCTTCTGAGGGTGCTTGCCTGCGCTTGCTGGCTTCGTCGCCTCTGTCCTGTCTTTGGTCGCCGTTGCCGTCGTTGCCACTCACCAGCCCGCTATCCGAGCCTCACGCGCGGATCCAGATATGCGTATGTGAGGTCGACAATGAGGTTTGCCAGTACGTATATGATGGCCGTCAGCATTGTGAAACCCATGATGCCTGCGGTATCCAGGTTCAGCGCAGCATCGGCGGCGAACCTGCCCAGGCCAGGCCACAGGTAGATGGTTTCTGTCAGTACTGCCCCTCCGAGGAGGCCTCCGAAGCTGAGGCCGACAACGGTAGTGGTCGGTATGAGTGCGTTCCTTCGGGCGTGCTTCTTTATCACTACGCGCTCAGGCAGACCCTTCGATCTCGCGGTGCGGACATACTCCGCCCCCAAGACCTCGAGCATGCTCGACCTCATTATTCTGACTATTATCGCCGTGGATACGAAGCAAAGGGTTATCGAAGGCAGTATCAGGTGTGCTATCACATTCTTGAGCATTGGCCAGTTGAGGTTGAGGATGCTGTCGATTATCAGGAAGTTGGTGTACCGGGGCACTGTGTCGAATTGTTTGTCTATTCTGCCAGGCTCCGGCGCCCATCCGAGGTAGTAGTAGAACAGCGCCAGCAATAGCACGCCCAGCCAGAAGACGGGTATCGACACGCCAACCAGGGAGACGACTCGCGCCCCCTGGTCGAACGCGGAGTTCGCCTTCACAGCCGCCCGCGTCCCTGCAGCTATGCCGATTACGACGGCGAGCAGGGTGCTGACGATGGCCAACTCGAAAGTCGCAGGGAAACGTTGCCCGAGGACGTCCGTGACCTTCTGCTTTGTCACCTGGCTGTAACCCCAATCACCCTGGACTATACCGACGAGCCAATAGTAGTACTGAACGTAGTTCGGTTCGTTTAGGTGGTACTTCTCGATTATCGCCTGTATCTGTCGTTCGGTTGCCTTTTCCGGATTCTGAAGGTATGCGGTGACGGGATCCCCGGCGGATCGCATTATCACGAATGTCAGTATCGATACGCCTATGAGAACTGGGATCAGTAGCAGCAATCGTCGGATTATGTAGGTCAGCAGCTGCAGTTCCTACCACCTGGTGTCGCTTTCTGCGGTACGCCGATTCGACCTATTTCTACCTTTTCCCTTCTACACGTCTGGCGTACCTCGCACCTAGGTGCTGCTGGGCAAACCATAGCGGCTGCTGGAGTAAGAGATGAACGGAGCACGAGGTGAGCGGCGATGAACGAGGTGATAGAAGGATAAGAGGTTTCTCAAAGGGGTTTCTGGCGCTCTCGCCTGCCCAGCTCAGCTCGTGACCTTGCCGAACGCCGCGAAGTAGTAGCCTGGGTACATCGGGTTGAAGTAGTACCCGGTCAGCCACGCTCTCTCGACGTGGAAGTTGTTCGCCTGCACCAGCCAGATGTACGGGCAGTCGTCGTAGCAGAGCGAGATGATCTGGTGGTACATCTCCAGCCTCTTGGTCGTGTCGAGCTCGGCCGCCGCAGCGAGGACGAGGTCGTCGATCGTGTCGTTCACATACTTCGTCCTGCCGGGGAACGCCCCGTGCGAGTACAGGAACGGGTTCACATAGTCGTCGGGGTCGGCGTAGTCGGGCGCCCAGCCGAGGAAGAACACCGGCAGCGGGCTCGGCGACGACCTCACGGCCGCGAGGTACGTCGGCCAGTCGAGCGCGTTGATGGTCGCGTGGAACTCGCCGTGCGTGCCCGGCAGGGCGTTCAGCGACTCGAGGCCCGCCTTCAGGTACTGGCAAGCGGTCTCCCTGAACAGGTTGCCCGCGTTGTACAGGAACGCCACCGTGAACCCGTCAACCCACCACGAGTTGCCCGTGGCCGGGTTCGTGGTGTTCTGCAGGTACTCGACAGCCTTCGTGATGTTGTACTCGTACACGGGCGCGCTCTCGTTGTACCCGAACATGCCCTTCGGTATGGGTCCGTTGGGCTGTATGCCGTTACCCTTGAGGTAGGTCTGTATCAGCAGCTGAGCGTTCATCAGGTGGGCGAAGGCCTTGCGGACGTCCTTGTCCTGGAAGAAGTCAGCCGGGACATTGCTACCCCACGTCGCCGCTGCGGTCGTGTTGATCACCATGTTGAATCCGACGAAGTCGATGTTGAACGTCGGCAGGCCCTTGGTGATCTCGAACTTCGGGTCGTTCTGGAACAGCCGCTCGTAGTCGATGGGTATGTAGCCAGTGTCCGCATCTCCCGCCTGGAGCATCAGTATCCTCGTGTTGACGTCGTTCGCCTTGATGATGTACGCGTCCTTCAGCGCGGGCTTCGCCCCGTGGTAGTCATCGAACCTCGTCATGTGTATCCTGGAGCCTCTCTCCCAGCTGACCAGCTTGTACGGGCCGGTCCCGCAGGTGTTCGAATCCATGTGCTCGTTGTGCTCGCCGTTCACGACGCCGCCGTGCGCCTCCACGTATTCCTTGCTGACGACGGACATCACGGTGTACGCCGCTATCTGCAGGAACCCGGGGTATGGGTGCGTCAGGTGCACGACGACCGTGTCGGAGTCGACCACCTCGACGGCCGCCTCGCTGACGTTCTGGACGTCCTGCTCGGTGATGATGTAGTCATCGGCCGTGCCGCCTATGGCATCGAACACCCACTGGGCGCCGTACGAGTCAGCCTTGAAGTCGGACAGCGGCCCTCCGACATAGTACTGGATGTAGTCGTTCATTATCTGCTCGAGCATCCAGGACGGTCCATCGGGGTCGTGTATCCTCAGGACCCTCTCGATCGAGTACTCGACGTCGTACGCGTCCATCGTAGTCCCGTCGTGGAACTTCACGCCGGACTTGAGGTTGAACGTGTAGTTCAGTCCGTCAGGGGATATGCCTCCGTTGGTGAGCGTCGGCACAGCGGTCGCGAGCAACGGGACCAGCACGTCCGCCCTCTCCCTCTGGTACCAGACGAGCGTCTCGTAGGCGTTCATGATGACCTCGCCGCCCGCGGTCTCGTAGTCGACCGCCGGGTCGAGGTAGTCAGGCTCGCCGATCGTGACTTCCACGAACGCGTCGGGGTTCTTAACCTGGCCCACTATCGGCTGCTCGGGCTTCAGCACGTGTATAGTCCTCATGACGATGGTAGACTTGCCGTTCTCGCCCGTGACAGTCAGCTTGGCCGCGAAATGACCAGGCGTCTCGTACTTGTGTGAGGCCACCATGTTCTCGGACGGCGTTATCGTCGCTGGTGTCGACCCGTCCCCGAAGTCCAGGACAACAGATGTCAGGTTGGCCCAGCCTGTCTCGAACTCCCCTGTGGCTGTGTTGTAACCCACGCCAACCGAGCCGCTCGCGTTGAAGTTGACTGTCGTTCCGTTGGCTACGACTGCCGCGTCCGAGGACAGAAGCGCCATCGGGGCGGTATCGTTCGTCAGCTCATCGGGCAGTTCGTAGTACCTCACGATGACGGATACCATGTTCGCTTCGTTGCTCGCGGTCGCGCCCTTGTCGTCCGTCACGATCAGCCAGACCAGGTACGACCCTCCGTACTGGTAGGTGTGGTTGACCGTGGTCAATGCCGGGCCGCTCGCGTTGGTCCCGTCGCCGAAGTACCACTCGTACATCACTATCGAGCCATCGGGGTCAGTGGCTGTCGACTCTATGATGACATACCCGCCGATGTCGATTGATGTCGGGGTGACGGCTCTTGCTCCCGCCGTCGGAGGCAGGTTCTTCTCCTCCTTGCCGAAGAGTCCTAGCCCTATGGCGGCCGCGATCGCTGCTATGATAACAATGACCGCGACAATCACCGCCAGCAGCATTGTCTTCTTGGGCTTGGCCTCTGGTTCGGTAGGAAGAGTCTCTGGAGCCGGCTCACTAGGCTTTTCGCCTTCTTTACTAGCTTCCATCAGGCAATTCCTCCTCTCTTTTTCCTTTCTCCTTTGCCGCCCGTATTAAAACGACAGGCGGGCAATCACGGCGTGGACACATACTTTCATTATATATATGGTTTCCGCAAAGATGGTGTGCGCTACGGACTGTCTGGATAGCTCGCCAGTGCTGTCTCGAAGAACGCGTCCGAGCAGGCTGATGGCTTAGGGAGCGGGCCTGTCGCCGCACACGCCGTCAGGCAGGCTGAAGACTCATGCAGCCTTAGCGTCTCTGATCGCCTGTTCAACTGATTTTGGATCCGCGCAGTTCCAAGCACCACAGAAGGGACACCTAGACTGATTCTCCTCCAGGTCGAGCTCCTCGATGTCGCCAGTGTAGTTCACGGTGGCCGGATAAACGGCTTTGCACTTCTTGCACTTGTACTCCAACTCCACTTTGGGCATGGTCCCTCGCACGCCCTATTACCATCATAAAACTTCTTCTGCGAACGCGGACGGAAGCAGGCGTACCGTACCGTTGAATTATTCCATACAATATACCCCGACCCTGTGAACAAGCACTGATGTCTAGTAGAGGGAGGTGCGTTGGTGCAGGGCAAGAATGGAGCGAAAGCCTTCAGGGAGGTCTCCGCGTCGGGTAGCCACCGTCAGATCGGACTGTCGATAGGCAAGCAGTGCAGGGACCAGGCGCTTCGGATGGAGAGGCGCTTCAAGGCGCAAATGGCTCAGGTGCCAGGTATGACGCTCGAGAAAGCGGTCGCATACGCGAAGCGGACTCTGCCGGCATCCGAGAAGTTCTACCCGGAATACGTCGAGGAGCTCGAGGGGTTCGCCGAGGGCACGGGCATAAAGTTCGAGATCGTTTGGGCGATGCAGGTCGACTTCCCGTGGTACGGCAAGGGGAGGGGGTGCACGGATATCGCGGTGAACTCGGAGTGGACCAAGGACGACTGTGTGTATGCGGTGCACAACGACGATGTGGCACCCTACAACTTCCAGGACATATCCATCGCCAGGATCAAGCCGAAGGATGAACCGGGATTCATAGGCCTTTGCTACGCCGGACTCGAACCGACTGCCGGGATGAACGCCGCCGGCATAAGCCTAACCGGTAACGCCTTAGTGCCGAACGACACGCGCATCGGCATACCTAAGATGATCCCCTGCCGGAAGGTGCTCAGGGAGAAGGGCATATATCAGGCGCTTCAGGCTGCGATGCCCGAGGGGCGGGGGCACAGCTTCAACAACATCGTCTGCGACTCGAACGGTGAGATATACTCCCTCGAAGGCTCCGCGACGACCTTCGACGCCATATATGCAGAAGATGGTTGGCTGATCCATACCAATCATTACCTGTCCCCGAAGATGTGGAAGTTCGAGGAGAACATGCATACGAGATTCTCATCTATCGTCAGGTACAACCGGGCCAAAAAGCTATTCAGGAAGGAGCTGGGGAGGGTGGACCTCTCCACGTTCAAGAAGGTCCTATCAGACCATGTAGGCTATCCCGAATCCATCTGCCGCCACCCTGATCCGAATCTGGGAGAGGAGGACCAGACGCAGACGATCCTCTCGGTGGCGTTCGACCTCACCAACAGGGTCGCATGGATATGCGCGGGCAACCCCTGCGAGAACGAGTACCGTAGGTACGAGCTGTAGCTAGCGCCAGTCGTGCCTCAGGACCTCGCCTGCGCGCGCCTTCGTCTGCTCCCCACCATCCACGGCGACCACGCCGTTCACGATGACGTATGGCACTCCCTCGGGGTATCTGTGCGGGTAGTTCTTGAACGGGTACCTGTGGGGCCACAGGTTCGTCGCCCTGTCTTTGATCCTTGCAAGGTCTATGACAGTGATGTCGGCCACCATCCCCGGCCTGAGGAGGCCCCTTTCGAGCAGGCCGATCTTCTGCGCGGGGAAGCTGGTCATCTTCCTGACGGCCTCTTGTATCGTGAGTACGGGCTCGTCCCGGACGTACCGCTCGAATATGCCGGGGTACTCGCCGTACGCACACGGGATGTACGGGCCTTTGCCGTCCTTCACGCCGTCGAGGGACTGCGTCGAGCAGTCGGAGGACACCATCACGAGGGGATGAACAAGGAGCGCCCTTATGTCCGACTCGAGGATGTAGTCGAATATCGCCACTATCTTGTCGTCCTCCTCGATTATGAGGTCGAAGTATGTCTCGAAGGGGTCTTGGCGGCGCTGCCTGGCTATCTGCGCTATAGTCTTGCCCTCCAGCCCCTTCTGCCTCGGCACATCCAGCAGGAATATCCTGTCGAACCTCTTGTGTTTGAGCAAGCCTGACGGCCCGAAGGCAGGCAGCTTGTCCTCGATTATCTCCCTCTTGATGCGCCTCCTGTTCTTCGGGTCCTTGAGGTGCTGGATGAGCGCGTCCTTGTTAAGCTCATGCAGATACTGCGGCAGCGCGCTGCTCAGGTTCGGGGCCAGATCAGTGTGCACGTCATTGTCGACGGTGACCTCCAGCCCCCTCTCTCTGGCATCTTCCACCAGCCCGAGGGTCTTGTCGGTCCAGCCCCAGGCCCCGATCTTCGGGCAGTTGTGGGATATCTCGACGCTCACGCCCGCCTCCTCCCCTATCCGGATGGCCTCCCTGATGGCATCGAGCACGGTCTCTCTCTCGCCTCTTATGTGAGATGTGTATATCCCACCGTACTTGGCGACCACCTTCGCCAGGGCGATTATCTCGTCCGTCTTGGCGAAGCATCCTGGCGGGTACACGAGGCCTGTGGACATCCCGAAAGCGCCCGCGCGCATCGCCTCCTCGACGAGCTCCTTCATCAGCTTGAGCTCCTTTGCAGTGGGCGCGCGGCGCTCTGCCCCCATCACCGCGGTCCGGACGGTGCTGTGGCCCACCAGCGCGGCGATGTTGTGTCCCACACCCCTCTTCTCCAGGAACTCCAGGTACTCGGCGAAAGTGCGCCACTTCCAGTCCTTCATCGTGCCTGCCCACACGCCCCAGTAGTTCATCCAAAGGTCTACGTATGGTTCGCGGAGGGGCGCTGCCGACTCCCCGCAGTTGCCTATCAGGTGCGTAGTCACGCCCTGCCTGATGGTGCTGTCGCACCCGGGGTACAGGATCGCAGTGATGTCAGAGTGGGTGTGTATGTCTATGAACCCGGGGCATACATACAGCCCCTTCGCGTCTATGACACGGTCGCAGTCCCTCTTATCGACCCTGCCTATCTTCGCTATCCTCTTGCCTTTCACTCCCAGGTCAGCATAGTACCAAGGGTTGCCGGCACCGTCGACTATCCGACCGCCGAGAATGCCTATGTCGAAGCCCAACCGCTCACCCGGCGGCTTATCGCGAATCGTCTATTTACTGCTTGTACTGCTTGACCGTGTCGCGTCCGTCGCGTCGCGACAGATTCCATCAGAAAAGGTACATGAGGGCGCCGGACCAGATCTTGGGGTAGAAGTATGTAGACTTGTGGGGCAACTTCTGGCCGGTCCTCGCAACGGCCATGACCTGTGCGACTGTCGGAGGTTTCAGGAAGAAGCAGGCCTGATACTGGTCCGTGGACATGGCGTCCTTTGCGGGGCCCGTCCCTTTCACATACTCGATGTTGACCTTCGAGTCGAGCATCTGGTCAGTATATCCGAGTAGTCTCTTCAGCACCATCTCCTGCACGATGTAGACGGGCAGGTCCTCCATCGGGTTCCCCGCAAGAGTCTTGTGTTTCCGCGTCGCCAACAGCATCGTGTTTGAGCTCGGCACCCAGACGCCGAACGCGGCCCCCTCCGCCGTCTCGACCGCAGAGGCCAGTTCGTCGGGCGTCTCGAAGGACGATAGCACGAACTCTTCCTCGAGCCGCCTCGGGAGGTCGGCCAACAGCCTCTCATCGACCGCCCGAACCAGCCTGTGAGTGGGAAACACGATCAGCCCGGGATTGGCGGAACTCACCATAGTGCCGAGTATGAAGTCGTAAGGCTTCTCTCCGCTCTTCCCCTCCAAAGAACGCATCATGTCCCTGTACTCCAGCGCAGTCTCGTACCTGTGGTGGCCATCAGCTATCAGAAGGGGTATGTCGGTGAACCGATCGGTGATGTGCTGGACAGTGGAGGGCTCCGCCAGCCGGACGATTCTATGGCCAACGCCGTCGTGATCAACGAACCTAAGCTCCTCCTCTCGCGTCCTCGCCTCCCTCAGGAGAGAGTCTATCTCCCCGGAGGGGTCGGAGTACAGCATGAAGACCTGCTCCATGTTGCCCTTGACCGCCCTAAGAAGCGCCAGTCTGTCCGCCCTGTGCTTGGGTATGGTCCTCTCGTGCGGCATGATGACCCCGGACTCGAAGTCCTCCAGTCTGATGAGCCCCACTAGCCCCCACCTCACGCGCGGGCGCCCGTCCGGGCCAGCGAAGGTCTGCTCGTACATGTAGAAGCACTTGCCCTCGTCCCTGACTAGGACCTTGTCGCAGAGCCATGTCCGGAGCCTCTGGGCGGCCAGCGCATACCCGTCCCCTCGGTCTCCGAGGGTGATGTAGGTTATGTTGAGCCTGTCCTGCTTCAGGGCCTTCTCCAATGACGGATCTATCACGTCGTACGGCGGCGCTACGAACCTCGTGAGGTCCCTTCCGAACCTCGATGTGTTGTACCTCACAGCCTCGAAAGGGACGACATGAGCCACGCTCACCAATCCTCGGGTTCAGGATAGCTAGCGTTGAGAAATACTTTGGGCTACGCCCCGAAGCAGGCAGCCACCCGTCAGTCGAGGAACGGCACGTAGCCGTACCAGACCCCGTCGTCTTCCAGATACCGCAGGTTCTCAGTCAGCAGCTCAAGGTGGCCCCGCTCCATCTTCTCCAGCCGGGAGAAGATCTCCTTCAGCTTCGGGCCCGCCGCGGCTGCGTTCTTGGAGTAGTACTCGATCGACCGTTCCTCGGTCCTGATGCCGAGCTTCAGCGCCGAGATGGCGTCCTTGGTGGCCAGAGATCCCCTCCTGACGTCCTCCGGGAAGATCTCCTTCAGCCCTTTCTTCAGCTCCTCCTTCGAGGGAGCCCTCGCCTTGCCCCCTAGCATCCTCAGCTGCTCCTCGAGTATCCTGGCATGCTCCCTCTCGTCGTCAGCGAGCCCCTTCATGAGCGGCTTTGCCTTCTCATCCGCCACAAGGTCGTGGAACCTGAGATAGTACTCCACTCCGAACTTCTCGAACTCTATCGCAGTCGCGATTATCTGCTTCAGGTCCGCCAAATCCGCATCCTCCGCTTTGCGCGATGCGGCCCTACCGCGAAATCGTTAGATAAGGATTGTGCAGAACATCGACTGGCTTCCCGGGGCTGCTTGCGATACTTGCAAGTGGCCGTTATATATAGAGCTGACTGCAATCCACAACCAGCTACCACCTGCCAAGCCCGTCGGTGATTCCTCCCATGACAGGCCAAACCGGCACGAGCTCGAGCCCCCTCGCATCGGAGGTCGTCGTACGCGCGGCGGCCAGGCTTTCCTCGCTAGCAGACGCGATAGCCAGGGACGAGCCCCTCCCCAAGGTGATGGAGGAGATCGTGACCTCGATCGACGAGCTGTTCGGTGTCACCCACATGATACTCCGGACGCTGGACGAGGAGGTGAGGAGGACGTTGCCCTGGTTGTTCCATGGCTACCCGGAGGACAGCGTCAGGGCCATACAGGAGACCATGATGGCCGACTTCTATCCTACCGACCTCATCAGCCGGATGGTCGAGATGGGACAAAGGGTGACTCAGCGGGGCTACTTCATCAGTGCAGATGTTTGGTTGGCCCTCGCGGACGAGGACAGGTTCCTCAACACCCCTGCGTACTACAAGAGGCCTGAGCGACTGCGCGACGTCCAGAGGGTCGCAGATGAGTGGCTCGAAGGCGACTCCTACGAGTTCCTCATCAACGCCCCCGACGGCCATCTGATGGCGTGGTTCGAGCTGGGATACTCGAGGGATGACAGGCTGCTATCGAAGGAGTCGCTCGAGATGATCGAGCCTTTCATCAGCTTGGCGGCGGTCGCGATGCTCCGGGAAAAGATGAGGCTCAGGCGGGCGGCCGCCGCCACCAAATCGCTTCAGAGGGCCGAGCTGCTCGAGGATCTGCTGAAGATCGCCTCGTCAGTCGTATCCGAGCGTGAGCCTCAGAAGCTCTGGCACATGATACTCTCCTCCGTGTCTTCGCTGTTCGGCTTCTCCAGGGTATCTCTCGTCATCTACGACGAGGCGGAGGGCATGTTCAAGTGGGCCGCCCTGTTCGGCTACCCGCCGGAGGCGGTGCGGGACGTGGCCGACCGGACGATCCCCACCGACGTCATCCTGGAAGACCTCAAGGAGAGCCGTCGCATAGGCCGGTCGGTCTACTACACGAAGGAAGAGGACATGACCCCGCGCCAGCTGGCGAACTTCGTCATCCGGCCGGAGCAGGGTGTCAGGTTCGATCCTTCCACACGCGCCCAGGGGGAGTTCAGGCCCTACGACTGCCTGGCCTTCTCTCTCCACGACGCCACTGGCAGGATCGTCGGCGTGCTGTACCCCTCGCAGCCGAGGGACGGGAGGCTCCCAGACAAGGAGACGATCGAAACTATGGAGATCTTCACCGCCCTCGCGGAGGTCGCCATCGAGAATGCGAGGCTCTCGAACGAGAGGGAGACCGCGCTGAGACTCAGCAACCAGAGGACGGAGCAGCTCTCAAGGATACTCGACATGACATCGAGCCTGATGTACGTGAGGGACCTCGATAAGATGCTGGACAGCCTGCTCAAGACCCTCGCGCAGCTCCTGGGGATCAGGAGGATGGTCATAGGAGTGAAACACCCGGAGCTCGGGGAGTACAGAGTCGAGGCCGTGTACGGATATCCCCCGAAGACAGCCGAGGAGATCAAGAAGCTCGGCTACAGCATACCCCTCGTCGACGCGATCCACAGTCCGTCGCCCTCGTTGTCAGTACCGGGTCTCGTCAGGTGGAGGAGGAAGATCGGCAGGATGTCGTACTACATGCCCGCCGAGAGCGTCACGCTCACCGCCCAGGAGATGATATACTACCCGGACGCCGACGCCATCAGGATGCCCAGGAAAGGCAAGGGGTACTGGCACGAACTCGACTACATAGACACATTCATCTTCGACAGCAAGGGCAACGCCATCGCCTACATCGAGATTCTGAAGCCCAGGGACGACAAGATACCTGATGCGGAGACGGTCGAGATAATCGAGATATTCGCGAGCCTCGCCGGGATAGCCATAGAGAACGCCAGGGTCTTCCAGGAGCATGTCGAAAGCAGGGCGAAGGCAGAGCTCTACACGGACGTGCTCTCGCACGACATAAAGAACTACAACCAGGCGATAATGGGGTATCTGGACCTTCTGCGGATGAGGCTGAAGGGCAGCGATGTGACCCAGCTGCTCGACAGGATCTCGGAGCAGGTCTCGAACACTATGTGGCTCGCCGCCAACGTCAGGACCATGTCGCGCATGGCGTTCGCAGAGGAGGAGCTGTACAAGGTGGACATCGGAAAGGTCATCCAGGAGTGTAAGAAGTCGGTCGCACAGTACTATCCGGGCAGGAAGATCACCTTCCGCGGCGATATCGAGGAGCGAACCTACTACACGAACGCCGACGACCTCATCCGGGAGCTTTTCATCAACCTCCTGACGAACGCCATCAAGTACGACCCCCACGAGCTCGTGGAGATAGAGGTCTCCGTGAAGCCCGCCGAGGAAGAGGGAGGGTCGAAGGGCTGGATCGTCTCGATAGCCGATCACGGTCAGGGCATACCCGACGAGGTGAAGCCGATAGTCTTCGACAGGTTTTCGAAGGCGTCCAGCAAGCGGGGCTCGGGCATGGGCCTGCACATAGTGAAGAACCTGTCAGCGAGGTACCATGGTAAGGTATGGCTCGAGGACAGGGTGCCAGGGGATCACACGAAGGGTACTGTGTTCAGGGTGCAGCTTCCCAAGGCTGACTGATCGCCTCAGAGATAGGCCACGCCATCCATCATGTGAACTACGGGGCCTCCGACCTTCACAAGCTCCGGGTATCCGTCATGGGACGTGCGAACCTCCACCTCTATCCTGCTAGGCCGTCCGAGTTCGTAGCCCTGCTCGTTGACTATCCTCACGATTCTCTCGGCCTTGACCAGTCTCCTCGCGACAAGATACGCTCCCAGGCAGCCGCTCGCGCTGCCAGTGGCAGGGTCCTCGACGACGTTCTTCGATACGAGGGAGAAGCCGCGCGAATGGGCGGTGCTGCCACGCTCCAAGGGATCGAGGCAGGTGACGTAGAGGTCGACAACACCCTTCGGTAGAGGCTTGATCGCCTCAGCGAAGGCTGCTGCGTTCGCCGACGCCTTCTCCACGGCCTTCCTACTCCGGACAGGCACGATCACCCAGGGAAGACCGGTGGAGACCAGCTGAACGGGCATCCTCGCAGTGTCGAAGTCGGACATGTTCAGTGAAAGCGCATCCGCGAAGGGCCGGACATCCTCGAACGCGGTCCCGAACACGGGCCTGTTCTGAACTGTCACCACCTTGGTTATCTTGCCCTTCGAGGAGTGTATCTCGACGGGCATCACACCCGCCTTGACCTCCATCTTGACTGTCGTGACAGGTGAACGAAGCTGAATGCGCCCCTCTTTAGCGAGCACATAGAAGGTGCCTATCGTAGGATGCCCAGCATAGGGTATCTCCATGTCAGGCACGAATATCCTCACTCTGAAGTCCGCACCCGATCGTTTGCTGGGCGGCAGCACGAAGGTCGTCTCAGAGAGGTTCATCTCCTTTGCGAGGAGCTGCATCTCCCTCGGGGTTAGTCCTCTGGCATCGGGGAAAACCGCCAAGGGATTGCCCCCGAAGGGCCTCTTGGCGAACACATCGACCCTCACGAACCTGGCCTTCTTCATGATGCTCGCCGGGACAACTGGGACAACTCAGTCTCTACACTTAACCATATTGCAGAGCATCTCGCGTGCGGCTGCCTTGCCCAGTTCGAAGGCCCTGAGGTTGACCTCGACCGCCTTCTTCGGAACGGTCTCCGCCACTGCCATCCTAAGAGCCTCCTCCGGTACCGGGAAGGCCTCCAGCGTGCTGAGAGCACCCAGCATGACGATGTTCTCGGTCAGTGGGTTCCCGGCCTGTCTGGCGATGGCCAGGGCGTCCAGGACGGCTATCTTGTCAGTGACTTTCGACAGCCTCTGTCGCACGTCCTCGGCCGACATGTATCTGGCGGACCTATCCTTCATGTGTGCGGCCGTTTCGATGACCGGGTGCTGCACCCTTGAGTTCATCAGGACCACTCCTCCCCGTCTGAGGTACTCGACGTAGCGCAGTGCCTCTAGGGCTTCGAGGGCCAGGATCGCGTCCGCGCCTCCGACAGGTATCAGCGGGGAACGCACCCGCTCTCCTATTCTCAGATGCACGTTTATCGAGCCGCTCCTCTGCGACAGACCGTGTTGCTCCCCCGTGATCGCCCTGATGCCAGCGGCGGCGCATGCGGACCCTATGACGTTCGAGAGAAGCACGAGTCCCTGCCCTCCCACGCCGGCCATGTAGACGCTGAACTCGCTCTCGGGCATCTCATTCGCCCTCCCTCAGCCTGATGGAGCCAAAGGGGCACAGCTTCGCGCACACATCGCACCTGTCGCATAGCTCCTTCGAGATGACGGCCTTCCTATCATCGTCGTCGATGGATATCGCAGGGCAGTGGAAGCTCCTGATACATGTGTAAGGCCGCCTGCAGGTGTCCTTGTCCACCTTGTTCGACTGTATTGCCTCCCCGCGTCTGCGCTTGTTCCTGTCGGCGTACAAGGCGCACGCCCTGCGCGATATGATGACGTTCGGCCCCTTCCTCGCCAGAGCCTCCTTGATGGGCCCGACGGCCGCCTTGACCTGATACGGATCGACGATGGTGATGTCCGATATGCCCATGGCACGTATGACCTCCTCTAGCACCAGGGGCTTGGCCGGCTGTCCACCTGCGTTGTAGTCCCTGCCAGGGTCTGGCTGCTGTCCCGTCATCGCCGTGACTTCGTTGTCGAGTATGATCAGCGTGAAGTCGTTACCATGATGGATGGCGTTCACCAGACCGGGAAGGCCTGCGTGCCAGAACGTGGAGTCGCCTATCATGGCTACCACCTTCTCCTTGGCCGCGTACTGCAGGCCCGCAGCGACCCCCATGCACGCGCCCATGCTCAGCAACGTGTCGCCGTACTCTAGCGGCGGCAGGAAGCTCATCGAGTAGCATCCTATGTCGGTTGCGAGTATGTGTCTGGTCCCCTTCGTTGCCTGCAGCAGCGCGTGAAGTGTCGCCCGGTGAGGGCATCCGGGACAGAAGGTCGGAGGTCTGTCCGGGAGTCCTTTCTTCAGCTCCTCCGCCTCCGCGAGTAACGCATCGTAGTCGACTGGGGTGCTGACACCAAGAACCTTCGCCACCGCAGATGCCACGATGTTGGGGTTGTACTCGAGCGCCTCGCTAAAATGCCCCGTCCATTTGCCCGCTATCCTGACCGAAGGGTTGGCGTCCTTGGCGATTGCGGTCACATGCAGCTCGAGGTATGGCTGCAGCTCCTCTACAATCATGACCGTCTTGAGCTTGCTGAGGAACCGCGCTACAAGCTTCCTCGGTAGCGGATAGGTCGTGCCGAGCTTCAGCACGGACGCCCTGATGCCTAGGATCCTGCATGCCTCGACAGCGTAGTTGTATCCGGCCCCGCTGGCAACGATTCCGAAATCGGTCCCCTCATCGTCCATCATGTTGAAGGACGAGGACTCGAACTCCTCTGCCACCCTCGCGGTTCTCTCCAGCATCGCGAGCTTGAACTTTCGGGCGGCCTCCGCGACTGTCACGAATCTCCCTGGCGGGTGGTCCCATTCTCTCTTCTCGAATGGCTTTCGGTCAATCTTGTCCAGTTCCACGATACCGCTCTGATGGCTCACCCTCGTACTGGTGCGAATCAAAATCGGCACACCGTACCTCTCGGAAAGCTCAAACGCTGACTTGACCATCGCCTTTGCCTCGGACGGGTCCGAGGGCTCCAACATGGGCACGTACGCGTTCGGGCCGAACGCCCGCCCATCCTGTTCTGTCTGCGAGGAATGAGCGTGCGGGTCGTCGGCCATCACGACTACCATGCCGCCCTTCACGCCAGTGTACGAAAGCGAGAAGAACGAGTCGGATGCGACGTTCATCCCGACGCTCTTCATGCTGCATATAGACCTGAGGCCCGCCATGGCCGCGCCGGCACAGGTCTCGAGTGCGACCTTCTCGTTCGAGGCTATCTCCATCTTGTAATCGAAGTGCGAGAGCACCTCAGAGAATGTATCGAGTATCTCGGTAGTCGGAGAACCCGGATAAGCTGACACCACCTTCACGTCAGCCTCTAAGGCCCCTCTGACTATGGCTTCGTTGCACAGCATGAATGCTTTCGCTGGCCCGTCCCTAACAACATCTGCAGAAGTCAACAGTTCACCCTCCCTTTGAGCCCAGGTGGGCGTCTTCATCTAAGACGACGACACCGCAGGGGCTGTCTAGGGGTTATCCGCTTTCCCGAACAAGTCGGGTTCGGCGCCACGGAATCTAAATCCTCGGCTTCGACCTCGTGTCCATGACCTCCTGAATCTTCCTCCTTACTGTCAGGGGGTCAGGGACGGCCTCCCATACCATATCCGCCTTCTTCCCGCCCAAGCCTTGTGTCGAGAATATCATGGTGCCATAGCCGAGTGCGCGCTTGCCCAATGACTGGGCGAGGTCTATGTTGGTTATCATTGTCACCGGGATGTCCTCGTACACCTTGTTCAGTATCCCTTTTTGTTTTATGAGCCTCTCGTCCGTGGCCGCGTAGACTGTGCTGCTCCATTTGAGCCATCGAGCGATGAAATACAACATGGCCATGACCGCTATGCCGGCGAATGCCCAGTGCAGCACATCTCCGTAGTCTTCCCGCTCAAACGCGTCGGTTACGTAGGGCAGCTCAGGAGCGCCCGGGACCCATGGCCACGCGAACACGGCCAAGGCCGCGAGCATCACAATGAAAGCCAGGGCGGCCGATTTCATGTACAGCCAAGCACTGGGACGCGATTCGAACACGACACGCTCATCGCTTGAGAGGATCTTGCGCGGAATGAGCCGCGCCTTCTTGGACATGCTTTGAACCCAGCACGTCATGATTATGACGGCTATTTAGAGGATGCGCGTATCGTGCCTGTGGCAGATTGCGCTTCCTGGAACAACTTCCTGACCTCGGCGAGGACGCGCTCTCTCACTTCCTCTGCATCATGTAGTTTGCCTGAGCAACCGGATCTTGAGCACACGACAGCGAACGGCTTCGTGGCGTAGTCGTCTCGCACCCTTGATATGACTGTCCCAGGATCACAGGCGCTCTTTGCGCCCATCCAGAGCGCGTCCGTTTGCTGAGCGCCCCCCTCAGGCATGTGTATCTCAACCGTAACGGCCCCACGGGCGAGTACACTGCGGGCCGTGATGTATTCTGCTATGAGTACACCGTATGCATCGAGCTCTTCCCGGCCGAACGAATCAAGGACATGCTCTGCTTTGGCGAGCAGCTCACTTCGGTTCGTCATGGCCGCCAGGCGGATGAGACTCATCGCCCATCTAGCGTTGTCGACCGGTGACCTGAGCGGCGTGTCGAGCGCGCCTATAGCGTCCGGAGAGACCCTGATGTCGCCGAAGCCGCCGTCGGGGTGGGCAAACTCTCTTTCTACCGCGGTCACCAACGCCACCGCACGCTCGTTCAGAGCGCCATCTCCTGTCAGCTCCATGACCCCTAAGAGCGCGTCCAAATAGGCTACCTGGTCCTCGAAGATGTGAAGTTCCTGGTCCTCCGCATGGCGTACGAGTCCGAGATCGCTATCCATCAGCCTCGACGAGACCATCTCGAAGGTCCGGAGGCCGAGCTCACCGACGGCCTTGTCGGATAGAACCTTGCCTGCGAGTACGAGAGCCTTCGCGACCATGGCGTTCCACCCGGCATACATCGTCCTGTCGACCCTCGGCGGCGACCTCTTCCTCCGCTCCTGGGCATTCAGGGAATAGTACTCCTCGTCGGCGTCCTGGCTCGCGTAGAAACCCCCGCTCGCGTCGTCGCGGAGCGTGCCGTTGATGTACCCGATGGTCCCGAGAATCACGGGATCAAAAGCATCTGTGCCGGTCGCCAGCTTGACATGGAGCAGGTTCCTGAGGAATCCTGCGTTTGTCTCCAGCATCTTCTCGTAGTGTGGCGTCATCCAATCGGCCGTGACCGAGTACCTGAATATGCCGCCTTCCACTCCATCGTAAAGCCCAGCCACCATCCTCTCAAGAGTCGATATCACCGCGTCCCCTAATTCCTCGTCGGACGTCCACAAGTATCTCGTGAGGACGAGGTCGAGCATGTCGGGCTGTGGGAACTTGGGGGCCGTCCCGAATCCGCCGTTCTCCAAATCGTAGGTGGCGAACAAATCCTCGAACATATCGTCCATCTGCTCGTATGAAACCGGGGATATGCTCCTTTGCCCCATCCGTTCTTCTGTGCTGCTGTTGCGAAGCCGCTCTAGTGCGCGGTCTATCTCTCCTGCCGCCTTTGCGTTCAGAAGGGAATCCATTATCCGCAGCATGTCCACTGGGGGTATGTAGGTCGCGCCCCAGATCGACTCTCCCTTGTCGGAGAGGAAAGCGGTTGTCGGGAAACCGCCCCTGTTGTACCTCTCGGAAACATCAGGCCTCCTGTCGATATCCACACGGACCGGCACGAAGCTCCTGTTGATCACTGCGACTACTCGAGGGTCCGAATAGGTGGTCTCGTCCATCACATGGCACCAATGACACCATGTGGCCGTGAGGTCGAGCAGGACGAGCTTCCCGGAATCCCTCGCGAGCTCGAACGGCTCTGCAGACCAGTCGAACCATCTTATCCCTTCGACCGCACCTGTAGATCTCCCATCACCTTTCGATTCTTCTGTCACAGGGTACAGGCAGCCGTCCCCGGATGCATCAACATGCCCCCGAACAGCCCCCGAACATCTGAACAAATCCCCAGGTCCATGATTCCCTGAGAACGGCTCCCGTGACAGAAATGGGCATGTATGCCGCGGAACGCCGCGCAGGTGCTGGTCCGTGTCGCAGGGAGGGCGACAGCCATAAATAGCCAGCAACGACCTTCTTATCTCAGCCTCGGCTGCGTTCATCCCCCGAGACGAAAGGCGTGGCTGACAAGGCTATACCTGCGAGGAGTTGTTGTGTCTATGTCGAGCGATAGAGGTCACCGGCTGAAAGGACTGTGTTCGGTGGCAGTGTGCGCAATCATGTCTGCGGCGGCCTTCCTTGTTCTGTTTCCCGGAGGGTCGTCGGCTTGGGAGGAGGACGCTTACATATCCGGGCGAGTCACCGACGGTGTCAACCCGATAGAGAACACCTATGTGAAGATCATGCTGATGATGGGCGATGGCATAGAGATCAACTATTCCTTCACGGATTCGAACGGGCAGTACACGTGCGGTGTGCCGGGGGGCCTCGACTACGTCGTCTTCGCAGCTCACCCTGATTACTACATGTCGATACAGATGGCGAGGGTCGCGCCGGGGGAGGTCGGCGCAGCCGACTTCACTCTCACGCCGATATCGGAGCCGAAGGATGTGACCATAGTCGGATACGTCAAGGACGAGTACGGCAACCCGCGGTCAGACGGGCATGTTCTCGGTCTGACCAACAATCCGCTGGGCGGGGACGCCCCATACTACGCGAACATCACGGTTCCGGACCCGACCGGTTTCTTCTCAGTCAATGTCATCCCCGGACCGAGGGGCGGAGGTGCGATTGCGATGGACTTCCCAGGCTATCCTATGAACGAGAACGGGACGGACTCGCCCCTCGTCTCAGGCAACACCTATTGGTTCAATGTGACTCTGCAGCCTCGGGTGTATTCAGACAACGCCGTCGTCTATGGCTATGTGACGGACATCGACACTGGCCTGCCCATCAAGTCAGCGGTAGTGAGCATAGAGGTTGAGACCGGTTGGGACAACTACGACAACCTCACTCTGACGGACGCCTCAGGATACTACAGTATGAACGTGCAGAGCGGGAACGCGCGGGTGATGATACAGCGGTCCGGCTACACGATGAAGATTCTCGACAACGTGTGGATCGACCCTGGCTCGAGCGTCAGGCAGGACGCCCAGCTCAGGAAGACCGAGGCTTTCATAAAGGGCAACGTCACCGACTCGACTACCGGCGACCCGATAATGTGGGCGCGTGTAGTGCTTCTCGACCGTCCCGACATGACCGGCAACATATCCATGGCGACTACAGACAGCTCGGGCTTCTACAAGCTCGACGCGTTCGTCGGCACGGACCTCTACCTGGTCGCGCAGCAGGACGGCTACTCTGCGAGCTACCACATCATCAATGTGTCTGCTGGCGAGGAGCTGTGGTACGACTTCCAGCTCACGCCGTTCGATTCGTGGCTGGAAGGGTATGTCACCGACGCGCTCACGAGCGCGCCCGTCCAGTGGGCCAACATCCATCTCATGTCTCCCGGCTACGACACATGGACCAATTCCGACGATACTGGGCATTACAGCGTGCAGCTGCCCTCAGGTGAGTACACCGTGGAAGCATGGCACTGGGACCACAAGCCATATGTCGCCAACTTCACGGTGATTCCAGGCCCAAACGTGTGGGACTTCGCGATGATGCCCTGGCAGAACGCAGTTCTGAAGGGTCATGTCCAGGATGCGTTCACGGGCGCCCCGGTCGTCGGGGCAAGCGTGTGGGTCAACACCGGGTGGTGGGGCAACGGCACGATGACGAACTCCACCGGCGACTACGAGATGTGTGTGACAGACGGCGACCTCTACATGGAAGTCCACGCGATGGACTACAGCACCTATTCAGCGATGGTCCATGTGGAACCGCTTTCCGAAGCGTATCACAATGTCTCCCTCATGCCGTGGAACCCGCCGACCACGGTGAGGCTGCACGGCGTGGTCGACGATGCGACCACGGGGCTTCCGATAATGAACGCCATGGTGACCGTCAGGATAATGGAGACAGGCTATGAGAACAGCACTTGGACGGACCCCGCGGGGGCGTACGAGATGTACGTGCCACCATACGAGCTGTCGGTTAGGTGCACTGCCTACTCTCACGCGCCGTATTTCGGCACCATAGACACGACAGGCTTTTCAGACTATCCTATGAGCGTCAGCTTGAGCCCAGATACGATGAGCCCTGGCCTGACATACGTCCAGAGCCCCTTGGCCAACATCTCCTGGACGAATCCGTGCGAGATCACCGCGTGGGTCGAGGAAGACAACCTCCGCTCGATGACGCTCATCTACTTCATGAAGTGGAACGGCACAGGCCTCAGAGAGAACTACACTCTGATCGAGTACAAGTCCGCGAGCTACGACCCATGGGAGATGAGCTCGAACTTGAACCACGTGCGGATGGGCAGCAACTACACCGTCTACGAGGAGTTCAACGGCCTTACGAGCGCCGGTTGGTTGAGCGATTCGACACAGGAAATGTACCTGGCAGCGACCAGTATGTGGCTCGGGTCAGATATGGTCTACGCGCTCAATGGCTACTACCGGAACGCGACCTTGCCGACGAGCGAGGGCGCGGCCTTCTTCAACTCGACGACGGGCGAGTTCCTCGGCTTCTGGTCGTTCTGGATGAGCATGTTCATCCCGGCCCCTGACCCGACCGGCGTGTTCGAGCCGCGGACTGTGGTAGCCGAGTTCGACTATTCGGTGATGCAGTGGCCGATAGACATGAGCTGGAAGGCGCTGGGGTCGTTCTCGGCGACTGACATGTGGTTCACCTACGACGAGCGCGTTCCCAGCGGCGACTACAAGAGCCTGTTCTTCGTCCAGGACTGGGGCGACTTAGGGAACGCGAAGTTCACGAACTTCACGGTCGACAACGATCCGCCAGTTGCCGATGCAGGCCCGGACCAGTGGGTGGTGGAGAATACAACGGTAACCCTGGACGGCAGGGGCTCGAGTGACAACGTGGGGATAGTCGGCTACGAGTGGAGCTACTTCGACGGTTGGCAGACGATAACCCTCCACGGCGAAGTCGTCACCAGCTGCTTCAACTCCACTGGGACATACGTTGTGTGGTTGTATGTCGTGGACGGCGCGAACCACGTGTCGGCGGACACGATGACCGTCCATGTCGGCCCTGACATGCCGCCGACGGCGGTGGCGGGCCCTGACCAGACGGTAGACGAGGACACCGTCGTGTACTTTGACGGTTCCGCGTCGTACGACGATGTCGGCATCGTCAACTACACCTGGACCATACCTTCGTTCGGCGTCGAGCTGTACGGTGCGTATGTTGAGTACACTTTCGCTGAGCCCGGAGCATACTACGTGTACCTGCTGGTGAGGGATACGGCGGGACAAGAGTCGGCGTACAGCTGGCTCCTGGTAACGGTGCTTGACGTGACACCGCCAATCGCGGACGCCGGCCCTGACCAGTTTGTGGACATGGGCGCGAACGTCACTTTCGACGGCTCCGGATCTTCGGATAACGTGGGCGTGGTAAGCTATGTCTGGACCTTCTATGACGGCGGGCTTCAGACGTTGTACGGCGAGAGGCCGTGGTACGTCTTCACGGACGCGGGCGTGTACGATGTGGAGCTCAATGTGAGCGACGCGGCAGGTAACTGGGCCGTCGACACAGTGAGGATAACCGTGAACGACACGGAGCCGCCGGTCGCCGATGCTGGAACCGACATAGCCGTGAACACCGGTTCGACGGTCATACTGAACGGTTCTGGCTCACACGACAATGTGGGGATCGTGCAGTACACTTGGAGCTTCGTCGACGTGGTGTACAGGGAGTTCTACAACATGGTTTCCGCATACACGTTCAGCGGCCCTGGTCTGTATGTGGTGACACTGACGGTGTGGGACGCGGCCGGGAACAGCGATACGGATGTCGTCCTCGTGAAGGTCAACGGACCTCCCGTCGCGAACGCTGGACCTGACCGGCGCGTCAACGTCGGGGCTACGGTCCTCTTCGACGCGTCTGGTACCACAGACGACTTCGATGCCCTTTCGAACCTGACACTCGAGTGGCGGTTCACCTACATGGGTAACCCGCAGGTGCTGTACGGCGTGAACCCCTCGTTCCAGTTCCTCGCCCCGGGCACCTTCACCGTCACGCTTTACGTGACTGATTCGATGGGCTTGGGAGGTACGGACACGATGACCGTCGTGGTAAACGCACCGCCGCACGCGAACGCAGGTGCCGACCAGCTGGTTAACCAAGGAGTGACGGTGACCTTCGACGCAGGCGCTTCGTCCGACGACCTCGATCTGCTGGGTCAGCTGAACTTCACGTGGACTTTGACCTATTCGGGCTCGCCTGTCACGTTGTACGGCGTCGCCCCTTCGTTCACGTTCTCGATACCGGGTACATATGATGTGCTGCTCAGGGTCACCGACACTGACGGCCTGTACGACACCGACACCCTCGTTGTGACGGTGAACGGTCCGCCTGAGGCCAGCGCAGGTTCGGACGTGAGGGTCAACGTGGGGACATCCGTGTCCTTCGATTCGTCAGCGACGACAGACGACCTGGATCTGCCATCGACGATGAACTACACATGGACTTTCACCTACGGCGGATCTCCAGTCACGCTCTGGGGTGCAGGCCCGAGCTTTGTGTTCGACACTCCGGGCGTGTACCTCGTCACGTTGACCGTGGTCGACTCCGGTGGCCTGACTGACACCGACATGGTGACGGTGACTGTGAACGGGCCCCCGACGGCCCACGCCGGCTCTGGGATAGCTGTGAACGTCGGCGCCACCGTGCAGCTGAACGGCTCCCTTAGCTCGGACGACCTGGATACGTTCAGCCAGCTAAACCTCACCTGGACCTTCACCTACGGAGGCTCCCCGAGGGTCCTGTGGGGTGCGACACCGAGCTTCGTGTTCGAGTTGGCCGGCACTTACACTGTGACGCTGACGGTCACGGACTCCGATGGACTGTCCGACACTGCGACCGTCGTCGTGTCTGTGAACGGCCCGCCGACGGCCAACGCGGGCCCCGATCTGAGCGTGGTCGAGGGCACGACAGTCACCCTCAATGGCTCAGCTTCGCTCGATGACGGCGGCGCCCCGGCCCTGAACTACACGTGGAATTTCACCTATGGTGGTTCGGCTGTGACACTGTGGGGTATCCAGCCGACCTTCACGTTCTCCGCCCCGGGAATCTACGAGATCACGCTTACTGTCCGCGACGCCGGCGGCCTCACAAGCACTGACACGGTCACGATAACCGTTGCAGCTGCGAACGCGCCCCCGGTCGCCGATGCCGGAGCCGACATCACAGCGAGAGTGGGCGACCCGGTCAGCTTTGACGGCAGCGGCTCGACGGACGACGGCGGCGCGGCCGGCCTGAACTACACGTGGGAGTTCACCTACGACGGCAGGACAGTGCGTCTGTACGGACCCCAGCCGACCTTCAAGTTCGAGATCGCAGGAACCTACACAGTCACGCTGACGGTGCGCGACGCTGGCAACCTGACTGACACTGACACGGTGACGGTGGTGGTCGAGGAGAGGGCCGAGAGCTTTGCGTCCCAGTACTGGTGGGCGATCGCGGTGATCGTCGCTGTGATCGTGGTCGCTCTGTTGGCTGCGCTCATGCGCAAGGGCGGACGCAAGCCTTCGGGAGAGCGTTCTGCGAAGGGCGGAGGACCCTCCGATGAGGGCAAGGATGATAGGGGACCGCCTGAGGACGACGAGCTATAGGGGCTTTCGCTGGCCAGGTCAGGCCCTCAAACCCTTTGTCTTCTGTTCTACACCCTGTCCTTGTTAGGCTCAGGGGGGCTTCGCATCCCGCTCCCGCGCTGGATGAGTGTGACAAGTTGCTCTATCGAGAGGGGCCGTTCGCTGACGGGCACTTCGATACGCAGATCCCTGACCATCCTCGCGACTGTCGGGAGCTGGAGTCCCGCTTTCGCCAGGAGTTGCTCGTCGTACAGCACCTCTCGAGGGTCTCCCTCAGCTATTATGGCTCCGTCCTTCACTATGCACACCCTGTCAGCTATCCTCGCCGCCATGTCGAGGTCGTGCAGGGACACGACGACGCTCATCTCGAACCTGTCCCTGAGCTGCACCAGCAGGTCCTCGATGCGCTTCGCGTTGGTCGGGTCGAGGTCTCCAGTTGGCTCGTCCGCGACGAGTATCTTGGGCTTCATCGCGAGCACGCCGGCAATCGCCACGAGCCTCTTCTGCCCACCGCTGAGATAGTGAGGTATCTTGCGGGTCTCCTTCATGCCGACGACCTCGAGCGCCCATTCCGCCCTCTCGCGGGCCTCCTTTGGCGACAGCCCCAGGTTGAGCGGTCCGAACATCACGTCGTCGAGGACGGTAGGCGAGAACAGCTGGGAATCGGGATCCTGGAAGACGAGCCCAACCATCCTCCTGATGGGGGCGAGGTTGCCCTTGTCTATGTCCATGCCGAATATCCTGACGCGCCCAATGTCGGGCATCATGAGTCCGTTCAGGTGCTCTATGAGGGTCGACTTGCCAGCGCCGTTGGGGCCGCACAGTGCAACGATCTCCTTGGCGTATACCCTGAAGCACATGTTGTGTATCCCCTCCGTGCCGTCAGGGTACCTGTGCGTCACGCAGTCCACGTGTATTATCGGTTCTCCGCCCTCCGGGCATTTGGTGCATCCTTCCGCCATCGTCATGCCTCTCACCGCCAGATCACGACCGTTCCGTCGATGTATCTCAAGTAGACAGCGACCGCGAGTGCGAGGACGCCACCAGCGACCGCGAGAAGACCACCGGGTCCCGGCCTGGAGACCACCCCCGATACTGGCAGGCTTCCGGAGTATCCCCTCGCCTCCATCGCCTTCGAGATGGCCTCGGCCCGCTCGAACGCGTGGACGAAGGCGAGGCCGAATATCCCGGCGTAGGCCCTCGAATGTCTAACGACGCCCCTCGCGACGCTCCCGCTCCTGGAGTGTATCGCATCTAGCACGTCGGAGAACTCGTCAGACGTCTCGAACATGAACCTGTAGCTGAGCAGGAAGATGTTCGCTATTGTCCTCGGCATTATCCTGTACGCGATGTAAGCGATATCGTTGTAGCGCGTGCTCATGAAAACGGTCAGGGAGTAAGTCACGACTGCGAGGGCTTTCGCAATCAGGATCGCCATCAGCTCCAGCCCTTTGTCCGTGATCGAGATCCTCATCCCCGCAAGTCTTGCGCTCGCGAGGACGGTCCCGGGCTCAGTAAAGACGAATACGACAGACAGGGAGACGACGAAGAAGAGAGGCAACGTCCACCAGCCTACGAGGAGTCTCAGGGGGAGGCCGGCCACTGTGTAGACGGCGATGGTGATGAGCAGGAGCAGCAGTACCAGGTAGAGGTCCAACATGACAGTCACCAGTCCCACGACGACGAAGAGCAGCGCGGCCTTGGTCCAAGGGTTGGCCGCGTGCACCGGGCTCCTGCCCGTCTCGCCCGTCCAAGTCATCAGCCTGAAGTCGGGTATGTGCGTGGAATAGGATCTCCTACCCGTTCGATCACCCGCCGGCAGACTTGTTCGGGGCCGCCCAAGCCTCCCGCCGCCCATAGCGCGCGAGCAGGTCCGGGCGCACGCGCCCGATGAAGGAGACGACATATCCCGTCACTATGCCCTCGACTGCGCCCGCACCGATGTTGATCGCTGCGAGCACCGTGAGGTTGGCGAAGGTCTGCTCCCGGGTCAGCTCCGAGCCTTGGATTTCTGAGATGGTCACTATCACCACGACGAGGAGCGCGCTGAGCGCCAGCGCCAGGAAGGTCGCGATGAAGCCGGACCATTTGTCACTCCTACCCATGCGCACCCTGAGCATCCGGAAGAGGTAGTATGCTGTGAGTACCTCTGCAATGTTGACTATCGAGTTCGGACCTATCATGCCCCAGCCGCCATGTCCTATTGCCGCACTGAACAGGTTGATCACGAGCACGACGATGCTGCCCAGACTCGGCCCGACGAGTATGCCTATCAGAGGCGTGAAGTTCATGTGGACCGGCCCTAGCGGGGTCGGTATCTCCACCTGGAACACGGCGAACCCGACTGAGGCACACATTGCCGCGATGGCGACGTTCCGTGGCGAGAGTCTCTCTCTTCTGAGCACGAGAAGCGCAGTCGCTATCAGGGCTGCGGCGACCAGCGACCATGCCGCAATCCAGAGGGGCGTGAACGCGCCGTCCTCCAGGTGTATGTGCGCCATATGCACTCCGGACAACGAGCGCCTGCGTGAGTTAATAACTTCTTCGCCAGACTTAATAACGGCGCCGAGCGTGGTGTATCCTATTATTAATGGTGATATCCGCCCCGAAACCGTGGAATATGTGGTGGGACAATTGGCTTCGTGCGTTCTCCGCCGTCGCGGGCCGGAAGAAGTGAATCAATGCTGACGACAACCCATCTTGCTGTCGCTGTGCTCCTGGGCATGCTGATGAACCTCGACAGAGACGAGTGGTTCGTGGCGCTGACTTTCGGCCTTTTTCTGGACATCGACCATCTGTTCGCAGCTCCCAGGTATGTCTCTGACAACGGCTGGGGCGCCCTCCTGGCTCCCACTTGGGAGGATGGTTCCGGGCTGCCCTGGAAGTCAGCCTTTCATCATCCTGAGGGAGCCTTCATCGTCGGATACCTTTCTGTCGGCTGGCGGCTGTGCATACCCCTGCTCTTCTGGGGCTCTCATCTGGCCCTCGATGAGCTCCAGCTCGCAACGCTAGATCATTCGGCGATTGTGGAGTCAGCCGTCCTCGCTGCTGCCTTGGGAGGGATTCTCTGGGTGGGTTACTGGCGCTGGTCAAGATCGGAGCCCGGGGAGGATTTCCTCGGCTTTCTCCGACATCTAGCCACCCGCATTTCCTCCGTCCTGAGCCCGACTGCAAGGAAGGTCAGGAGACGCTCGGATACCACCTGATGAGGAACAAGACCCACACGACCTCGAACACTATGCAGATCGTCGCGGGCACCGCCACCATCGGTTCGAAAAGAGCGACTGCGAGGGTGGCGGTCAACCCAAGATTCTTGTAGCTGGCGAAGAGCACATAGGTGACCCTCTCGTCCTTCGCAACCTTCGCAGCCCTGAGGCAGTACTCCGATGCCAGACCGGTCCCGAAAGTCCTCAATGCGCAGCAGGCGGATACGGCGACAACCATGAGAGGCTCTCCGAGGAACGCGTCCCTGTTGGAGCCAGCGACCGCGAACACGAGCACTGCGAACGAGATGTTCATGGCCGCAGTGTTCACCTCTTTGCGCAGGCCCAGCTTCATGACACCCCTCGAGGCTACCATAGGGAGCACTATGAGCAGGATGAGGGAGTAAACAAGCCCCTCGGCGGAGACGGCCGAGCCTATCGAGGAAAGCGTGATTGCCGGCATGAGAACGAGGGCCGCAGCGTAGTTCGCCGCAGTCGAGAACAGCGCCTTCGTCACCTTCCCGCCCAGCACTGCAGAGAAGGGTACAACCGACACCGCGGAAGGCGCCGCAGCCATCAGTACCCAGCCGGTCCTCAGTTCTCCCGAGAAAAGGAGTGCAATCAGAAGTATCACGGATGTGAGCAGCACATAATTGACCACGAGTGCTTTGGCCGCATGCCATATGTGGTCCGATCCCTTGGCCTCGCGCAAGCTCACGTTCGACAGCGAGAGCGTCATAAGGAGCGCGAGAGAGAGCATCGAGACCTCCCTCGTATAGAACGGAAGCCCACCGGAGAGGAGGCCGAGCACGAGCCCCGCAGCCATCATCGCGGAGTAGCTCTGGAGCAGATTCGATGGGCGCATCTGGCGGACGAAGAGCCAGCAGAGTACATGTACTCTTCTGGTATGCGGTGCCTTTGGCCGAAGGCTTTTAACCGCATCTCCCATACTGCCTCACAATGGGCATAGTCGAGTGGGGGACCAATCTCATCCTTGACTGGATATCCGCGTTCGGGTACGGCGGCATCCTGTTCCTGATGGCCCTGGAGAGCGCGTGCATGCCCGTGCCGAGCGAGATCGTCATGCCCTTCGCGGGCTACCTCGTGTACAGAGGGGATACCAGCATGACCTTCTGGGGCGTGGTCTTCTTCGGCTCGCTCGGGTGCACTGTCGGATCAATTGCCGCTTATGCTGTCGGATACCATGCTGGGAGGCCGCTCATCCTCAGGTACGGCAAGTACTTCCTGATAAGGGAGAAGCATCTGCTGACCGCGGAGAAGTGGTTCGAGAAGTACGGCGACAAGGCCACCTTCATCGCACGCCTCCTTCCGGTCATACGGACCGTGATATCGCTGCCAGCAGGTATAGCAAAGATGGACTTCAAGAAGTTCGTGTTCTACAGCTTCGTCGGCTCGGTCCCATGGACGCTCATGCTCGCATACGTCGGTTACTGGCTCGGGCCTAACTGGGAGAGGATCGTCGGTGTCTTCCACGGCCTTGACGTGCTCGTCGTGGTTGCGGTGATACTCGTTGTCGCGTACTACGTCCTGAGGCTGAGGAACGACGGCAGGGAGGAGCGGGAAGAAGGGAAAGATCAGCAGTAGTAGTACTCGCCCCTGGCCTTCTGCTCCCGGTCGAGCCGTGAGTCCTTCTTGTTTATCCTCGGCCGGCCAGTATCTTGGTCCCGCCTGAACGTGATCTGCACATCTCTCAGGAACCTGTTCATGCCTTCGCGCATCTCCATGGGTCCCTCTGCGATTCCTTTCACCGCGGGCACGCCGGAGAACACCATGAGCGAGTCGGAGATCAGGTCTATCATATACACGTCGTGGTCCACTACGACGGCCGACCTGCCGATCTTCTCGATCGCCCGCCGTATGGTCTTCGCCGCCACCATCCTCTGCGAGGAGTCGAGGTAGGCCGACGGCTCGTCTATGAGGTATATGTCCGCCTGCCTGGCTAGGCACTCGGCTATGGCCACGCGCTGAAGCTCTCCGCCCGATAGTGTCCGAACCTCCTTTTCCATCAAGAACTTGATGCCGAGCGGCCGCTCGATCTCGGCGGTGAAGAATCCCGACTCGAACTCTCTCCCAACCTTCTGAGCCAGCATCTCCCGGACGGTGCCCTCGAACTCGGGGTTTATGTACTGGGGCTTGTAACTGATCGACGCTTCGCGGAGGACCTCGCCCGTAGAGGGTTCTATCTCCCCTGCCAACATCCTGACGAACGTGGTCTTGCCCGTGGCGTTGGGACCGACAGCTCCGACCACCTCGCCCTTCTTGATGGCGCCTGCGGACACGTGCAGCGAGAACGACTTGAACCTCTTCGTCAGCGCAGGAAACCGAATGAGCGTTTCCGAGCGCCAGTCGCTTCTAGGAGGGCGCCTCTCGAACTTGATCTCCGTGTCCCTGAACCTGATGTTCTCCTCGCGCAGGTAACCGCCGAGATAGACATTGATGGCCGTCCTCACCGCGCGAGGTTGAGCCATCACGCCGTACGCGCCCTCCTCGCCGTACATTATGTGAACCAGGTCGGCGAGGAAGTCCATCACTGCCAGGTCGTGCTCTATCACCATGACCTGCTTCCTGCTGCTCAGCTCCTGTATGACCTTGGCGACCTCAAGCCTCTGGTAGATGTCGAGATACGACGACGGCTCATCAAAGAAGTATACGTCCGCCTCCCGGAGCAACGTGGCGGCTAAGGCCACGCGCTGCAGCTCACCGCCAGAGAGCTTCGCGACGTCTCGTGGTAGCGAGTTCTCTATGCCGAGCCTGTGGGCGACGAGGTCGAGTTCGCCTCTGTCATCGACCTTCGCCAGAAGGTCCTTGACGACGCCCTTGTGGACCGCAGGCAGCTTGTCCACATACTGTGGTTTCATCACGGTCCTCAGCGTGCCGTCGGCAAGCGGCTTCAGGTAGTCCCTCAGTTCGGTCCCCGAGTACCTTTCTATGACCTTTGACCAGTCGCCCGCGTGCTCGTAGTCTCCCAGATTGGGCACTATCTGGCCAGATAAGATGGACATCGCAGTTGTCTTGCCTATCCCGTTCGGCCCGAGGAGTCCGACCACCTGCCCTTTCTTGGGCACTGGCAGCCTGTACAGCCGAAAGCCGTTCTTGCCGTACTGGTGGACGAGCTCGCCCTCGAGCTCTTGCGGTAGCCCTATTATTCTTATCGCGTCGAAGGGACACTTGTGCACGCAGATGCCACATCCGACGCATAGCTCTTCCGAGATGGTCGGCTTGCCGTGCTCGCCCATCACTATCGTCTCGGTCCCTGTCCTCACGGGCGGGCAATAGCTGATGCACTCGAGGCTGCACTTCTTCGGCTGGCACCTGTCCTTCATCAGGACCGCTATTCGCATCGGCCTGGCAAATGCCTGGGACGGTTAAAAAGGTATCAGCCATCACGGGGACGCGAGCCTCTCGAGCTCGCGCACGAGCGGGTCGATATCGAGCCCTGCGTAACCTATTGTCTTGACCAGCTCGTCGGCGGTGTACTTCTGACCGTATGACCACAGCTCCCGGAGGTACCCGCCGGCCTTCGGATCGGCGAACCACTGTTCTCCGAACTCCTCCTCGAGTGCGCTCCGCAGCTGCGCGTCCAGCATCCACGCGCGCAGATACTCCGCACAGTAGAACGCGTCGTCGACGTCCTCGAGGTAGCGCTTCTCGGAGTGCCTGAACCTGAGGCACCTCTGGAGGCAGGTCCGGTACACTTCCTTGAACTCGGGCGAGAGCGTCCCTGCATGGAGTTTCAGCTCGTACACCAGCTTGGCTGCGTACCTTCTCAGGAAGAAGAGCCTCCTGAGAGCGCTGAACCTGACGAACTCAGACGGATCGTTCATGCCGAGACGAAGCCGCAGCCAGTTCGCATCAGATACGAGGTGATCGAAGAGGAACGCAAAAGCCTCTGACACGGAGTTGTCTCCAAGGTATCTGTACTCGGGTTCGAGGTCCGGCCTGGTGCTGCCGAAGTGCCAAGAGTGCCCGCCCTCGTGGAACAGGGCCGCGTAGTCGTCGAAGCCCCCTGAGGGCCGAATGACCAGCCTTATGTCATCGGGCACCTTCACTGGCGCGCAGAACGCTCTGGGGCTCTTACCTGGCCTGTCGTCCGAATCTATTTTGATGTTACGATAGCGGTCCGGGTCTATGCCCATTCCCCGGAGTGTGTTGAAGAAAGCCCCGCTCAACCCTTCCTTGCTGAACACATCGTCGTACCTCTGCCCCCGGAATGCGTAGCCTATGTCGTAGACGAACGCCTCGGGGAGTGAAACACCCACAGTCGATCTCAGAAGCTCTTCCATCCCATCCACATATGTCCGTTCGGTCCTCCTGAGCATCTCCTCCATGCTCTCCTCGAGGGCCGCATAGTCGATGCCCTTCAGTTTCGAGCACATGTCCTTGTAGCTCCTGAAGCCCAGAGCAGTGGCGACATCGTGCATCCTCTCCAGTCGCTCGTAGAGGATTGTGTTGAGCTTGTCCAGCTCGATTAGCTCAGCCTCGAACAGCCTCTTCCTGCGTTCCCTCCGCGGCTCATTCCTGATAAGCACCGGGACCGACCTGTACGGTATGGCCTCGCCATCAAACTCGATTCTGGATTGTGCCGTGAAGGTCGCGACCTTGTCACTGAGAGCCCTCACCGAGTGTTCGACATGTCCGAGGGCGCAGAACGCCCTCAGATAGCCTGCGGACCTCTGGTCGTCCGTTCCGTGGCTGCTCTCGAACGCGGCCTGGAGCACATCCACTGCTTCCCTGGAGAAAAGATGAGCATATCGCTCGAAAACGACCGCGGCTTGCATCTCCTCCTTCAGCCCCGCCCAATTCAGGTAGTACTCCTCGTTGAGCTCGGACTGGAAGGGCTCGACCTGCTCCCTTATGCCCTTGAGGCTTAGGGAGACCATGGTGCGATAATCTCCCTGGTCGTTGATATTGGTTTTGTATACTGGCAGAGCGGCCGCCGTCTCCTGACCACGCTAAGTTTAAGTCAGACTCCCCCTATCAAGGGCGGCTGGTTCATATGGCTCGCGTACTGGTGTGCGTCGCATGGCCCTACGCGAACGGTCCTCTCCATGTAGGCCATGTGACGGGCTCTATACTGCCTGCCGACATATTCGCCAGGTTCAACAGGATGATCGGGAACGAGGTCGTGATGGTCTCTGGCTCCGACATGCATGGTGCCCCCATCACGGTCAGTGCGGACAAGGCCAAGGTCTCTCCTGAGACCATCGCGCACAAGTACCACGAGATGCACACTAAGGCGATTGCGGATATGGGTTTCCAGTACGACCTCTACACGAGCACGCACACTCGCAACCACGAACTCGTGACACAGGATGTCTTCATGACGCTCCTGGAAAAGGGTCACCTTGAGCGGAAGACAACACCGCAGTTCTATTGTGAGAACTGCGGACGCTTCCTCCCGGACAGGTATGTCGAGGGGAGATGCCCGCACTGCGGCTATGACCGCGCGAGGGGAGACCAGTGCGATTCATGCGGGAACGACCTGAACGCACCCGAGCTGATCGATGCGAAGTGCCAGATCTGCGGTGGGACGCCGAGGCTGAAGGATACAGAGCACTTCTTCATCAAGCTGTCCAGGTTCGAGCAGGATCTCATGAAGTACGTCGAGGCACAGACGCACTGGCGCCCGCACGTCAGGGCGTTCACAATCAACGTGCTCAAGGGAGGTCTCAAGGACAGGCCAATAACGAGGGACATCACCTGGGGCGTGCCTGTGCCTGTGCCGGGATTCGAGAACAAGCGGATATACGTGTGGTTCGAGGCCGTCATAGGCTACTTGTCGGCTACCAAGGAGTGGGCCATGCTTGAGGGCAAGCCGGACCTGTGGGAGAAGTACTGGAAGGACCCCGAGTGCAGGAGCTACTACTTCCTCGGCAAGGACAACATCGTTTTCCACACCATAATCTGGCCTGCGATACTGCTCGGCTATGGGGGGCTGAACCTCCCGTACGACGTGCCCGCGAACCAGTACATGGTCATCGAGGGCCAGAAATTCTCGAAGAGCATGGGCGTGAGCATAGACATCCCCGAGATGCTGACCAGGTTCAAGCCCGACGTGATCAGGTATTACCTGACCGCGAACATGCCCGAGCTCAAGGACAGCGAGTTCTCATGGGATGATTTCGCCCAGAGGGTCAACAACGAGCTCGTGGCGACTTATGGCAACTTCATCCACAGGGCCCTGTCTTTCACTTACAAGAACTTCGGCGAGATACCCTCCGCGGGTGATTTGGACGGCCGCGACCGCGCAGCTCTCGACAGGATAAGTGCCGCAGCGGAGGAGGTCAGGAGCGCGCTGTCGGCATGCGAGTTCAGGAAGGGTCTTAAGGCGGTCATGGACCTGGCGCAGGCTGGCAACCAGTACTTCGACGCCGTCGCTCCGTGGTCTCTGGTCGGCACGGACAAGGTGAGGTGTGGGACTGTCCTGAACGTGAGCCTCACCCTCGTGAAGGCCCTGGCCGTTCTCGCGTTCCCGTTCATGCCGTTCTCATCCGAGAGCATATGGAAGCAGCTCAAGATGGACGGCACCGTCGAGCAGCTAGGCTGGAAGGCGCTCGAGGTCCCGCTGAGGGCGGGTGCAAAGCTCGACAAGCCTGCTCCGCACTTCGCCAAGATCGACGTCAGGGGAGGAGGAGAGTTCGAGAGGTACGCCGCCCTCAACCTGAAGGTCGGGAAGGTCCTCGATGTCCAGCAGCATCCCAACGCAGACAAGCTCTACCTCATGAAGGTCGACATCGGCAGGGAGATCACGATGGTCAGCGGGCTCAAGGACTTCTACACACCCGACGAGCTCAGGAAGAAGACGCTGATAGTAGTCACGAACCTGGAGCCCGCGGTGATCAGGGGTGTCAAATCCGAGGGCATGCTCCTGGCAGCAGAGGAGGGAAAGCAGCTGGCGCTCCTTACGCCAGAGAAGGACCTCCCTGCGGGCACGCAGATATCCAGCGGGATGGAGCCCGGGACGGGTGTCGTCACGTTCAAGGAGTTCCAGAAGCTCGACATCAGGGTCGGGAAACCCGTCGAGGGGGACCCCTCTATGCTGGACCTGTCATCGAGGAGGGTCAAGTGCTCAACTGAGGGGCTAGACCCTGGCAGGAAGTACGCCGCCTTCGTCGCCGGGGAGAAGGCCGTAGTCCTGCACAGCACAGACAAGGTCAAAGTCGTTCTGGACAGAGACATCCCGGTCGGTGCGAAGATCAGATGAGGCTCGACCTGCACATACACTCGTCTCACTCGAGGGATGCGAAGCCCTCCCCGCGCGATGTAGTCCTCAGGTGCAAAGCCATCGGCCTCGACGGGTTCGCAGTGACTGACCATAACGCCATCGAGGGCTCATTGACGGCGGCTTCGCTCGCTGACGAACACGGCCTTCTAGCCGTCCGAGCAGTCGAGGTCTCAACGGCGGAGGGGCACGTGCTCGCCTACGGGGTCGACGAGGTCTTGCCGAGAGGGCTCCCCATCACCGAGACCATCGAAAGCATACACGCCGCGGGCGGCTTGGCGGTGGCAGCGCATCCAGTCAGATTCCCGTCGGGGATCGGCCTTCATGCGACAAGGTTGAACCGCTTCGATGCGGTTGAGGTGTTGAACGGCGGAAGCTCGAGGAGGAGCAATGCGAAGGCCAGGCGCGTGGCCGAGGAGATGCACCTGCCTGTGACAGCGGGCAGCGACGCGCACGAGCTCCACGAGATAGGTAAGTGCTATGTCGAATCACCGAGCGTGAGCTCGGAGGACGAACTCCTGGAGACGATGAGAACCGGCGTCCTCCGCGCCGGAGGGAGGAGCAGGACGAGGAAGGAGGGCGTGGTGTACTCCGTCGAGACGCTGGTCGAGTGGGTGAGAGGCAGCTTCAGGAGGCTGTGATGCCCATCAGATCTTTCGTGCGACCTTGTCGGCAAAATCCCTCAGCTTGGTGACAAGATCGTTGGTGGCGATGTCCTTGGAGGCCGTGACGACTATGAGGGCTCGCGTGCCCGCGCTCATGAGCAGCATCTTGCTCCTCGTGAGCTCAACGATCACGTACTGGAGCTTCTCCTTGAGCTCGGCCGTGGCCGTCTCAGCAGCCCCGAGCAGGATAGCTGACATCGCGACATAGGTCTCGAGGTGAACGCCCTTCGGAGCGTCTCCCGCGATGTGCATCCCACTCCTCGAAACCACGGTCACCTCGTAGACCGAGGGTATGGAGCGGACCTCATCAAGGATCTGTTCGAGTTCCAGGTACTCGACCATGCGGGTACATCTCCCCTTCTGGCTAGGCAGGTGAGGATTACCCGGTGAGCTTATAAACTTTCTCGGAAGGCCATGCCAAGATGCGATGGGTTAATGTCGAGCCAACTGCATAGGCGCGGACTGGTTGGAAGATAGGATGAAGGTACTCCACCAGGACGCCCGGAACAACGAAATCAAGCTGCTTCCGGAGACGTCGGACGATCTCTGGCACCTCCAGCATCTTGTAGACGAGGGCGACCTGGTGTTCGCACACACATACAGGCGCAAGGAGGAGCGGGCGGACAAGCTTCGGCCAGAGAGGGCGGAGAAGGTGCGGATGAGGCTCGGGATAAGGGCCGAGAAGGTTGAGTATCACGAAACCGACGGTATACTGAGAATACTCGGCCGCATCGAGGCTGGGCCGCAGGATGTTGGGCAACATCATACGCTCATGCTCGCTCCCGGGGACGACATCACCGTGATAAAGCCGGAGTGGAAGCCTCATCACTTCGAGAGGATAAAGAGGGCCGTAGCCGCGTCCGAGCGACCGAAAATCGTGTTCGTTGCCATAGAGGATACGGAGGCGGTGATTGCAGCTGTCCGGGAGTACGGTTTGAAAGAGATTGCCACGATAACGAGGAATCCCACAGGCAAGATGTACGATGCGAAGTCTAACGAAGAGGAGTATCTTGCCGAAATCGTTTCGAAGCTCCGGACCGTGCTCAGTGGCGAACCGCTGATAATACTCGGGCCGGGATTCACGAAGGAGGCCCTGGCTAAGGCGATTAGGGATAAGCTGCCGATGGCCGCCAGCAACATGTCTGTGATCTCGACGGGCCAGGCGGGCATGGCGGGCATAAGCGAGCTGATGAAGAAGGGCATCGGAGGGAAGGTGCTCGAGGAGACACAGGTTGCGAGGGAGACGCGGCTCTTGGAGCAGCTGTTTGCAGAGATAGGCAGGGACGGTCTTTTCGCCTACGGCGAAGCCCAAGTCAAGGCGGCGGCGGACGCGGGAGCTATCAGCGTCCTGCTGATACTCGACACGAAGCTCAGGTCGGCCGAGGCGGACGCACTAATCAGGTCGGTGGAGTCCGCGAAGGGTGAGTTCCACATCATAAGCTCCATGCACGAGGCGGGCAGGAGGCTCGAGTCGTTGGGTGGCATCGCTGCTCTCCTGCGATACAAGGTTCAGTGAAAGTGGTGCGGGGAGTGCTTCCTCTTCTGCTCGCATATCTCCTTCATCGCCGACACGAGCATGGACATCGGGAATGGCTTCGACCAGAACGAGACAGCTCCGGCAGCGAGGGCGTCCTCTCTAACTGTCTCGTCGGCGCTCGAGAACACGACTGGAACGGTCGGGTCGATCTTGAGGATCTCCTTCGTGGTCTCTATCCCGTCCTTGCCGGGCATCCTGTGGTCCATTATGATGATGTCAGGTTTGTACTTCATCGACTTGAACAGCCTGACAGCCTCCTCTCCGCTTTGAGCTGAAAACACCGTCATGCCGTTCGACTCGAAGACGTCTTTGTAGAGTTCCCTGATGAATTCCTCGTCGTCGACGACGAACACTCGGGGGAGTGGCCTCTGCTCGCCGCTATGGCCCTGCCTCATGTGTCCTCCGGAGGAGTCTTGGGGCAGAACTGGACTATTCGCCGGCTCGTCCTCTCTTTTCTTCTTAGGCCCATCGGCGGGGCTTTCCCTTCTGGCCACGATAGGCGTGACTGGCAGCAACAGGACCCCCATCCCTTCTGTTCCGATGGGGCAAATATCCCGCGCTCGTTATAAAAGTTTCGAGGTCTGACATCCGAGTGGAAGCGCATGCAATCGGAATGCGAAGCCGAATCACTGTCGGTCTTGTCTCGATTGCGAGGGATGAGGAAGAAGCAGGATAAGCCAAGAATTGTCTCCTGAGGCATCGAGCTAACTGCAATCTGCCTCTCTGGAGGTTCTCTCGCCAAGCTCAACAACGATGTTCAACGCATTCTCGGTCCTTCGAAAGGAGTGAACTCAAAGAAAAAGGGGTTGATAGGCAGGACGGAGCACCGTTCCCACCTATCCGGGATGGCGTCAATAGTCAGCAGCAGGCTCGAGTTCTGGGTCGCACCCGAGCAGGTCGTACACCTCTTCCCAGCTGTAGTGATCCGCATCAACCATTTTCCGTCACATCCTAGCAGTAACCTCTACAGGAAATGGGGGTCAATAACATTGCACCAGGGGGTCCGCGAAAGTAGTCTGGATCAGCAGGTGTAAGGGCTCAGCGAACGTGCCTGATGTGGACCGCCTCACCCCTCTCCGCCACCACCATCTCAGCAGCACACATGCGTGCGACCCCGACGGCGCGCACATCGCCCTTGTGGACTACTGCCACATCGTCGCCTATCCTGACCTCAGGGCTGCATCCCTCCACTCCTACTGCGAATAGGTTGCCCTTCGGCTCGAAGTCTTCGATCTCGACACAGTAGGCGCCCGTCGGCGCGAGCCTCTTGGCGCCGGCCAGGGTGAGGGAGACCATCCCCCTTTCGCCGGTCAGCATCCCGATCTGCTCATGGTCACTGATGAGTCTGACGTTGGGCCATCGTCCACATGCACGCACCCCTTCGCACAGACGCTCGCCCGCCTCTCCGAACTGGAAGCGGCAGATAGACTTGAGGTCATCCTCCAACCTCTTTCCAGATCCCCTCGGCTCCGGTATCTGTGTAATGAGGGCTTCTCTCAGTCGGTCCAGGCTCTGCCTCGATCCGGGCGAACCATCGGAAGTGTCAACGAAGTCTCTTAGGACGGAGTTCACCGCCTCTCGCTCGTCGCCCAGATGGGAGATCACTAGCTCATATCTCTGGCTCTCGACGAGCCAAGTCACCATCTCCTCGACGATGCTCCTCTCGTCCCTGTCCCAGTGGCCCGTGACGGGTATGTCGTAGTCCTTGGCCGGGTAGAACATCTCAAGCTCCCTGGGCACCAGACCGAGCGGGGATGTCACTATCACTTCGTGGACAACGCCGATCCTTCCTGAATCCCTGAGCACCTGTCTGAAGCGCACGTGCGACTGCGAGACCGAATATGGCTTCTTGGCTGAGCAGGGGATGAGCAGCAGCACGGTCGCTGACGTGGGCCGCCTGTACCTGTGCTGGAGTCTCCTCCTCCATCTGACCACGTCAGGCCTCTGCAGCGACTCTTTCGATCCAGCGTGAAAAGGCGCACCCTTCACGGGAGCATGCATCTCCTGCAGGTCGTGGTGCTCGATGTCCAGAAGCCGGAGGTTCTGGACAAGCCATGGCTCTGAGCGCACCCGCGCCTCCACTAGCTCCCTCAGCCGCCCCTCCGCGATCAGGTGCCGAACCAGTCGCAGCTCGCTTTCCGCGACGGCGTAGTTGTGCTCCAGCAGCTCGGGCGTGCCGCGCCTGCCAGACGTGCATGCAGGACACGGACATGGCAGGTCGCTGAGGCGATCGTAGGCGAGGATGCCACTGGGAGTCAGGTAGGAGCCGTTCATCGCAGCCATGATCAGCGGTGTCGATTCGAATATGTCAAAGCCGCAGTATGCTAGGAAGGCGAGTCTGTGTGGCAGGCCCATGACCGGACAGTACAGCGGCTTGAGGAGGCCAGGGCCGCTCTTGAGTTCTGCGAGTTGCTCCGAGAACAGTTTCGAATCGAGGAGCATGGCAGCCGTCTTCGGCAGGACTGTGATATCTCCTGAGGGGACATCGTCAGCGAAGGGTGAGCCGCGCCATCCTGGATAGAGCATGCCTTCTGCCATCCTGTGTCCATCAAGGTTGACGAACTCCGACCGGGCGACCTTGATGTCACCTTTCGAGGCCCGGTCCTCAGTGCGGATCCTGAGGGCCTTTCTAGGGGCGGGGTGACGTTCGGTATCCACGAACGCCATCACGGGCGTCTCGAACGAGGCGCCGTCAATCTCCAGCCTTCCTCTCCTGGCCAGCCCGTCTCTCTCTAGGATCTCGAACTTCACGCGGAGTGATTGGCCAAGGGGATATAAAAGAAGTGGATTGTGTGTTTAGACCGAAGCGGCCTATCTCATCAGAAAGTAGTGACGACGTCGTGGTCCGCCACCAGCTTCCGTATGTCGGAGGCAGGAAGGGGCTTGAGCCCTTCGAACAGCCTCGACTCGGGTATGCCCCTGGCCGCAAGGTCTTCTTTGACCACATAGACCGGAACGTCGAAATCGTACAGGTCCCTGGTGGCATCGATGTTCGAGGGCATCTTCACGGCCTCGGGCCTCTGCGATCCGACAGCGTTGAAGACGCCGTCATCCGTCATGAGAACAGAAGTCCTGATGCCGTTCACAGCCATCGCGAGCCCCAGCCGAAGGCCGGCGAAGGCATCCTCGACGCCATACGGAGGTTTCGTGACCACTACGAGAATCGAGTTCGCCATGTATCATCACCTCGCGATGGTCACTAGCCTGTCGGACTTGGACACGAACGCCGCAAGGTCGTTCGTCAGGCTCCCGACCTTCGCAGTCGGGATCTCCTCGCCCCGCTCGAACCCTCTGGCCGCATAGCAAGTCTCACAAACCGCCTGGACCGCGCCCTCCTTTGCGACGTGTTCGAGTTCCTCGCCGACGTTGGGGAAACGCTTCGGCTTCTGGCCCTTCTTCACGGCCGTCACACCCTCGCCGTAGCCGAACATGTTCACCTGGTAGCCCTTCTCGAGGGCTGCCTCAGCAAGCTTCACTGCCACGTTGGCGTCCATCGCCATCATCGATCCCGATCGCCACAGGATTGTAAGCGTCTTCGCCATCTTACCACCTCACAGGGTTATCGTGCGCTCGGTGCGCTCCATGATGCAGTCCACGATGTCCGAGTAGCCGACAGGTTTGCCTATCTTGAGGTCTGACGGGGCGAAGCCCCTCGCCTCGAGGTCGTCTGATGCGACTAGTACTTCGTCGGCTATCTTCGCCAGCCTGTCAGCCGCAGGCTGTACCACTGCGTGGTACACACCGTCCTCGAAGAGTATCAAGCTCGAATCCTGTTTGTCCGCGAAACGCCTCACGGAATGCGTTGGGTCTAACTCCTGAGGTGACTTCAGCAGCACGAACGCGATTTTAGGCAAGGTATCAGGCCTACCCGATGAAAAGCGTGGTCTTCGCCTCGGCCGCCATCTTGAGGAAGGCCGCCGCACCCAGCACCTTCACGCCGGGCTTGAGGTCGCTCTGCTTTATCCCCATCAGGTCCATCGTCGTACTGCAGGCATAGAAGTTGACACCCATGTCCATCGCCTGCTTCATCATCTCGTCGTGGCCGGGTATGCCGACCTTCTTCATCCTCTTCAGGAACATTCCCGTGAAGAGTCTGTAGATCCCAGGGAGCTTCGGCTTCGCAACTTTCTTCAGCAGGCCCGTGCCGAAGAACGTGTAGAAAACGTGCACCTCTGTGCCCGATGCCGCCGCGGTAGTGCCCAGTATCAGCGGCATGAACGCCTTGTCAAACGTGCCCTCGCTCACAACGATGCATAGACTGTCAGCCATATTCAACAACCTCTTTCTCGCTCCTACACCCTGATGTAGAACTTCAGGAGCTTACCTTCCTCTTCCACGCCCACCAGCTGATGGCCCGTTCTGGCACACCATGCGGGTACGTCCTCCTTGGCCCCGATGTCGTCCGCCACCAGCTCCAGCACCTGGCCGGACTTGAGTTCCTTGACCTTCTTGGCCAGCTGCACGATCGGCATCGGACACATCAGTCCTCTAGCGTCGAGAGTTGCGTCCTTGTCCAAGTTCTACGCCTTCTGCGGTATTGACATAACCGCGCATAGGCGATTCCCGCGCGCCTAGATAAAAGTTTTCACGTTCGGCTGCACCAGCGCAGGAATAGCACAGTTCCGTGGAAACGGTTAAGTACGAACCGCGCAATACCGCGCAACATGGTCGAGCCGCAGAAGATCTTGGCGGGCGAGGCGACCTGCAGAGACATAGTGAAGTGCATATACAGGCTCTCGGACTTCGAGCTCGCTCTCTACAGGAAGCTCGTGAAGCAGGGACCGTTGAGGGCCGACGACCTCGCGCCGGCCATGAAGAAGGACAGGAGCACGGTCTATCGCGGGTTGCAGAAGCTTGTCTCTTCCGGCCTCGCGTTCAGGGAGACCAAGTCGATTGAACGCGGCGGCTACTATCACATCTACACGGCCGTCTCCCCGGCCCAGCTCAAGCAGAGGCTACACAGGTGCGCAGACGACTGGTTCGAGAACATGAACAAGGCGATCGACGATTTCGACCTTGCCTGATCCCGCTGCGCGCGGATTTGTGTATAGCCACGCCTCACGGGGAATTGAAAAGCTTAAATGTCGCCAGCGGATTAAGTGCCTGATGTCGACGACATTTAGGGGGATGGACGTCGTCTCCATCCGTGATTTTTCCAGGGAACAGATCGAGCATGTGCTGAAGCTCGCCGAGAAGATGGTGCCGATAGCAAGGGGGGAGGAGAGAAGCATACTCCTCGAGGGCCACGTGCTCGGCTCCCTGTTCTATGAGCCCTCCACACGTACGAGGCTCTCCTTCGATGCGGCCATGACGAGGCTGGGTGGAAGGGTCCTGGGATTCGACCAGCCGACAGGGGCCTCGGTGGCCAAGGGAGAAACGCTCGCTGACACGGTCAGGATGGTCGACGCGTACTGCGATGTCATAGTCCTTAGGCACCCTCAGGAGGGCGCTGCGAGGCTGGCAGCGCACTTCGCTGCCAAGCCTGTGATCAACGCTGGGGACGGCGCGGGCCAGCACCCGACCCAGACCTTGCTGGACCTGTTCACCATAAAGAAGGAGAAGAAGGAGATTGAGGGTAACAAGGTCGTGCTGGTGGGCGACCTAAAGTACGGCAGGACCGTCCACTCGCTCTCGGAGGCGCTTGCCATGTTCGGTGCCGAGCTGACGTTTGTCGCCCCGCCCTCGCTGCAGATACCGAAGGAGCACCTTAAGGCGATAGAGGCCATGGGTCACAAGCCGAGACAGAGCAGCGACCTCGCGGAGGCGATCAAGGACGCCGACGTGCTCTATGTTACCAGAATCCAGAAAGAGCGGTTCCCCGACCCTGCGGAGTACCAGAAGGTGGCTGGGTCCTACCGCATAGATCTGGCCATGCTGAAGGACGTCAAGCGGGACCTCATCATAATGCACCCGCTGCCGAGGGTGGGGGAGATCGATCCCGCGGTCGACACCACACCGCATGCCAAGTACTTCGAGCAGGCGTTCAACGGCGTGCCCGTCAGAATGGCGCTGCTGGGCCTGGTGCTGGGGGGATTGAAATGAAGGAGTTCAAGGTCACGCCAATCAGGAACGGCACGGTCATAGACCACATCACCGTTGGGATGGCGCTCAAGGTGCTCAAGATCATAGGTGTGAAGGACGACGTGACCTCGACCGTCAGCGTCCTCATGCACGTTCCCAGCAAGAAGGCAGGGTGGAAGGACATCGTCAAGATCGAAGACCGCGAGCTGGATCCCAAGGACCTGGATAGGATCGCACTGATATCTCCTAATGCGACCATCAACATCATCAGGGACTACAATGTGGCTGAGAAGTTCGTGGTCGAGGTGCCAAACGTCATAAAAGGTATCATGAGGTGCTCGAACCCGGGGTGCATAACCAACCAGAACGAGCCAGTTGAGACAGAGTTTGTGGTCGAGTCGAAGAAGCCTCTCGCCCTGAGGTGCGTGTACTGCGACAGGATAACGACCGACATCGCGGAGAACATCCGCTGAGAGCCCGTGGTCCCGCGGTGGTCCCCTGAAGCTCAGGATAGAACCCTTGAAGTGCATCGCGTGCGGCCTCTGCGAAACAGCGTGCAGCCTTCACAGGGATTCAGTGCTCACACCGATGACATCGAGCATCATACTGCACATGGACGACAAGGCCAACTACTTCGGCCTGGTCTTGAAGACGAGATCCGACGGGCTCGTCATAGCTCGGCCAGAAGGGGAGGGACAACAACAGACATCCTCCGCCGGACCGGGCGCGAAACCCATCATGTTAAGGGAGCCGTGCGACCTGTGTGACGGCGAGCCGAGATGCGCCAAGATCTGCCCCACAGGATGCATATCGGTGGAGGCTTGACACAAGTGTACCTCAGGAACGGGAGAGTGGGCGTGATCGACCTTGGATCCTTGGAGGTGAGCGAAGAGCCTCTGCCTGACGGTGACGTCCTCCGCTCGCTCGCCCTCGCCCAGTCTCTCACATCCAGACATGGGCAGGATTCGCTCGTGCTGGGAACGGGCGTACTGACCGCCAGCTTCGTGCCCGCATCCTGCGCCGGCTTCGTCCTTGCTGGAGCCAAACTCATGCCGATGCTCGGGTTCGCAGGCGTGGAGCTGAAGCTCTCGGGGTTCGATTTCATCGTTGTGAAGGGCAGGTCTGAGCGCAGGGGATATCTCTGGGTGCGGGACGGGATGATGGAGTTGGTCGAGTCCGACGCCGTCGCCGGCGGTGACGCGTGGAGGCGCACCGACTCAATCAGGTCCGAGCAGGGGGATGCGAAGATACAGGTCGTCACGACAGGTCCATGGGGCGACGCGCGGAGTGAGGCCTCTCAGGCAGTAATCGATTATTGGGGCGGAGAAGACAAGGTGGGCATGGGGAGCGAATTCGGAAAGCGCAACCTGGCAGCCGTCGCCTTCCGGGGGATGGGCGATGTCGAGCTCGACGAGCCGGACAAACACTTCGAGGATTCCGTCCTGCTCATGAGCGAGCATATGAAGAGACTCGGGCCGAGCGAAGGCCTTGCGTCCTATTCTGAGCTTGCGACTAGGTCCGATTTCAGGTCGCTCGTCCACAGGCATGTCGCGTGTTATGGCTGCCCTCGTCCCTGTAGATCCTTCCTCAAGGTGTACGAGGAGCCCGGGGAGTTGAGGCTCGCGTCGAGGGAGCCCGGGTACCTGCACTACGATGTGCCGGCCATGGCAAGGTGCATCTCGCTTGGGCTGGACGCCCGCTCGGCCACTCTCTTCCTGATTGCATGTGCGAGGGCGGGCGCCGAACCGGTCAGTGTGCTGGAGAGCGCTTCTCGTTCCTCTGATAGACCGTCCCTCGATCTTCTCGTCTCCTCTCTGAAAGACCCTGCCTCGCTGCCGAACGCGCGCGCACTCAACTTCGAGTCTTCCTTTGCCAGGATCGAGGATTACAGGGCATGCTTGGACCTGGGCGTGTGTCCTAGGTATTGGTCCGTAGCGGGGTTCGATTTCGGGGCGGTGGCGGAGTTCGCGCGCTCAGCGGGAGCCAAATGAGGGCGTCTGTGCCGAAACACGCACGGACAGCACAAAGGTTATTTCTAGCCGTTCGTGCTTCGAATTCCTGGTGGCTATGTGAAGGTACTCGTCACCACGGGCATGCCCGGGTCGGGCAAGGAAGAGTTCCTAAAGATATGCGAGGCCAGGGGGGCGAAGATAGTCAGGATGGGGGACATCGTCAGGGAGAAGGCGAAGGAGTTCGGCCTTGACCTGTCCGATGTCAGCATCGGGACCCTGGCGAACGACGAGAGGAAACGCTACGGGATGGACATATGGGCGAAGCGCACAATACCGTATGTCGGCGGCGACCTTGTTGTCATCGATGGCACCCGCGGGCCTGACGAGATAAAGGCGTTCAAGGCCGCGTTCGGGGACGATGTGATAGTGGTCGCTATCCACTCGTCCGCGAAGACTCGGTTCGAGAGGCTCAGGGCGAGGGGAAGGCCAGATCAGCCTCAGACGAGAGAGGAGTTCGACCACAGGGACCAGAGGGAGCTCGCATGGGGTTTAGGGCAGGCGATCGCCCTCGCAGACTACATGATAGTCAACGAGTCGACGCTGGCTGACTTCAAGAAGTCCGTGGACAAGCTGCTGGACTCGCTGGTTGGAAAGAAGAAGCAGAAGTGATTCACTTGGACTTCCTCGCGGTGAAGCCCTGTAAGCCAGACGCGTACGAGGCGGTTCCGAAGTCGAAGGTCTCCCTCGACCTCGAGGAGGTCGAGCTCATCCTCAGGGAGCGCGGATACGAGGTGATCTCGAACCCGAAGGTCATGCTTGTCGTGCGGAAGGGTGCGGAGATATCCGTGTATCCCCGGGGCAGGCTACTCATGCACCCTGTGAGGGACCGGGCCGAAGCGGAAAGGCTGGCGAAGGAGCTGTACGCCGCCCTCGGCATGTGATCCTCTCCCATCTAGTCGGGATGTTGCAGGCGTTCCAGGGTTCGGCTTATATAGGACGGGCCGAATCGCCCAGTAGCCTCGCAGGAGGCGCCTTCAATGATAGAACTCCAGAACCTGTCGAAGTCTTTCGGGACCATAAAGGCCGTTGACAACCTGTCCCTGAAGGTCCCGAAGGGTCAGACCGTGGGTTTTCTCGGACCCAACGGCGCCGGCAAGACGACGACTATAAAGATAATGACAAACCTGATAACTGCGACGAGCGGCAGGGCGCTGTTGCGAGGCGTCGATGTGGTGACGGACCCCAAGCAGGCGCTGAGCAGCGTGGGGGCGGTCGTCGAAACGCCGGAGTTCTATCCCTACCTCACACCGCTTGAGACGCTGGAGTATCTTGGTAGGATTCGGGGCATGGGCCCAGCGGAGATAAAGGCTCGCAGCGCGGAGGTGCTCCAGGAGGTCAAACTGAAGGAATGGGGTACCACACGCGTCGGCAAGTTCTCAAAGGGCATGAAACAGCGCCTCGCGATCGCCCAGGCGCTGCTGCACGAGCCGGAGATACTCATACTCGACGAGCCCACAACGGGCCTCGACCCGAGGGGTATGGTCGAGGTGAGGGAGATCATCAAGCAGCTCAAGAAACAGGGTTACACCATCTTCATGAGCTCCCATCTGCTGGTCGAGGTCCAGGAAGTCTGCGACAGCGCGGCGCTGATAGACCGGGGGAAGCTTCTGGTGTACGACTCGATCGAGAACCTGAAGCGTCTCACGAAGATAGCAAAGATAGAGATCACATCGGCCAACGAGATGTCCCAGGCCGACATCGAGAGGATGCGAGCCCTGCCCAAGGTGAGAGCAGTGGAGCCCATCAACTCACACACTGCCATCGTGACCTACGAGGGAAGCGTGGAGGAGCGCGGGGACCTTCTTCTCGCGGTTCAGGCGATGGGCGTGAAGGTGACGGGCTTCAGCCCGGTAGGGCTGCCGCTGGAGCTGATGTACATGGATCTCGTGAAGGAGTCGAGGTGATGACGATGGACGAGCACAAGTCCCACACGCACTCGCCTCCGAGCGACTTCCGGCAGATACCCATAGTCTGGAGGTACGAGCTGCTGCGGTACCTGAGGTCAAAGAGACTGTACGCCTCTCTGGCGATCACTCTAGTCGTGCTCGCGCTGCTCTATGCATTGCCCCCGCTGCTCGGCCAGCCGTACTCAGGCACCGACACGCGGGCCGAAGTGACTGTAGTCGACCTGGGCTCCATAGGCCTGCCGCCGGGCACGGTCCCGTTCGAGAGCATAGGGCTGCTGAACAGGAGCGGCGTTCACCTCGACACGTTGGTCGTCTACAAGAACGGCACGGAATATCCCAGGGGCCCAACGACCTGGCTGCTCTCAGGGGATGAAGGTGCCCCAAAGATATCCTTGGCCGGCGTCTCTGCAGTGCTATTCTTCAAGGAGAACATAACAGGCGAGCGCATCACGGCGACCTACGACTGGTCCATACCCGTCCAGGAATTCGATTCGCTCTTCCTCAATTTCGCGAACATACTCGTGATCATATGCGCTACCTTCTTCGGTGCGGATTCGGTGGTCGGCGAGTTCCAGAACAGGACAGGATACCTCATCTTCCCGAACCCCGTCAAGCGCGAGACCCTGTTCGCCGGGAAGTTCGCTGCGAGCGTGACGGCGGGAGCGCTGGTTGTGGGTCTGTTCTACATCGTCGTCGTCATTCTGTCTTTCGCGACCGCAGGGGGTCTCGACGACGATTTCGGCACGTCATTCGGCTTCGCCATCGAGTATCTCGTGGCCGCGATGGCCATCGCTTATCTGATAAGCTCGGTCCTCAAGGGGTCCACTGGCGCAACGGTCCTCACGTTCTTCATGTTCATCATGATCCTTCCGATAGTCGATAGCGTGTCCATATTCTCCGGCGTCAAGATCGAGGGCTCGGTCACGTTCGCTGCCGGCGTCATAGTCTACATACTCAGCGACCCCTATCCAGTCGACACGTCGCAGTCCGTCGCAGGGTTCACGTTCAGCAACTTCTACCCGGACCCGACATTGGCCGCGATAACGATGTTCGCCTACGCAGCGGCGGCTCTTTTCATCGCGCTCTTGCTCTTCAAGAGGAAGCAGCTGGTGGGCTAGGCGCCTGAGGCTGTTGGGGAGGGAGCGGAGGCGGTGCCTGACCGTAGCCAGGCTGGGCTGAGCGCATCCTGAGGCTCATCACGTTCACGGCCCTGAGGAAGTCCTTCTGAGTGACTATGCCCACCAGGTTGGGGCCGTCCATCACGACCAGCCTTCCTATCTTCTTCTCCGACATTATCGCCAGGGCCTTTGCAGCGTCCATCGAGGGCGGCACGGTGACCACGTTTGTGGTCATGATGTCTCTGACCGTCGCGAACGGCGCGTACTCCCTGGGAACCTTCTGAGTGTCGCCCAGCGTCACTATGCCTACCAGGCCACGGTCCACCACGGGAAAGCCCATGTGCCTCGTCGAGAGCATCAGCTCGTGGAGTTGCGCGACGCTCATGCTCGGGTGCACGACTTGGACGGTGTCGGTCATCAGCTGTCTGACCGTCAGGCCCTGCAGCGCCTCCATGACCGTGGTGGACTGCTCCTCCTCGCTCGCGCCTATGTAAACGAACAAAGCAATGATAATCAGCCAGAGGTTGAGAGTGAAGAGCCCATAGAGGCCCATGGCTATGGCGAAGTACCTGCCTATCCTCGCCGCTCTGGACGTCGCCTGCAGATACGGCATACGCGAGGCGTAGAAGGACCTCAGGAGCCTGCCCCCATCCATGGGAAATGCAGGGATGAGGTTGAAAGCCGCCAGGAGCACGTTGTAGAACCCAACGATGCCCAGCAGCGTTGTGACGCCCTCCCCCAGCGTCGTCGACGGACCGAAGTCCCGCATGAGTATCATCGCGCACCACGACACGACGCCTATGACGAGGCTGGTGAAGGGCCCTGCGAAGGCCATCCGCCATTCCTGTCTCGGCTCGCGCGGCATCTCCTCCATTGCTGAGACGCCGCCGAAGATCATCAGCGTGATGTGCCTTATCCTGACGCCGTACCTAAGGGCGAGATATGAGTGGGCAAGCTCGTGTGCGAGGATGGCCGCGAAGAAGAGGATTGCGGCGATGGTCCCGAAGACGTACTTGACGTACACATCTGCATCGAGCCCACGGAAGCTCAAATCTATGCCCAGTATCTCAGTCTGGGAGGGCGGATTGGAGAAGATGTACACAAACAGGGGGAATATCAGGAGGAAGGTTATGTGGAGCCTGATGGGTATACCGAAGATGGAACCAAGTCTGATGGAGGCGTCCATGATGTGCGGTAGCCCAACCGTGCTATTTAATCCTTGGACACCGCGGCTCCCGCGTCTGGCCTATGCTGGCGCGCAATTTTTTCCGAAAGTGTCTTATAAAAGTAAGGCAAATGAGGGGCAGTGCTGGATGGGTTGCGCTTGCGCAGGCTAGCCGCTGCCGCATTGGTGTTGGTGGTCACCGCTTCGCTCCTCGCCTCCTTCGTTGCCGTGGAACAGGGCGGGGGCTCGCCTGTTCCAACGTCTTCTGCGACGGCAACGACATCGCCGGTGCTCAACTCTTTTGAGTTCCCGTCGACCGTCGACACATCATCCACCGTCTGGGAGTATCCGATGATCGCGAGGGCCCTGATGCTGGCCGGGGGGTCTACGGATGTGGCGCTGGGGGATATCAACGGCGATGGCCTGACGGATCTGGTTGTCGGCGTTGCGGGAGCGAATGTCGTGTCAGTGTTCTACAGACAGTCGGACGGGAAGCTCCCAAGCACTCCCTCCGCCAACATCTCCCTCGACAGCGTGCCCGTTCGTGTCGGTGTGATCGACGCGTTCTCTGTCGGACAATCCCAGGTGCTGGTGCTGGAGAGGAGAATCAACGACTTCGATCAGGAGAACCTCAAGATCTTCAACTACACGGGACCGGCGACACCGTTCGCCGAGTTCAAGAACGTCTCAGTCTACAAGACGGCAACAGAATTCGTCGTGGGCATGTTTGATGGCGACTCTTGGCCGGATATCGCCCTTGTATGCCCAACACTCACTCCAGACTCATCGAATGGCATGGTTGAGGTGAGGTGGGGTCCAGATTATGGAACCAATTACCTGTTCTTCTCCGGAAGAGGGTCATTGTCAATCACATGTGGTTTCTTTGACGGTGACGATTTGGTAGATCTTGCTGTCGCTAACTACTGGGACTCAACCATACACATCTTCAGTCAACCGTTCTTGCCCGGTAGTCCGCCATCATCCATTCTTTTCTTGCAGGGCAACCCCACGGACCTCTCTGCTGGCAGATTCAACAACGACATGCTCGACGATCTGGCAATCGTAACCGAGAATCCATCAGCCCTGAGGTTCTTCCTTCAAGCTGGTGGGCTGCCGTCCACAGAGACCTACAACAGATTACTGGCCTTTCCGCCTTCACACGTTGCACCAGGACGCATCAATTCCGACAGCTTGGACGATATCATCATACTGTCATCTGACAGGAGCATCGCATGTTCGTATCTACAGTTGAGTGCGTATCCGACCTGGCCGACCACCCCCAACTATCTGTTTCCGACCGGATACAGACCGCTCGCTGCCCTGTGCGGCCAGCTGGATGACGAGCCCGCCAATGAAGTCGCGGTCGCATCCTCCAGGCCGGACGGGTCGGGATCTAGCATCGCGATATACGATTTCGAGGACTCATGGCTGTCAAACAGCAACGCGACAGCGTGGACAAACGCGTATTATGCGGCAACAGCTCTGACTTCAGGCGACATCGACGGCAACGATGTTGCTGACCTTATCCTGTCGCACCCTGAGGTAGGGGCCTTCGGTTACATGCTCGGGGACAAGCTTTCTGGTTATTCGTCGGGGGAGAGCCTACACCTGCTCGGGTACACGCCGGGAGAGATTGTATCGCTCGACCTCACGGGCGATGCCGTCTCCGAGATAGTGGTATCCGCGGCAGGCGGCACGGACTTCTGGACGTATTCGTGGGACTTCAGTAGTCCTAGCTCGTTCAAGAGCTGCAACTCCACATGTACAGGCACGATAACGGATATCGCCCAAGGTGACTTCAACAACGATTCGCTCCAGGACATCGCAGCATCGACTGAGAAGGGGACTATCGAGATATTCTACGGCACCGGAGGATGGCCGGCTTTCGGGTCATCGGCGGATCTCATCATCTATGAGGACTACGTTTCCGGCTGGACACTGGCAGTCGGTGATTTCAATTCTGACGGACTCGATGATATCGCCTATCCTTATCCGTATTGCAAGATAGGCATCGTGC